>PNAS01000013.1 GCA_003169695.1 Spartobacteria bacterium
GATGGAACACTGCTGGCCTCCAATAACGATTGGCAAGATAACCCGGCTCAAGCGGCGGAACTCATTGCTGCGGGTCTGGCGCCCGGCAGTAATCTCGAGGCGGCTATCGCGACGACGTTGCCGCCGGGCCTTTACACCGCGCTGCTCGCGGGACTGAACAACGGTATCGGCGTCGGTCTCGTCGAAGTCTACGACCGCGGGGCTCCGTAGCACGAGAATTGCCATCATTTCTCGACGCGAAAGGCATTGGGAAGGATGCAGTTGGATATCGGCAAAGAAATGTTTTCCTACCAACGCAACTAACTCTGGGACGTTGGTATTGGGCTGGACGAGACCTCCCACCGCGCGCTGGATTACCAGCCCGAAAGTGCTTTCTTGTCGAATGGCAAGATAGTTCGAGGAGATATCGATTATGAGAAATGTGATTAGGTCTGAAGAAGCAGCCAGGGTTACGAAGCCAGATCGCTTGCGCCACTTTTTGCGACTGATCGGCGGCGGCGCGCTCTCTCTCTTTCTGAGTAGATTTTCACTTGACGCTGCCACTCTTCCAGCCGGTTTCACGGAGACACAGTTCGGGAGTAATCTCTCCGACACTCCGACGGCGATGGACTTCGCACCCGATGGCAGACTCTTCGTTTGTCAGCAAGGAGGTCAACTCCGCGTGATCGAGAATGGGGTTTTGCTCGCAACTCCGTTTGTCACGGTAACAACCATCGCCAACGGCGAGCGGGGACTGCTGGGAATCGCCTTCGACCCCAATTTTACCAGCAACCAGTTTGTCTATGTCTATTACACCGACATCACGGCGCCGATCCATAACCGGGTCAGCCGTTTCACCGCCAATGGGAACGTAGCTGTGACCGGGAGCGAGACGGTTATTCTTGAACTGGATAATCTCAGTAGCGCCACTAATCACAATGGCGGGGGGATACATTTTGGATCGGACGGCAAGCTCTATGTTGGGGTGGGAGAGAACGCGAACCCAGCAAACTCTCAAACATTGACTAATCGGCTTGGCAAGCTGCTGCGCATTAACGCCGACGGCACCCTCCCTTCTGACAATCCAACGATCTTTCCTGGAATTGCAGGGTCTGCCTCCGGCGACAACCGGGCGATCTGGGCGGTGGGCTTGCGCAATCCCTACACCTTTGCGTTCCAGCCGGGCACAGGCCGGCTCTTCATCGACGACGTTGGGCAAAGCACCTGGGAAGAGATCAACGACGGCATCGTCGATTCGAACTACGGCTGGAGTGTTTGCGAAGGGTTCTGTTCACCGCCGAACACAAATTATCGAGATCCATTATTTGAATACGGACATGGTTCGAGCAGCACGACTGGATGCGCCATTGTTGGCGGCACCTTTTACAATCCGGCGATCAACCAATTCCCGGCCAGCTATATCGGCAAGTATTTCTTCTCCGACCTCTGCAGTGGCTGGATCCGGTTGATGGATCCGTCTAATAACACGGCGAGCGATTTCGCCATGGGTCTTTCCACGCCGGTCGATCTGAAAGTTGGACCCGATGGTAGCCTCTACTATCTCATCCAAGGCAACGGCGGACAAGTCTGGAGGGTCAGCGCGACGCCACCACCCCAAGCTTTGAACATCTCCTCGCGCTCAGACGTTGCAAGTGGTGAAAACGTCATGATTGGTGGCTTCATCATCACAGGAAACGCCACGAAGGAGGTGATCGTCCGCGCGATCGGCCCATCCTTACAACAATTCAATGTGCCGAATCCGCTTGCTGATCCGCTGCTTGCGCTTCACGGATCAACCGGGGAGCTCATTACATCCAACGACAACTGGAAACAGACGCAACAGGCGTTGATTGAGAGCACACATCTGGCGCCAACAAATGATCTGGAATCGGCTATTGTCGCGACGCTGCAGCCCGGCGCCTACACGGCCATCGTCAGTGGCCAGGGGGGCACCGGCGGCATTGGGTTAGTAGAAGTCTACGATCTTGATTTGGCGGCTGCCTCAAAACTGGCAAACATCAGCACGCGTAGCTTTGTCCAGACAGGCGACAACAGGCTGATCGGAGGCTTCATCCTCGGCGGCGATAATGGCGCCGCCAACGTTATCGTGCGAGCGATTGGACCTTCGCTGACCCAAGGCGGCATCACCAACGCACTTGCTGATCCCACGCTTGAGTTGCGGGACAGCAACGGCGCGTTGCTCCTGGCCGACGACAACTGGCAGGACGACCCGAGTCAAGCCGTACAAATTACAGCTAGCGGATTAGCGCCGAGTAATCCCCTTGAGTCAGCCATCGCGACCAGTCTGCTACCCGGAGCATACACAGCTATTGTGGCCGGGAAGAATGGCGGGACAGGAATAGGCCTCGTCGAGATCTACAACATTCCATAGGCCCTCCCTCGTTCCGTCCGGAGACTTCCTGTTATTCGCCCGTTTGCGATGAATGCTTTGAGAGAGGCAACTCCCGAGCCGTCACTCGCACGCCGGCTGGGTCCATTCGACGCGACCATGATCGTAATGGGCGGAATCATCGGCGCGGGAATCTTCGTCAATCCCTCGGTGGTCGCTCGGCAAGTGCACACGCCCATGCTTGTGCTGGGCGCGTGGCTGATCGGTGGCGTGATCGCATTGATCGGCGCATTTGTTTACGCGGAGCTGGCCGTGCTCCAGCCGCGCGTGGGCGGACAATATGCCTACTTGCGCGACGCGTATCACCCGATCGTCGCATTCTTATACGGCTGGACCTTGTTGCTCGTCGTTCAGACGGGTGGCATGGCCGGAGCCGCGATCATCTTTGGCCGCTACTTCCGCGAGTTATCCGGGCTGGCCATCCCGGAGCAAGCCGTTGCGGCGGTAACGCTGGGCGTCCTCACCCTGATCAATTGCCTCGGGATCCGATCCGGTAGCAATGTCCAGAGTGCATTGATGCTAACGAAGCTCGCCGCAATCGCGCTGCTGATTGGTGTCGGTTGGATCGTGGCCAGTCCAGTGGCCACAGTCTCAATGGCAAGTGTAGCGGCGCCTGCAAATAACGAAGGTAGTGCGCTGACAGGGCTTGCCGCAGCAATGGTGCCCGTCCTCTTTGCTTATGGCGGATGGCAAACGGCCACGTTCGTGAGCGGCGAAATGCGCAATCCGAGGCGGGACCTGCCGCGCGGGCTCTTCATCGGTGTCGCCGGCGTCATTATCCTTTACCTCCTGGTGACCTATGTCTGCTTGCGGGTGCTGGGTATCGCGGGCCTGGCAAACACAACAACCCCGGCGTCCGAGGTGATGCGCCGCGCCTTGGGCGCGCGCGGCGCGAAGGTCATCGCGTGCGGGATCGCGATCTCGACGGTCGGTTTTCTAAGCCAGAGCATTCTCACTGCTCCACGAGTCTATTACGCGATGGCGTGCGACGGCGTTTTCTTCAAGGCGGTTGGTCGTCTTAACCCGCGAACGAGGGTGCCGGTGGTCGCGATTATGCTGCAAGGTGTTTGGGCGGCAATCGTGGCGATGACGGGCCGATACGAACAGATACTTAATTATGTCGTGACCATTGACGTCCTCTTCTTTGGATTAACCGGCGCATCACTCCTGGTGTTTCGTGCCCGGGCCCGCCGGGACGGAATGGAACAGGCGCAAGGTAATCTGATCCGAGTGCCGTGGCATCCGATCACGACAGGCTTGTTCGTGCTGGCTTGCTGGGGCGTGGCCATCAGCACACTGGTGCGGTTCCCGCAAAACGCCGGTATCGGCGTCGCGATTCTTGGCATCGGGGCTCTGGTCTATCGCTTCTGGGCGCCGGCTCGTTAGCTCGGCAGATAGGAGCGTATCGTCCAGCAGTTCACGTCTCTAGGCTCGCGTTACGATCCTAGCGCTCGTTAGTCTGCGGCAATGAACATCAAACGTCTTCTTTTCGCGATCATCGCGGGCTTCATCGTTGTCTTTGGAACTGACTATCTCATCCACGGGATCTGGTTGATGCCGGACTACGAAGCCACAAAATCACTCTGGCGGCCAGACAACGAAATGCAGTCGCATTTTAGCTGGATGCTTTCCGCGCAGCTCCTCTGTGCCGTCACCTTCGTCATTATCTGGGCCAAAGGATTCACGGGTCGCAATTTAGGGACTGGCGCCGTTTTTGGCCTGCTCATGGGTTTGTTTCAGAATGTCTGGGCGATTGTGAATTACGTCGTTCTCCCGATGCCAGCCGAACTCGCAGTGAAATGGTTCTTCAGCGGCCTCGCGCAAGCCGTGTTGCTCGGCATCGTTACGTCTCTTGTCTACAGGCCGGAGCCATCCGGGCCGTAGTTCAAAGAAGGCGACACCCCGCTGCGGCGTCGGACCGGCGTAGTGCGCCGGCCCTGCCACAAAAACGGCGGCGACCTTTCGATCGCCGCCGGCTGTTTCTGTTTTCCCCTAAGCTCAATTGCATTTACTTGGCGTCGTGCATTTCCTGCATCGCCTTGCTCATATCTTCGTGCGCTTTTTTCATCGCATCGAATTTTTGCTGTTGCTCCGGTGTGAGCAACGGACGGATCTGCGTGCTGGTGCTTTCCATGAGCGTCCGCATCTTTTCCATCGCTTCTTGGTGGATGGCAGCGATCTGTGGTTTCGTCTGATCGATGATCGGTTGCACCTTGGCCTTTTGCTCCGCCGTCAGGCTCAGTTTTTCGCCTAGGTGCTCAAACGGATTCTCCATGTGATGATTCGGTCCCGGTCCGTGTTCATGCTTGGGTCCATCACTGGGATCCTGAGCTTGAAGATAGGTCAGACCGCCGAGCGTGAGTCCGCAGGCGGCCATGAGAGTGATAAGTTTTCGTGTCATTGTTTTGTTTGTTTCTTGTTTTTGAGCGCAATCAGAGCGCCTCTTTCACGGATGGATGACAGGAACGGGGAAGTCGCGGTTACAAATTTCTCGCGAAAATTTCTCTTGGCCCCGCGAAACGGCACTTATTCTGTAACCTCGGATCGCGCTGCGCTGTCTTCTTCAGCAGTGTGGACTTGTTTTGCTTTACATGGCTGATGATCGCCTCTTGCGGGAGCTTGTGGCTGCGGCTCTGCGGCAGGATGATGACGCGGCGCGCGAATTGGTCCGCGCGCTCTATCCGCTGGTGGCAAAATTGGTGCGCGCGCATCGACCGGCGCGAAGCGCCGAGGAGGATCTTTGCCAGATGATCTTCATCAAGATCATGCAGAAGCTGTCTCAGTTCTCCGGCAAGGTGCCGCTGGAGCATTGGGTCTCGCGCATTGCGATCAACACCTGCATCAACCAGATCCAGGCGGAGAAAGCGCGACCGGAATTGCGCGAGGCCGATCTGAGCGAAGAGCAAGCGGCCGTGGTCCGAAACATGGCGGCGACGGGCGACGAGTTGGCCCCTGACCAGCGCTTTGCGTCGCGGGAGCTTGTGGAGCACCTTATGACGGTCCTCAAACCAGCCGAGCGACTCGTGATCGATCTACTGTACTTGCAGCAGCGCTCCGTGGCGGATATCCAAAAATTTGTCGGATGGAGCACTGCGCTCGTGAAGGTGCGAGCTTTCCGTGCGCGGCAAAAAATGAAGAAGCAAATGGCGATCATTTCAGCGAGGGAAAATAAATGAAAAAACCTGACGCGGATTTGAATCGCCTTTTGCGTTCGGCGGCGAATGCTGCGGAGCCATCGGCGCCGGAAGCGCCTTATGGTTTCGAGACCCGCGTGGTCGCGTTATGGCACGCGGGCAACGGACGAGCGAATGACGCCGCCGAACTAACGCGCTTTTTGCGGAGGATTGGCGCGGTCGCTTTTGCTGTGCTGGCTCTGGCGAGCGCCGGTGCCTACCAGCAGTTCAACGAGAATGAGGAGAGGACGACCCCTCAAACAAATGAATACGCGATCGCAGATTCCGCGATTCAGACGGAGTTTTCGCAATGAGCAGCGCGTTGAAATGGAAGCTGGCGTTCGCGCTCCTTCTCGTGTTCGTCGCAGGTGTAACGACAGGCGGATTACTGAGCACGCTGCATGTGCACCGCCATTTTCTTGGGCCGCCGCATTCCGGCGCGGTGGGCGATCGGATGCGAGAGCACTTGCGGCGTGTGCTGGATTTGACCCCCGAACAAGCAGTTAAAATCGCGCCGATCGTCGATGCGACCTCGGCGAAACTCGAATCGATCCGCGTCGAGACCGCGCAACGCGTGCGGGACGCGATGGAGGAATCGGAACGGCAAATCTCGCCGCAGTTGACTCCAGAACAACAGAAGAAACTCCAGGAGCTGAAGCTCGAGCATCGCAAAGTCTTGATGCATCATGGGTTCACCCCCCCCCCGCCCGACGGCCCGGCGCCGTCTCCATGATCCTCTAAGCGACTTCTTGAGTCCAGGATCGCATTTCCTAACGCATTATCGTTAACTCAGGGATGACTCCGAGTTACGACGACTTTCTGATCAAGCGTTTCGAGCAGCCCGATGAAGTGCGGACGTTCGAAAAAGGTTATTTCGAAATCGTGAAGGTCGGCTCGATGACGATCGGCCGCGCCAGTTACGAGCCGGGTTGGAAATGGTCGAAGCACGTCGGACTAACGACAGGCGCCGCGTCGTGCGAGGTGGAGCATATCGGCCTGGTCATTTCCGGCTCCGCCGCGTGCCAGATGAACGATGGCCGCTACTATGAAATGAAGGCGGGCGATCTTTTCTACATTGCCCCCGGCCATGACAGCTGGGTAGTGGGCAACCAGCCCTATGTGTCACTCCATTTTCTTGGCGCCGAGCATTATGCTGACGTCGCGCCCAGCTGAACGTGCTCTGCGATTCCCGCAGAAACTAATCTGGAAACAGCGGGTGGCGTAGTGCTATACCTTGCTACCGCATCTTGAAAAATTATCTCCGGCTCAACGCTAGCCTGCTTTACTGGGTCCTGGTCGCGCCGTTCAAGGGACATCTCTTCAAGATATCGCCGATCTTCCGGCAGATGGTGTTCATCGGCGTACGCGCGACGCCGATGGTCGCGCTCACGGCGTTCAGCGTAGGCGTGACGCTCGCAATGCAGGCCGCACATTCGCTGCAACAACTCGGCGCGGAAATATACGTGCCCGACCTGGTGATGGTCACGCTCCTGCGGGAAATGGGGCCGGTCTTGATCGCCGTAATCGTGATCGGCCGCAGCGGGTCTGCCGTGGCCGCGGAGTTGGGAACGATGAAAGTGTCCGAGGAAATTGAGGCGCTCGAAGTGATGGCGATCAATCCGATCAGCTACCTGATTGTGCCTCGCTTCCTGGCCATGCTCGTGATGCTGCCAGCCCTCACGATCCTGGGAAATTTCATCGGCGTTCTCGGTGGCTGGGCCGTGTGTCACTTTGCGCTCGATTTCAATACCGCCGGCTACGTGCTCCGCGCGCTGGAGAGCGCCAATACCTGGGATTTGTATTCGGGTATGATCAAAAGCGCGGTCTTCGCGTGGATCATTATCACGATTGCCTGCAACGCCGGTCTCCACGTGGAAGGCGGCGCGGAAGGTGTCGGTCAGGCCACGACAGCTTCGGTCGTGCAAGCGCTCCTCGCGATGCTCGTCACCAACGCAATCCTTACCGCGGTGTTTTTCTTCGGCGCATGAATCCCGAGACAGAACCTGTGGTGGAGGTGGCAGATCTATCCCGAAAATTCGGGGATAGAACTGTAATCGACAATCTTTCTTTCAAGATCCATCGCGGCGAAACCATGGTCATCATGGGCGGTAGTGGTTGCGGCAAGAGCACGCTGCTGCGCCACATCATCGGCGTGATGAAGCCGACCGCGGGTTCGGTGAAAATCTTCGGCGACGAAATTACCACGATGAACGATCGGGAAATCGCCGATGTCCGGCGGCGGTTTGGAATGCTGTTTCAATCGGGTGCGCTGCTTGCGTCGCTCACGGTCGGCGAGAACGTTGCTCTCCCGCTCTTGCAACACACCGACATGTCAGAAGATGAGGTCCAGGAGACCGTAACCCAAAAACTTCAGACGGTCGGGTTAAGCGGCTTCGAGAATCTCAAACCGGCGGAGATCAGCGGCGGCATGAGAAAGCGTGTCGGCCTCGCCCGGGCTCTGGCTCTCGATCCCGAGCTGCTGTTCAGCGACGAACCAACCTCGGGACTCGATCCCATCATGACCGCGGTCGTGGACAAGCTCACGCTCGAGCTCACTCAGGGAAGCGGCATGACGGCCGTCGTTGTGACCCACGATATGACGAGCGCATTTCGCATCGCCACGCGAATGATTATGCTCGGACGCGGCACCATTATCGCGCAAGGTACTCCGGACGAAATTCGCACCAGCCCAAATCCCGAAGTGCAGCAATTCATCAACGGCGAACCCGATGGCCCTATGCCTTTGAATCTTTCGCAGGACGATCATGAGCACCATCCCCACGTGAAGGCGCGCCCGCTCGTTTCCGCCCAGCACCGCTTTCGCCATAAGATCCCATGAAACGAAATCTCTCCGATTACATCGTCGCTCTTTCCGTGATCGCGTGCAGCGCAATCCTGCTCGCCGCGTTGACCATCGCCCTTTCTGGTTACCGCTTGAAGAAACCGGCGCGGACTTTGCAAATCGATTACGAAGACGTCACCGGGATCAAGGTGCATTCTGAAGTTCGTTACGCCGGTGCGCCCGCGGGGCGGGTGATTGGGATGCGTCACTTGAGTGCCGGGCAACGCGAGTCTGCGCCGAACAAAAGGAATGCCGTGCGGGTGACGATTAGCCTCGATCAAAATATCCCGCCGTTGCCCGCCGATGTGGCGGCTTCGCTCAGTTCGGACACGCTGCTCGCGCCGAAGTTTGTCGCACTTTCCGCCGGTACGCCCGGAGGCGAAACGCTGGCGAACAACGCCACGATCGAAGGCCATCCATCCTACGGAATCGAGCAGATCACTGCCGCCGCCGGGCCGCTCTTCGAGAACGCGAACAAGCTGATCGATAACCTCAACGGAACGGTCACGAATCTGGACGGCACCGTGACCAGCGTCAGAAACGACCTGGGACAATTCCTGCCGAAGTTCTCCCCGCTGCTCGATACTGTGAAAACGGATATGGAAGAGCTCCAGAAAATTATCCTGGGCCTCGATAGCGTGGAAAAAAACGCGAACACGGCTTTCGAGACGGCGGGCAAATTTCTCGGCACGACCGACAAGCAACTGCAGGATCAAATGAAAGAGTTGCGCGTGATTTTGCTGAACTTAAAAGTAGTCAGCACGCACGCCAAGGCGATTACCGAGGCGCTGGGCGAGAAGCCGAACCGGCTGATCTTCAGCGGCAAAGCGAAGACGCTGACCCCCGAGGCGGAGATCCTCAAAAGCCGGGAACCGTTGCCGGCGAAGCGGCCTTAGCTCCTACTTCCGCTGCCAATCGAGCGTCACATTCTTCACGCGCTCTTTGCAGGCATCCTTGATCAGCGTGAAATGCAACGTGTCCTTCGTTCGAGTAAAATGGTAGGTCCCCGTGGTCTTGGCGCAGCCTTTCGGGACGGTGCCACCGGTTCCGACGATCTTTACGGTGTTGCCTTCCACGGCACAATTACCCCAGGCATCGCGCTTTCCGTCGTGATTGAGGTCGACCTCGAAGGAACCGTCGGTCTTCATCGTCCATACAGTTCCAAGCGAGTTGGTCCAAGTGCCCGCGAGCGCCGCCGGGCCTGTTGTAGGCGTGGTCGCGCAGGCTTGAAGCAGAAGCACCGCCAGGCCAGCGAGAACAATCCGGGCAAGTAGTTGTGTTTTCATGCGCTGCATCCTGACGGGTGCGAGCCGCGATTCAAGCGCAGAAATCGATCTCTTTGAAGTCTTTTAGCATACACCATCCTTCATAGGATAGATGCCACCAATGATCACGAGGCTCGCGCTCGCGCGCTGGATTTCCATCGCAGGACATCCGTTCTCATTCACTGCGCTGCTGGTTGTGGTGGCCGGATCGAAGCGGTACGGCGTCGGCGAAACAATGCGCCCTGATCCGCCTCACGTCGATCGTGTTGATCATACCGCTCTGGATTTTCATGTGGCGAAAATGGCGGTCGGGACGTTGGCAAACAGTCGATGCTTCCGACGGCGCAGATCGCCCCGCCTTTTACGGCGTCGCACCTCTGTTGCTCGGACTACTCATGAGTTGCTCTGTCGTGGCGGGGGCTGGAGTTTCATGCTGCGAGGTTCCGCCGCGGTGGCCGTCTTGTTGGGGCTCGCGGCTGTTTTGAATCGTTGGATCAAGCTTTCGAATCACGTCGCGTTCGCGATGTTCACCGGAATTCTGCTGCGTCGTCTTGCGCTCAGTTGGGGCCTGGGAGTTCTGGTGCTGGTCCCTTTCGTTGCATGGTCGCGGCTGGCGCTCTCGCGGCATACATCGCACGAAGTGCTCGGCGGAATGGTTCTCGGAGCCCTTGTCGGCGCGCCGTTGCCGCCTGGGCTTAGCAGCATGGGACACTGCGAAACCCTAGGCTGAAGCTCGAGCCTGTGCCTCGAACGTCTCTCGCGACTCACGTCCTAGTTGATCTTGATGAGCTCGATGTCGAAGATCAGGTCGCCGTAGATGGGTCCTTGCCCCTTGTAGGCGAGCGACTCGGGAATCCAGAATCGCGTTTTCTCGCCTTCGACCATCAGCTGGACACCTTCAGTCCACCCGGGAATCACATGGCTGAGAGGGAACGTCGCCGGCTTGCCATTCACGAGCGAGCTATCGAACAATTTGCCGTCCGTCGTCCAGCCTGAGTAATACACGGCCACCGTGCTGGTCTCCGTCGGATGGCGGCGGCCACCTCCCGGTTTCAAGACTTGGTAACTCAGACCGCTCACGGTGCGCTTGGCGACCGAGGGAGGAGTCCTGAAGTCGGTTGGGGTTTGCGTCGGCGGTTCCGTGAACGAAATCAACTTTACGTCGAACACGAGCGTGCCTTGCGGGCGGCCTTGCTTCCCTTTGTAAGCGAGCGATTCGGGAATCCAAAACCGTCGAGTCTCGCCCGCCACCATCAGTTGAACGCCTTCGGTCCATCCCGCGATCACCTTATCGAGCGGGAATGTCGCCGCCTTACCGGTTGGCAGGGAGCTATCGAACATCTTGCCGTCGGTCGTCCACCCCGTGTAGTCTACGGTGACACGATCGGTCCTGGCCGGATGCATCTTGCCGGTCCCGGCTTCGATCACCTTCGAGGCAAGGCCCGAGGCCGTCTTCTCTGCATCGGCCGGCGCCTCGGCGACGTCTGCAGGCGTCGGAATAATTTTGGTGCTTTGCCCGGACGCGAGTGCCGCGATAAATGTGAAAGCCAGGGCGATGGTTTTTGTCGTCATCAGAGTTTACGGAACCAATAGATGAAAACGCTCGGAATCATAGGTGGAATTGGTCCGGAATCGACGATCGAATATTATCGCCGTCTCCACGCCTTGTATCGTGAGCGCATTCCCGACGGGACCGCTCCATCAATCATCATCAACAGCATCGATATGAAAAAGCTCCTGGGCCTGGTTGAAGTAAACGAGCTTGACGAACTCACCGGGTATCTGAGCGCAGAAGTGGAAAAGCTCGCGCGCGGCGGCGCGACGTTTGCCTTGTTCGCGGCGAACACGCCTCACCTTGTTTTTGATCCGGTTGCTCGGCGGTCCCCAATTCCGCTGATCAGCATCGTGGAGGCCACGTGCGAAACAGCGAAAGCCGCCGGTCTAAAGCGTCTGGGATTGTTCGGGACGCGATTTACGATGCGATCATCCTTTTATCCGGATGTGTTGTCAGACCATCAGATCGAAATGGTCGTGCCCAACGAGGAGGAACAACTCTATCTCCACGACAAGTATATGAATGAACTCGTGAAGGGAATTATTCTGCCGGAAACCCGCGAACGATTGATAACCATCATCAAAACACTGAAAGAACGCTCTCAAATCGATGGAGTAATTTTGGGCGGAACAGAGTTGTCTCTGATTCTGTGCGAAAAGACCGTCGCTGGCGTCCAGGTCCTCGACACGACCCAGATCCATGTCGAAGCAGCGGTGGCGCGGCTGCTTTCAGGAACCAGCTAACAGCTCGACCAGATCTTTGCGCTTCTGTTTGCCGTGGTTCGAATAGACCTTCTCTAGCAACCCCAAAGCCCTTCCCGGCCGCACCCACGTTTCCAGCTTTGTGGTGACTTGACAACATGAACAATGTCCGTCATGATGAACAATGTTCATGAAAGCGGCGGCGAGACGAGAACGGTATCGGCAGGAGACACGATCAGAAATCCTGGGCGCGGCCCGAGAAATCTTCGTGCGCGATGGGTTCGAAGGCTTTGCGATGCGGACCCTCGCGCAGTCCGTCGGATGCTCACTCGGTGCGATCTATCGATACTTCACGAGCAAGGAAGAACTCTTTGATGTCCTTGTGGAGGAAAGCTTCGTCCATTTGTACGAGGCGCTCGCTATCCTGCTGAAGGAGCGAGGCAAAGATCCAGTGGCGCAATTGAAGCGCGGGTTGCGGCTCTATGTCGAATGGGGTTTGAAATACCCCAGCGAATACCAAATCGCTTTCGTCGTTCGAGATCCGGGGAAGAAGCCGTACCGGACTCATCGTGCGTTCGACGCCGCGCGTGCTCTCGTGAAACTTTGTTTGGTCAGGTCTAAGCCCGACGAGCGCGAATTGGAATTGCGCACCCAGGCGTTGTGGGCCGCTACGCATGGCATCACTTCTCTTCTCACGCAGAGACCCTCTTTCCCATGGGTCTCAAAGCAACGGGTGATCGATCACGTAATCGACAGCGCCGTGCAGGGGGCAATCGGTCCAACGAAGCGACAGAAATCAAAGGGGGAAAATTAGACCGGCACTTATGCAAACGAAATTCGAAACATTCACATCCGGGGCGACAAGAACTGGCTCCTGGATTCCACTGGTTGTCGCGATTCTCCTTCTGCCGTTTGCCAACGGAGGGAACGCCATCGCGGTTGCCGCATGGTTAGCGCCGCTTTTTTTGCTGCGGTTCACTCGAGCGCGCAGGATCATTGTCGGTGTTCCCTTGGTCCTGGCCGTGCAAGTCGCCGCGCTCGCGATCCAATACCGCGGAATGGTGCCTTTTCCGACGCCTATCTACGTGGCCGTGTTGATTGCATATGGCCTCTGCTTCACTCTGCCCTATCTGGGCGACCGCCTCTTGTCGCGCCGACTCTCTGTGTTTTCGGGCACGCTCGTTTTTCCGCTGATCTGGACAACAGTCGAATATCTGCTGTCGCTGGGGCCGTTCGGAAGCTGGTTTGCGACGGCCTATTCGCAGTACGGTAACCTGGCACTCCTTCAAATGCTTTCGGTTACCGGCTTGTGGGGGGTTACGTTCCTGATTGGATGGACGGCCTCGGCGGGAAATACGCTGTGGGAGGAGTGGACCATTTCGCGACGGGTCCCGCGTGTTGCAGTGATATGCGCTTTGCTTGTCATCGTCGCATTAATCGCCGGCGGCGCGCGTCTCGCGCTCTTCCCGCCCGCGGGAAAAACAGTCCGGGTAGCGACGCTTTCGCGGGTCGACAACGAATTGCATCCTGATCCAAAAGTCCTTGGACGTTTCTTCCGCCACGAGCCGCTAACTTCTCAGGAGATTGCGACGATTCGGGAACGCTCGGCTGCAGTTGACAGTGATTTGCTGAACCGGAGCGAGCGCGAAGCGAAAGCTGGGGCCCGCATCATCTTCTGGGGCGAGGCGAATGCGCCGGTGCTCAAGGAAGATGAGAACGATTTAATCCGGCGCGGCGGGATCCTCGCCAAGGCCAACGGCATTTATCTTGGAATGGTGCTTGCGAGCTGGCATCTGGAAACAACGCCGCCTTTGGAGAACAAGATAGTTCTCGTTCAACCAGATGGCACTCCTGCTTGGGAATTTCTTAAAGCCCATCCGGTGCCGGGTGGAGAAGCTGCGATCTCCATCCGCGGCGACGGAAAGGTCCGCGCGCTTGATACTCTTTACGGACGGCTAAGCTCGGTAATCTGTTTCGACGCCGATTTTCCCCAACTTCTCGCGCAGGCGGGGCAACTAGGAACCGACCTACTGCTCGATCCCTCTAACGACTGGAAAGCAATCGACCCGTGGCATACCAAGATGGCCAGTTTCCGAGCAATCGAACAAGGATTCAACCTCGTCAGGCACACAAGCCAGGGTCTTTCTGCAGCTTTCGATTACCAAGGTCGGCAGCTTGCCTCGATGGATCACTATGCCACAACCGATCGAGTTCTTGTCGCACAAGTTCCGACTCGCGGTACGCGGACCGTCTACGCGTTGCTCGGAGACTGGTTTGCCTGGGCTTGCCTTGTTGGGCTGACAGGTGTGGTGATCCTAGGAGTAAAACCTCGCCATTAAACTGCTATAAACAACCTATCACTCTCAACGAAGATCTACCTCGGATTGGTCGCGTTCATGATCGCCGTGAAGGTGATCTTTTTGCTTTTCCCGACGGTGTTCCCGGAGCAGATCAGGAAGGCGCATTCTCTTGGACGACGATTCTCTCGATCGCACTGATGGGGCTTGTTGGATTGTTCCTTTCACGCCGAACAGGCTTTCCTGAAATCTGGGATACAAAAGTCTCGAACCGCCAAAGATTTTTAGTCCCCTACGCTCTTTGGGCTGGTTTACGGCCTAATCACGGTTCTTGACGATCAGTCCATCGCCGATTGCTCCGCCGGACAAACCGCTGCCGGCGCCACGCGGCGTAATCGGAACACCGGCATCGGCGGCGGCCGTGATGATTGAGCTGGCTTGCTGGGCACTCCGCGGAAACGCCACGGCCGCTGGCTGCAATTGGTAAAGTGAGGCGTCAGTGGCGTAGAGTTGCCGCGTCAGATCATCAAGGGCGATCTCGCAGTTAGCGGCGGCGATCCGGTTTGCTTGGACTGAAGTCATCGCATTGCTGCAAGATTACGCCTCCGGCCTGGGGCAACAAGGCGACAACGCGAAATTGAGTTGTTGATCTCGCTCTTCCCAGTGGAACTTTCGTTAACGAATTGATGAACGCAGAACTCAGATTCCCGGAAGAACTCTTATTGAACGAACCCGACCGACGAGCCCGGCTGATTCGAGAGTTCTACGAGCAGTATAACGAAAACAAAATCGGTTATGGCGGTTGGGGCTGCCAGCATGAGGAGATCAAAACGGCGTTCTATCGAAGGTGCCTCGAAGCGAATGGTCATGATGAACGGAGTAACGGATTGGACGTGGGTTGCCAGGGCGGCGTCCTGATCAAGTTCGTTCGGGTGATTCATTGGATTGGGGTAGACATCGATCAGCGCGCTCTTCAGACAGCTCGAGAGGCAGGCATTCTGTGTCGCGAGATGGACTTCACATCGAGTATTGGTTTCCGCGACGACAGTTTCGATGCAGTCATGATGACCGAGGTGCTGGAGCATCTGCCCTATCCGTCGATCACCGTGCGGGAGGTTCATCGGATTCTAAAGAAGAAGCCGGGCAGTACTTACGTTGGGTCGGTTCCGCTGGACTATCATTTGCATCGGCGTTGGAAGGTGTTTCGGGGTAAACGGCTCTCGGGAGAGCAGACACACGTCCACCACTTTTCCTTTCGAGAGCTCGATCGGCTTCTGAGCTTTTATTTCGAGAAAGTGGAATACCTGCCGCTTAGCGGAACGGCGGCGCGCCATCCGAAACTGAAGCTGCCTTACAATTTATTTGTGCGGGACATTGCATGGGCTGCGTCGTCACCCAAGCAAAATGCCGGACGGTGGGAGGTGGTGAGGAAGAACTTGATTTAGCTCGACGTCGCCAACCACGCGTTGCGAAAAACGCAGCGACAAGCGCGTGGCTGCCATCGACAGACGGCGAGCAAGCGCCTGACTATAAGGAACGTCCTATTAACGGCGCTTCGGCGAGGTCAGCGACCCCATCCTACAGGGGTTTGCATAGAATCCTAACTCGTTAGGCCCGGGAGAGTTTCTCGTGGTCGAATCGCGGTCACTCGATTCGTGCTTATTCGGCGCGCAATGCGATGATCGGGTCGACGCGGGTCGCGCGCCGAGCGGGCAGCCACGCCGCGACGAACGCGACGGCAGAGACGAGCAAAACGATGACGATGAACGTAACTGGATCGGAGGCGCCGACGCCGTAGAGAAGGCTGTTCAACAATCGCGTGGCGGCAAAGGCGCCGCCGAGTCCTATCACCAAACTAATCGCCACCAGGGTCATGGCCTGACCGACGACAAGGCGAAAGATGGAGTTCTTCCCCGCGCCGAGTGCAATGCGGATGCCGATTTCATTTGTGCGCTGCGCAACGGAATAGGCCATCACGCCATAAATTCCGATGGCGGTAAGAAGCAGCGCCGTCCCGGCGAAGATCGACA
Organism: Spartobacteria bacterium; assembly: GCA_003169695.1. Taxonomy (GTDB): domain Bacteria; phylum Verrucomicrobiota; class Verrucomicrobiia; order Chthoniobacterales; family UBA10450; genus AV80. The sequence goes on from PNAS01000013.1 coordinate 16,253, forward strand.
ATAGCAAGGCGTTGAAGCGCGGCCGGGCCAGGGAGCGGGAAATGTACTCGTCGAAGATTCTGACACTCGTTAGGGGAATCGTGCCATCGAGCGCGGCCAGTTCCTTCCGCACGGCGGAAGTCAGGGCAGCCGGATTTGAAACACTGGCCCGGACGACCAGCGACATGATGTCGAAAGGGATCTGCGTCCGCGGCAGATACATCTCGGGCGAGTCGTCGTTCTTGAGCGAGAGATGCTTCACATTCCCGACCACACCGACGATTTCACGCATCTTCTCACCGGTATCGTCTGCGCTGAAGCCGGGTTTGATGCGCTTTCCGAGCACGTTCTGATCGGGAAAAAACTTATTCGCGAAACGCTCGTTCACGATCACGACGGGCGCGGAATCGAGTCGATCGTTCTCGTCAAAGACGCGGCCTTTGCGCAACGGGATGCCCATCGTTTTGAAATAATCGGTCGCGATAACCCGCACCGGGGCGCCAGCGCGCTGACCCTCCGGTAACGGATGTTCTTCGATGTCGAAATCTGTCACCATGTTGCTCCCGCTCAGTGGCAGCGGAATGATCGTGCTGGCCGACTCAACGCCCGGCAGAGCGCGAATGCGGGTGAGGAATTGGTCGTAGAAAGCGATGATGTTTTCGTTCTTTGGATACGCGGCGCTGGGCAATTGCAGGCGCGCGGTGAGGAGACGTTCCGTTCGCACACCCGATGACACGCGGCCGAGGCGCGCGAAGCTTTGAATGAGAAGGCCGGCGCAAATTAGAAGGACAAGCGCGAGCGCCACTTCCGCCATGACGAGGCCGTTGCGGAGCCGGCCTTTGTGTTCGCCGCTGCCGCCGGTGCGCGTGCCGGATTTGAGTGCGGTGTTGAGATCGACGTGCGACGCTTGCCAGGCGGGAACGAGTCCGAAGATCACACCGGTCGCGAGCGAAACGACCAAGGTGAAAGCGAGCACCGCGGTATCGAGTTGAATGTCGCTGATGCGCGGAATGTTTTGCGGAATAGTCCGGATCAGCGCTTCGGTTCCCCATTGCGCAATGACCAAGCCGAGCACGCCGCCCAGTCCCGCGAGCAGCAGACTTTCGGTCAGCAGTTGGCGAATGATGCGCGCGCGGCTCGCGCCCAAGGCTGCGCGCAAGGCCATTTCTTTTCCGCGGACTGACGCGCGCGCGAGCAGAAGATTGGCGACATTGGCGTTTGCGATCAGCAACACACAAAGAACCGCGCCGAACAAAACGTAGAGGGCGGTGCGCACGTCGCCGATGAGTTCCTCGCGCAACGGCTTGAACGCGACTCCGAAGTAAGAGTTCGTGTCGGGATACTGTTTCTCCAGGTTCGCGGCGATGGTCGAGAGATCGGTCTGCGCTGGCTCGATCGTCACGCCGGGCTTGAGTCGCGCAATTCCTTCCAGGCTGTGGCTGCCGCGGTTCTCCGTCATCGGTTTGGCACCATCGGGAGTTGCCGCGTCTTCAGCGATGGTGACGTAGAAATCGATCGGGTCGGCTTGGATGGGAAATTGGAAGCCAGCCGGCATCACACCGATCACGGTAAATTGTCGACGGTCGAGCTCGATGTTACGGCCGAGCACACTTGCCTCGCCGCCGAAATGTTTTTTCCAAAAGTCGTGACTGATGATGAGTTTGAATCCGCCCGGACCGCCGCCGGCTTGTTCATCGGACCGCGTGAACGTGTGGCCCATGATCGGCTTGACCCCGAGGACGTCGAAGAACTCCGCGCTCGCTTTCACGCCACGCAAACTGGTTGCGCCTTCTTCACTCGTTAGGGCGAAAGCCCGGTCGCGAAAGATCGCGATGCTCGAGAGCATGCGGTTCTGTGCGCGGAAGTCGAAGAAATCGGGGTAAGAAAGGGAGCCGAGATCATTTTGTGTCGCCTTCTGCCGCGTATCGGTCATGCCAAATGCGACGAGCTGCTGCGGCGCCGGAAACGGCAGTGGCTTCAACAGAAGGGCATTGACCACGCTGAAGATGGCGGTGTTGGCGCCAATTCCGAGCGCAAGCGTGAGCGCGGCAATCAGTGTAAAACCCGGATGCTTCATCATCTGTCGTAACCCGTAGCGAATATCGTTCATCATATTTAGTTGGTGTGAATACAGTGTTTATTCGGCGCGCAACGCCTCGATCGGATTCACTTTCGTGGCGCGAGTGGCGGGGAGCAGACAAGCGACCAATGCGACCGCACCAAGCAGGAGCGTGATCATTCCGAGCGTGAGCGGGTCCTGCGCACTCGTGTTGAAGAGCATCGATCCCATGGCGCGCGAAGCGGCGAGCGTCGCGGCGAGCCCGATGATCAAGCCAAGGCCCACGAGTTTTCCTCCTTGCGCCAGGACGAGACGAAGGACGTCACGCTGTTGCGCGCCGAGCGCCATGCGGATGCCGAATTCGCCCGTGCGTTGAACAACGCTGTAAGCCATCACGCCATAGATGCCGACCGCTGCGATGACGAGCGCGACGAGCGAGAAGACTGTGAGGAGCGTCATCGCGAAGCGCTGGCGCGCGATGCTGTCGGCCATGATCTCCTCCAGAGGACGGATGGCGCCGATGGGCTGGTCCTTGTCTACCGCGTAAACGGTCGGGCGTATGGCGCCGAGCAGCGCAGTCGAAGGACCGCTGGCGCGAATAACTACGTTGAGCGAACTGAATGGTACTTGCGCGAACGGTTCGTACGATTGGTTGCTCGTGGCCTTGTCGACGCCGTATTGCTTGATGTCGCCCACGATGCCAATGATCTCGCGCCAGGTGTCGGGACCATTCGTGATGTTGATCCGTTTGCCGATCGGGTCCTCGCTGGGAAAATGTTGGCGCGCCATCGTCTCGTTGATGATCGCGACTCGCGGCGCCTTGGCGTCATCCCGCGCCGTAAAGATGCGGCCGCGCACCAGGCGGATTCCCATCGCACGGAAATATTCCGGCGTGACGGCGTAATAGTTTGTGTTCGGCAGATCGCTCGGCGCGATGGCGGGCCGCCCCTCGATGTTAAAGCTAAGCACATAGTCGCCCACGAGCGGCATCGAATGCGTGAGGCCCGCGGCTTGCACACCCGGCAGTGTTTTTATCCGTTCCAGAAGCGCGTCGGCAAACACCGTTTGCTGTTCGGGAAGCGCGTATTTCTTTTGCGGCAGCGAGAGCCGGAGAACCGTGGCGTTTTCCGGAGTAAAGCCGGGATCGACATGGGCGAGCTGCATGAAACTGCGCGCCAGCAGACCCGCGCCCCCGAGGAGCATGAGCGCCAACGTCACCTCGATTACGACAAGTGCGCTGCGCAATCGCCCGCGCGCACCGCCTTCTGTTGAACCGCGCGTGCCTTGCTTCAATGCTTCGTTCACATCGGCGCGCGCAGCGAGCCACGCGGGCGCGATGCCAAAGACCAGTCCGGTGATGACGCTCAACGCGAGCGAAAAAACGAGCACTCCCGAATTGAGATGAATGTCGGTAACGCGCGGAAGGTTCGCGGGGGCAAGGGCGAGCAGCGCATCCAGTCCCCAGCGTGCGAGCAACATGCCGGCCAGGCCGCCGCAGAGCGCGAGGAGAACGCTTTCCGTCAGGAGTTGGCGAACGAGCCGGGCACGGCTGGCGCCGAGGGCGGCACGGATGGAAATCTCGCGGTGCCGCGCGGTCGCGCGCGCGAGCAGGAGGTTGGCGATATTAGCGCAGGCGATTAGAAGCACGCAGCCAACCGCGCCGAGCAAGGTGTAAAGCACCGTGCGAACATCACGTACGCTGTAATCCTGCAGCGGCATCATGAAGATGCCCCAGCCTTTATTTGAATCGGGATATTGCGTCGCCAATTGCGCGGCCAGGACCTTTAGCTCGGCCTCGGCCTGCGCAACCGTGACGCCGGGCCGCAGCCGGCCCGCGACACTAAGATAATGCGAGCCGCGGTTGTCGTTCGCTGTTTCTTTCGGATCGAATGCCATCGGCATCCACGCGTCCACCTTGCTCGCGATGCCAAAGCCGGGCGGCGCGACGCCGACGACAGTGTACGGTTCGCCGTTAAGCTGGATGGGGCGGCCCACGGCATCGGCCGCGCCGCCGAAAACGCGCTGCCAAAACGGATAACTCAAGACGACAACGTGGTTTTTTCCCGGCGCGTCTTCCTCCGGCAGGAAGGTCCGACCGAGCACCGGTTTGATTCCGTAAACGTCGAAGTAGTGCGCGGTGGCTTTTATTCCGACGAGCTGCTGTGGTTCGCCGTCGCCGGTGAGATTGATCCGCGATCCGGAGTAGGCCGCGAGATTCTCAAACGACTTCGTTTGTTTTTCCCAGTCGAGATAGTTCGGCGGCGAGACAGAAAACTCGGGGAAATCCGGCAACTGCGTTTCCCTGATGACGACGAGACGCGCGGGATCGGGATAATCGAGTGGGCGGAGCAGCACGGCGTTGACGACGGAAAAAATCGCGGTGCAGGCCCCAATGCCGAGCGCGAGTGTCAGGATGGTTACAGCGGCAAAGCCGGGAGATTTTATCAACTGACGGAAGGCGTAGCGAAGATCGGTCATCATAAAGTTTTGGATTCTAGATTTTGGATTGAGTGGTCACCGCGTTTTTTCACGTCAAACGTCATTTTTTTATTCTGTCCGCAGCGCCGCCATCGGACTGATTTTGGTCGCGCGGCGGGCGGGAAGCCACGTGGCAAGCAAGGCGGCGGTCGCCAGAACCACAGGGGCAAGCGTGAACGCGAACGGATCGAGCGGGCTCACTTGATATAAAATACTGCTCGCGATTTTTCCGGCTCCGAAGGCAAGGAGAAGTCCCAGCGCGAGACCGGCCGCGACCATGACAAAGCCTTCGCGCAGAATCATCCACAAGACTGTCTTGCGCTGCGCTCCGAGCGCCATTCGGATTCCGATTTCACGCGTCCGCCGCGCGACCGCATACGCTTTGACGCCGTAGATTCCTACGACGGCCAGGCCCAGAGCGAGTCCACCAAAAACCGAGAACAAGGCCGCTCCGGCCCGGACGATCCATAACTGTGGATTGCCATCCATGTGCTGCGCGAACGTTCTCAATTCGATGACGGGCAACACGGGATCGACACTTTGCACCGTCCGGCGAAGGAGATCGGCGGTGGCGGGAATGTTGCTGAGCGGGAGCGAAGCAAATTTGACGAAAAAGAATACGTCGCTTTGAAAACTTCGGGCAAAAGGCAGATAGAGAGAACCGGCTGGTTGTTTCTCGAACAACCTGTTTTTCGTGGCCGGCACAATGCCGATGATTTCGATCGTCTCTCCGCGTTTGATCTCGCCGTTGCTATCCTCGGATTTTTCCGGTGGGGCATCATCCCGGATGGGAAATTGGATTCGTTGGCCGAGCGCATCACCATTCGGCCACAGTTTTTTCGCGAGGATTTCGTCGATAATGGCGACCGCTGGCCCACCGGCTTGCGTCGTTTCCGCGGCTGTGAAGGTGCGGCCCCGCAACAAGGGCAATCCAACGGTCGCGAAATAATCCGCGCCGACGCCATTCCACCAGGGAGCGAGCGTCATTCCCTCCGCCGCAGTGGATGGCCTGGCGTCCGGAGCCGGATGAACGCCCGCGCGCTGCACATTTTTTTTCACGGAATTGAGTCCAAATGGCACCGTGGCCGAGATGCTCGCGTGTTCCACGCCCGGAAGACTGGCGAGCTTCTCGCTGACAACGCGATAAAGATCCTGGGTCCGGGTTCGATCGAAACCACCCAGACTCGCATCGACTTCAACGAGAAAGGTATTGTCGGCATGCAATCCGGTCTCGACCGAAGCTGCTTTCGCGGCACCGCGAATAAAAAGCGCGGCGGCTGTGATCAGCGCGAGTGAGAAAGCGATCTGCATCACGACGAGCGGATTGCGCGGCAGGAATTTCCAACGCCGGCGGCTCACGTCCTCGCCAGCTTGTTGTTTCAAATCTCCGACCACGGCCGTGCGAGAGAGCTTGAGCGCTGGGCCGAGCGCAAAGCAAAGTGTGCCCAGAACACAGAATACCAGGGTCGCGCCGAGGATCACCGGGCTTGGGCCGCTCAACCAAATAATGTCGATCGGCAGAATGGCGCGGAGTGACGCGACGAGCAGCTCGGAAGACCAGAGCGCCAGCAGCAGTCCGCACAGGCCGCCCAGAAGCGCGAGAACGAATCCTTCGGTGAGAAGTTGTCTGACGATACGCAATCGGCTGCCGCCCAGCGCGAGACGAATTGCAATTTCCTTGCGTCGCGCGGCCCCGCGCGCGAGAAGCATGTTCGCCAGGTTCAAACACGCGACGAGCAGCACCACTGCCGCCATTCCAGTCAGGACCGTTCCAACGGTGGTAATCGGATCGCCTTCCGTGGGATCGGTTTCGGCGCCGAACCGGAACAATGGCGCCGTCATGAATGTCTGGTTCTTCTGTTCGACCGGAAATTCTTTTTCCAAGTTTGCCGCCAGGCCTTTGAGCGCAGGGGCCGCCGTTTCTGCCGTGACTCCCGGCTTGAGCCGGCCTACGAGCAGAAGATTGTTAATACTGCGGTCGGCGAGGGAGTGGTTACTCGTGCCTCCAAGTTCATTCCCGACTTCGTCATGAACTCCGAGCGGCAGCCAGATTTCCGGCGATTCGATGCTCACGGTGCCAGTGAAGCCTTCCGGCATGATGCCGACGACGGTGAACGCGTGGCCGTTGAGCAGGAGGGTACGACCGAGGAGGGATGGGTCGCGCGAGTTTTTCTGCCAATACGTGTAGCTCACGATTACGGCGCGCTGATCGCGGCCCGGCTTTTCTTCCTCCGGTAGAAACGGGCGACCGTATGCCGGGAAGACTCCAAGCACTGAGAAGTAGTTGGAGCTCACCAGAAACGCCTCCGCGCGACGGGTGTTCCCCTTTTCCCCCAACCCAACAACGGTATCTCTATGCGCCATCACGCCTGAGAACACACTGTTCTGGTCCCGAACGTCGCAGTAGGTCGGATAAGAGAAGGCGCGGAAACTCTTCGGGTTCGTCCTGTCCTGCGAGAATAGCTGCACGATCTCGGACGGCTGTTTATAAGCCGGCGGCTTGAATAGCATGGCGTTAACCAGGCTGAAAATGGCGGTGTTCGTTCCGATACCGAGTGCGAGCACCGCAACGGCGGCGATGGTAAAACCGGGCGCTTTCCAGAGCTGGCGAAAGGCGAATCTAAAATCCTGGATCATATGGGTTGTCCTGTGCGGGTTATTCTGTGCGCAACGCTTCGATTGGATTGACGAGGCTCGCGCGCCGGGCAGGGATCAAACAAGCCAGCAGCGCGACGATCGCGAGCGTGACCGATGTGGCCGCGAGGAGCGCGGGATTGTTCGCAGAGACTTCGTAGAGTTGCGCCGTCAACAATCGACCGAGCGCGAGCGCGGCAGCCAGTCCGATAACAAGGCCGATAATAACGGGAGTCATTCCCTGTTTCACGACGAGTCGCAAGACATCCGCAGTCTGCGCGCCCAGCGCCATGCGCACGCCGATTTCTCCAGTCCGTTGTTCCACCGTGTAGGCGACCGCGCCATAAATTCCGACCATCGCGAGCACGAGCGCAATCCCGGCGAAAACACCGAGCAACGTCATGGTGAGCCGGCGTTGGCCTAACGACTCATCCACGATTCGGTTCATGGTGTTGGGCTGGATGATGGGAAGACCGGGATCAAGTTTGTTAAGCGCAGTTCTCACCAGTCCCGCGGCTCCCTCGGGTTTGACTGCGGTTCGGACGGTGACCAAAAAGAAAGGCCCCGAGCGTTGCGACCACGGCCGATAAAACTCGACATCATTCGCGCGATCCAGCCGGAGAGATCGAACATCGCCCACAACTCCGACAACTTCCGCAGGCAGCCCAGTGTTGTTATCCGTGCCGAAAAAAATCCGCTTTCCAAGCGGATCTTCGTTTGGAAACAAACGTTGCGCGGTCGATTTGCTCAGGAGCACGACCAGCGGCTTATCCACGCCGTCGCGTTCGTCGAAATCACGGCCCGCGAGGAGCGGGATGCCGAATGTCTTCAGGAAACCGGGAGCGACGGCGCGGGTCAAACCCAGCGGGCGTTGATTGAGCGGAAGAGGATTGCCATCGACGCGGGCGTAAGGCGAACTGGAACGGTTTCCATTCAAAGGAACACCGTCGCTCGTGGTCGACGCCTCGATCACGGGAACGGCTTTCAATTCCGCCAGAAGGCGTTCGACAAATCGTGAGCGCGCTTCCGGATCAGGATATTGTGCAGGCGGCAGACCGACTCCGCCAACCCAAAGGTTGTCCGCTTTGAATCCGGAGGGCTGCCGGCTTAGGCGGACGAAACTCGCGATGAGGAGCGCCGCGCCGGCGAGAAGGACGACGGAAAGCCCCACCTGCGCCGCAACCAGACCGCGCCGAAAACGCTGTTGCCCGCGGCTGCCACTGATCGCGCGCCCGCCGTCTTTCAATCCATCCACGAGATCGGCGCGCGAACTTTGCCACGCCGGATACATGCCCATGGCGATGCCGGTGAGAAGGGAGATTGCCAGCGTAAACAAAAGGACGGGGGCGTTTAGCGCGATTCCGTCTTCGAGCGGCAGATTATTCACGGCGAGTTTCGGGATGACGGAAACCACCCAGAGCGCCATGCAGGTGCCGACTCCACCGGCGAGCAGGCTCACGAGGACACTCTCAAAAACAAACAGCCTGACCACACTCTGGCGCGACGCCCCCAAAGCCATGCGCAACGCGATCTCGCGTCGGCGGCCCGTGAACCTAACGAGTAGTAAATTCGCGACGTTGCTGCACGCGATCAGGAGCACGGAACCGACCGCCGCGAGAAGCGTGAAGAAAGCCGGACGCAGATCGCCGGTGGCATCGTCACCTGCGGAAATGACGACGGGCGCCCAGGAATTATCCGCGTTGTCGGGGCGTTCCTGACGGTAACCCTGCTGGAGAGACGGCATGGCGGCACGCGCTTGCTCGATGGTCACGCCGGGTTTGAGCCGCCCGACCACGCGCAGAAAACTGACGCCGCGCATAAGTCGCTCTTTCGTGAGTCCTGGCAATTCGAACGGCTTTGCCGTAATGACCTCGAGATCCCGGCCGAACCAGGCGACCGGCGGGTTTGGTATCACGCCGACGATGGTGGTTGGCACGCCATTGAGGGTAACGCTACGCCCGATCACTTGCGGATCGGAGTTAAGGCGGTTGCGCCAGAAGTTTGCGCTGACCAAGGCGACATCGGATTTCATTTCTTCCTCGGGCAGAAATAGCCGTCCGAGAATTGGACGCACGCCGAGCGTCTCCATGTAGTTTGCGGTCTCATTGACGCCATTAAGCTGAATGGGATCGCCGGTGCCGGTCATGATGAAACCAGTCCCGGTGTCCGCGGCGAGACTTGAGAAAACAGTCTGGCCGTCACGGAAATGCCAGAAGCGCGGGACTGACATGGGCAGCTGTTCGAGATTCCGTTCCTTGGCCTCCGCCTGAATGATCACAAGCCGATCCGGCTCCGCGAACGGCAACCCGCGCAAGAATAAATCGTGAATGAGGCTGAAAATTGCCGTGTTCATGCCGATGCCGAGCGCGAGCGTCATAACAGCGAGGAGGGTGAACGCGGGAGACTTCAGGAGTTGCCGGATGGCGAAGCGAAGATCAGTCATAACAGTCGAAATGAGGTTGTTGGATTCGGTTATTGATATCTAAGAGCCTGGACGAGCGAGATTCTCGAGGCGTGACGGGCGGGCACATAACTGTGCCAAGAGCTTTCCGGCCGAGCGGGCGTGACGAGATCTGCCGTCTTGGTGTTGCCGACGATTCCGATTATTTCCGTCGGCACGTTCCGCTTGGTCATGTCGATCGTCACACGTTGGCCGATCGGATCCTGGTTAGGGAAGTACTGGCGAGCGAGCGCGACGGCATTGACGATGCCAAAGATTGCAGTGTTCGCACCGATGCCTAGTGCGAGCATGAGCACGGCGATGAAAGTGAAGCCAGGCGATTTGCGAAGCTGGCGGAACGTGAAGCGAAAATCACTCATAACGAAGTGCGACCATTGGATCGACTTTCATAGCGCGACGCGCCGGGATGTAACTGGCGAGCAAGGCGGTTGCGCCTAACAAAAGGACGACGCTCGCGTAGGTGAAAAGGTCGTTGGTTCCGACACCGTAGAGCAAACTCGCGAGCAAACGCGTTGCGGCGAAAGCGGCGACCAATCCCAGCGCGAGGCCGATCAGCACCACGCTCAGACTTTGCCGCAAAACCATCCGGAGCATGTCGGTGCGTTGCGCGCCCAGGGCCATGCGAATGCCGATCTCGCGCGTGCGCTGGGCGACGCTGTAAGCGATCACGCCGTAGATTCCCACCGCCGCCAGCGCCATCGCGACCGCCGCGAATACGCCGAGCAGGACCATGTTGAAGCGCGGTTGCGCGAGGCCCTTGCCGATCAGCGTTTCCATCGGCTGGAGGTTGCTGACGAAAACGTCCGGATCTTGATCGTGAATGACACGACGCACTGCGGCATCGATCCCGGTGAGCGTTGCGCTGGCCGTCCGTAAAACGAGCCAAACGCGGCGGGTCGGCGCCTGCGCCAATGGCTGATACATCTCCGGCAGGACGGCGGCGCTGAGATCGCTCTGTTTCGCATCCGCGACCACGCCGACCACTTCGAGCGCGTCAGATTTGTCGATCGCAATGTCGAGCAGAATGTGTTGCCCGATCGGATTCACGTTGGGCAGGTAACGGCGCGCGAAGGCCTCGTTGATCATGGCCACATGGTTTGAATTCTCAGTGTCGCGCCGGTCGAACGTGCGGCCGTTACGCAACGGGATTCCCATTGTGCGGAAATAGCCGGGAACGACGACGAGTTGCGAAGCATCGGGGTGATTGCCAGGGGCGATCGGCGGCTGACCCGCGATCGTAAAGGAGGAGTTGCTGTCGTTCCCGGAAAAGGGTAACGGATTCGCGCCGCCGACGGATTCCACGCCTGGCAGCGCGGCCAGCTTCGGCGCGAGCTGCGCAAAGAAGCGCCGCTGCTGGTCCGGCTCCGAATACTTCGTGCGCGGCAATGCCTGATCGAGCACGAGCAGGCGCACCGGCTCGAAGCCGGGATTGGTCGCGCGTAAATTAAGGAAGCTCTTGATGAGCAAGCCCGCGCCGGCGAGCAGCAGCAACGAAAGCGAAACCTGCGAGACAACCAGAAACGCCCGTGTCCGGGTGCCGTGCAACCCGCCGGTCGAACCTTTCGATCCTTGTTGGAGCGACTCGTTCACGTTAATCCGCGAAACCTGCAGCGCCGGCACCAAGCCGAAGGCGAGCGTGCTCAGAATCGTTAGGCTGAAAGTGAATGCGCAGACACCGAGATTAACCCGAACGTCGTCGAGTCGCGGGACATCACGCGGACCGAAGATGCCGAACAAATCCACCACCCACCAGGCGAGGACCAACCCGCCGGTCCCACCCACGAGAGCGAGCAGAAAACTCTCCGCCAGCAACTGCCGCACGATAAGCCAACGGCTCGCGCCGAGCGCCGCCCGGATGCCGATCTCTCGGCTGCGCGCCGCCGCTCGCGCAAGGAGAAGATTGGCGACATTCGCACAGGCGATGAGGAGGACAAGAGCGACCGCGCCTAACAAGATCAACAACGCCGGTCGGACATCGCCGACGATATCTTCGAGCAGTGGCCTAACGAACACTCCACGACCGGTGTTCGTATCCGGATATTGCGTGACGAGGCGCGCCGCGATCGGCTTCATTTCCGCCTCGGCCTGTTGCGGGGTGACGCCCGGATTGAGGCGGCCAACCAGGTGGACAAAGTGCGAGCCGCGGTCCGGCACTTGCGCCGCCACGAGCGGCTCCAGCGGCACGATGAACTCGCTCGTCTCCGCCTGAACCGGAAACTTCCATCCCGGCGGCATCACCCCGAGGAGCGTGGCACTGCGGCCCGCCAGATCGATCTGCTGGCCGATGATTTTCGGGTCTTTCCCGAAAGCGCGTTTCCAAAGCCCGTACCCGATGACGACAACGTTCGCTTGGCCGACCTTCGCCTCCTTTGCGGTAAAGCCGCGGCCGAGCATCGGTTGCACGCCCATGACCTCAAAGAAGTCTCCATTCACGGCCACGCCGCGCAGTTCCTGCGCTTCGCCGACGCCATTCAGAACGGTGCCCGCGGAAGAGTAGCCCGCCATCCCACGGAAGCTTTGGCTCTGGGCGCGGTAATCGTAAAAATCCGGGAACGAATCCGTCTCCCTCGAGTTCGGTTCGTTCGTGCGTGTGCCCCAGATCATGACGATCTGATCTGGATCAGGAAATGACAGCGGTCGCAACAGGACGGTGTCGACCACGCTGAAGATGGCGCTGTTGACGCCAATCCCGAGGGCGAGCGTGAGCCCGGCAACGATGGTGAAGCCGGGCGACTTGAGAAGCATCCGGAAGGCGTATCGGAAATCGGTTAACATTAGCTTTGTTCGTTAGGTAAAATCTATTCGGCTCGGAGCGCTACCATCGGGTCGACGCGTGATGCGCGGCGCGCGGGCAGCCATGAGGCGAACGCGACGCCGGCGGATAGAACGATAGCCGCGCCGAACCAGATAAATGGGTCAGTTGCGGGAACATCGGGCCATTGATGGTGAACGATGCGCGCCGCTCCCCAGGCCAGGGTACCGCCGCCGAAAAATCCGAAGGCGAGCAATCGCACGCCTTGCGCGGCGACCAGACGAATCAGCGCAGCGGCTGTGGCCCCGAGCGCCATGCGCACGCCAAACTCACGCGTGCGGCGCGTTACTTGAAGAGCGAGCAGCCCGTAGACACCAATCGAAGCGAGCATCAATCCGAGCGCACCGAAAAGGGCGACGAGGACGAAAAGAAAGCGTTCAGTCACCCACGAATTCGCGGCGGCCTCCTGCAGCGAGATCATTTCGTAAGCCGCGAGCCGGTCGTCGGCGTGAGCGAGCGCGCTGCGGGCGGCGATCTCCAGAGATTTGGGTTCTCCTTCGCTTTCGACGACGAATGTCATCTCATCTTCTCCACCGTTTGCCATCCAGATTGGCAAAGGCAAACAGACCGAACCGACAACTTCGCCATCACGCGGATCGGCGATCGCTTTCGTGTCCGCGACGATGCCTACGATCGTGAACCATGGGCGCGAATCGTCGAGGCGCCCGCGTTTAATGCGCTTGCCTAACGAGTCCTGTCCGGGCCAAAACCGGCGGGCGAATGATTCGTTAACGATGCAGACCGGCGGTGAGTCGGCGCGGTCGGTCTCGATAAAATCGCGGCCGCGGAGCAAGCGTTGACCCACCGTCCCAAAGTATCCGGGCGCTGTTCCGCGCATATACGCGAGAAAAATACCACGCGGCTCGACCGGTTGACTCCCTTCCGGGACGCAACCCATGAGATCGCGCGCCGCTTCCATCGGAGATGGCGCCGTGACTGACGCTGAGCGGACACCTGGCAGCGACCGCAACTCGCCGAGCGTCTGGTCGATCGTACGCGCGCGCGATTCGGGAGAATTAAAAAGACGATCGGAGAACATGGCATTGAAGATGAGCCGGTGGTCGGTAGAAAAGCCCCACGGTTCATTCACCACCTTGCGAAAATATTGCGTGAGCGTCAGGCTCCCCATGAGGAGCACGGCCGCGATAGCGATCTCCATGACGATTAGTGCGCCGAGCAATCGCCGCGTTCCGCGATCCAACGTCGCGCCGCGGCCGATGCTGCCGAGCGCACTTCGCAGATCCGTCCTCGACGCGCGCCAAGCGGGCAGCAAACCAAAGCCGACGCCGATGAACAGCATTGCGCCCGTGGCAAAAACAAAGACAGGCCAATCAAGCCGAACGCCGTAATCGAATTCGCGAATCGCACTTCCTGTCGCGTCCGCGCCTTCGGGGCTGAGCGCGACCAGCGCTGGCGTGAGCCACCCCGCGATGAGCAATCCGCAAATTGTTCCGAACGCCGCGAGGATCACCGCTTGAATGAGGCCTTGCCGGATCAAGCGACCGCGCGTCGCACCGAGCGCGGCGCGCAACGCCATTTCACCGTCTCGTTCGACAACGCGCGCGAGCATCAAGCCGGCAAAATTCGCGGAGGCAACAAGCAAGGCACAGAGAGCTGCACCTGCGATAATGAATAACTTCGGCCGCAGATCCATGATGAAACTGTCGCGCAGCGGAATGATGTAAGCGCGCGGCGCATTCCCCGGATCGGGCGCAGCTTGATTAATCGCGGCGCACATTCTTCGGACCGCAGCGTCTGCTTGCGCGATGGTGACGCCCGGACGGAGTCGCGCGGCACCGTACAGATAATGATTTCGCGGACCAGTTTCCGCGAAGGTCAAAGCAAGCGGCAACCAAATGGAGGCGCGATATGGATGGCGAAAAGCTTTCGGCATCACCCCGACGACTGTGTAAGAACCGTCTGCCAATTTAATCGTGTGCCCCAACACATCCGCCTCTCCGCCTAGATTTCGCTGCCAAAAATCGTAGCCAACGATTACGACGCGCGGGCCATTGGGCTGATCTTCCGCTGCGGTGAAATTGCGGCCAAGCATTGGCTGCAGACCGACCACGTTCAAAAAGTTTGAACTGATGCGCGCGGCGGGGAAGCTCTGCTTGGACTCGCCCGCACTCGCAGTAGTGACGCTGGCGCCAGTTGCTGCGCCGATCCCTTCGAAAATGTCGCCGCCATATTCGCGCCATTGCCGAACTGTCTTCTCCGAAAGATTCAACAGATCACTGCGCGCACCGTTCTCATCGAATGTCTCGTAAAGGCGGACCAATCGATCCGCTTTCGGAAAGGGCAACGGACGCAGCAATGCGCTTTCGATCACGGAAAAGATCGCAGTGTTCGCGCCGATGCCGAGAGCGAGCGTCGCCACGGCGATGATGCTGAACGCCGGCGATTTCCAAAGCATCCTCAGCGCGTAACGAAGGTCGTTCATGGAGTTCTATTCAGCTCGCAACGTGATGATTGGGTCCACACGCGAGGCGCGCCGTGCCGGAATCCAACACGCGAGAATTGCGGCCACCGCGAGAAGAATGCTGACCACGGCGTAGATCGCCGGATCGATCGCCGTCACTTCGAAGAGAAAGCTTCCGAGCACGCGCGAGAATGCGAGCGCGCCCGCCAGTCCGATGACTAATCCCACTGCGAGCAGCCGCACGCCCTGACCCAGAATAAGCGAATGAATGTGTGACCGTGTAGCTCCCAGCGCGAGGCGCACGCCGATTTCTCGCAGACGCCGCAGCGCGCTGAACGCCAGGACTCCGTACAATCCGACCATGGAAAGCGTGAGCGCCAGTCCCGCAAAGATGATCAGGAGAAAACTCATGAATCTCGAGTGCGCCCAGGTTTCCTTCACGCGATCGAACATGGTGCGCACTCCGTAAACCGGTTGCGCGGGATCGATCGAGGCGACGGTTTCGCGGATTATTCGTTCCAGCGATCCGGCCGGAACGTTCGTGCGCATCAACAAGGTGTAATTCGTCCGTTCCACCTGTCGCTGGGGGAAGTAAACCACTGGAAGCGTATCGATGTCGTCGAAGGCGCGCGCTTTCATTCGCCCCACTACGCCGACGATTTCCCACATTTGGTTCTTGCCGGTATCACCCGGATCCATCCGGAGCCGCTTGCCGATCGGATCTTCTCCGGGGAAAATCTTCTCCGCCAGAAGCTGGTCGATCACCGTGACAGGCGGAGAAGTGGACGTATCCCGTTCGTTGAAGACGCGCCCTCGCATGAGCGAAGCGCGCATGGTCGAAAAATAAGTTGCCGTCACTATTTCGGTATCGGCGGAAAGTTGCTGGTCAGGCGTCGGCTCCGGCTCGCCTTCCCGCAGATATCCGGTCTGCCAGCGAGAGCTCAGAGGCGGGCTCGAGTTGAGCGCCGCATCGGTGACTCCAGGCAGCGCGCGAACTTTTTCAAGAATCCTATCCGAAAAATCGGCGATCTTATCGTGCGTCGTGTAAACCCGGAAAGGCAGATCGAGATTCGCCGTGACCAAACCGCGCGGCTCGAATCCGAGGGAAAGCGATTGGGCGCGCGCAAAACTTTTCAGAACGAGGGCCGCAGAAATTAAGAGCACGAGGGTCAGCGCGATCTCACCGACGACCAGCCCATTCCGCGTCCGGCGCGCAGCTAACGAATCGGAACTGCCATGCGCGCCAGATTTTAGTGCGAGCTGAATATCCGCATTCGCTGATAGCCGCGCGGGCCAGAGCCCAAAGAGAAAGTTCGTGAGTAAGGCGAGGCCGAGCGTGAACGCAAGCACCCAGCCATCGAGCGTCACTTCTTGTAAACGCGGCACGCCCGCGGGACTCAGTGCCACGACTGCGTCGCGTCCCCAGAATGCAATCAGGAATCCGAGAAGCCCGCCAAGCAGCGCGATGAGCATGCTCTCGATCAACAATTGGCGAATGATCTGGCCGCGGCCAGCGCCCAACGCCGCGCGAACCGCGAACTCACGCGCACGCGTAGCGCCGCGCACGGCAAGAAGATTCGCCAGGTTCGCGCAGGCGATGAGCAGGACTAATCCAACCGCACCCAACAAGAGCCCAAGATTTTTCTTGTACGGGCCAACCTGGTTTTCGAGAAGCGACGTGACGTTGACGCTGATGCCAGCGTTGTCGGAGTAGTACCTTTTCTCGAGACCGGCGGCGATGGTCTTCATTTGCTTCCGCGCCTGCTCGACGCTCAAGCCCGGTTTCAGTTTGCCCCAGGCGTAGAGGCCTGGATGCATCCCGCGAGCCCATCCCGACGGGACGCGGCGCATGAGCGGCAGCCACACGTCGACGCCACTCGGTGACGTCATTTGCGGCGGCATAACTCCGAGAACGGTGTAAAGCTGGTTGTGCAAATTGATCTCGCGACCGAGCACCGCGGGGTCGCGGTTGAACGTGCGCTGCCAAAGCCCATCGCTGATTACAGCCAGCCGATTCCCGCCGGCCTTATCTTCCTCTTCGGAAAATGTGCGACCGATCTGCGGATTGAGCCCGATGGCTTTGAAGAACGGGGCGGTCGCCACGAACCCGGAAACCCGCTCCGGTCCGCGACCAGGCACGTCACTGAGATTGAACGACTCACGTCGTCCGACTGCCAGCGATTCGAAAACCGTGCTCTCAGTTTTCCAATCCAGAAAATTGGGCCACGAGATCGAGATCTCCGGCTGGGCCGGGGTCGATTCGCTCAGTGTGATGATGCGATCTGCTTCCGGATACGGAAGTGGACGGAGCAGCACGGCGTTGATCACGCTAAAGATGGCCGTGTTGGTGCCGATGCCTAGCGCCAGCGTGAGCACGGCGACCAGAGTGAACCCGGGTGATTTGCGGAGTTGGCGAAGAGCGTAACGAAGATCGTTCATACAGGTTCTGCCTTCCTTTGTAGGGCGTTTCTGTGAAACGCCGCGTGGGGATTGGCGTCTGACACAGACGCCCTACAATTTGAGTTCGGTCGTGATTTCATTATCATTCCGTGCGGAGTGCGATCATGGGGTCGACTTTGGTGGCGCGTCGCGCGGGGATGAGGCAGGCAACGAGTGACACCGCAGTCATGACCAGCGCAGTGCCGAGAAGAGTGGCGACGTGGAGCGTCGGCACGTCGAAGAGAACGCTCTGCATCGCTCTTCCTGCCAGCCACGCGCCAATCAAACCGAGGATGGTTCCGGCGGCGAGAAGGCGCAGGCCTAACGAGAGGAATTGCGTCCCGATCTGGCGCGTTTGCGCACCGAGCGCCATGCGAATGCCGATCTCGCGCCGGCGTTGCGCGACGGCGTAACTCAAGACGCCATAAGTTCCGATCGCCGCGAGGAGCAGTGCGACGCTGGCGAAAATTCCGGCGAGCAGCGCCGGTGACCGACGCGTGATGAGGCTCTCCGCGATGCGCGTATCCATCGAGCGGAGGCCATCGACGGTCAGCTCCGGATCGGTCGCGCGCACCAGTTTCCGCAGCGTTTCGGCAAACGCTTCCGGGCGCTGGCTCGTCCGCGTGGCGACGAAGATGTTAGCGCTGTCTCGATAAGCGAAAGGCAGGTAAACCGCGCCCTGCCCCTGCGGTTCAGTGAGCTCCTCTTGTTTTACCGCGCCGACGATACCGACAATGGTGAATAGGTTCGCGTTGTCTGCATCGCTGCCTTTTCCGGTGAAGACAATATTGCCGTGAAACACTTGTTGACCGAGCGCGCCGCCCTGGGGCCAGTAACGCCGGGCGAAGTCTTCATCCACGACACAGACCCGTTCCGAGCGGTGAGAATCCGCTGAGGTAAGGAACCGTCCTTCGCGCAACGGAATGCCGAGAGCAGAGAAGTAATCGCCGCTTACGCCATAGGAATAATGACCGTGCAGTGATTGACCTGGCGGTGGCACATAGCCCTTTGGTGTGATCGCGGTTTTGCCGTTGTCTCCGCTCAGCGGCATGTTCGTGATCGTTCCAGCTGCGGCGACTCCCGGCTGCTGACCGATTAATTCCAGCAATCGCTCTGGGACGGCAGCGCGCTCGGCGCTGGTGTCATAAATTCCCCATGGGAGCGTGAACTGGCCAGTGAGAACGTGATCAGCGCGGAAGCCGGGAGAAACGGCCATGACCTTTTTCAAGCTCAGCCCGAGAAGCGCCGCCCCCGTGAGCAAAACAAAAGCGAGCGCGATCTGCGCAACGATAAATCCGTGGCGAAGACGTTGAGCGGCGCGACTGACCGTGCCGGTGCGCGCTTCCGATTGAAGCGCATTTGCGAGATGACTGCTCAGATTGAACCAGGCGATTGGCACCGCGATGACAACTCCCAGGAGAATCGCGCCAACAAGACCGATCGACGCGAGCCAGCCATCGAAGGCGATGTGCGCGCCGAGCGGCAGGCGATCCGCGCCGAGAACTTCGAGCAGCCGAATCCCCCACGCGCCCACGACAAGGCCGAGCAATCCGCCGACCACGGTGAGGAGAACGGTTTCAACCATCACCTGGTTCACCACATGCCGCCGGCTAGCGCCCATCGATTGGCGAATCGCTATTTCTTTCGCGCGTCCGCTCGCCCGGATCAGAAGCAGGTTCACGAGATTGACCGCGCTGATGAGCAGGAGGCAAAACACACCGCCCTGCATCAACAAGAGTGTCGGACGGATCGAGCGCACGTGGTCCGCATGGAGTGGAAGCACCGGCGAGCGGAAGCCAGCGTCGGCCATCATTTTCGCTTCGGGATTGTCCTTCTCGACGGCGGCGTTGTGCGCGTCGATTTGCGCTTGCGCCTGGGCGATCGTAGCGCCCGGTTTCAACCGCCCGATCATGTGCGTGCCGCCGCCGCCGGAGTGGCGCTGCTTCGGCGTGCGCAGGTCCGCCCGGGACGTCAATGGCAGAAAAAACCGCGCTTTAGAAGAGAGGAAGCGAAAGTCAGGAGGCAAGACACCGACGATTTTTCGCGGCACTCCGTTCACGCGGAGTTCCCGGCCGAGGATGTTTGGATTGGAATTAAAGCGCTGGTTCCAGTAGGCGTCGGTCAGGATGGCCACTCCGCGGTCCTCAATCGGAGTGATCGTTTCCGCCTCGCTGAAGGTGCGACCCATCACCGGGACGCCTAGCGTCGTGAAAAAATCCGGTGAGACGCGCATGAGCTCTTCCTGCTGGGTCGAACCGGTTTCGCCGACGACTTCGCTGCCGTAGCGAAAGATGGAAAGGCTCGAGAAGGCCGGGATGTTGCCGCGCCGCTCGTAGTAATTGGTAATCGAGGAGCCATCGCGTTCCACGCCCGCTTTCGGATAGGTGTTGAAGATCGTGACGAGCCGATCGGATTGCGGAAATGGAAGCGGACGGAGCAGAATGGAATTGATGACCGCGAAAATCGCGAGGTTCGCTCCGAGACAGATCGCGATCGTGGCGAGCGCCGTGGCCGTGAACGCCGGAGCTTTGCGAAGTTGGCGAAGAGCGAAACGGAGATTGTTCATGGCGCTTCTGTTTGTAGGGCGTTTCTGTGAAACGTCACCTCTCCGCCGGCGTCTGACACAGACGCCCTACAAATCGGGTTCGGCAGTGTTTCCATTTTCATTCGGCGCGTAGCGCTGCGACGGGATCTGCCTTGGTCGCGCGCAGGGCGGGCAACAACGCGGCGAGAAGACCGATGGCACCGAGGAGAACCACAACGCCGCCAAAGACGAGGGGATCATAAACGGTGGTGTGAAAGAGAAGTGTTTCCATGAGACGCGCGACCGCGGCTGCGCCTAGCAAACCAAGGACGAGACCGAGCGCGGTGAGCCTGACGCCTTGCCCGAGCACGAGACGGAGGACATCGCGGACCTGGGCGCCGAGCGCGTAGCGAATACCAAATTCACGCGTGCGTTGCGCCACGCTGTAAGCGATGAGGCCGTAGAGACCGATGCCCGCGAGGAGCAGCGCGAGAAGGGCGAAAAGACTGAAGAGCGTAAGGTAAAGTTGCGGCTGGGTGAGACTCTGTTTCACCAAGGTTCGCACCGGCGCGACGTTCGAAATCGTCTGCTCCGGATTGAAGGCCCAGATCGCGCGTTGGACTGTTTGCGAAATCGTTTCGACCGGAAGCGGGGAGCGCACCAAAAGCGTCGAGAAAGGAGAGCCGCGCTGATTCAACGAAGCGTAAACTTGATAGGGCGTGTCGGCGTCGAGACCATTGCGCGGAACATCGCCGACCACGCCGATGATCTCGAGCGGTTGCGGATTTGGTTGCCGACTGTTCGGCGGAAGGATCAGCCGCCTACCGAGAGGATCCCCGTTCGGAAAGAATTTCTTCACGGCCGACTGGCTCAGCACGATCACGCCTGGCGCTTGCGCATTGTCGGTTTCGGCAAAGGTGCGACCCTTCAGGAGCGAAATATGCAGGGTCGCAAAAAATGAGGGACTAACGGAATCGTAGAAGGCAGGCGGCAATTTGGTTTCGTCGTTTGACGAGCCATAGACTGAGAACGTCGCGGGTATTCCCCACGTGAACGGCATCGTCTGGGTGAATGCGACCGATTCGACCCCCGGTATTGCACTCGTGTGTTCGACAAGCTGGCGGTAATAGTCGCTGCGCTTTTCTCCGGTGTCGTAGCGAGTCGGTGCGAGCGTGATGACCATGCTCAATGTGTTCTCGATCTGAATGCCGGGATTTACCCGGGTGATCGCGGCAAAGCTTTTCCAGACAAGACCGGCGCAGACAAGGAGGACGAGCGTGAGCGCGATCTGCGCGACGACGAGCGCGCCGCGGAGCCGGACCGATTGCAGACCGGCGGAGCCCTTGCTTCCATCGCGCAGAGAATCGATCGCGTCGACTCTGGTCGCATGCCACGCCGGATAGAGACCGAAGACGAGTCCGGTCAGGAGAGCGATCGCGCCGGTGATCAGAAGCACGGGCGTGTTCAAGGCGATTTCGTCGCTGCGCGGAATCCAGTCACGCGCCAGGCTCACCAGAAGGAGGTCCAACCCCCAGCTGCCGACCAACAAACCGCCCAAACCGCCAAGCGCGACGAGCAGCAGCGACTCAATCAAATGCCCTCGCGCAATCGCCGCGCGGCTCGCGCCCAGAGCAAGGCGAATCGCTACCTCACGTTGCCGCGTAGAGGCGCGGACGAATTGCAGACCGGCAACATTCGCGCACGTGATGAGCAGCACGACCAGCGCGGCGCCGACGACCAAGATCAAACCCTCGCGATAGTTGCCGACAACCAGGTAGCGCAACGGAGCCAAAGTGAAATCCCAGCCTCTGTAGAATTTCGCGTCGCTCTGGGTGAGGCGCGCGGCGATGGCATCGAGCTCGGCTTGGACGGTGGACACAGACAGGCCGGGCTTCATCCGTCCGATCACGCCCCAAAAACGCGCGTTCGCAACGAAGTTCTCGTCGCCTTCATTCGGGAAGACCCGCCAATCGGAGGAAATGTTGAACGGATCCTTGAAAGCGCGCGGCATGACTCCTATGACCTCGTGCGGCACGTCGTCGAGGGTGACCGTTTCGCCGACGATCTCGCGCCGGCCGCCGAATTGTTTTTGCCAAAGATCGTAGCTGAGCACGACCGTAGGTTTGGCGCTGGCCGCTGCGTCTTCTCGCGTGAAGGTGCGGCCGATGAGTGCTTTCTCGCCGAGCACCCGGAAGTAATCCTGGGTGACGAGGCTGCCAGTGAGTGAGGTCGGTTTCTCGACGCGCGTAAGGTTGTCGTAATTGTAGCGACTAGCCGCGATGCTCTCGAACGATGTGACTTGCTTCTCGACATCACGAAAGCCCGCGGGCGCGAAGCCTTGCCCCTTCAGATTCTCTTGCAGGTTGCGCGATTGCACCGCCACGATGCGCTCGGCATCGGGATAGGGAAGCGGCGCGAGCAAGACCGCGTGCACGACGGTGAAGATCGCGGTGTTCGCGCCGATGCCGAGAGCGAGCGTGAGCACGGCGACAAAAGTGAACCCCGGCGACTTGCGCAGTTGGCGAAGGGCGTAGCGCAGGTTGTTCATCTTCCTTTCGCTCGTTAGGCCATCATTCGGCGCGCAGTGTAATCATCGGATTGACCCGTGAGGCGCGTCGCGCCGGCACCCAGCAAGCGAGCAGCGCGGCACCAGCGAGCACCAGCGAGACCGCCCCATAAATGAGCGGATCGTTTGCATTCACACTGAAAAGCAAACTTCGAATGACGCGCGCGAGCGCGAACGCTCCCACAAAACCCAGCAACAGACCGAACCCGAGCAGACGCATGCCGTGCCGCAGCATCATCGTCCGAATTTGCGCAGGCATTGCTCCCAAGGCGAGACGCACTCCGATTTCGCGCATGCGACGCAGGCCGTTGAATGCCATCACCCCGTAGAGGCCAACGACCGCGAGCGTCAACGCGAGCACGGCGAAACACACCAGGAGAAAACTCATCAAGCGCGGCGTAGCCCAAGTTTCCTCGACGCGCTCCTGCATCGTCCGGAATTCGAAGGCGGGCTGCGCCGGATCGAGCGACGCGACGATCTGGCGGACTGGTTTTTCGAGGTTTTTCGGTGAGAGCGAAGTGCGCAGCAATACGACCAGACCCGTCTGCGGCTGTTGGGTCATGGGAAGGTAGGCCTGCGGTAACGCAGTGATTTCTTCGAACCCATAAACCTTCAGATGGGGCACAACGCCAACGATCGTTCGATACTGCTTTCCCTTTTTCTCGTCCGTGGACATGCGGACGCGTTTCCCGACCGCGTCCTGTCCTGGAAAGTAGCGGGCGGCGAGCATCTGATCGACGATGAGGACGGGCGGCGCATCCTGCGTGTCGCGCGCGTCAAAGGGCCGACCGCGGAGTAACGGAGTTCCTAGCGTCTGAAGGTAATCACTTGTTATGACGGACATCTCGACCGCAGGTAGCTGACCCGGCGGTGGCTCCGGCGTGCCTTCGGGCAAAAATCCCGTTTGCCAACCCGTCATCAGCGGCGGATTTGCCGCCAACGCCACATGCTCGACACCGGGAAGTTCCTTTAGCTTTTCGAGCAGCGCGCTGGAAAAATTCAGGAGTTTCGTTTCATCAGAATAGCTCGGCTCCGGAAGATCGACGCGCGCCGACAGCAAAAGGTGTGGGTCGAAACCGAGCGGGAGCGCTCGGGCGTTTGCGAAACTTTTCAGGACCAGACCCGCCGCGCTCAAGAGCACGAGGGTGAGCGCTACTTCCACGATGACCAACAGATCGCGCGACCTACGCGCGCCCGGGGCATCGGAGCTCCCGTGGCCGCCGGATTTCAGGGCGAGTTGAATGTCGGCGCGGGAGGTGTGCAAGGCCGGCCAAAGACCAAAGAGGATGCTGGTCACGAAGGAAATCAGGACAGTGAATCCTAGAACCCAACCATCCAGAGGCAAATTCTGGAAGCGTGCGACGCCGGGCGGGGAAACGGCGATGAGTAAATCCCGGCACCATGCGGCGAGACAGAGGCCGAGCGAACCGCCGATCGTCGCGAGCACTAAACTCTCCATCAAGAGCTGCCGGATAATATGCCACCGGCTGGCACCCACAGCGGCGCGCACCGCGAATTCCCGCGCGCGTGCAGCACCTCGTGCTGCGAGAAGATTCGCCAGGTTCGCGCAGGCAATCAGGAGAACGAGGCCCACGGCACCGACGAGGAGTCCGAGACTTGTGCGGTATTCACCGACCTGGTTTTCGAGCAGCGGTGTGACCTTCACTCCGACTTTCGAGTTCGAGTCCGGATATTTCTGCTCGAGGCGCGCGGCGATCGTGCTCATCTCGGCCTGCGCTCGCTCCAGTGAAACGCCCGGCTTCAAGCGCGCCCACCCGAACAAGCCAGGGTGATTGTCCCGGTTCTGCCAGCTCGGATTGTCCGTGCGACGCATCAACGGGAACCAAACTTCGACGGTGCGCGGAGAGAACATCCGCGGCGGCATCACGCCGATCACTGTGTAAGGCTGGTTGCCAAAATTGAGGGTGCGTCCGAGCACATTCGGATTGCGCTCGAAAAATTTTTGCCAAAGCCGATCACTGATCACCGCGAGGAGCGGGCCACCGACGCGATCTTCTTCTTCCGTGAACGTCCGTCCGAGTTGGGGCGCCAGTCCGACGACCTTGAAAAAATTTGCCGTAACGATCGCGCCGGAAACCTGCTCTGGCGCGCGATCTTGAAGGCCGCTCAAATTAAAAGATTCACGCCGTGCAACCGCGAGCTGCTCGAAGACCGTGTTGTCGCGTTTCCAGTCGACGTAATCCGGGAAGCTGACGGAGATGGCCGGCTGGCTTATGTCCGATTCGGTCAGAATCGTGATTCGATCCGGGTCCGGGTAAGGCAGCGGTTTGAGCAGGACCGCGTAGATGACACTGAAGATCGCAGTGTTCGCGCCGATGCCGAGCGCGAGTGTGATCACAGCGATGAGAGTGAAGCCGGGTGACTTCCGAAGCTGCCGAAGTGCGAAACGCAGATCGTTCATAAGGCTCGCTCCGGAAATTATCGCGCTGCCACGTCGGCCGAAGCCGGCTTGATCGAGATGCTGCCCGCGCCGGAGCGGAGAACAAGCGACTTGCCGCCACCGTTAATCTTTCCTTTCAACTGCTCGCGGTCGGTGCGTATTCCAACGAAGGGCAGGTCGCTCGTCACTCGTCCCGAACTCGCTTCTGCTTCGACATCCAAGCCAGCATCGGGAGGCACAGTCACGTCAATACTGCCGGCGGAGGTTTCCAAATTCACGTCCCCAGGCACGGGCGAGCGCAAACGAGCGGTGATCGATCCGCCGGAGCTCCGCCCCGTTATTTTTCCATTAATGTTTTCGAAGGTGAGCCGGCCTCCGCTGGTCTCCACCTTGGTATCGCCGCCAAAATTCCGCACCACGATCGATCCACCTGATGTGCGCGCCTCGAGCGAACCGCTCCCGTCGATCGACTCGATCCGGCCGCCGCTCGTATCGACCTTCACTGCGCCTTCGCAGCCATTGAGTTCGATGCTCCCGCCGCTGGTCGTCGCGCCGGTCGGACCACGCAGATGAGTGAATTTCAATTTACCGCCGCTCGTGTCTGCGCTCATCGTTCCTGTCAGCTCAGCGCCGATGATCGTGCCACCGCCGGTGCGCAGTTCGGAGTTGAAATTCCGCGGCACGTGCACGGTGTAACGCGCGTCCATGCTGCATCGCCCTGACCAGTTCAAATTGTGATCTTTCTGCTGGCGTCTCGCGCGGATCGTCACCGTATTTCCGTCCTTGCTCAGGGTCACCGGCACTGTGGCCAGGTATTCCTTTTCTTGCCCTTCGTTGTTCGAATCGATCTTGCGGTGGGCTTCGACGACGACCTTGTCATCCGCACCGGCCGAGATGTCGATCGTGCCGAAATCGACATCAACGATAATTTTGCCGCCGGGCGCACCGTCGAGTTGTTGACTAATGTTTTCTTCCGATAACGCGGAGGCCGTAGCCGCCGCGATGACGAGCAGCAGGAGGGTGCGAATGATCATAATTCAGGACCTGTTAGGTTGGAAAATGCGGCGGAATTGCATTTCATTTCGATTGAATGGCGCTAACGAAGCTCATCGAGAGACTTCCGAGGAACCCCTTTGCATGGGTTATGCCACTCAGCGGATCGTTTCGTTTCACCCAGAAAGGGAACGGTTTACGTGAGGAGAGACCAATCGGCCAGAGGCCTCGTTGTCCCGTCGTCGGGATTTCTCTGTCCCATTTTCGAAACGTCATGGGACACGGCTTCGACTTAATGCCAACTGTAAGGCACGCGCACCGCGTACCGCCGCAGTTTTAGGGAACGTCTGGGTTCTTTGTGCTCTCTGCAGTAAATGAGAAACTATTCCGTATGCAAATCGTCCGCGCCAAACCAGAAGATGCAGATGGATTGACAGAGATCGCTCACGCGGCGAAGCGCCATTGGGGTTATCCCGAACGATGGATCCAGAGTTGGCGGGATATCCTGACGATGCACCCTGAATTCATCGCCGCGAATTTGACGTATACCGCGGTGGAGAATGGTCGCGCGGTTGGATTTTATCTTCTGACGGCCGAAAGCGACGGGCTGCATCTCGACCATCTCTGGATCATTCCTCATGCGATGGGTCGCGGTATCGGACGGGCCTTGTTTGAGCATGCGGCCAAGCAAGCGAGGCGTTTGGGATTCCAGGCAATCAAGATCGAAGCGGACCCGAACGCTGAGGGCTTTTACACGCGGGTGGGAGCGCGGCGCGTTGGTGTAAACTTAACCAGTATTGAAGGCCAACGGCGCGAGCTGCCTCGGTTACTCTACGACCTTGAAAGACCCGGAGTGTGACGCTAGCGCGCCGAATCGAGCTTGTGGCGTTGCACAGAAGAAGACGACGGCGGTGAACGGCAAAATCACGGGCAAGGTCACGGAGGCGGTCGCTAAACGGCGTTGGACTTGCGTGAATTACTTTCCGTAATGAAGGTCTAATTTCACGGGACCCGGCACTCACCCCTGCCGCACGATTCGATCCAATTGTTGGGGTTGCTTGGGCTCCGCCTCAACACATGGACAGTCAAATCTTTCTGGGCAAATACCGCGTCGCCGCGGAGGAAATCGGAGAGGTAGGAGAGTCCAGCGACAGCCCATTGGCGTACGAGGGGGAAGAGATCGATTCGGGGAAAAAAGTGGTGGTGGAAGTGGTTCCCGCCGCGTCTCTGAAAACGGCCCTACGCGAACAGCTCGAAGCCAAAGCGATTGCCGCAAAGAACCTGACTCATCTCAACATCCCCGCTCTGTATGATTTCGGAGTTCAGGACGATAACCTTGTTTACGTTACCGAAGATTTTGATGGGACCCTTGCCGAAGAATGGGTCAACACCAACGGGCCAATGCCGGTGGGTCCGGTCTTGCGCATTGCGTCGCAGGTCGTAAGCGCGCTGGGCGCCGCAGCGTTTCATCAGATTGTTCACCGCGCCATTAATCCGAGTAACTTGGTGCTGGTTCCTGGACAGACGGCGGAAGGCGAATGGCCGCTCGTGAAAGTGCTGCATTTCGCGGGCGGCGCGCCGAAATTCCCGGGCACCGAGGTCGTTTTGACTGCGTTGGACAAGTCTTCGTATTACGCGAGTCCGGAACAGCTCCAAGATGGCACCGTCGATTTCCGCTCGGAGATTTATTCGCTCGGGTGCACGATGTGGTTCCTCTTGACGGGCGCGCCTCCACGGACGACGCCGAAAGGCCCAATGGCTGCGCAAGCGACGGAGACGGGAGTGGCCTTGGACAAAATGAGTGCCCTGCCAAATGGGGTCAGGCGTTTGCTTGCACAAATGTTGTCGATAAATCCAGATGCGCGACCGCGCGATCCGCTCGGGTTCTACCGACGGCTCCAGGATTGCCTGACCGAAGTGGAACAGCGAGAGACAAGGGCCCGGCCGTCCGGAGTTCCTATCTCGCGAACCGGCGCGATCGGCATGCCGGCGCGCCGGCGCATTCCAATGAAAGCGCTCGCGCGCGCAACGCTCTTTTTGGCGATGGCCGCACTCGCGGCTTTGGTTGTGCGGGGATACCTTCGGCACCGCCGGGTCGTTCACGCCGAAGAACCGATCGGTGTGCCTATTGGAGTCTCCGACGCTTTGGCATCTGCGACGCCAGCTAGTGCGAAGGTGGCACATACGATGGTGTCGATCGCCACGCCATCAACTCCTGCTGTTGCCAACGCGAACACGCAGTCTGTGCCGGCAAGGAGCACGGAATCGGATAACGCCAGTGCGCTAACCCCTGCGACCGATTTCGCGGAGCGCGCTTCCCCAAACCAGGTTGCAGTGGCGCTTGCGCAGCCAGCAACATCAAACTCTCCGACAAATCCGCAGACTGCGCCGACGCCGGCCGTCTCGCCCGGCGGTGAGGCCAGCGCGGTCACTCGGCAGACCGCACCGAAAAAAATTATCATGCACGAGGTGCGGCGCGCGGAGCCGGCTGAGCCGGAGGTAAGGCGCGCTGAACCAGCTCCTCCCGAAGAAGGCCCCGCTGAGCTCGCGCCCGACACGACCGCGTCCCCCAGTCAGCAAACGAATTCCGCGGCACAAACGGAGCAGAGCCGCGACGTCGAAGATGAGACGGCGGTGACAAAGTCTCGCAAAGTAAAACAAGCTGATTCGGAACCCACAATCTTATTGAAAGTCCCGCGCCAAGGCGACTGAGCGGGCCGCGAAATCAAATCGGCCAGCGGACGAGGCGCGGCGTCGTTACCAAAGACGGAAGGTGGCTGGGAGCGTTGTCCGAGCGGAACCGAGGGGTTGGTCCTTGAGAGCGATCTTCCCGGGTGGCGGAACAATCGCCGGCTGGCCTTTAGCTTTGAGCGCGTCGTTTAGCGTCGGAACGTCCTGTGCGATTATTTGCTGAAACTCTTTCGTCACGTCATCCAGTTCTCGCCGGAGCGCGGCGATGTTGGCTACCTGGTAGTCACCTGGCTTGCCCTCGTAGCTGAGGATCGCTCCATAAAGCTGGTCGGTATGCTCGCGCAGACGTTCCTCGCCCGTGATCGCACCACCCTCAGTGGTAGCGACAATCTGTTTCCGCACCGCATCCACTTTCCCGTCGAAATCCGCGATCGTTTTGCGGAGCGCATCACCCTCCGGCAATGCTCCCGTGCTCGTCGCCAAACTGGCGCGGAGAGCGAGAATGCGATCCATGACTGCGCTCTCATCACCAAACAAGGCGTGCACTTTCATCGCCGCTTCGAATTGCGCCTTGCGGTCGGCTTCGTTGAATTTGACGCGGCGATCAAGGCCGACTGTGAGCTTTGTCTCGGTGACCTTTCCGGCCTTCGTCATGCGGACCGTGTAAACGCCAGGCAACAAACGCGGGCCGCGTGTCCCGGCATTTGCAATCTGCGCCGCAGCCGGAACGCGCGGCGGCTTTTCGCGCATACTCCAGATGACACGATTCAATCCGGGGCGCTTGCTCGCTGGCACCTCATCCACCACTCGGCCCGACGCATCCAACACTTCGATCTTAAGCTTGCCAAAGAGATGGCGGGAGCGCTGGTAGTACGTGATCACAGCGGCGTCCGGCGGATTGTCACCGACAAACGTTGCGGCGCCACCCGGCCAGCCGCCATTCGCCTCAATGCGTTGCTGAACAGGTCGCGCGGACACAAAGGTCGCCTCTTGTCTAAGCAAGTCGGAGGTTAGGGCCCGCCAAGGCGTGATGTCGTCGACGATCCAGATGCCGCGACCGTGCGTCGCAAGAACGAGATCATTCTCGCGCGGCTGGATCGCAAGGTCGCGCACAGCGACCGCCGGAAAACGGCCGCCTTTGAATTGCGCCCAGGCTTTGCCGCCATCGATGGAGACAAACAGGCCGAACTCGGTCCCTAGGAACAAGAGGTTCGGCTGAACAAGATCTTCCTTGATAACGTGCGCGTATCCGCGCACACCTTTGACTTCCTCCGCCGTGACGAGCGGAGTCCAGGTCTTTCCATAGTCTGCGGTGCGGAAAACGTAGGGCGCGTGATCGCCGAACGTGTGGCGATCGAAGGCGGCGTAGGCGGTGCCCGCATCGAAGTTGCCGGCCTGCACCCAGCTGACCCAGGAATTCTTGGGCAAGCCCGGGACGTTGCCAGCAACGTTACTCCACGTCTTCGCTCCGTCGCGCGTGACCTGTAGGTTGCCGTCATCGGTGCCGACCCAGATGACAGACTTGTCTTTCGGCGACTCGCTGATCGAGTAAATCGTGGTGTGCATTTCCGCCGCTGAGTTGTCGACGGTGACGCCCCCCGATTGTTCCTGCTTCTGCTTCTCGGGGTCGTTCGTGCTCAAATCCGGAGAAATGCGATCCCACGTCTGCCCATGATCGCGCGAGCGGAAAAGGAATTGGGCGCCGATATAGATGGTCCCTTTCTCGTTTGGAGATAAGGCGATGGGGGTGTTCCAGTTCCACCGCAGCTTTTCCTTGTAGTTTGGCTTTGGCTGAATGTCGCGAGCCTCGTGCGTGCGGCGGTTCACCCGGCCGATAGTGCCACCCTGGGCCTCGGCGTAGAGGTAGTCGGGATCCGCGGGATCGGAAAACATCCAGAAGCCGTCGCCGCCAAACATATTCTCCCACTGGGCGTTGGTGATGCCGCCGGGATATTGCGATTGGCCGACCCAGGAACTGTTGTCCTGCAAACCGCCGTAGACCTGAAATGGATCTTTGTCGTCGACACTAACATGGTAAAATTGCGAGACGGGGAGGTTGTCGGCCTTCCACCATTTGCTGCCGCCATTATACGAATACCACATGCCGCCGTCGTCCCCCGAGGCGACGATCTGCGGGTTGGTCGGATCGATCCACACATCGTGCATGTCGCCGTGCGCGCCTTGGAAACCGCCCACTACGGTGAAGCTTTTGCCCGCGTCTTCGCTCAGGATTAACGGGCCGTCGGTCTTGAAAAGGCGGTCCGGGTTTTTGGGATCAACGATCAGGTTCGCGAAGTAGAACGGACGCCAGACCATCCAATTGCTCTTGTCGCGCTTATCCCACGTCGCGCCGCCGTCATCGGAGACAAAGAGTGCGCTGTCGGTGGATTCGACAAAGGCGTAAACACGTTTTGCATTCGAGGGCGCGATAGCGACCGCGATGCGACCGTAAGGCTTCTTCGGAAAACCCTTGGCGTTCTCGGGCGTAACTTCCGTCCAGGTCGCGCCGCCGTCGGGCGTGCGAAACAAGCCGCTGCTAGAAGGCGCGTTGGGGCCTTCGCCACCGGAGCGGAAGGTCCAGCCCTTGCGACGAAAATCCCACATGGCCGCAAACATCTTGTTCGGATCAACAGGATCGAGCGCGATTGCAGAGGCGCCGGTCGACCGGTTTGCGCCCTTCAACACGATGTTCCAGGTCTTACCGCCATCCGTGGTCTTATAGAGACCGCGATCCGGCGAATCGCTCCAAAGCGCTCCCGGCACAGCCGCAAAGACAGTGTCACTGTTTGTGGAGCTTACGACGATTTTTGCGACGCGTTCCGAATTGGGTAAACCGACATAGGTCCAGGTCTCGCCGCCGTCCCCCGATTTGTAGATTCCGTTGCCAACTGAAACGCTGTTACGCATCCATGCTTCGCCCGTCCCGACCCAAACATTCTTCGAGTTCTTGGGATCGAGTGCGACGGCGCCGATCGATTGCACTGGCTGCTCGTCGAAGACCGGCTTGTAAAGCATCCCGCCATCCTCGGATTTCCAAACGCCGCCGCTGGCCGCCCCGACGAAAAGCGTAATTTTCCCGGACGGTTCTTTTGTGGCGGCGATCGCGGAGATCCGGCCGCTCATTGTTGCGGAACCGATGTTGCGGGCGCCAAGACCGGAAATGGTTGAAGAGTTATAGGGCGCCTGCTCGGCGCCGATTGCTGCGCCGGCGAAACAGAAGGCGCCGAAAAGAATGAAGTTCGGGAAACGCATAAAATTATTTGGAAGCGGGAGTGGGAAATTTAAATTGAGCGTCGTCGACGGGGACATTGGCCTCGGCTTTTTCGAGAATGATCTTTTGTTTGTCGGTCGCTCCCTTTGGACCAGCTTCGATTGAGAAGGGGAAAAATACGCCGGCGACTTTTTCATAATCTCCAAGATCGGTTTCAACCTCCACCTGCGCGCCTTGCTCGATCCGCTGAGTGAGGATGCGAATCTCCAGGAAGTAGTCGGGATCGAGATAGACGTAGCTCACGTCGCCGTTCTTGCGGACGACCTTGAGCTTATGCGCGAGGGTACCATCCACATCCTCGGGGCCGAGATACTCCACGGTACTCCCTTTGGCCTCCCAATCGACAAGGGGTCCATCGATTTCGGCGTCCTCTACAAGCGATTTCGCATCATCCACCGACATTTTCTCCGGATCTTTGCGGCCTCCGAACGGTGAGATTTTCCAGCCCTGCGTGCCGTCGTACGCCTGCACCAGCGTCATGCCCTGAAGGGTCGCTTCCGCCCGAACCTGGCCCGGCCGTTTCTTCGTCTGCGTGTAGGCAAGCTCAATTTGGCCCTCGTTCACCAGCATCTTGCCCTTGAGCTGCAGCGACCGCACGGCGTGCAGCGCATCGATGCCTCCCTTAGCTTCGATATTCTTTGCCACCAAGGCATCAACTGTGAGTGGTTTCAGTTCCTGGGCATCTAGGGCGGGCGCAATCAGCGACGCCAACACGAAAAGGATTGCAAAACGTAGTTCCATAGGTCTCGATCCAAAAATGGACGGCGCTTGGTTTGCCGTCGACCGCGACACCATTGCAGATGCGAAGGCAGTGGGCAATGCACGTTCCTCCAAAAACGGGAGCTTGAATCTCCAGAGTCGACACAGTAGTTCTCGCGTTGCGTGAACGGCCAGCCACCACCCCTTCCATCACAGCCGCCGGCTCAACCGGCGCCACAAGGCATTGGTTGTTTCGCCAAAGGATGTCTCACGCTCCTGATCGTTGGGTTCATCCTGATCGCGGGCATCATTGGTGGCGGCTGGTACCTCTACGTCAAGACGGTCGACAATCTAACGTCTCCCGTGCCGGCTGACGTCCAAATCGAACCGCCGAGCGAGAGCCAATTTCAGAGTGCAGAAAATTCCATCGCGCGCCTGAGAAAGGCGATCGCCAACAACAAAGAGACAACCGTCGAATTCACCGCCGCTGATCTGAATGCGTTGTTCGCCCGCGATCTGGATTTCAAGGAATGGCGGGGCCGGACCCGGATCGAGATAGCCGACTCGACCATGACGATCGCGCTGAGCGCGTCGGTGAATTCCATTCGGTTACCCAGAATGAAAAAACGCTGGTTCAACGGCACCGCGCGTTTCAGTTTCACCTACGAATCCGGCACATTCAGCTTCGATATCAAATCCGCCGAAGCTGGCGGCCATCACGTTCCAGGCGTCTTCCTTTCCAGCAGCGCCATTTCGTCCTTTAACGAAAGCATGAATCGGAGCTTTCGGGATGAGCTGAGAAATAACGATCGGGGTTCAGAGTTCTGGAACCATGTGAAGACCATGTCACTCGAAGGCGACAAGCTGGTGGTGACGACGCAGGCCGAGTGAAACGTCTGTAGGACGGTGTCGCTGACCCCGCCAGAACGGCGCGATGTGTAAAATGAAAAAACACCGAATTCCGGCGGAGTCAGCCACCCCGCCCTGCAGAAGAGGGCTTAGCTTCATTGATCTCCCGAAAAACGCTTGCCGCGACTTCGAACGACCGCAGGCGCGCGCCGTGATCGAAAATTTGCGCGGTGGCGATGACTTCATCGGCTCCCGTTTCGTTGAGTAATTCTTCCAACCGGCGCCGGATCGTCTCGGGTGAACCAACGGCGGAGCATCGGGTCCGATGCTCGACAGCGGCCCGCTCCGTCGGACTCCAGCGTCCATCCATGCTCTCGACCGGCGGTGGAAGTGTTCCCGGATGACCGCGAATCAGATTCAGGAACATCATCTGCGCAGAGGTCATAAGTCGGCGCGCCTCGGCATCAGTATCCGCGGCGAAAATACCGACGCCAATCAGGACGTACGGCCTAACGAGCGCTTCCGACGGTGTGAATTCTCGCCGGTAAAGCTCGATCGCGACCTGGAGGTAGTCGGGCGCGAAATGCGACGCGAACGCGAACGGTAGTCCGAGCTCCGCCGCCAGACGGGCACTGAAATCGCTCGAACCGAGAAGGTAGAGCGGGACGTTCAAGCCGGCGCCCGGAACGGCCACCACCGCCTGCCCGGGCGCGGTCGGACGGAAGTACGATTGCAGTTCCAACACGTCCTGCGGAAAAGTGTCGCCATTGCTGCCGAGGTAGCGGCGGAGTGCGCGAGCCGTGAGTTGATCGCTGCCCGGGGCCCGGCCAAGACCGAGATCGATGCGGCCTGGATAGAGCGACTCGAGCGTGCCGAACTGTTCGGCAATGACGAGCGGCGCGTGGTTCGGAAGCATTATACCACCGGCGCCGACGCGGATACTTTTTGTCTTGCTGGCGACATGTCCTATGACGACCGAAGTGGCCGCGCTGGCGATGCCCGGTAGGTTGTGATGTTCCGCGAGCCAGTAGCGATGATAGCCCCACTCCTCCGCGTGCTGCGCGAGATCGACCGTATTTCGGAAGGCAAGCGCGGGATCGCCGCCCTCAATGATCGGCGAAAGGTCGAGAACGGAAGGAAGAATCACAACTCAATGTAAGCGCTCGCCGCGGCGAGCGCCTGTTGTTTTGGTTCGGCGAGCGCCGCTACATCGAAAGCGTCCGGCTCCGCGGCTGGCTCGAATGAGTATTATGTTTACGCCCAAGCTTATGCCGCCCGCGGCGAACTCCCCACTCGCGCCATTTTCCTTCGACCGCCGCGAGCCAACGCCGATTGACGTGCGGATCCCGTTACGGGCCGGAAATTCGAACCGTCACATTCGAGACGATGGCCGATGCCAGGCAAAGCCTGGCTGGGGGAGGAGCCCGCGATCGCTAAATCCCTTCGTGATCACAATCGGGAGCATCGTAAGATCGTCTTTCGGGAATCAATGGTGCCGCGCCGTCTTCTGTAGGGCGGGTCGCTGACCCGCCGGAATTCAGCGTCATTTGTAGTTCATGCATCGCAACGCTCTGGCGGAGTCAGCGACCCCGCCCTACAGTTTATTTGTGCGTGAACGGTTCAGCATGGATGGCATCGAGTCGTCGAAGATGTGATCGGGAGCCGGAGCTCGATTACGAGCGTGTTTTCGCCGCGAAATCGGTTGCAAGGCGGATCGACTGATGCGCTCCTATGCGATGCCGGAGCAGAAGAAAATTGCGATCGCGGCGGCGTTCCTGGCGCTTTGCGTGATCTGGAGTTCGACCTGGCTCGCGATCAAGGTGGGGTTACGGGATCTCCCGCCGATTTCATTCGTGGCCATCCGGTTTACGATCGCTGTCGCGGTCCTTTTGGCGATCTCGGTGGGCCGGGTGCGATTGCTGCCGGCGCGGCGCGCCGATTTCAAACTGCTGGCCTACACGGGCATGCTGATGTTCGCGGTAAACTATGCACTGCTTTTCTGGGCGGAGCTGTATGTATCGTCAGGTCTCTCAGCGGTGTTGCAGGCGACAATTCCAATATTCGGGATGGTCTTGGCCCATTTCATTCTGCCGGGCGAACCGCTGCGGTGGCAGCGGGTGGCAGGAGCGGCGCTCGCGATCGGCGGCGTCGCGGTGATCTGCTCGCGCCTGCTGGATTTCGGAGGGCTCCTCGC
Source organism: Spartobacteria bacterium (assembly GCA_003169695.1). Lineage (GTDB taxonomy): Bacteria > Verrucomicrobiota > Verrucomicrobiia > Chthoniobacterales > UBA10450 > AV80. The sequence goes on from PNAS01000013.1 coordinate 51,725, forward strand.
TTTCTGGGGCGGAGTCGCCATCGTGATCGGCGCAGCGGGCGCGGCGTTTTCGAATGTGTTGTTAAAAGCGCGCGCTCTCCAGCTTGCGCCGGCCATGATCGCCGCGTGGCAAATGATCTTCGGAGTCGTGCCGCTGCTCGTGACCGGCTTCATCGTCGACGGAAATCCGGTGCACTTTCACTGGACGAAAACAGCGGTGTTTTGCCTCTTTTATCTCGCGGTGCCGGGATCAGCGCTCACGTTTCTGCTTCTCTATTGGCTGCTGCCAAGGATGCCGGTGACGAGTCTGCAAACGATCTCCCTCATCACGCCGCCGGGCGCGGTGTCATTCGGGTGGTTGCTCGGTGGCGAAACATTTCCGCGGTGGTCGCTCGTCGGCGGCGCGCTTGTGCTCGCCGGTGTGTGGATGATTTTCCGGAAGGTTCAACGAGCAGAGCTTCACGACGAATGTGAAGCAGCGGTACCGCAGGCTTGAGGTTTCACAAAGATCCGACGTGACACCCGCGAAATCGGCGATCGATCCCCGCCTAACGACACGCACTCGGCAACCGGGTCTCGATCTGTTGCGGGCCATCGCGATCGTGCTCGTGATCCTTTATCACGCGGGACTGTTCGGTTTCGTCCTCCCCTACGATGTCCAGCGTTTTGGCTGGATCGGCGTTGACCTCTTCTTTGTCCTCAGCGGTTACCTCATCGCGGGCCAACTGCTCTCGGCGCTCGCCCGCGGGAGATCGCCGAACGTACGGCGCTTTTACTGGCGAAGGGCTCTCCGCATTTTGCCCGCTTTTTTCGTGGTCGTGGCAATCTGCTTTTTCCTGCCGGTGTGGCGCGAGTATCCGAACATGCCGCCGGTCTGGAAATTCCTGACGTTCACGCAGAATCTTGGGTTGCGTGGCGGCACAACGTTCTCCCACGCCTGGTCGCTTTGCATCGAGAGCCAATTCTATCTTCTGCTGCCTTTCCTGCTTCTCGCGCTCGCGCGGTGGCGGCGGGGACATTGGATCGTCCCATGCGCGGTCGTGCTGTGCGGCATCGTGATTCGCGGCTTGATCGCGCGCGCAAATCTAAACTCTCCAGCGCCCTCCTTCGCCGTGTGGCAGAAGTTCATTTATTATCCGACCTACGCCCGGCTCGATCCGCTCACGATGGGGGTGTGCCTCGCCGCGATCGAACATTTCCGGCCGAAGTGGTGGACTGCCCTGACGAAGATGGCGAAATGGATCTGGATCCCCGGATTGGCGGCGATTGTCCTCGCTCTCGCTCTCGCGGAAGACACGCTGAGCATCACCAGTTGCGCTCTTGGATTTCCGCTCATCGCTGTGGGATTTTCCGCGCTTCTACTTTGCGCGGTCAGTCCGGAGTTGCCTTTTTCGCGCGTGGCGATTCCCGGGGCTGCGTTTCTCGCCACGGTGGCTTACAGCGTTTATCTTAGCCACAAGTTGATGATGCACTGGACGCTCACGTTCGGCGCGGCGCATTCGATCGCGGAGACATCCGTGACTGGATATGTCCTGATGCTGAGTTCAATCCTGGTGGCCGGCTCCGCGCTTTTCTTTGCGGTGGAACGGCCGTTCTTGCAGATGAGGCAACGCTACGTGAAACGGTCAACGGACGCGCCGTAGTGCGCAGTAGCAGCCGGCCGACTGCGCCATTTTCGAAGAGTCTCGACACCCGTCCAACAAAACGCCAGCCAGGCGATACCAACAGCGATTGCTCCGAGCACATCGGTGAGATAATGAGCGCCCAGGTAAATACGGCTGAGTCCGATCAGGGCCACGAAGAGGGCAGCGATCCAGAAAGCCGGCGGACGCAACCGCCAGTTACGGATCGACACTGCGATGAAGAGCGAGAGCAATCCGTAGAAGAGGGTCGAACACTGCCGCCCCCCACTGCCAGCGCCAATGCGAGCAGTTTATACCACGACTTGCGCACGATGAGGACGAGCGCGGCGCAGGTCGATGCCGCGCCGATAAAACCGATGGAACCGAAGAAGGTCGCGAAGCGCGCGACATGCGTGAACGCCGGTGTCGCGTGCTCGGGGAACCACGAGGCAACGCGTTCATCAAGAAGACGAGTGCCCGCATCCCGCGACATGTCTTCTGCGATGTCTCCGAACCACCACCCTGCGGCGAGGATCATGAGCATCCCAACCGTGAGCAATCCGAAGTAGCCTTCCGGTGAAAGCCGCGCCCGAAGAAAACGAATTTGCCGCGCGAAGCGGCGACGGCTTGGCGGACTCATGTGTTGTCATTCACGGATCCAACCCTCATCCCAATTGAATCGTTTGCGCCGCCCTTTCTGATACCCTTCCTTTTGCTTGGCACTCGCCCGGCCAAAATGCGGCATTGAAAGCCGCATCGTTGTCGCGTTTATCTGTACCTAGCATGCGCCAATATCACGATCTGCTTCGGCTTGTGCTCGAACACGGAAAGCCGCGAATGGATCGCACCGGCACGGGGACGTTGTCGGTTTTCGGCGCGCAAGCGCGTTTTGATTTGCGAGAAAGGTTTCCGCTGCTCACCACGAAAAAGCTTCATCTCAAATCGATCGTCTACGAGCTGCTCTGGTTTCTCCGCGGCGAAACGAACGTTGGTTATTTGAACGAACATGGCGTCACGATCTGGGATGAATGGGCGGACGAGAATGGAGATCTCGGTCGTATCTACGGTGCGCAGTGGACCAACTGGCGTGGCGCCGATGGCGCCGTCATCAATCAGATTGACGGCATCATCGATGAGATTAAAAAAAATCCGACGAGCCGGCGCCTCATTGTGAGCGCATGGAACGTCGCGGAGCTCGATCAGATGGCGCTCTTACCCTGCCACGTGCTCTTCCAGTTTTATGCGCGAGGCGGTGAGCTAAGCTGTCAGCTTTACCAGCGGAGCGCCGATCTCTTCCTGGGCGTGCCGTTCAACATTGCGTCCTACGCCTTGCTCACGATGATGGTCGCGCAGGTCTGCGATCTGCGGCCCGGTGAATTCATTCACACGTTCGGCGATGTGCACCTTTACCAAAATCATCTCGAGCAAGCACGCTCGCAGCTCACACGCGATTTTCGTCCGCTTCCGCGCATACAACTCAACCCCGCGGTGAAAAACATCCACGATTTCCGGTTCGAGGATTTTACCCTCACGGAGTACGATCCGCATCCGGCGATTAAAGCACCGATCGCAATATGAGAATGTCGCTCCCCGCGGTTCTCGGGCTGACGTACTTCTTCTCGGAATTGGTTCTCGCTTTCACCCGGCGATCAAGCGCAAAGACCGTTTCAAAAGATGCCAATTCGCTCCGGGTTCTTTGGGTCGTGATTGCCGTGTGCATTTGGCTCAGCATCCGGGCGCAGGGGCACTGGCCGCACGCCGTTCTTCCACCGTGGTCCGTCCCAACTGGTGTGACACTTTTCGTCGGCGGTATGGTCTTGCGGTGGTATTCGATCATCCACCTCGGACGCTTCTTTACCGTCAATGTCGCGATTGCCGCCGATCATCAACTCGTCGACACAGGGCCCTATCGTTTTGTCCGTCACCCGTCCTACACCGGCGCATTATTAGCCTTCATTGGTTTCGCCATGGTCCTGCGCAATTGGGCATCGGTGCTGATGATTTCCCTGCCCATCGCCTTCGCCTTTCTCTATCGCATCAAAGTCGAGGAACGCGCTCTGGTCCAGGCGCTCGGCGAGCGCTACCGCGCTTACATCAAACGGACGAAGCGCCTGATTCCCTTCGCGTATTAACGACGAGCCGTCCCGCCAACCCAAGCGGCCTTTTTCCAAAGCGGGACGTTATTGCGGCAAGGTGCGCTTCCGGGCGGGCGGTGCGCCGTTGCATCAGGCAAATTGCCATTGCGCGAATTGCCGCCGGGCCGCTGGCGCACCGGCGGTGGCGTGGATTACGGTGAAGCTGTCGGATTTCGCATGGGAAGTGGGGCAGCCGAAGCGCTACCAGACGGACACCGGGGCGTATCCCACCTTTTGCGATTCGTGTGGCACTTCCTTGACTTACGAGAACGACGACCGTCCGAACGAAATCGATATCACCACCGGAAGCCTCGACGACCCGGAACATTTTCCCCCGAGCAAAGATGTCTTCGCGGAGGAGAAGCTCTCCTGGGTGCCCTTAGCCGACGGCGGCAAGCGCGTTCGCGAATGAACTAATCTTGTTTCACACAGTGAGGTGGATCGAGCGTTCCGCGCTCGATGTTTCTGTGGCGGCTTCGCCGCGATTTCTTGGCATCGCGCGACGGAGCGCACGATCCACCTTACGGCAGCGTTTTGGTCGTCGCGCTAGCCGTGGTCGGTCCGTGGCTCAGGTTGACCAGATCACTCAGAATGTTCAAGGTTTCGTCGCGCTCGGGATCGATGGCAGGCTCTTTGGTGCCGTCATCGTCGCCTGTCAAATCCGAGTCGGCGTCTGGGGCAGCTTCAGGAGAAACTGTGGGACTCTTTTTCGATGAAGCGGTTTTCCCGGGAAACATGATGAGTTGCAGGTTCGGCTTATCCACGGTGTCGAGAGTGAGGCGATAGATCCGCACATCCTGCTCTTGACGCGCCAACCGTTCTTTCGAGCGGCTTTCCTTGCGGAGTTTGTCCTCGTTCATTTCACTGCGGCGAACATCCTCATTCAGCGAAATGCGATTCTCATCGAGTCGCTGGCGAAGCCGTTCCATATCTTCCATGACGTAGTGAAATTCCGGGTTCGCCTGAACGCGGATTTCGGAGCGTCGCTTCAGCTCATCGGCAAAGAGTTGATGGCTGCTATCGGACCATTTGGTGAATCGGGCCCTCGGCACTTCGTCGTAAGGCAGACAGTTTTTTAACGCGCCTTCGCCGTATTCGGGGAGGTCGCTCAAGGTCGGCAGAACGATATCCGACGCGACACCATGAAGCTGGGTTGAGCCGCCCGCAACGCGATAGAATTTTTGGATGGTCAATTTCAGAGCGCCATCCTCCTGTGAGCGGCTGCCGAGCAGCGAAGTGAACCGGCCAATCTCCAGGATCGTTTGCACTGTGCCCTTGCCGAAGGTGTTTTTGTCCCCCACGATCAAGGCTCGTCCGTAATCCTGGAGTGCGGCGGCAAAAATCTCGCTCGCGGATGCACTCTGCCGGCTCGTAAGCACAATGAGCGGACCGGCATAAGCAATGCCCGGATCGGGATCGCTCGAGATCACGATGTTTCCGTTCGAGCCTTTCGTTTGTACGATTGGTCCCGATTTCAAAAAGAGCCCCGTGAGCGAGATCGCTTCTTCGAGGGAGCCGCCGCCGTTTCGGCGAAGGTCGACGATCAGCCCGGCGATGTTCTCCTTCTTCAACCGCTTGAGCAACATGAGTACATCCTTGGTCGTGCTCTTCTGGTGCTTGTCCATGTCGGCATAAAAGGATGGAAGTGTGATCCAGCCCAGTTTTACCGCCTCGCCGTTTTCATCCTTCTTAATAATGATGTCGGCGCGCGCTTCCTGGTCCTTCAGCTTAATCTCGTCGCGCACCAGCTCGATCGTCTTTCGCTTCGATGGATCGGGCGCGTCCGCTGGAATCACGAGAAGCCGCACCTTCGTGCCCTTCTTGCCGCGGATTTGCTCGACGACTTTGTCGAGACGCATGTCGCGAACGTCGTTAAACTCCGCGTTGCCCTGCGCCACCGCACTGATGCGGTCGCCGACCTTCAAACGACCGTCCGTTTGCGCCGGGCCGCCGGGAACGAGACTCTCGATCTTGGCATAGCTATCTTCCGTCTTGAGCATCGCGCCGATGCCGACGAGGGAAAGACCCATATTAATACTGAAGTTCTTCAGGTCCGCCTTGCTCAGATATTCTGAATGCGGGTCGTAAGTCTGGGAGAGCGCGTCGAGAAACAGTTTTACCTGCTCTTCCCTGTCTTGTTCGTGGACATTGCGAGCGAGACGGTCGTAGCGGCGGGCGATCAGCTGCGGCCCTGGCTCAATCGGGTGTTCGGTCAGGTGTTCCTGGAGCAACTCACTCGCGATTCGCCCACGCCAGATTCCATCGGAGTCCGCTTCATCCTTCGGCCACGACGCCTTCTGCCGGCTTAACTCAATCGTCCCATCGTTTTTGAAATCGACCGGCTCTTTGAGCATGGCCTTGATCTTCGCCACGCGGTCGTCGACGTGCTTCATATAGAGATCGTAAATCTCGTAGGCAGGTTTCAGATTTCCTAGCAACACGTCGTCGTCCAGCGAGGTCGCGTACTTGGCGCTCAGCATGTCGACGTCCTGTTGGGTGAAAAACAGATGGCTAAAATCGAGCAGCTCCAGGTAGGTGCGGAGAAATTTCCTGGAGACTTCGTCGTTCAGCGGCTGGTGCGTGTAGTGGCCTTCTTCCAGGAGCCGTCCGACCGACACCGCCACCTGTTCGGCGTCGGATTTTGCTTGGATCGGGTGCGCCGACACCGCGAAAGCGAATAGGACTGCGGACAGGGCGAGGGAGCGGAAAGTGGGCTTCATTCGGGAAAAAGAGGTTTCGGAAAGTCGCAGAGTTCGGGCTGAACGCAAGGTAACCGGGAGTGGGAGCATCAATTTGTAGAGAGTCAGACAACAGGCGCAGCAGAACATTCAAAGAACGGCCGAAACCGCCGCTGTAGATGCAGTTTTCATTCCCTCGCCCGAGAGAAGTGCGCGCCGCTTTTTCAATGGTAACTTGCCGGTTCACTGAGCGGCGGGCGAATAATCGAACGATGCAATACGAAACTTTCTGCGGTGGGGTTTTTGAAACAAACTGTTATCTGCTCGAGGCGCCGGGAGGTTCGATTCTATTCGACGCGCCCGATGGCAGTTGTGACTGGCTGGTCTCGAAGGGCGCCACGCTGAAACTGCTCTTGCTCACGCACGGCCATTTTGACCACGTCCCGGACGTAGCGAAGATAAAGCGGCGCTTCGATTGCCAAATCGGGTGTCACCCGGAAACCGCACCGATGATTTCGGATCGAGATTTCTTCCGGAGCTTTGGGTACGAACTGGAGATCGATCCTGTCCAACCGGATTTCTTGATCGAAGCGACGCTCTCGCGCGATTTTCTCGGCTTGGAGATGGAGGTTCTGGAAGTGCCGGGTCACTGTCCGGGAAGCTTGTGCTTTCTTTCCCGGAAAGACGAGTTGCTGATCGGCGGCGATGTTCTGTTTGCGGGCGGTGTCGGCCGTTGGGATTTGCCGCATGGAGATGGCGAACTGCTCTCCCGCGGGATCAAGACGAAACTATTTCCTCTCGGCGACAACGTGACCGTGCTTCCCGGCCATGGTCCACCGACGACGATTGGCGCCGAGCGGCGGACCAATCCGTTCGTGCGCTAGGGGAGCCAGCATCTGTCTCATCATCCACGTCGCAATCTCATCACTTTGCGGCGGCGACCGCGAGAAAAGAGAAGATGACGATATCCTGCACCATATGAATGAAAAAGGCCCACGCAACACCGCGGGTTTCGATCATGCTCCGGGCCCAAATCCATCCGGCGAATCCGGCCATCAGAACCCCGATTGGTCCGGAGGGTTGACCATAATAATGTCCCAGCCCGAATAAGACCGCGGTCAGGAAGACGCCCTCGGCAGGAGAAACTACGTTCCGCAGATGCGCGAGGAGAACATTGCGGAATTGGAATTCTTCATTCGCGGCGTTGAGCGCGGCGACCAGAAGAATCCACGGCAGAAAACGAACGATGCGTCCGCCAGCGGTGAAGTCCGGATGCAGTGTGAAGTACAAGAAGAGCGGAAGCGCCACTCCAAAGACGACGATCAACGCAGGACCAAAGACTGTCCACGGAATCGCCTTCCGCAAACCGAGGAAAGGGATCGGTTGCGCCGGCGCCGTGAGATTCCCGCGACACAAAAACAAATCGCGGCGCGTCATTCCACTGCCGATCAACGTGAGGCTCATGAGCACAGCTCCGGCGACAACTGAAGCTCGTCCGATGGGCAAGCGGACACCCCAATTCGCGCGTTCCGACCAACCGCGAACGAGATCGGTTCCTTCAATCCAGGGCGCGACAAGGTACCAGCCAACCCGCAGGGCCGCGAGTGCGAGCAGAAAACGCGTCAGAACTCTTAGTCGCGGAGAGGGTAGAATAACGAGCGCGGCAACCATGAGAATGACGCACTGCGTGATCATCAACCAGGGTGCTCGGCCATGTCCCGATTCGCGCCAGATGATCGTGGGCAGCGCACTCGCAACAATCACCCCGGCCCAGGCGATGATGCGCGGGAGCGGATCGGTCGTCGTGCTGCCGCCGCTCACGAAAGGCCATCGAGCACCGCGCGTAAGCTTCCGAGCTCGTCGATTTCGCTTACGAGAGAACGCAATGATGTCATCGCCGCCGGGATGTGATTAAGAAATGTTCTGTTGCCTTTGACCAGTCCGAGGAAGCCGTAAGCGCCGAGCGCTTGCATGAGGCGTTGAATTCCACAGAGGTGAAAGATTTTGCGGAATTGCGCTGAAAGAGGGCTCAGCGCCGCGTTCCGCTTCGCCTCATAGGCCGCGAGCAGCTCTTCACATTCCGCGCGCGAGAAGGTGACATACGGATCGAAAAGGAGAGAGGCGAGATCGTACTCGGCCAGTCCGGACCGCATTCCCTGAAAGTCGATCAAGTGGGCCTGTGCGTTGCGAATGATGATGTTTTGCGATTGGAAATCGCGATGAACCAGAACGCGCGGGCGATTCCCGAGACGTTCCGCGATCTCGTGCAAAGCCGGCAGCGCCGTCGCCTCCGAAATTCTGTTTTCCCCCACCCCGAAATGGCGACCGAGGCAGTTTTCGAAGAAGTAGCTTTGCTCCCAACGGTAGAGCGCCGCATCAAACGCCGCCGGAAGATTTTTCTGAATGGCACACCCCGCCTCTTCGGGCAGGCAGTGCAGCTTCACGATTTCATCAAGCGCGGACTCGTAGAATGCCCGACGCACGAGCCAGCTTTCCCCGCGATAGCTCCAGAGATCGCTCTTCCCGAGATCTTCGATCCAGATCAAGCCTTCCACAGGATCATGAAAATAAATCCTGGGCGCTCGAATGCGGTGTTCCGCGAGAAACTCCGCGATCTCGACGTAATGCCGGTTCTCCTCGCGCTCGAGATTGTACTTAACAAGAATAATGGTCTGCTCCGGCGAACAGCGAACGCGATAAAACTTCCGGTCCGAGCCACCTTTCTCGATCGGCGTGATCTTGACCGCGGCTTCTTCCAATCGCGGAAAACGAATCCGCGTTTGCCGCAGCAGCAGCTCGGTCTTCGCGGATCTAGATGTCGGTGTCACTGTGTTCGCCTTCTGCCTTCTGATGGGAGCGGACAATACAATTGCGGAGGTGACATCGCGAAGCGATTTGTGCGCCAGGCCAAAGAATCGTGTTTTCCAGGATCGCGGCCGCGCCAACACGGCAACCGGCGCCCAGCGAATAAAAGCCCGAAAGGCAAACGCTGGGATCAACTACCGCGTCCGCGGCGACGTGCACCGGCCACTCGGCCGAACTCACATAATCTGGTTTCCAGCGCTCCTCCTCGATGATGCGATGGACTTCGAGGTATTCGGCGCGGGAGCCGATGTTGAACCACTTGCCATCACCAAGAACTACGCCGCCGATTTTTCCGCCGCGCCCAATCCATTCTGCGAGAATCGGAATAAACGAAATGTTTTGGGCCGCCGGGATCCGCCGAAAAATATCCGGGTTCCAGACGGATACATTTGCGAAGTCGTACTCTCCTGCGTGGCCATATTTGTTTTCAATGTCCACGACGCGGCCGTTTTGAAGAGCCATACCCGCGGCGAGTCCGGTTTTCCGCAACGCCAGCGTGACATCGTTTCCCTTTCGAAAATGCTCTTCGACCAACGGTTCCAGAGCGAAGTTTGTCAGGAGATCGCCACTGTAGACGATGAATGGTTCCGGTCGCAGCAATCCTTCCACATTCTTGATGCCGCCGCCGGTTCCAAGCAGATCCGGCTCATGAACCAGTCTCAATGGATGCCCAGCATAGGTCCCGCGCCCAAATAGACTTTCGAATTGCGTGGCGAGATGATGCGTGTTGATGACGAAGGACTCCACCCCGAGGCCGGACAAATGATCGAGCGCGAAAGTAATGAGCGGGTTTTGAAAAATCGGAATGAGCGGCTTTGGCAGATCGTCCGTCAACGGACGCAGCCGCGTGCCCAACCCGGCGCCGAGGACGAAGGCCTGAGTGATTAGCGGCATGCGCGTGAAGAGCTGTTGCCGGTTAACCTTGTCCTAATAAGCACGGCGCTTGTGCTACGTCGCCACTCTGATAAAACTTGAGCCATGACAGAAGAAACGATCTGGCGTGGCACGTCCTCGCAAATGAAAAACCTTGGCCTCTTCATTTTGTCGGGTCTGTTTTGCTGGCTCATCGTGCCGATCTTCATCGCGCTCGCCCGTTATCTTCAAACGAAAAACAACGTCTTCGAGCTCACGAACGAACGCTTGAAAATCACCGAGGGCGTTTTCAGCAAAGTGACCGAGACGCTCGAGCTCTATCGCGTAAAAGACATTGAAGTGCGACAACCATTCTTCTATCGCATGCTTAGCGTGGAAAACATTCAGATCAACACTTCGGATCTGTCGTCCCCGGTTATTTTGCTCGAAGCAATTCCGAAGGCTGTCGGACTAGCCGACAAACTGCGGAACCAGGTCGAAGTAATTCGCACACAGAAGCAGGTCCGCGAAATCGATCTCGAATAATTACTGGTTGGGACGGCGCGCTGCGCCGTCCGATCGGGCACGCCTATCGGTTCGGGTGAAAAACGGCCGCCGCTGCCACACGTCCTACTGTTTTAAGTAAAGCGCGTTCGTCCCGAAATCGATGATGGCGTGATAGCGCTGCAACATCTCCGACCCGAGCAAACCCGCCACGGGCGGCGACGCGTCGAGCAATCCGCCGTGAATCAATCGTTCGAGATTGATCACGCCCACCTTGTAACTTCGCATATCCATTGAGCCGACTGAAAAACGCGTGATGTTCGCGAGACGCACGCGGCTTTGCGCCAAATTTACACCGATCGACCTGAACTTCGTCTGGTGCAGAGGAATTTTCATGCGGAGCACAAACTGGGAATGCAGCAGCGTCGCAAACGCACCGGTGTCCACCATCAGCCTGGCTTTTGTGCCGTTGACTGATCCATCGACGTAAAGGTTGTAACCCTCACTTTCGTGCATACGCACGCGGCGGAAGCCGCGGAAATTGAACCCTGGAACCGGACCGGAAACGCGTGGATCAATCTTCAAAACGAGTAGCATTCGATCGTAGTCGAGCACGGCCATAAGCGGGGATAAGATGTCTGTGCCGAGGATCCCATCGCTTTCGCGTTCGTCTTTCTCCCCTTCATTGGAGGATTGCCGGAGATAAGCGAAGTCGATCAGGACCATCGCTTCGTCGACCAGATTGAGCGCGCCGAGTCGGAGACTGCGCGCAATCGACATCGAGTTGAACGCGCCGTTGATATTGAGCCGCGAAGGGATTTTCGACTTGGCGCTCACCGGGTCCATCCCGAAATGAGCGGCGCGCTCAATGGCCACGGCGCTCAATGGAGCACCTGTGTCCACCAGGAGCACAGCGGGCTTACCGTTAATCTCAGCGCGCACCAGCAAGTGATTTTGCGACGAACGCTCCAGGGGGAGTGCCTCATATTGCGGGGTTTCCGCCGGCGCTGGCGGCCGCGCGAGGCCGAGGGCCGGATTGCCGAGAAGCAGCGCGACAAGCAGCGCGGTGAGATTTTTTCGCGAAAGGAAAAGTGCGATGTCGGTAAACACGGGCCGGAGAATAGCACGGGCGTCGCGAGGGCGAAAACGCTTGATTCCCCCTCGTGGCAGCCGGTATTCGGAGGGAAGGAATTTTTTACATGAGCAATTGTACGCGCTTCCGCTGTTCGACCGTCGCATTTTTCAAACTCGGCAGCTTGGCGCTTTGCGGCGCATTGACTTTGGGCGGCTGCAACAAAAGCGAAAATGCGGACGGCTCAGCTGGCCGCGACACGATCATGATCGGGGAGTACGCGTGCCTGACCGGTCAAACAGCGAGCTTCGGAACAGCTGCGCATCTAGGCGCGCAGATGGTGATCGATGATGCAAACGCCAATGGCGGAATCCTGGGGGGAAAAATCAAGCTGATCACGGAAGACGATCAGTCTAAGCCGGGCGAAGCAGCGACGGCGGTGCGTAAATTGATTTTGCGTGACCATGTCGTCGCGCTCATCGGCGAGATGGTTTCCTCCCGCTCGCTCGAAGCCGGCCCGATCGCGCAGCAAAACAAGATCCCGATGGTTTCCGGCTCGACGAATCCGAACGTGACGAAGATCGGCAACTATGTGTTCCGCGTTTGCTTCATCGATTCGTTTCAGGGAACAGTCATGGCGAAATTCGCACTCAACTCACTGAAGAAGACCCGGGTCGCTGTGCTGACTGATGTGCGCCAGGATTACAGCGTCGGTCTTGCTCAGTTCTTTAAAGAGTATTTCACGAAGAACGGCGGCACGGTGGTGGCCGAGCAAAGTTACAGTTCGGGCGATCAGGATTTCAAAGCGCAGCTGACATCGATCAAAGCGGCCAATCCCGAGGCGATCTTTGTTCCCGGTTATTATAATGAGGTCGGGCTGATCGCACTCCAGGCCCGTGAGCTCGGGATCACGGTTCCACTCCTAGGCGGCGATGGTTGGGATTCGCCGACGTTGACGCAGATCGGCGGGGCCGCGATGGAGGGCAATTTCTTTGCGAACCATTTCTCCACGGAGGATCAGTCGCCAATCATCCAGGATTTCATTCGCGGATTTAGAGAGCGCTTCAACCGCGATCCGGATGGAATGGCCGCGCTCGGGCACGACGCGGCGAAGGTGCTGCTCGATGCCATGGTGCGCTCCGGCGGCACGGAGCCTGCCAAGGTGCGCGACGCCCTGGCCGCGACCAAGGATTTCCAAGGAGTGACCGGCAAAATCACGATCGACGAAAATCGGAACGCGAATAAATCGGTGGTGGTGCTCACGATCAAGGACAACGGCTTCCACTACGTTGAAACGATCGCGCCCTGACGGGCCCGTGCGCCGCTGTCCCTCATTGTCTGCGACCATCAAAGGGGAGCACAGAGTTCTTTTGACGTTGCGCGGAAAGGTCGGCTGATGGTTAACTCTGCGCGGCTCACACGGCCACAACGCATGTCACCATCACCCGAACCCACCAACGGCAAGTTTATCCGCGGACTCGGCTTGCTGGACTCAACGATGCTCGTCGCCGGCTCGATGATCGGCTCGGGCATATTCATCGTTTCGTCAATCATTGCGCGCCAGGTCGGCTCGCCCGGTTGGCTGCTCGTAGTCTGGCTCGTCACCGGCCTTTTGACCCTGATGGCGGCGCTTTCCTACGGCGAGCTGGCCGCGATGATGCCGAAGGCTGGCGGCCAGTATGTTTACTTGCGCGAAGCATTCTCACCGCTCTGGGGTTTCCTTTACGGCTGGACTCTTTTTCTCGTAATTCAGACGGGCACCATCGCGGCGGTCGCCGTCGGCTTCGCACGCTACATGGGCGTGCTCATTCCCTGGGTATCGGAGTCGAATTATCTAATCGCGCCCATCCGGTTCGGCGGCTACGCGCTCTCGCTCTCGACTGCGCAATTCGTGGGCCTGGCCCTTATCGCGCTCCTCACGTTCATGAACACGCGCGGATTAAGACTTGGCAAGCTCGTGCAGAATGTTTTCACGACAGCGAAGACGGGCGCGCTCATCGCGCTAATCCTGCTCGGCATCGTCGTCGGTTGGAAATCGGGAGCGGGCGCCGCCAACTTCAGCGACTTTTGGAGCTTGCGCGGCAATTTGCAGGATGTCGGTCAGGGCTTGACCGCCGCGACCGCGTTCGGTCTCTTCGTCGGAATCTGCGTGGCCCAGACGAATTCGCTCTTTTCCGCGGACGCCTGGAACAACATTACTTTCACCGCCGGCGAGGTCATTAATCCGCGCCGCAACGTTCCGCTCTCATTGGCGTTCGGAACAATCCTGGTCATCGGCCTCTATCTGCTCGCCAATGTCGCGTATCTGGTGGCTCTGCCTTTCGCGGCGATTCAGAATGCGCCGAGCGACCGCGTCGCTTCCGAAACGGCGAACGTGATTTTCCCCGGCGCCGGCGCGACCATCATGGCCATCGCGATCATGGTCTCGACGTTCGGCTGCAACAATGGACTGATCCTGGCGGGCGCGCGCGCCTACTACGCAATGGCGCGCGACGGTCTCTTTTTCCGCCGGGTAGGCAAGTTGAATAAGCAACACGTGCCTTCTTGGGGGCTCATCATTCAGGGCATCTGGGCCGGCGTCCTCGTCCTCCCGCGCACCGTGAAGACAGACGCTGCCGGAACGGTTACCGGCTATGGGAACCTTTACGGCAACCTGCTCGACTACGTCATTTCGGCCGCGCTCATCTTTTACATCCTGACGATCATCGGCATCTTTGTGCTCCGCCGGAAACGACCCGACGCCGAGCGCCCCTACAAAGCTTTCGGTTACCCGATCGTCCCCGCTCTTTACATAATCGGCGCGTCCGTAATTCTCCTGGTCCTCTTTATCTATCAGACGGCGACGACCTGGCCCGGCCTGCTCATCGTCCTTGCGGGCGTGCCGGTCTATTTCCTCTGGCGGATATCAAATGCTGGGGCGCCGTCAGGCGACCAGGAGACTTAGCGAAATCGAAACCACTTCACCGCAATAACAACTCAAAAAAGAAGAGAGCGAACGCATGGCAAATCTATTCGCAACGAAGCCGGTCGATAAGTTGATGGCAGAGGCAGCGGAAGTCGGCGAACACAGCTTGAAACGCTCGCTCGGGCCGGTGAACCTCATCGCGCTCGGTGTCGGGGGAATCATCGGCGCGGGTCTCTTTGTGCGCACCGCCGCCGCGATTGCTGATCGGGCAGGTCCATCGGTTGTGCTTGCGTTCATCGTCGCCGGCATCGGCTGCGCGTTTGCGGGCCTCTGTTACGCGGAATTCGCATCGATGATTCCCGTGGCCGGCAGTGCCTACACGTATTCGTACGCGACGATGGGCGAGCTTGTGGCGTGGATCATCGGCTGGGATTTGATTCTCGAATATGCGGTCGCCGCGTCGACGGTCGCCATCGCCTGGAGCGAGTATGCGAATCGCGTGCTCGATTGGTTCGGGTTGAAGATGCCATACCAATGGACGCATTCGCCTTTCGAGCATGATCTAACCGGGACGCACGGGATCATGAATATCCCGGCGGTTGTTATTCTCCTTCTGCTTACACTTTTGCTAATCCGCGGCACGAAGGAATCGGCTTTCGTTAATGGTGTCATCGTTGTCCTGAAAGTGAGCATCGTCCTGCTCTTCATCGGTATCGGCTGGGGCTTCATTAATCCGGCGAACCACACGCCGTTGATTCCCGCGGCGACTACCTACACAACCCCGCAAGGTATCACTCACGCTTACGGCGGGATCCTTGGAATTCTGGGGGCGGCCGGGGTGGTCTTCTTCGCCTATATCGGGTTCGATGCGGTTTCGACTGCGGCGCAGGAAGCACGGAATCCGAAGCGCGACATGCCGATCGGCATTCTGGGATCGCTCGTCTTCTGCACCATTCTTTACGTGCTCTTCTCCTGGGTGCTAAGTGGCGTGGCGACGGTCCAGGATTTTCGCGCAGCCGGTCGTGAAGCGTCGGTCGCATTTGCGATCTCTAAATATATGCCCGGTTACGAGTGGCTTTCGAAGTCAGTGACGGTGGCTATTCTCGCCGGGTTTTCGTCGGTCATCCTCGTGATGTTGCTCGGGCAATCACGCGTCTTCTTTTCGATGAGTCGGGACGGACTTGTGCCAAGGATTTTTTCCGATGTGCATCCGCGGTTCAGGACGCCCTACAAATCGAACCTGCTCTTCTTCGTCTTCACCGGCCTGCTGGCGGCTCTTGTTCCGGCAGACGTCACCGGTGAAATGACCAGCATCGGAACCCTCTTCGCTTTCATTCTGGTTTGCGCCGGCGTGTGGATCATGCGGGTGAAACGTCCTGACCTGGAACGCGGATTCCGGGTGCCGGCGGTGCCCGTTGTCTCGATCCTCGGGATCGTCGTCTGCGGCGCGATGATCTACGGCCTCGGATGGACGAACTGGATGCGGTTGATCGTCTGGCTCCTGATCGGGTTCATCTTCTACTTTGGCTACGGCAAGAGCCACAGCCGAATCAACGCACCACCACCGGAAATGCCGGAGGGAATTAAGCTGAACAAGTAGGTTACCTGCAGCCGCTTCGCTTTCCGAGGCGTGGTATTGGCGCGAAGAATTTCGTCACGACGCCCACCGAGCGGCGGTTACAGGATCACATCCGGCTCGAGGCGCCGAAGCCGAGGATCGATTCGATCCGCTGGCGCGTCGCGAAAGCGTCTTCGGAATTTCGTAAGCGCGAGCGCTGTAGCGCATCGGTGTCGGACAAACCGCCGTCGATGGCACGAAGAAGTTCGCGGTCAAAACCTGTCAGGGGCGCACCACCGGGAATGTCGGCACGTTCCTGCAAGCGACCGACGATTTCAACCAGGGCATCGCCATCGTATTTCGACGCACGAAAAGCATCGACCATGCGCTGGAAGCTCAAGTGAAAGGGTACTGTCGCGACATCGATGGAGTCGCTTTCAGAAACATCGTCTGGCGGCGTCAGGATCGCGTCCGAGGTTGCGACGGAATTCCAAACGTCCGCGGGCTCGTGATAGCCGAGCTCGATTCGATAAGTGCTGCGCGCCTGAGAGACAGCGACGCAATGGTTCCCGGCAAACGGTTCCACAGTTACTTTGGTTTCCTCACTGCCATCGTCGGAGATAACGCGGAGATGCACCTTGCGGTCGGCCGGCGGTTTGTTCCCAAAGGTGCCCTGCCAATCGATTTCCCAATAGGCGAAAAGCGTGTGTGAATCTCGCGCGATTCCAAATAGAAAGGAGCGCCCGTAGGAGCACGGAAGTTCTCCGAGGTTTTCGTAATCCCGGGAGGGACCACGCGACGATTGCTCCCGCGATTCCAGTAGAATGACCGGGCGATTCGAAAGAACGAACGCAGCGCCGCCACTTTGTTCGTCGTTTTCTTGCATCCTTTCGTCATTCGCGACGTTCAGGAGGTCCGGAGCTTCCATACCGCGACGATACACAAATTTCCCGGCAGCGATAGCGACAGCAATTCTAGAGCGAGAAGAAGTTTCTCCGAACTGCCGACACGCACCCTTGTCGCGCGACGTGCATCCTGGCGATATCATCGACATGGAAATTCGGCTGCAAGCAGTCGGCCGGAACGTCCGATTTTTCCTGCTTCCACGACCGTAATTCGTTGCGGCGTGGTTCGCAGTAGAACAATCTCTTCGCGTTCCCGTTCACAAGAGATGGCCAGGACGTTTGTTATCTTAAATCCGGCAGCTGGCTCGGTGAAGGATGTCGATGCGCTGGTGGAGCGCATTCAGCATCTTCCCGACGTGGAAGTGTGCATCACCGCGAAGGCCGGCGCGGCCGTGAAATCCACTAGACGCGCGCTTCGCAAAGGTTGCGCGATGATCGTCGCCGCGGGGGGAGACGGGACGTTAAACGAGGTCGTCAACGGACTCCGCGAGGATGCCTCCACTGTGGCCGTGGGGCTAATTCCGCTCGGCACCGGGAACGATTTCGCTCGCACGCTTGGTCTGCCGACTAATGTCGATGAAGCGATCGCCGTGCTCCTTGCCGGCCATACTCGCGCGATTGACCTGGTACGTGTTACAAGTGATGAAGTGCGCTACTTCGTTAACGTCTCCGCCGGCGGATTCAGCGGACTCGTGCATGAGAAGTTAACTCCCGAAATGAAGAAAACCTGGGGCCCGCTCGCCTATTTGCGCAGCGCCGCCGCAGCGCTGCCGGATTTGCGTGCCTACCGCACCACCTTGTCGCTCGACAAGAAGAAGCCGCTCACTCTTAGCTTATATAACGTCGTGATCGCAAATGGGCGCTACGTCGCCGGTGGCCGGCAGATCGCCCCGAAGGCTTCGATCGATGACGGATTACTCGATATCATTTTGATCCAGGAACGCTCGACCGCTGAACTCGCGCTTCTTGCCGCGCAGGTGGCGCTTGGTAATCATCTCTCCAGCGATGCGATTGTTTTCCGCCGCGCGGCAAAAGTAACCGTGAATTCGCGACCGGGGATGTGGTTCAATGTGGACGGCGAACTGGTCGGGAACGAGCCGGCTCAGTTTGAGGTGCTGCCGCGTGCGTTGCAGTTCGTCGTCCCCGCGCCATGAGTGAAAAAATTGTTAATCCAGATCGTCTTGCGGCCATCGCCGATTCGTTGCGTGCGCAAGGCCGCAAGCTTGTGCTAACGAATGGCTGCTTTGATCTGCTGCACGTCGGACACGTTCGCTACCTCCAGGCCGCGCGTGCGTTCGGCGATGTGCTCGCGGTTGCAATCAACGGCGATGATTCGGTTCGCGTGCTGAAAGGGGCAGGCCGTCCCCTGAACACCGAAAGTGGTCGGGCCGAAATCATCGCGGCACTCGAGTGTGTGGACCATGTCGTCCTTTTTCCGGAGGTGCGCGTGACACGTCTGATCGAAAAAGTGCGTCCTGCCATTTATGTCAAAGGCGGCGATTACACTCCAGCTTCGTTGCATCCGGAAGAACTTGCGGCGCTGGAAAAAATCGGCGCTGAGATTCGGATCCTGCCGTTCGAGCCGGGTCATTCAACGTCGGGACTGATCGAGAGGATGAAAAAAAATCCATCCGGATGAGCCGTCTCGTGATTGGAATTCTTGGATCGGGAAAAGGAAGCAACTGCCGCGCGATTCTTGAGCAGATTAGCGCACAGAAGCTGGCGGCGGACGCGCGCCTCGTTGTTTCCGACGTGTTCGACGCGGGAATTCTGGATATCGCGCGCGAATTCGGCGTGCCGAACGCTTATCTTCCACCGGGGAAATTTCGCACCCGACTCGAACCGGCGGTCGAGATGGAATTGGTGAAAATGCTCGAGACCGCAGGAGTGGACCTGGTGGTTCTCGCTGGTTTTATGCGCGTGCTCAAAGAGCCGATGCTCAACGCATTTCCCCATCGCATCATCAACTTACATCCTTCGCTGCTGCCAAAGTTCCCCGGCATGGAAGCGTGGAGGCAGGCGCTTGCCGCCGGCGAGAAATTGACGGGATGCACTGTTCACTACGTCGATGCCGGAATCGACAGCGGCGAAATTATTGCGCAGCGAAAAGTCCCGGTCCTGCCTAACGACACTCCGGAATCTTTGCATGCCCGCATTCAGACCGCCGAGCGCAAACTCTACCCGGAAGTGATCAGCAGATTTTGCGGACCGTAGGCGTCTGGCTCAGACCCGCTCCGCTTTTTGATCTCGTCCGAGAAGCTCCTGCATGGCTTGGTCCGGCCGCTTCCCTTCATAAAGAACGGAATAAATCTGGTCGATGATCGGCGTATCGACATTGAGCTTTCGGGCGCATTCGTAGGCGCTTTTCGACGTCGGAATCCCCTCCGCCACCATGTGCGTGCCGGAAAGAATTTGTTCCAGCGTCTCGCCGCGCCCAAGCTTTTCTCCCACGCGCCGATTGCGGCTGTGCTGACTAAAGCAAGTGGCAATTAGATCCCCGGCGCCGCTCAATCCATAGAAGGTCCTCGGGTTTCCACCCATGGCCGTGCCGAGCCGCAAAAGCTCCGCCAGCGAACGAGTGACGAGCGCCGCCTTCGAGTTGTCGCCGAGGCCGAAGCCATCGCTCACGCCGGCTGGAATCGCGAAAACATTCTTTAACGCGCCGCCCAGCTCGATGCCGATCGTCTCATCGCTCGAATAAATGCGGAACCGTTCGCTGCCCAAATGCCGCTGAAGTTCCTCGGCACATTCCGCCACCGGGCAACCAAGAACGGTGGCGGTGGGAAGGTCGCGCGAAACTTCCACGGCCAGATTAGGACCGGAGATAACGGCGACTGTGTTCTGCGGAAAGATCTCCTCAAGGATCTGACTCATCCGCATCCCGGTGCCGTGTTCGATGCCTTTTGTGCCACTCAAAAGCACAACCTTGGAGCCTGAGAGCGAAGCGCGAAGCTGATTGGCGACGGACCGCAAAGCGATCGAAGGTGTGACGAAAACGATCAGATCAGCATCCGCGCAATCCGTAATGTCGCTCGTGATGCTGATTGATTCGGGAAGCTTGATACCACGGAGATAGTCTGGGTTTTCGCGCGTGGCCCGAACCTTCTCTGTTCGGGCAGGGTCGTGGCCCCAAAGCGTAATTTCATTTCCTTGCTTTGACCAGAGGACGGCAAGCGCGGTTCCCCAGCCACCCGCTCCCACAATTGCAGTTCGCTGAATGTTCATTTGCGGGTGAAGCGTTGTTCCGTTCCCTTAAGAAGACGAGAAAAATTCGAACGGTGTCTCCACACGACCAGAATCGCCAATACCGTAGAAAAATAGAGAAGCGCGACGCCATCGACCATTTCCCAGTGAATCAACAAAGCGACCGTCGCCGGCAGAGCCGATGCGGCAACGAGCGAGGCTACTGACACGTAGCGCGTTATCTCAAATACAACTACCCAGACAAGGAATATGATCACTGCGGCGAGCGGCATCAGGCCGAAAATCGCGCCGGCAGAAGTCGCCACGCCCTTGCCACCTTTGAATCCAAGCCAGATCGGAAAGGTATGCCCAACGACGCACATGACCGCAGCAAGGATCGCAAAGTAGACCGCGTGCGGGCGCGTGAAGCTGAGGTGCTCCGCCAAGAAGAATGCAAGCCGGACGGCTGCGAATCCTTTGAACGCATCCACGAAGAAAACCGTGTAACCCCACGGCTTTCCCAAGACGCGAAGAACATTCGTTGCTCCGATATTCCCGCTCCCAACAGAACGGACATCAACCCCCGCGATACGTCCGGCAAAATACCCCGCCGGGAACGATCCGAACAGGTAACCAAGGCAACAAACTGCGAGCACAAGAAACCACACGGTAATGAATTGCTTCGTGTTACGCTACATTCCGTCGTTTGGACTGTTTGCGAACGATAACTTATTCTTTTCCAACCAAATAGAAATAATGGAGAGGTCTGCCGGCGTAATTCCGCTCACCCGACCAGCTTTCCCGATGGAATCGGGACGGGCGACCGCCAATTTTTGCCGTGTTTCCAGGCGCAAACCGCCAATTTTTTCGTAGTCAATGTCGATCGGAATTGGCCGGGCTTGGCCACGAGCCAGCTTTTCATTCTGACCGGCTTGACGCAGAACATACCCTTCGTACTTCAAATCGGTTTCGACCAAGTCCCACAACTCTGGCGGCGCCAGTTCTCGAATGTGATGTGGAAGAGCGTCTAACCGAAAATCGGCCATTTTCAGGAGCGCGGCGACCGATTTGCCCTGGAACCGCAATTCCTTGACAGAGGTCCTCAGTTTGTCGAGAGCGCACATTTTGTCGCAGAACACTGCGTGCCTGATTGGGTCGACCAGCCCAATTTCGAATCCTTTTTGGGTCAGGCGTTGATCCGCGTTGTCCTGTCGGAGGGAAAGCCGCTCCTCGGCACGGCTCGTAAACATTCTATACGGTTCATCTGTGCCATTGCTGGTTAGATCGTCGATCATTACCCCGATGTATGCTTCGCGGCGTGAAACGATGAACGGTGGGTATTGGCGTACCTTCAGAGCTGCATTTGCGCCAGCTATAAGTCCTTGCGCGGCAGCTTCTTCATATCCTGAAGTGCCGTTTATTTGCCCGGCAAAATAGAGGCCCTCGATGAGTTTGGTTTCCAAGGTCTGATGAAGTTGGGTCGGTGGGAAATAGTCGTATTCCACCGCGTAACCCGGCCGCATGAGCTCAGCTCGCTCAAGGCTGGGAATGGATCGGATAAATTCTATCTGAACGTCATAGGGCAGGCTTGTAGAGAGCCCGTTGACATAGAACTCTTCGGTGTGTTTTCCTTCGGGCTCGAGAAATACTTGATGCGAAGGCTTATCCATGAATTTGACTATCTTGTCCTCGATGGACGGACAATATCGTGGGCCAGTTCCCTGGATCTTGCCGGAATAGAGCGGAGATCGGCGGAGGTTTCTGCGAATTATCTCATGGGTTTCCGCCGTGGTATGGGTGATCCAACACGCTAGTTGTTCCACGTGGAACGATCCGCCATTCAAAGTGAAGATATCGTTTGCGCCCGGATCGGGTAAGGGCAAAAAGCTAAATCGAGGCGGCGGGTCATCTCCCAGCTGTTTTTCGCACCGGTCAAAATCGATGGAGCGACTGCTTATTCGGCAGGGCGTACCTGTCTTGAACCGTCCAATTTCGAAGCCAAGCTGCCGCAACGATTCGCTTAATCCAGAACTCGTGTCCGCCATCCGACCACCGGGTCGAGAATTCGCGCCAACATGCAACAAGCCTCGTAAGAAGGTGCCGGAGGTCACCACGATTGCGGTCCCAGAAACGGACATGCCGATGTCGGTTTCGACGCCCGTAACGGTCCCTGCCCTATCCGTGCAGATTTTCGATACAGTAGCTTGTTTGATATCCAACCCGGGTATTCGCTCCAGCACCGCTTTCATTCGAAATTGATACGCCTTCTTGTCACATTGCGCTCGCGGCGCCCGAACGCTCGGACCCTTGGTCCGATTCAGCATCCGATACTGGATACCGGTCGAATCGGCATTGATCCCCATGGCACCGCCCAAAGCGTCAATCTCCCTGACAATATGACCCTTTGCCAATCCGCCGATCGCCGGATTGCATGACATCTGGGCCACTGTGTCCAAGTTTTGGGTCAATAAGAGCGTTGAACAGCCCAACCGCGCCGCCGATAGCGCAGCTTCCACTCCCGCGTGGCCGCTTCCTATGACGATCACGTCGTATTTGTTCGGCGGCGCGTCCATTGTTCCACGCGGAACTACTCCAACATTCCCTGGCCTGGAGACGCATTTTCTACATCCCACCCACCAAAAACCCGCATTGAAGTGGACGGCCATGCAGCCTTCGCTAGGACGTCGGGGTAACAAGGATAACGCCGAAGTTGCGCCGCCAACCCCATTTTATGCACACAATACTTCATAATATGTTAAACAATAGTCTTTTATGTAATACCGTTCAGCTCAGAATCCACACCCGTAGCCATTTGAGCGGCCACGTCCCGTTCGGCCTCTTGAAGCAGTCGCAGCGCTATTTGCCCGAGCAAAACCAGAACAAGCGCCGCGCTAGCAAACCCACCCAGCCAAAACAGATACTCTATCGCTCGCGGATGAGTTTTGCCGCGCGCGAGGTTCAAGCCCAATTGACCAAGTGTTCCCAGGTAAGAGTAAAGAAATAAACCCGGAGCCTGCCCGATCGCGACCCAAAGCATGCAGGTTCGAAACCGAACTTTGGTCAGACCATAAAGATAATTCAGCAAACTTGTTGGGAAGAGAGGATGGAGCTGGCTGAGAAGAATGATCTTCCACCCTTCTCTCTCAACCGCGGGCTCCAACGCAACCAAGGTCCGATTTCGCAGCAATTTTTGTTTTAGCCATTGCCGCCCGATCCATCGGCTGATGAAAAACGATATCGCCGCGCCCCCGACGTTTCCGAGAAGTGCGATGAGGAACCCCCACCAGAGCCCAAAGAAAAAACCGGCGCCGATACTTAGCACGCCCCCCGGCAAGAGCAGGACGTTACAACATGCATAGAGTAACGGATAACAGATCGCGCTCCATGCGCCCCATTGCATGACGCGTTGCTGGATCGCCGCCAAAATATCTACGATGGGGAAAACGCGCGAAAGGAAAAACAAGGCGATCGCGACAATGATCAGACCACTGAACTGGATGATAATTGCGCGGCGAATTTGGACCATCGCCAGACACTCATCGCTTCAAACGCCTCGCGCAAATTCGGCGAGCTCGACGGTTGTCTCGTATTGCAAAAATGGCGTGATCAGATAAACCCCCGG
Organism: Spartobacteria bacterium; assembly: GCA_003169695.1. Taxonomy (GTDB): domain Bacteria; phylum Verrucomicrobiota; class Verrucomicrobiia; order Chthoniobacterales; family UBA10450; genus AV80. The sequence continues at coordinate 75,605 of PNAS01000013.1, forward strand.
ATAACATCCCAGCGCCGCGCGCGCGATCTCCTTCGCCAACTTAATTCCACGGGCGCGACCCGGAGCGCCTTCGAGGCCGGCCATCTCCGCGCGCACAGAGTCGGGAACAACAATACCAGGGACTTCGTTATGGAGAAATTCGGCCTGGCGCCCGCTCATCAGCGGCCACACGCCGGTGAACATTGGGATCGGTACGTGAGCGGTGCGTCGCACCATTTCTTCCAGGAGACGCACATCGAAGACCGGCTGCGTCATGGCGAACTGCGCACCAGCGGCAACCTTGCGCTCCAGCCGGTTCACTTGCGCGTCGAGATTTCTCGCGTTCGGATTAAAGGTGCAGCCAATCACAAAACCAGTAGGCGTCTTGATTGATTTCCCGGCCTGACTGAATCCTTCATTCAGGCGTCTAATAATCGAAATCAGCTCAACTGAGTTCACATCATAAACGGAAGCCGCGCCCGGATGATCGCCGACTTTCGCGGGATCACCCGTAAGCGGAAGGACGTGGCGCATTCCCAGCGCAGCCATCCCCAGCAGGGCACTCTGCAATCCGAGGACGTTTCGGTCGCGGCAACTCAAGTGCAGAAGCGGCGTGATGCCGAAGCGCTCCTTTAACATCGCGCCGATGGCGAGATTGCTGACGCGGAGAATGGCGAGGGAATTGTCCGCCAGAGTGATCGCGTCGCACCCTGCCTTGACGAGGGCTTGCGCGCCGGCGAAAAACTTATCGAGAGCCAATGTCTTTGGCGGATCCAGTTCGCAGATGATCACACGTTTGCCCCGTGCGATCCGGTCGAGCAGACTCTCTTCGCCTTGCGATTCCTGCCGCGGGTGTTCGGGCAGTGGCTCGGCCACGACGCGCACCGGTTTGCTGCGCACTGGCTGCAAATTCGCGATCGCGGCCGCGATCGCCGCAATGTGGGTCGGGTTCGTTCCGCAGCACCCGCCTATCAATCGAGCCCCTTCCGCGACCATCTCGCGTGCCGACTGCGCGAAGTAGTCCGGCGCGGTGTGATAGATAAAACGGCCCTCGTGATATCTCGGATAACCGGCGTTGGGAAAGGCTGCGAGCAGGTATTCCGCCGGCACGCGCTGCAGTAGTTGCACCATGCCGTGGGGGCCATTCATGCAGTTCACGCCGACTATTTGCGCGTTGAGTTCGCGCAATTTCGTAAATGCATCCACAAGCAACATCCCCGAAGAAATCCGACCTTCCGGCGCGCACGCGAAAGAACAAATCGCAAGTCCATCATCGATCTCTCTCCGGGCCCGGAACGCGATCTCCATTTCTTCGAAGTCCATGAAGGTCTCGAAGAAAATCAGGTTTGCGCCGCCTTCGAGAAGCGCGCCGACCTGTTCACGAAAACACTGAGCGCGATCGATGCCACGAGCCGCCGCTTCATCACCGCTAATACCAAGCGGCCCCACACTCCCCGCAACATAAACGTCTTTGCCCCGCGCTGTCTTCAGGGCGATTTGAGCTGCGGCGCGATTGATCTCCGCGACGCGGCCTTCTAGCCCAAATCTCTCCAACCGCACCGCATTTGCGCCAAAAGTGTTCGTTTCAATCACCCTCGCGCCTGCGCCGATATACTGCTGGTGGATCGTCTCAATCCGATCCGGTTCTGTCACACATAGCTCTTCGAAACAACGCTCGAGCGGGATCCCAGCCTCCAGAAGCAAAGTGCCGATCGCTCCGTCTCCGCAGAGAACGCGCGATTGAAGCTCATCGAGCAAGTCCATCCGTGATGCGATTACTGTCTGCTCGCGCTTCGGTCAACCGGCAGGCGTAATCCCCAATTTAACTACTGCGGACAGATCGCGAAAACGCGAGCTGGAAATCCAGAGCCACCTTTTGGTTTCGGAAAACTGACGATGACTAGAGCACCTACTTCCGGCACCTGATCCCGATTATCCAGCAGCGCGATTTGATAATGATTTGTGCTCAAGATGTAGGTCTCGAGCGAAGCGTCATCCTTCGACGGCGGCGACTCCAGGATCAGTGTCGGTTGTTTCATGTCCCGAGGCCGTGATCTTGCGGTCCTCATAAAGGTATTTCAGCGCGTCCATCGTCCATCCGGGATAATGCGCCACGCCCGCCCATTTCTTGCAAAGGAATCTGATCAACGGTTCGTAACCCCGCGAACGAAGTGTGCCAGCGGATCAACATGCGTTCCCCATTGCCCGATATGCGTGAATGTCTCTGCAAAAAATCCTGTTTGCAAAGTGACGGCTCCCCGGCGTCACCGGCCCACATATATGACGCCGTCGTCAATCCGAGCAAACCAATGAGCGTTGTCTTCGCGATCTTCATTGCGCGTTGTTAAACGATCGCTCAACAAGAAGCCAACAAGTTCGAATAAGGCCAAAAAGGCTTCGTCTTCCTTGACTCACCGGATTTGTGGTCACTCTCCCGTGGTGTTATCAACATGGCGTCACCGCATCTGCCCGCGAGGGCGCAAGTACGAATCCAACGAAGTTATTCGCGACGATATGATTAAGAACTGTGTCGCTCAATTAGATTAATTCTTAAAGACAGTGTTAAGAACTCTGCCCACAGACCTCTCGGCCATGTCGCCTAAGACCGCGTTTTCGCTGAACCCTCGTGCGACCACAAAGTCGTTCGAATCCATAACGGCACAAGACGAGGAATTAGCAATGGACGCATCGCCGGAGAGTCTATTTGAACACTTCGCCTGGCTTTATATTTTCTGTCGCGAAAAACTTTTTCGTGACGACACAACACTGATGATTCGCTCCATTTGGCCAAGCGGTAAACCAATTCCAGGAGAAAAGTTGATCGAGCTGGGGTGTGGACCGGGATTTTATTCCTGCCGGTTCGCCGAGTGCTTTCGTGCAATATCGGTCCTCGGAGTGGATCGCTCTCCGAGCCAGTTGAATAGGGCACGCGAAAAGGCGCGCGCCCTTAAACTCAATAACTGCTTCTTCCAAAGCGACAACGTGTTGGATCTTGTACATCCCGAAAACAGTTTCGACGTCTTAATCGCGTCGCGCCTATTTACCGTTCTTCCAGACCGTGAGCGTGGTGTCGCGGAGATGTATCGTGTGTTGCAACCTGGCGGCCGGTGTTTCATCGCCGAACCGCGCTACGCCTTCTGGGCCTCGCTCCCACTCTTCACGATGTGGTTATTGGCTGGGGTCACGCGTTTCAAAAACGGCTATCGCGAGCCGAGCAAGGCCAAGGTTTTATCCCCGTGCGAATTAGACCGTCTTTTTGCCACGCAGCCGTGGCGACAAATGAAGACGTGGAGGGAAGGGCGTTACCAATACGCTCTTTGTGAAAAGGGTTGACGGCCACTGCGTTCAAACGCAGACAGCACGGCTGCATGAATGTTGTTCACCGTGTCCTTGATCCGCGCGGATTTGCTCAAATCCACAAGGGCCCTTGCGCTCTAGCGGTCATGACGAAAGCGCCGCGTGCCGGGCGAGTTAAAACGCGCCTGACGCCGCCGCTCACGCCAGAGGAGGCCGCCGCTCTCAACACCTGCTTTCTGCGTGACACGACGGCGGCCATATCCACAACTGCTGCGGAAGGGGTCGCGCGTGGAATTGCAGTTTATACTCCAGTGGGCGCCGACACCGCCTATGTTGGAATTTTGCCTGTCGAATTTGAGCTCGTTCCGCAGCGCGGCGACGCGTTTGGAGAAAGACTGATATTCGCCATGGAGGATCTTTTCCGGCTCGGTTTTGAATCAGTTTGCTTGATCGACTCCGACAGTCCGACTGTACCGCAGCGAGCTTTTACCGAGGCGGCAACAACATTGGCGCAACCCGATGACGCAGTTGTCCTGGGCCCATCCGAAGACGGCGGATATTATCTCATCGGCTTGAAGAAGCTGTATCGAGAGCTTTTCGAAGATATCGCCTGGAGCACCGACCGCGTATTGCAACAAACCATCGAGCGCGCTCGACAAATGAACCTGAAAGTCCACCTCTTGCCGACCTGGTACGATGTTGATGATCGCAAGACGCTCCGGCGTCTCTGTGACGAATTTTTCGGTCCCGACGCGCCCACGGGTGTGGGTTATCCGGCTCCAGCCACGCGCGGCTATCTCGGTGGGCTTTTGAAACAAGAAGGCCGGGATCGCATCTGGCCGAACGAAGCGCTGCCATGACTTCGCACCCAACGCGCGCACTCGTCACCGGCGGAGCCGGCTTGATTGGTTCGCACGTCGCGGATCTATTGCAGCGCGAAGGATGGATCGTTCGCGTTCTCGATAACCTCGAGCCGCAAACTCACCGAAGGGGCAAACCGGCATGGATCGCAAAAGATGTTGAATTCATCCAAGGCGATGTGCGCGATAGACAGACAATGACGTCGGCCCTGCAGGGAATCGACGTCGTATTTCACCAGGCGGCCTACGGCGGCTACATGCCCGAGATCGCGAAGTACGTTCACGTTAACAGCTTCGGCACCGCGCAAATGCTTGAGGTGATCCGCGAGCGAAGACTTTCGATCCAAAAAATCGTCGTGGCTTCTTCACAGGCGGTTTACAGCGAAGGCGCGGCGACGTGTCCGGAACACGGGCTCGTTTTTCCGGAGGTTCGCCCCGTCGAGCAACTGCAAGCAGGCGATTGGTCGGTGCACTGCCCGATTTGCCAGGCGGTCACGAAAAGCGCGCCGACTCCCGAGCGTGCGCCCGTGGGCGGCGAAACCGTTTACGGCCTGACGAAAGTCGACCAGGAAAAGTTGACGCTGCTATGGGGCAAGCAAATCGGAATTCCCACGGTTGCGTTGCGTTATTCATGCACCTACGGCCCGCGGCAATCGATCTTTAATCCCTACACAGGGGTGATCGCGATCTTCTGCACGCGTCTGCTCAATAACCTGCCTCCAGTGCTCTATGAAGATGGCGAGCAGACTCGCGATTTTTCGTTCGTGGAAGACATCGCCCGCGCGAATCTGCTCGCAGCGGAAACTGACCAGCTCGACGGCCTTCCAGTTAACGTCGGCAGCGGCCGGGGAGTCAGCATTCGTGATGTGGCAGAACACATTTCCGAGGCGCTCGGCATTCACATTGCGCCGGAAGTGAAGGGGGAATTTCGTCCCGGCGAAATGCGACATCTCACCAGCGGCACGGATCGCATCCGGGCGGCGGGATATAAGCCGCAAGTGGAGCTGGAGGCTGGGATTGGCCGGTATCTCGATTGGATTCGTCAACAGTCGGACATACGCGACTATTTTAGCGAAGCGGCAAATGTTCTTCGCAGCAAAGGCATCGTTCATCGCGTAAAAGTGGCTGATGAGTGAGCCCCTTGGCCTTCCAGATTTCAATTCGCCGATCGTCAATCACGCGCGCAAAGATTTTCCCCTGCTCGATGCAGGCATGACGGTAGAAGCCGCGCTGGAGCGCATCCGCCGCGAAGGCGTGGGTGAACGCGTGATTTATTTCTTCGCCACCGATGCCGAGGGACGCCTTGCGGGAGTCTTGCCCACGCGGCGGTTGCTGACCGCGCCGCTCCAGGCGCGGCTGGAAGAAATCATGGTGCGTCGGGTCGTTGCGATTCCGGTGAGCGCGACTGTGTTGGAAGCATGCGAATTCTTTGTCCTCTATAAGTTCTTTGCATTCCCGGTTGTGGACCGCGCCCGGCGAGTTGTTGGCGTCGTGGATGTAAGCTTGTTCGCCGAGGAAATGTTGGAAGCGGGTGACCGCGAGGAAGAACGACCCACCGTCGCTAATCTCGGCGATGATGTGTTCGAAGCGCTTGGTTTTCGGTTGGCGCAGATTCGTGGCGCCTCGCCCTGGCGCGTTTTTCGCTACCGCTTTCCCTGGTTGCTCGCGACAGTCGGCGCCGGCACAGCCTGCGCAGTCCTGGCGGGCGCGTTTGAAGCGACGCTCGCCGGCAGCCTGGTCGTGGCATTTTTTCTCACGATGGTGCTCGGGCTCAACGAGAGCGTCAGCATGCAATCCATGACGCTCACCATTCAAGCGTTGCGTGTGAACACGCTGACGCGGCGCTGGTTTCTCGATAACCTCCGCCGGGAGATTGTGACATCGCTGCTTCTGGGCATGGCCTGCGGCCTTCTTGTGAGCGCAATTGTTTGGTTATGGCGGCGCGATGTAAACGGCGCGGCGGTCGTGGGCGGCAGCATCGCGGTGTCGCTCGTCACGGCATGTTTGTTTGGATTCAGCGTGCCCTCGCTTCTCCACTGGCTGAAACTTGATCCNNTTCTATTTCTCGCTCGCGTGGCTGCTGCTTTGATGAATGCGATCAGCGCTTGTGTCTCGGTGATCATTCCAGCCTTGAATGAAGAGGAGCCGATCTCGGCCGTGGTGGCAGACTGCCTAACGACTAATCTGCCTGGCGAAATCATCGTGGTTGATAACGGCAGCACCGATCGCACGGCTGAGCGTGCGCGCGCCGCGGGGGCCACGGTGGTCGCGGAACCTGTGCCCGGTTATGGTCGCGCCTGCGCCACTGGAGTCCGCGCTCTGTCGCCCAAATGCGAGATCGTTGTCTTTCTCGATGGCGACGGGAGCGATTGCCCCGAGCTAATAGGGCAACTCGTGCAACCCATTGTCGACGGAGAACAAGACTTCGTGATCGGTTCGCGCACGCGCGGGAAGCGCGAACCGGGAAGCATGAACCTCCAGCAAGTTTTCGCCGGCCGCATCGCGGGCTTTTTTTTGCGCCTTCTCTACGGTGTCCGGTATACCGATATGTGTCCCTTCCGCGCCATCCGGAGTGATGCGCTGGATCGACTCGGAATGAAGGAAGAAACCTTCGGGTGGAATCTCGAGATGCAGATGCGCGCCGCGCGCGCGGGGTTGCGCATTCTGGAAGTGCCGGTGAGTCATCGATGCCGGTCCGGCGGTGAATCAAAAGTGTCCGGCACGCTGCGTGGAACATTTGTCGCGGGGGCTCGGATAGTTGCGACGCTCTTTCGAATTGCAGCCGAGCGCCGAAGCGAGCGCCCGTAAATTTTCATTCCGTGCGCCGTCAGCTCTTGTAACAATCGGTCCCATGCATCGCCCTCGAGCCATCGCTGCCGGACTACTCGCGGGCACGCTCGCGGGTGTGGTCCTGACCGTCGTCATGCTGCTGCTCGCCTGGCTCTTCGGCGTGGCTACTCCACTGGCAATCTTTGGCGACCGACTTTCTGTGTTCATCCCGGCGGACACGTTTCTTTCCCTCATGGGCCGGGTTGGTGGCTACAACCACATGAAGCAGCTCGGCGTCGGCTCCGTCATTTTTGGGCAAGTCTTGGTCGGGGCACTTGGCGGAATGGTTTACGGCCTGGTGACGCGCCATCGACGCTACATTGGTTTTGGTGTCACCGGCACGATTTTCCTTTTGCTTCCACTGGCCGCCGTCTTGGTTTTCTTGTGGCCGGTCCTCGGCACGCATTATTTCGGCTTGCCAATTCGGCGGGCGACGGCGGTCACGCTGCTGGGTTTAGCCGCGGCGTTTGCCGCTTTCGAACGCACGCTCATCCTGACTTTCCGCTTTCTCACGCGCCCGAAGATGCAGATTAATAATCAGGAGTTTAGCCCCAGCATCGGCCGGCGCGCGATGCTCTTTGGTGGCTTGGGCATTCTGCTTGCCGGTGGGGCCGCCGGTCTCCTTCGCAAACTCTATGGCCTCGCCACCTTCAGTTATGACGGCATTCAGTACAAAGGCAGAACCGTTCAACCAATCACGCCTAACGACCAATTTTATTGCGTCACGAAAAATGTCGTCGACCCCCATGTGAACCCGTCGTTCTGGCGACTCGAGATCACCGGTCTCGTCAAGACTCGCCAAACCTATCGACTCGACCGGCTGAAAGCCCTGCCGGCCGTCATGCAGGAAACAACGTTGATGTGTATTAGCAACGGCCTTGACGCCGGCCTGATGAGCAACGCCGTCTGGAAGGGCGTGCCGATGGGCGCACTTTTGAACGCGGCCACGCCGCTCCCCGGCGCGGCGAAGGTCCGGCTGCACGGCGTTGACAACTATACCGACACGTTCCCGCTCGAGAAGGCAATGGATCCGACCACGCTCGTTGTTTATGAAATGAACGGCGAGCCTCTGCCGCATCGTCACGGATATCCTGCGCGCGCGATCGTGCCCGGTTACTTCGGCGAGAAACACGTGAAATGGATCACCCGCATCGAGGTCGCAGACGCGAATGCCAAAGGCTTTTACGAGACGCAAGGATGGGGCCCGGACTTCATCGTCCCAACGCGCTCGCGTTTCGATCAGCCGGATCATGAATCGACATTCAACATCGCCATGGCGCGCAACGGCATTCGCGTCGACGGTGTCGCGTTCGGTGGCGATCGTGGGATCAGCCGAGTCGAAGTCAGTTTCGACGACGGCGAAAACTGGCAGGAAGCGAAGCTCGATTATCCCGGCACGAAATTGACCTGGGCTCTCTGGAGCTACGATTGGCGCCCGGAAGCGCCGGACGATTACACGCTGGTCGTCCATGCCGTCGACGGCGAAGGTGAAGTCCAGGAATGGGACGAAGACCGCCCCTTCAAATCAGGCACGACGGGTTTTCACAAGATCGTCGTGCACGTGAGCGGTTAGCTCTTCTGGCAGCGCGGACACCAAGCCGTCGTACGTCCGCCAATCGTCTCGTGTCGCAAACTGGACCGGTGGCGCGGGCACACGCCCTTGCGTTTCCACTTTTGATGAATGAGCCAGTCAGCCGGAGGATCCGAAAAGTCTGGACCAATGATGCGTAGCAATTCGCTTGCGACAAAGCGTGTCTCTCGAAGTAATCGTGCGCGTTGCGCGGCAGATAAGGCGCCGGCCAAAACCGACGGTGCGATCTTCGCGCGCCATAAGATTTCGTCCGCCATCCAATTGCCAATCCCAGCAAATCCATTTTGCATTAGGACGATGGCTTTGATCGGCGCCCGTGCGTGACGATCGAGGAATGCGTTCAGAAACCTGCGATCGAACTTGTCGGCGGAGATGTCGGGTCCTCCTGCTCGCCACCATTCGGGCTCGGACCTGCCATGATGAAATCGCACTCGGCCAAAGAGACGGGCATCGCGGAGAACAAGAGCCTGCTGCAGCTGTTGCAGGACGAAGTGATCGTGTTTCTCTGGGCGGAATCCGGCTGGCTCCGTCCGCAATTTTCCGCTCATCCCGAGATGGACCCCAATCCAATTCCCGGCGGAGAATTCGAACAGCATCTGCTTCCCTCGCGCAAAGGAACGCAAGAGACGGCGACCGCTTAACAGGTCCACGATTCGTCGCGCATCGGTCCCCCGAAAAATCCTTTTCCGCGGATGGAGCTGCACTGCGATGATCTTCTGGCCGAGGCCGCAGTCCCATTGCTTTCGAAAAAATTCCACCTCGGCCAGTTCAGGCATTGGGCAAAGTAGAGCGGGCTCCCAGCGAGGCAATGACAGTCGGCGGCCTTTGAAGCAGGGCGGGGCGTGCTAACGTCAGTGGATGGAGAAAGTGATTATCGTCGGCAGCGGGTGTGCGGGATTGACGGCGGCGATTTACGCGGCTCGTGGGAATTTAGATCCACTCGTCTTAGAAGGCCGCCAGCCGGGCGGGCAGCTCTCCACGACCACGCTGGTCGAGAATTTCCCCGGCTTTCCCGAAGGGATCGACGGCCCGCAACTGATCCTGAACATGCACGCACAGGCGGAAAAATTCGGAGCGCGCTTTTCCTATTCAGAGGTGACCGATTTCGAAGGGCGCGACGACCACATCCGAATCAAAGCCGACGACAAGTGGCTCGAGACACGCGCACTCATCATTGCAAGCGGCGCGGCGGCTCGCTGGCTTGGACTCGAAAATGAAGAGAAGCTGGTCGGCCACGGATTGACCTCCTGTGCGACCTGCGACGGCGCCTTTTATCGCAATGTCCCTGTGTGCGTGATCGGCGGCGGAGATTCGGCGGCGGAAGAGGCACTGTTTCTCACGAAGTTCGCTTCGAAGGTTTATCTCATTCATCGTCGCGACAAACTGCGCGCCTCAAAAATCATGGCAGACCGCGTGCTCGCGTGCGAAAAAATCGAGCCGATCTGGAACACCGTGGTGACGAAATACCTTCCGGATGAAAAGGGGGAAATGTCCGCCGTGATGTTGCGCAACGTCGAGACACATGAAGAGCGCGAGCTGCCCGTCGCCTGCGTTTTCGTCGCGATCGGTCACGATCCAAACACCAAGGCGTTCGAAGGAAAACTCGAAACGGATTCCAACGGTTATCTGCTCGTTAGGCATCTCGCGGAAAGCAAACATCCCGGCGTTTTCATCGCGGGCGACGTAGCGGATCGCGTCTACAAGCAAGCCGTGACTGCTGCCGGCTCCGGCTGCGCTGCGGCGCTGGAGGCGGAAAAGTACTTGAGCGGCCTGGAGAAATGGAATTGCCGAGTGCCGATTGAGAAGGATGTATAACAACCGCCGAGCTGAAAGCGCGAACGAAGGAATTTGCTCTGCGAATCATTCGCTTGGTTGACGCACTTCCGAACACGTCAAAAGAGCGGGATCGCAAATCAAATCATGCGCAGCGCAACCTCCGCCATGGCGAATTATCGAGCGGCCTGCCGCGTTCGATCTCGTGCCGAATTCATTGCGAAAATCGGAGTCGCTGAGGAAGAAGCTGATGAAACGGCGTTTTGGTTGGAGTTGATCATCGATTCTAATATTCGCAGCGAAAAACAAGTAGAACCGCTACTGAAAGAAGCGGGAGAGCTTGTAGCGATTATGGCTTCTTCGCGGAAATCGGCAGTTGCCAATCGGAAATCGGCAATTCGTTGAAGATTTGCGACCTCACTCAATTTTACTCGCCTCTGAGTGGAGGCGTGAAGCGCTACGTCCACGAAAAGATTATCTACATCCAAGCGAAGTCTCCGGACGACGAACATATCCTCGTCATCCCTGGCGCAAAAACGGAGGTAATCGCGGGAGAGCGTTCGCGAATCTACTCGATTCATTCACCTCTTGTTTCCCGTTTATCTCGCTACCGCGTCCTTCTGAATCTGCGCGCAATCGGCGAAATTCTAGAGCGCGAGCGGCCCGATATCATCGAGTCCGGCGATCCCTATCAAGTTGGCTGGAAAGCGGTTTCCGCTGGCCGATTACTGAGAATTCCGGTGGTAGGATTTTATCATTCGCATTTTCCGGAAGCGTATTTGCGCGGCCCCAAAAGATTCCTGCTCGCAGCCGCACAAAGATATGTGCGCAAGCTTTACAACCGCTTCGAGGCGACACTCGTGCCTTCGCAACAATTAGCGTGCGTCCTGGAAGATTGGGGCGTGCGCAACGTGCGCGTCGTAAACCTCGGCGTGAATACCGAGAGCTTTTGTCCAGTTCCCGATGACTCGCCCCAGACCCGAAGTTCATTGAGGATCGAGCAGGACCGAAAACTTCTCCTCTACGTTGGACGGCTCGCTCAGGAGAAAAACACCGAGGCGCTTTTCGCATCCTTTGAAATGCTGGCGAAACGCCGGCCCGATAAATTCGAGCTGCTCATCATCGGCGATGGCCCGCAACGCGAACGGCTGCGCCAGCTCCAGGCTCAAAACGGGAACGTGAAGTGGATCCAGTACTGCGCCGATTCGCTCGAACTCGCGCGCTTTTATCGCGCCGCTGACTTGTTCGTTCATCCGGGCGTTCAAGAGACATTTGGCCTGGTCGCGCTCGAGAGCCAGGCTTGTGGCACGCCTGTGGTCGGAATTCGCGGCTCTTACATGGACCGGATCATTTTTCACGAACAGGAAGCGTGGGCCCGGGAAAACGCACCGGAGGCCTTGGCCGACGCGATCGAGGAGTTTTGTGGCAAAGATCTGAAAGGCTTGGGCGCGACGGCTGCGAGGGTGGCGGCTGAGCGTTATTCTTGGTCACGAGTTTTTGAGGGACTCCTTTGCATTTACCGCGAGGTCTGCGCAAACTACCGGCAGCATTAGGCCAATGAAGGACGAAAAAGCACTTGTGATTCGCAGTTACCGCGCCTCCGACCGTGCGGCCGTGCGACAACTCTGCTGCCAAACGGGCTTTCTCGGCGAGCCGATCGATCCGGTCTACGAAGATCACGAATTGTTCGCCGATTTTCTTACGACCTATTACACCGACAAAGAGCCCGAATCTTCTTTCGTGCTCGAGATCAACGGTGAGATCTGCGGCTATTTGCTCGGATCGCGCAAGCCGCTTCGTAATCAATTCTATTCCTTCCGGCAGAATCTCCGGCTCTTCGTTCGGGCGCTCGCGCGTTATTTTGGATATAACGATCGGTCGCGAAAATTTATTCGTTGGATGATCAGCCACGGCTGGCGTGAGGTCCCGGCCGCACCGCGCCGAACGCCGCATTTTCACATCAACCTTCAGGCGGACGCTCGTAAAATGTCGACAACTCGCGCGCTGATGAGCGCGTATTTGAGTTATCTCTATCGATGTGGCGAGAAGCGTGTCTACGGTCAGATCGTCACATTCGAGAGCCGGCGCGGTGAAAAGATGTTCGAGCGCTACGGCTTTCGCGTCATGAACAGGGGCGAGATCACGAAATACAAAGCGTTCTATCCGGAATCGGTTTATCTCAGCACCGTCATCAAGAATTTGGAGACGGCGGAACCGCTCACGGTGGACGTCCGCTCGCGTTCGTAGCCGGTGCGCTTGTCGCAAACCGTGCACTGCGCTACACTGCGCGCGTTATTGCCGGCATAGCTCAGTTGGTAGAGCAGCTGATTTGTAATCAGCAGGTCGTCGGTTCGAATCCGTCTGCCGGCTCCCGTCGTAACGGTCGTCGCGCCGTGCGCACCGGCCCCCACTGCGCCGCCTTGTGACGACGCGTCACAATCCGATCCCGGCCGGCGGACTGCATCGCGTCGCATTGTGAAAACACATTCATTGCAATTTACGCTCGCGCTCGCCAGCCGCAGCTGATCAGTTTGAGCAGACTGCGCTTAGGCACTAGTCGGTGTTGCCATTCTCGATGAATCGCATCCGCGCCGCCCAATACTTCGGGACCTGCGTCAGGGCTATGTTTGCCGCCCGATGCCAGCGCTCCGGGAAGCGATTCGCTGCTAAATGATTTACGGCGTGAACTTGTAGATTGCGCCCTCGTCGTCAGTACCCCCGTGGACGGTTGCACCATAGAAGTTGCCCGCTGAATCAGCCACCATCCCGTTGTAAACGAAGGCCCCGTCGGGCGGGCCATTGAAGCGATGGACCACACTCTCCGTCCACGTCCCATTGGCGCCAGGCGCTAGCTTGAAGATTGTGCCGCAACTACATCCAGCGCCGCCCTCGCTCGTCGTGCCATACAAATTGCCGGCTGCGTCAGAAACGAGGTTGCTGATGGAATTTTGTCCGTCTCCCCCGCCGTTGAAGCTATAGAGCACCTTTTCGGTCCACTCCCCCGCGGCAGCTGGAGACAGCTGGTAAACGGAGCCCAGGTTATTTGCGCCATCGTAGTAAGTGGTGCCGTAGAGATTGCCCGAAGCATCCAAGAGTAAGCCGCCGTAGGGAAATCCCGCGTCGGGTTGGCCCTTAAAAGCGTAAATGGTCTTTAGATTCCATTCCCCCCCCGCTTGAGATGGTGTGAGCTCGAAGGCGACGCCCTTTCCATTCGCCCCACCTGCTGTAGCTACGCCGTAGAGATGCCCAGCATGAAGAAGGAATCGACCAGCCGAGCCTGTCGCTCCATCGGTGCCGCCAGTAAAGGTGTGGATCACCTTGAATGTCCAGTTGCCCCTTGCATCAGGGTGCAATCCGTAGATGACGCCGAGCCCATTTGCCCCTCCGGTTGGCGCCACCCCGTAGAGATTGCCGTGGCTGTCAATCGTCAGGCCTGCTCCGGGACCGGAGCCATCGTTGCCTCCGCTGAAGTAATGAATTACGTGTTGGCTCCAGCTTCCGCCAGAGTTGGTCAGCTTGTAAGCCACGCCGCACCCACCCTCACAAGAGCCCATGCCGCCGGTGACCGCTGTGCCATAGAGATTGCCCTGAGCGTCGAGCGTGACGCCTTTGTAGGGTTCTCCTCCATCCGCGCCACCCGTGAAGCTATAGAGCACGGTATGGATCCAGCGGTTGCCGGACGGCGCCAGCCGGAACACTGTGCCACCGCCGAACTGACCACCTCGCACTGAAGTGCCGTAAAGGTTTCCCGCGCTATCGATAACCAAATCAGTGTCGGTGTACTCGCCATCGTTGTCCCCGGCGAAGCTGTAAATTACCTTTCCGGTGGCCGCTCTGGCTCCGCTTGCCAGCATTGCGACCAGGGCGAACATCACCACAGCCCCACCCGCGGCATACGAGCATCGCCATCCGCGCACACCAAAAGATGTCGTTAGACCAGCAGATGCCCGGCAGTTTTTCGCGTTGTGATGTTTCGATGGCGGCGCATCTGATTCGTTGGACATGAAATACCGCAGAGCAAGGATGTAGTCGGGTTTCATAATAACGTGGTTTGACTGGTCAGATCCTGTCATGTCAAGCATGAATTCACACAGCTCTTCTTTAATTGTTAAGCTTGTTAAGCTGGGCTTGGGAGGATCGCCGTCGTGCTACGCAGGGGCACGATGCCAGTTTTTGCAGCTTCTCCCTCCTGACTCCTCAAACCCTTACGAAATGTTCCCAGACGATAGACGCACAGGCCACGCAATCGCAGTTGCGTAGTACCCTCTGCGATCGATCAGCCAACGTTGGCTTCGCTGCTAAAAGGAACGGCGGACGCTTTTCTGCTTTTAGGAGTAAATTTACATTCACAGCGGCCCGGCCCGCCGAAATCGTAGTGGAAAAATATTAACCTGCTAAATCTTACGGGCCGGTTGTAGAATTGATTTCCTGGACTCACCGGAAAACAGATGATTAAAGGCAGCGACATCACCGTTAATGTCATCGCGTCGATTATTGCATCAGCCATTCTGCTGATCGCCGGATTTCTCTGGGGAAAATATAAAGAGCGGCGACCCTTCGGCCGGAATTTGGAGGAATACGATTTCTATCCTTACACGATCAATCGGGACAACCTGCCCGAGTTCAATCTCAAGGATTTCCGGCTGGGCATGCATTATTTCCTGAAGAACAACGACCACACCGCTGCGCGAGCGCGCATTTTCATCGGGGAACAAAACAACGTGCGCACGCAGCTCGAACCGGCCGAGCAGAAAACTTACGCTAAACTTTTTGAGAAATACGATGGCAAGAAAATCGCGGACGACACGACCGAGTATTTGGAAAATTACGCGCGCATTGTTCACTTGATTGGAAAATCATTCCCAAACATTGGCATGGAGATTTTGCTGCATAATCTGGCGGACCCGTCGCATTCCCTCATTTGTCTGGAGAACAATGCCACCGGCCGCCACTTGCGTGACGGGACAACCAATCTGCTCATCGATCTGAAGAAGCGGCAACTTTAGCACGAGGACAAGTTGAACTACGAGTTGAATATCGGAGCGCGAAAATTCAAGTGCACCACAATCCCGATCTATCGCCCGGAATTTGGAGTCGTCGGTGCGATCTGCATCAACGCCGATGTAAATTATCTAGCCGACGAAGTGATGAACAGCCGCGACCGCATCGAAGCGTTCTTCAAAAACTTTTGCCGCACCGACATGCAACTCGATGAAAATATTCTCAGCAAGGACGAGTATGCCAAAGCGCTGAAGGGTAAGCGGCATTTCAAGGACGAAAGCGTTTGATCGATTTGTCGTACGAGACACCGACAGCATGCCGTATCTCGTCCGTGGGAAGAACTATCTCTGCAATTTGGCTGGGCAAACGTGTCATCTTGATTCGATGATCAATCCCGGGCCGACATCGGCGACTATTACGCGGAATTCTCGGAGATCCGTTCAAAACTCGGCGGGAGTCCCCCAAAGGCGCTTCGCGAAACCATCGAGTCTACCCTGAATTACTATCGGGAGTTTATCTCACTACGTGTAAATAATCTGCCAACGCGAACTCCGACCTGGCTCGACACCCAGGGTATCTTACCGAGAAGCCACGCAAAGCTAAAAGCAGACGATGAGGCCGATGAACTCCTTCATTGATAATATTGGTTTATGAAGACCCAAGCAGGAACTCTTAAGAGTCTCCCAGCCGTCACCAACGAGGCGAGTCAATGGTGGTTCTTTTGCCTGCTCATCGTGGTGCTCAAGATTTTCCTTTTCGCGCTAGATCCTCTGCCAAAGATGTTCATGGGCGATTCCGCCTGCTATATCTCCACGGCGCTGGACGGCTGGCTTCCAGACGACCGTTCCTACTTCTATGGATATGTGATTCGCTGGGTGGCCCTGTGGACGGAAAGCCTGACTCCTCTTCTCCTGCTGCAGAGTTTCGTCAGCGCGTTGACAGCTCTACTTCTGGCACACACTTGCAGGACGATATTCGGTCTGTCTGCGCGAAGCTCTTACATCATTGGCTTCATCTGCGCGCTCGATCCGTTCCAGTTGGTGTGGGAACGCTACGTCATGACGGAAACTATCAGCCTCTTTTTCTATGTGGCGGGGCTATACTTTTCTTTCCTTTACCTGAAACATCGCCGTATCCGGCATCTGGCGATCGTGCAGGGATTTTGGGTTCTTTTGATAGGTTTCCGAATGAGCTACCTTCTCGTGGTTCAGGTAAGCGCTGTTCTCCTACCGATTATGGCTTTTTGTCCACTTTTGCTTGCAACATGGCGCAATCGCCGCGGTGCCCAAGCCCGTGGATTTCACACGGTGAAGCTCGCTTTCGTTCATCTCTTAACAAGTATCGCCATGATGTTGCTCCTGCATGGGGCGTATAGACAGGCGAACGGCTTGTTCTTCGGTCGCGAGCCAGCTTACCTTTACGCAACAGGCCTTCATCTCCTAGCCTTTTGGGCCCCTATCCTGGTGCCAGCTGACGCCTCAGATGAGCGTTTGGCGCGAATCATCGAACAAGGCGATGAGTTCGACATCAAAGAGTTGACGGCGAGAAACAACCAGCGTTTCGCCCCGGACTATCTTGTCGATAGATGGCAAGAGGTGGAACCGGACGGGCCGCGTGCCAGTCAGATCGCCAAAGAAACGGCATTGCGTGCGTTGCGGCGAAATCCACTGCAAGTGCTTCATCTGGCGGCACGAACTTTTGCCCAGTACTGGAATCTGAAAGATCTTCGACATTACGCGAGGATCGATCTGGGTCACAACGACCTTACCTTGGAACAAAACTCGATGCTGGCGGAAAGTTTCCATCTCGCGACTGACGGCCGGATCATAGGCGCCCCGCCCACGGTGCTGCAGCG
The DNA here is from genome assembly GCA_003169695.1 of Spartobacteria bacterium. GTDB lineage: Bacteria > Verrucomicrobiota > Verrucomicrobiia > Chthoniobacterales > UBA10450 > AV80. Next base: position 92,790 of record PNAS01000013.1, read on the forward strand.
GTATTTCCTCCTTTCGTGGCCCTATTGCTATTTCCTGCTTCTATCGCCGATTTTGGGCGTTTCGGCTCTCTATCTCGCTCGTGAAAAGCAACTCGCTCTGTTGCTTCTGCTGCATCTCGTCATAATCCTGGCAGTGACGTTCACCTTTGCTGTGGCGCCGAGTCTCCGCTACCTCCAGCCGGCTTCTGTGTTGACGCTTCTTACCGTCGCACTTTGTTTCCGGGCCTTCCTAAATAGCCGATCTCCGGAAGAGCCAGCATTAAGCTCGTCATGAAAGCCTTCGTGACTGGAGGGGCCGGATTCATCGGCAGCCATTTGGTTAGCCGGCTGTTAGAGTCCGAGACAGCTGAAAGAGTGGTTGTTTATGACAACTTCACCTCGGGGCAACGAAGTTACCTTCAGGCCCTGACGAGCGATCGGCGGCTGTCTGTGATAGAGGCCGACCTGAAGGATGCTGGGCGAGTCCGTGAAGCCATGGTTGGATCCGACACAATCTTTCATCTCGCGGCGAATCCGGACATCGCGAAGGCGATCACACAACCCGATATCGATTTCTGGGAAGGAACCTACCTGACGCAGAACGTTTTGGAAGCGATGCGCCAGACTGGGGCCCCTCGCATATTCTACACCTCGGGCAGCGGCGTGTACGGCGAGGACCCAGCCGTGGATTTTCCCGAGAGCTATGGCCCTTGTATTCCAATTTCAACCTACGGCGCCAGTAAGCTGGCATCCGAATCGCTCATTGCCGCTTACTGCCACATGTTCGGTCTTGCGGCTCTAGTCTTTCGTTTCGCCAACGTGGTGGGACCTCGGCAAACACACGGAGTAGGCTACGATTTTATCCGCCGGCTGAAGAGCGATTCAACGTCGCTACGCATTCTCGGCGATGGCACTCAGGAGAAAAGCTACATCCACGTCGATGACGTATTGGAAGCGATCTTTCTTGTCGCGGCCAATGCTATTAAACCATACGAAGTTTTCAATGCCGCGACTGACGATTACGTTACTGTGCGACAAATCGCGGATTTGGCCGTGGCAATCGCAGGCCTCCGGCCGGATGCGGTAAGATATGATTTTACCGGCGGTGACCGCGGCTGGAAAGGGGACGTGCCTATTGTGCGCTTTGACTGCGCGAAGATCAAAGCGCTGGGCTGGAGAAACCGCCGATCTTCCGCGGAAGCGCTGTGCGACGCCATGGAAGCCATGCGAAGAGAGATCGAAAGTGCACAAGCCGAAGACAACGGCTCCATTTGATATCGATGCAGCACCATCGCCGATAGGAAGCCCTGCCTGAATGAGAAGATGAAACCCGCGGATGAAAACAAGCCCGAGTTCGATAAATCTGCTCGCGACTACGAGGCGCTTTTCCAGCCGTGGTTAAAGGTCGCTGGGGCGTCGCGCGAGTATTTTGCCCGGTCTAGATTGAACTGGTTATCCTATCGCCTGGGCGAGCAAAAAATCGCACCGAGGAGGGTGATGGACTTTGGTTGTGGCACAGGGATGTCTCTTTCGTTGCTGGCGGACATTCTCGATGCGGAGCAGGTCATAGGATTGGACACATCGGAAGAGTCGCTGGCCGTTGCACGCGAATCGGTCGGAAGCCGGCCCGTAGAACTCGCTACTCCCACTAAGTATGTTCCACAACAAGATCTCGACCTGGTTTTTTGCAATGGTGTGTTCCATCACATACCGGTGGCGGAGCGACCAGCGGCGGTGAATTATGTTTATCGTTGCTTGCGGCCCGATGGTATGTTCGCACTGTGGGAAAACAACCCCTGGAATCCTATTCATGCTTTGGCCATGAAGTATTCGGAGATAGATGAAAATGCAGTTCCGCTCCCGCTCCCGGAGTCGCAACGGCTCGTTGGTTCGGAGCCTTTCCGAGTGATTCAAACCGACTATTTGTTTTTTTTCCCAGGGTATTTCAGCTGGCTTTACCCGTTGGAAAAATGGCTGATCAAGGTGCCGTTGGGCGCCCAGTACCAGGTTCTCGCTCGTAAAGAGTGACTATGTATGGTGGGCTAAACGGCGTGATGGCGGCGATGCTGGAGAAATTGAATGCCGAATGACGCCCAGGCCGTGGGGACGGCTCCGCGTTTCATCGTCGAGCATCTTGCGCCGGGAAACGCAGTGCTCGGTAACGTCGAACTAAGCATCGTCGTCCCTGCTTTGAATGAGGAGATTACCGTGGGCGAATTCATTGAGTGGTGCAAGGAGGGCCTGGAGCGCGCCGGCGTGAACGGTCAAGTTCTCATTGTCGACAGCTCCAACGATGATACGGCCAAGATTGTTCTTGGGCATGGCGGCGAGGTCCTCCGCACGCCGAAGCGAGGGCTTGGCCGGGCGTACATCGATGCCATTCCTTATATCCGCGGAAAATGGATCGTGATGGGCGACGCGGACTTGACCTACGACTTTCGGGAACTGACTCCTTTCGTTGAGGAGTTTCGAAAAGGAACGGAGTTTGTCATGGGCAGCCGCTTGCGAGGCAGCATCGAGAAGGGGGCGATGCCAGGATTGCACCGGTACTTCGGCACACCTTTGACGACTTGGATTCTCAATCGCATCTATGGGAGCAACTACTCGGATATTCATTGCGGGATGCGGGGACTTACGCGTGCCGCTTTGGAGAAAATCGATCTTAGGTCGCAGTCCTGGGAGTATGCTAGCGAGATGGTCCTGAAGGCTGCACGACTGGGTCTGGCCACCGCCGAGGTGCCTGTGAGGTTTTACAAGGATCGTGAGGGGCGTGTCAGTCATCACCGGCGCATGGGCTGGCTGTCGCCGTGGCTGGCTGGCTGGCTGAACTTAAAAGTGATGCTCGTTTACACTCCGGATTCGTTCCTGCTCAAGCCCGGCATCGCACTTATGGCAATCGGATTGTTGCTTTCTTTTGGCCTGGCGGGGGGACCCGTCACCATGGGAAACATTGGCTTTAGCCTTTACTGGATGCTGCTCGGCGTCACCTGTACGACTCTGGGTTATAGCTCTGTCCAAATCGGAGTGCTGGCGCGCGTCATGCACGGCCTGCGACCCTCGTTTGTTAAGCGGGCGCAAAAATTCGTGACATACGATCGCGGAATGTTCGTGGCGACCGCCTCTGTGGCGTTGGGGGTGATGCTTCTGACCACGTTGGTCTACCGTTATGTGAACCACGGACTCCGATTGGAAGGTATTTCACACCCGGCCATCCTCGGTCTGCTGCTGATCATTCTCGGATTCCAAACGTTTTGTTTCACTCTGCTCATGGAGATGGCGCAACGCGTCGCATCGAAGCTCCGCGAATGAGTATGCGGGCGGATGAGAGCTACGGACAGCGGGGGCTAACCATGGCTGATCGGCTGGGCGCGTGGTTGTCGCAGCGGGCAATTCGCCGATACCTCCCAAGGCGGAGTGACCTTGAAGTATTGGAGCTCGGCTGCGGCTACCATGCTGCCCAGTTAATTGCCTTAAACCGGACATTGAAGCGAGGCATCGGAGTGGACTTTCACGTCGCGCCGGAGCTGCAAGCGTTGGAACGGTTTACCTTCCATGAAGGCACAATCGAGGAGACACTTCCGAAGCTGGAGAGTGAAACAGTGGACGTGGTGATGCTTATCTCGGTCTTGGAACATCTTGCTGAGCCACATTTGGCCATCCAATCCGCCTGGCGGCTGCTCAGGCCGTCAGGGCTGCTGCTTATCAACGTTCCGACGTGGCTCGGAAAGCGATTCTTGGAGTTCTCTGCTTTCCGGCTCGGTTTCAGTCAGACAGTCGAGATGGACGATCACAAAATGTATTACAGCAAACGCGATCTCTGGCCGATCCTGGTCCGATCTGGTTTCAAGCCGAGTCAGATTCGACTGAGGTATCACAAATTTGGTCTGAATCTGTTTGCGGCGGCCAGGAAGATGGATCTCGACTAGCAGGACCAGGCGCACCTCAGTCTGAAAGAGACTACGATAGGCAATTTTGCTCGTTTTCCGGGCATTTGCCTCGCTCGGGACGCAATTTGTTGATATCGTCTGGACAAGCTGGCCCAACTTTTCAACGCTCAGAGTTCTGGATGATCATCACGCGCTCTCCATTGCGAATCTCTCTCGGCGGTGGCGGGACTGATCTGCCCTCCTATTCTCGGGAGCACGGCGGCTTTCTCATCGCCGCCGCCATCGACAAGTACATCTACATCAACGTTCATCGCCGCTTCGTGGATGGCTTTCTCCTGAAGTATTCTCATCTCGAGGAAGCAGCCACGATCGAGGAAATCAAGCACCCTATCATTAGGGAAGCGTTGAGGCTGGCAGGCGTGCAGGAACGCAATTTGGAGATCACAAGCATGGCCGACATCCCCGCCGGAACCGGGCTCGGCTCGTCTGGGAGTTTTACCACGGCATTGCTCAAGGCCTTGCACGCATTGCGCAAGAATCTTGTTCACCCGGCTGAACTTGCCGAGCAGGCCTGTCATATTGAGCTAGAAAAACTGCGCGAACCAATTGGAAAACAGGACCAATACATTGCGGCCTATGGCGGCATCACCTGTTTCAAATTCATGCCCGACGGTCAGGTTGAGGCGTGGCCGCTGAAAATCTCGGAAGAGACTTTGTATAACCTGGAGGATAACCTCCTGCTCTTCTTTAGCGGCTATGCGCGCTCGGCGTCGAAGATCCTCCAGGAACAGGACGACAAGAGCAAACAAGCCGACAAGGCGATGGTGGAGAATCTGCATTTCGTGAAAGAGCTCGGGCAACAGAGTCAAGCCGCCCTCGAAGGCGATAATCTGCCTGAGTTCGCCCGGCTGATGGGCGTCCACTGGCAGCGCAAAAAAGAACGCTCAGAAAGCATGAGCAATCCGGACATCAACGCCTGGTACGATTGCGCGATGGCGAACGGTGCGCTCGGCGGAAAAATAATCGGAGCAGGCGGCGGCGGCTTTCTCATGTTCTACGCTCAAGATAAAGCTCGCCTACGCCATGCCATGCGCGAGAGAGGATTGAAGGAAGTCCGTTTCCGCTTCGACTTCGAAGGCACGAAGATTCTCAATCAATGACGGCGCAAGCGGAAGAGATTGACCTAACCGATTGGCCGGTGGCCATCCTGGCTGGCGGACTCGCAAAACGACTGCGGCCGATCACCGGGACAAATCCCAAAGCGTTAGTGACCGTCGCGGGGGTGCCGTTTATTGCGCATCAACTGCGGCTGCTCCATTCCGCCGGTCTGCGCCGGATTATCATTTGCGCCGGCTATCTCGGAGAAATGATTGAGGCGGAAATTGGCGACGGCGCGAGCTTTGATCTGCGGATCGATTACTCCTTCGACGGACCGCGTTTGCTCGGTACGGCCGGGGCTTTGAAACGGGCGCTACCCCTGCTTGGGCGCCGCTTTTTCGTTTTGTATGGCGATTCTTATCTACCGATCGACTACCGGAAAGCAGCGCTCGCCTTTGCCACTGACGATAAGACGGGGCTGATGACTGTTTACAGAAACCAAGGTCGCTGGGACACGAGCAACGTCCAGTTCGAAGAAGGCCAAATCCTGTGTTACGACAAAAAGCAAAGCACTCAGGAAATGCATCACATCGATTATGGGCTTGGCATTCTGCGTGCGGAGTCACTTGCTTCCTGGCCGCACCATGAACCATTCGATCTGGCGGACGTCTACCGCCGTCTCCTTTCCGAAAATCAATTGTCCGGACATGAAGTGACAGAGCGTTTTTACGAGATTGGCTCACGGGAAGGTCTGGCGGAACTCGATGCTTTCCTGCGCCACCACCCCGCCTTTGGTCCATCATGAGTTACTCCGAACAACACCTGCGAGAGACTGCCCAGATCGCGTCCCAGCTGGACCCCGCCCTTTGCGAAAGAGCCGTGGACTTGCTGGCTTCGGTGCGCGAACGCGGCGGGCGCCTTTTCATCCTTGGCGTTGGGGGCAGTGCAGCCAACGCTTCGCACGCTGTAAATGATTTTCGCAAGATTGCGGGCCTGGAATGTTACGCGCCGACGGACAACGTTTCCGAATTGACCGCGCGGACGAACGACGAAGGCTGGCGCACGGTCTTCGCCGAGTGGCTGAAAGGCAGCCGCCTCAACGACAAGGACGCGCTTCTCATCCTTTCCGTCGGCGGGGGTAACGTGGAAAAGAACATAAGCCCGAACTTGGTCGCCGCCTTGGAGGTTGCAAAAGAGCGGGGAGCCAGCGTGCTTGGCATCGTCGGCCGGGACGGCGGTTTCACGGCAAAGGTAGCGGACATTGTAATCGTTATTCCGACGGTGAACGCAAACAACACCACCCCGCATGCCGAAACATTCCAGGCGGTGCTGTGGCATCTTTTCGTCAGCCATCCGAAGCTAAAGGTCGCGCAGACGAAATGGGAGAGCACGAAATAATGCGGCGCGCGGTCTTTCTCGACCGCGACGGTGTCATCAACAAGCCAGTGGTCCGCGAAGGCCGGCCGCAGCCACCGGCAGAGGTAAACGACTGGGAGCTTTATGAAGACGTGCCGGCCGGCTGCGCCCAACTCGAAGCAGCCGGCTATCTGCTCGTCGTCGTGACCAACCAACCGGATGTGGCGCGTGGAGCGCAGACGCGCAGGGTGGTGGAGGCGATGCAGCGGAAAATGCTGGCTGCCTTGCCGCAGATTGCGCGCGTGGAAGTCTGCTGGCACGCCGGCGCCGACTGGGCGGATCCTTGCGACTGCCGCAAGCCTCAGCCCGGTATGGTCCTGCGCGCGGCCAATGCGCTGAACATCGACCTGACCCAAAGTTTTCTGATTGGCGATCGCTGGCGAGATGTCGATTGCGGTCACGCCGCCGGCTGCCGAACTGTTTTTATCGATCGGAATTACTCCGAGGCGCTCAAGCAACCTCCGGACTGGAGCGTCCAATCGTTTGGTCAAGCGGTCGAGGTAATCCTACGGACGGAGCGCGCGCCGGTGCGCCGTTAGAAGCGGCTTGCGCTCGCGCTTCAAAGATCGCTAGTTGAAGAGAGATGAGCACGGCCATCCTGGAAAAGCTCGCGATTAAGATTTTTGCGGACGGCGCGGACCTGAAAGGCATCATCGATCTTTATCGGAAGCCATTCATTCAGGGGTTTACAACCAATCCGACGCTGGTGCGAAAGATGGGGATCTCGGATTACGAAGTTTTTGCACGTTCCGCTCTGGAAATCGTTACCGACAAGCCGATTTCATTCGAAGTCTTCTCCGATGAATTTCCAGAGATGCGTCGCCAGGCTCTTAAGATCAGAGATTGGCAGGACAACGTTTATGTCAAAATTCCGATCACGAACACACGAGCGGAATCGGCAATTGACCTCATCCGCGATTTGGCGGCTGAGGGCGTTAAGTTGAACGTGACCGCGGTGCTCACTCGCAAGCAGGTGCAAGCCGTAGCTAGCGCGCTAAATCGGGAAATCCCGTCGGTGGTCTCCGTTTTCGCCGGCCGGGTGGCAGATACCGGGGTCGATCCGCTGCCTTTGATGAAGAAGTCGCTGGAGTTGATCTCGGCATTACCTGGAGCGGAGCTACTCTGGGCGAGCGTGCGGGAGGTGCTGAACATTTTCCAGGCATCCGCCTGCGGGTGCCATATCGTCACCGTGCCACATGATATTTTAGCAAAGGCAATAAAGCTAGGTGGGATGGATCTCGAAGAGTTGTCGCTCGACACCGTGCGCATGTTCTACGCTGACGCCGTCGCCGCTGGCTTTCAGCTCTGATTGAGTAGAATCTCGCGATAGGAATGCAATCGGGACTGCAACCTGATCGTCTGCTTTGAATGCAATATTTATGGCAATCGCTGTCTGGTTGAGCTACGTCTCTGGATTCTCTAATACGCAAGGAAAAGCTTGTATAAAAATACGGTAATCAGCGTAGTCGTCCCTGCATACAACGAGGAACGCTTTATTGGCCAAGTGCTGTCGACAATGCCAGAGCTTGTCGACAGGATTGTGATCGTCGATGATTGCAGCTCGGACGACACATTTGGAGTAGCCAGCAGCTCAAAGGACCCGCGTGTAGTAGTAATCAAAACGGCACGCAACTGTGGGGTCGGAGGCGCGATGAAACTCGGCTACAGGGAGGCCTTAGAGCTTGGGGGGCAAGTCTTGGTGAAAATGGACGGGGACGGCCAGATGGCACCAGAACAGCTAACCCTGTTGTTGGATGCGATAATCGAAAGAGGGTATGACTATGCGAAGGGAAACCGATTTCTGCACACCGCGGCCATTAACCAGATGCCCGCCATTCGAATCTTCGGCAACATCGTACTGACCTTTCTGACAAAAGCCGCATCGGGTTATTGGCATATCTTCGATCCACAAAACGGCTATACTGCGATTCGAGCGCAGGCGCTTCGCTCGATCTCTTTAGAAACGATAGATGAGCACTTTTTCTTCGAGAACGATTTATTGGTGCGCTTGAATATCCAAAATTACCGAGTCGCGGATATCGCGATACCCGCTCGGTATGGACAGGAGGTTTCCGATCTTCGCGTTTCAAAGATACTGTTCACATTTCCTGCCCTGCTCTTTGGTCGGTTCGCATATCGTATAGTCCAGAAGTACATCCTGCGTAACTTCTCGCCCGTCGCGCTTTTTCTCTTGCTCGGTCTGCCTATCTTCCTCTGCGGAGTCCTCTTCGGGCTGTATCTTTGGGCGCGAGCTATGATCACGGGCGAAGCCACCCCAACCGGCAGCATCATGCTGGCCCTGGTGCCGATTGTCCTCGGGTTTCAGCTCTTGCTGCAAGCGATTGTCTTGGACATTCAGGAAACCCCACGATGAGCGCGGCGTTGCTCGCGTCGCCCCGGCCTGGTTCGGGTCCTCCGACAATCGGTAACTTAATTTACGTGTCTGTACTTTCGTGCGGAAAAGAGACGATATCTCCTTAAGGTCGACTTCGAATGCCTAGAATCGCGCCGGGGCAATCGGATACCTTGCACTTAGAGATTGCGTTTATCTTTCGCGAAATATTCGACGTTAATGCTCAGCAGGAGGCGATAGCCGCGTATTCTTGCTTCCACACTGTTTATGGCACAAGTCTCTTAACTCGCAAAGGAGTTAATATGACAAAGGTTCTAAATAGACGTCTCGATGTGGAGGCGATCGAGTTTTTCTTGAGGACTCGCTATCCCGGAAACCTGCTTACCTGTAAGCTCTGGGCATGTGCGTATCTATATGAGGCTCAGGAGGGCGTAGCTCCACGTGGACGTATCCAAGTTCGATTAGGTCGACTTACTAGTCCGCTCCTCTGTCTGGTGATACTAACCTGGTTTGGAGTTCGCAGTGCCGTGAAATGGCTGAAAGGTGGCCTTCAGGTATATTGGCACCATCTCCTATGACGCTCGACGCGGACGTCATCATCGTTGGATCCGGTCCTGCGGGCGCTGCCGCCGCCTTGGAGCTGTCCAAGATAACGGAAGTCTTGATGCTGGACATCGGCCATTCGGCACCTGAGGAATCGCCAGGTGTGGATCGTTTCGTCGAACTCTTGGGAGAAAGACTCGAGGGAATGTCTATTATCAGTGAGCCATACCTAAGCCCAAAGCTGAGGTCGCCGTTTTTTCGTTACGTTACGCGCTCGTGGCGCGAGCTCTCGCCCATCCACTCCAGCGACTTCAAGGGCGAACTGAGTCTTGCTTTAGGCGGTTTGGCTAACGCCTGGGGCTCTGGCTTGTATGAGTTTGACGATACGGATCTACGTGGCTTCCCCATCAGTTACTCAGAGCTGCAGCCATTTTATCTCAGCTTAACCAAACACATAGGAATTTCTGGAGGAGGCGACGAAGTCGCCAGCGTGTTAGGGTCCAGAGAATGCCTGCTCCCCCCAATGCCGCTAGCGGGTACTCTGAAGGCCCTGTACGCGCATTCGCAAAGACCAAAGGTGAAGGCGTTCCTCCACCGAAATCGAATTCATATCGGACGGCAGCGTTTAGGAATTCTAACTGAGCCGCATCGTGGACGCCCCGCGTACTCGTTTGATGGGAAGGATTTTTTTCGGCCATGGAAAGCCGCTATCTACAATCCGGCTTACACTGTCCGAGAGCTGGAGGCCCTCGGAAAACTGCGCTTCCGCCGCGGCGTTCTTGTCAAACAATTTAAGGAGTTTCCTGATCGCGTTCGCGTGGATGCTGTCGACCTATCGAGCGGTCAGCCCGTAGAATTCTCTGCGAAACGCTTGCTTCTTGGAGCTGGTGCGATCAACTCCGCAAGAATAGTTTTGCAGTCATTCAAGGATTACTCAACCAGACTTCCAATGTTAGAGAATCCTATCTCCTTCGTTCCATTCATTCACTTTGCCAGCTTAGGGTCGGACTCAAAGGAAAACTCCTTCACTGGAGCGCAGTTGGCTTTGATTTTCGATGGACCAGAGCACCGCGACCGAGTGCAAGGAAGCTTTTACAACCTTTCCGGCGTGCTTTCCTCCGATTTTCTTTTCGACTTTCCCTTTTCCGCTTCAGGCAATCTTTTTTGCCTGGCGAAAATCCTAGGAGCCATGGGAGTCCTGCAAATTTATTATTCCGACGCTCCTAACCCGGCGAGCTTCCTCTCACTAAGCACCGAAGGAGCGCTGGAGTTGCACTGTCCTGCCCGTCGCTTCGGAAAGGTCGAGGGCAAGCTCATCAACGCTTTGAGAAAAATGGGGTTTTGGAGCGCGCCGTTTCTAGTCCGCTACGCGGAAGGGGGTAGCAGTTTCCATTACGCTGGAACCCTGCCTATGCGCGAGGCGAACGATTCGATCGGATTCTCCACCGACCGATTCGGAAGGCTGAATCGCTGCAAACATGTGTATGTCGTTGATGCGTCGTCATTCCCACTTTTGCCGGCAAAGAATCTCTCGCTTACGATAATGGCTAACGCGATGCGAATTGCGTCAAAGTTGGTGTTATGAGGATAATGATTACGGGCATCAGAGGCTTCTTAGGCTCCGCTCTGGCGCGTTCATTCTTCCAAGAAGGCGACACGGTTTGCGGAACATCAAGTAAGGGGACGGGGCCCGCTAGTGCTCTTCCGTCGGAAATCAAAATAGCCAGGCTGGCCTTGGGCGACGTAGTATCTTCCCGTATTTTCGAGGAAATCGATTACGTAATTCATTGCGCCCATGATTTTTCGCCTGGCGCGTTCGAACACAACGTCGAAGGGACAAGAAGAATCTTTGAGGCGGCTAAATCCTCTGGAGTCCCTCTCCAGGCTTTTGTTTCTTCTTACTCCGCGACCCCGAGTTCCGTAACCGAATACGGCAGAGCGAAGTTCGAATTGGAAAGGTTTTTTGAAGCAAACGCTGGTGTTGTCCTGAAGCCAGGTCTGGTGCTTGGTTCAGGCGGACTAGGCGGGCGCATGCTAAATACCATGAGAAAGTCCTGGATTTTTCCAATACCCAGCGGAGTCAGGTTTCCATATGTTGGACTGAAAGACTTTGTTCGGACGGTGAGAAAAATAGCGTCGACCAGTCAAACTGGAGTGCACAAGATTTTCTATTCGGATCTGACCAGCTTCAGTGAGATAGCCGCTGCGGTAAAAATGGACACGGGTCGTCCCCTCTTCACTATCATGGTCCCGGTCAATACCATCTCTTTTGGCTTGAGCGCCGCTGAATGTTTATTGGACAGGCTCCGCATTCGCCTTCCTGTCAGATCGGACAGCTTTAAGAGTTTAGAGGCTAACCAGCTTACTCCCGGTGGGGCCAACTGCGGACTCCTTCCGACGTCGCACACGACATTACAGGAAGTGGTTTCCGCAGCCGTGCGAGAACTCGATCATGCGGTATTCATCAGTTCATAACATGAGCCTCTTGAATCTTCTTCTGGAGCCGAAATTGCAAGGAATCGACCTGCAGGGTTTCGATCGGATCGCTCTTCACGCCGAGATCCTTGCCCAAAAACCTCTTATTCGAGAAGTCTTCAAGGAGTTTTACGACACTTCGATTTCTCTCGATCGCATGTATTTCGACGACGTGGCAGGATACCGGATCGAGTTGGGTGCAGGGACAAGCTTGTTTAAGAAATACTATAGCGACGTAATCTCAACGGACGTGCAGCCCGCGCCACACCTCGACGCGGTCATCGACGCAGAGGACATGAACCTTAGTGACGAATCAGTGCGAGCACTATTTGGCATCAACTGTTTTCACCATTTTGCTGATCCTTGCAAATTTTTCGCCGAGCTTCTCCGTGTCTTAAAGCCAGGAGGTGGATGTATCCTGATCGATCCTTATTTCGGAGTGCTTTCGCGAATCCTTTATAAACGCTTGTTTAGTAGCGAGGCTTATGACTGTAGTGCTCGGGATTGGGGTTACTGTGCGGATCATGCCAGAAAATCGGCGCGTCCCAATCAAGCGCTCACTTATCTGGTTTTCTTCAGGGATCGAACAAAGTTTGACACTTTGTTCCCTCAACTCGAGATCGTGCATTCGCGGGTTCTGCCGAACTACATCCGCTATCTCCTCTCTGGAGGGTTGAATTTTCGGCAAATCGTTCCTTCTTTTCTCACCCCGCTTCTCCGCAGATCGGAAGTGGCTCTCTCACGCCTCGCTCCGATTCTCGGGCTGCACCATGTAGTGGTAATTCGAAAGCGGAAATCGTGAGCCCGAAAATTGGGGTTCTCCGAGCGGGATGTTCCAATACCCGGCCATGGTTGACTTCTGGATGTCTCGACTGGTCGCTCACCGCGCTAATTTCCCCTGCAACAAACATTACGTGTTTCATTCCTCAGGTGTCGCGTAACTTCTCGCCAGTAGCGCTTTTCTTGTTGTTAGGCCTTCCGATCTTTCTTTGGGGGTCATTTTTTGGCTGGTATCTTTGGGCACAGATATTGATTACAGGCGAGGCCGCGCCAACTGGTAGCATCATGCTTGCCTTCGTGTCGATTGTCCCCGGATTCCAGCTCCGGCTGCAAGCTATCGTTCTGGATATTCAAGAGACGCCGCGATGAGTGTCCTGTTCTTCGCACTTCCCAGGTACTTGCTGGTCGCTCTGTTGTGTGCGGCAGCATATATGATCGGAAATGCAATTCTGCGACGCTTGGAATTCGCGTGCCTGCCGGAACGCCTATTGATCTGCACTGCGTTTGGGCTCGGCGTCCTTTCGCACTTGGTTTTGCTTGTGGGCGTTGTGGGCTGGCTGACCCCGCCTGGAGTGATCGGCGGGATCATAGCGTTAGGAACAGTGGTTATGCTAATTCCGCGCGAGCCCGAACGGGCGGCGGAAATCGAGCGTCCTCTCCCGCGCTTTTCCCGGCTAACTTGGAGCCTGTTGGCCTTGGGTCTGGTTACGACCGTGGTCTTGCTCTGGCCTCTTCTTCTTTTACCGCTGTACCCCCCTACAGACTTTGACGAGACGATGACCCATTTGGCCGCGCCAAAAATGTGGCTCGCAGCACACGCGGTGATTGTTACCCCTTTTTTGCGCAATCAAATTCTACCCCAGTCGGCGCAAACCCTCTTTGCGGTCTTGATGCTCGCGAAAGACGATCTCGCTCCTAAGATTTTGTCATTAGCTTCCATCGGGTTGATTGGGATAGGACTCTATGGTTGGGGGAAAAGAGTTTATGGCATGAATGTTGGAATCCTCGCGGCAACCTTTTGGATGGGTAGTCCAATCGTTCTCGCCTTGGCTCCGATCGCAAGCTATCACGCGTTGGCCGCTCTCTTCGCATTCGGATCGATCTATGCGGTCGCAACTTACGCGACCACTCGCCAGATCACCTGGTTGTTCCTAGCGGGTGTCTTTACGGGCTTTGGGCAAAGTACCTGGCCATTGTCCATTTTTTTCCTGCCCATTCTCGCCGTGGCCTCTGTTTACTTCATCTTCAAGGAGCGACGGGTCAAGCCCATGCTGGCGATAGCCGGCGGGATAATGTTGGGCTGGGGGCCCGCTTTGGCCCGTGCCGCCTGGCATACTGGAAACCCTTTTTATCCGCTGCTCACCGAAGTTTTCGGCACTGGTCCTTGGTGGACAGCCGCCGATTTCGCCAGCGTAACTCAGGACGTGCACCGTTTTGGCTTGCGACGCACGTTCGAGAATTTCTTCATCCTTCCCTATGCCCTGGTTGCTCACCCCGACAAGTTCCAGGCGATTGAGACCTACTCGATTGGACTCTTCCTTTTAATCCCTGTTGTCGCTATCCGGAGCGCCCTCGACAAGTACATGCGTTGGCTTGCAGCCATGGTGCTGTTTTATGTAATTGCCTGGTTCTTCTTCGGTCAGATCATGAGATATCTGATCTTAATTATCCCGGTTATCTGCATAATTACGGCGCTGGCAATTTGTTGGCTAATCGATTTAATCTTTGGCCGGGGTTCGAAGTGGGGTTCGATCTTGGTCGCTGTTGCTGCTTTGGGCCTTCTTGTTCCAAGCGCGTTGTTCCTCCGCAAGGAGGCAACAAGCCGGGGAGCGATACCTATGGCTGGCGACAAGAGAGCAGCCTACATTGCGGCGAGGATTCCGGAATATCCTGCGATGACGGTGGTAAACAAAGCTCCCGCTCCTGTCTATTCATTATTCGGCACGAACGTTGCCTATTATGCAGACAGTACTTTCATGGGGGATTGGTTCGGACCGGGTCGATACTCGGAGGTGCTCGCCTCCTTTCGGGATGGTCAAGCCCTGTATTCGACCCTCCATCGGCTAGGAGCCAGATACTTCCTTATAAGCCGAATTGAAAGACTCGTTCCTCCGCTGCCACATGATTCGCAGTTCGACAGTCATTTCGAGCCGATCTTTGCGAATTCTGCCGCGGAACTATATCGAATTCACGATGTACCAAGAATCGTCTCCGCGAATCATCCAAACCTATTACGCAATTCCGACTTTGATGACGTTGTTAATAAGTGGCCGACCGAGTGGACGCACGACGGCGCGCCAGTTGTAGGTGCGCCCGAGAACGGAGCGGCGTCTGGCAAGGTCGCCGTGGAGGTTACGGACAAGGACGATCTTCAACAGCCAGTCCGAGTAACCCCCGGCGATGTTTATGAACTTGAATTACAGGCCGAGGCCGATCGTCCGGGCAAAGTTTTCCGATTGCAGGTTAACTGGATAAACAAAGATGGACAAATATGCGACGTCTTCATCCGGGTGTGCACGGCAACCACAGACTGGCAGCGTTATTCGTGTAAGCTCACGGCCCCCCTCTGCGCTGAACTGGCTCAGGTATACGCAAGCGGACAGTCTAGTGAATTCGTTTGGCTCGATAGCTTTGTTTTTAAGGACGAAACGACGAAAGATTGGGCTCACTGATTAAGAATGACAAAGGAGCGAGGTTTCTGAGACCCGGGTTCGATTGGCGTTTGTCTAGAACAACAATTCGACGACAAAGTCACAACGTGGGGAAGGATGTGTGACATCGCTGCGACAGATCACGGTTTGCCGGTCGTGTCATGCCGAGCAATTCCTAGCTCCGTTACGAGGCCTCTCGGCAAGCGAACTTCAATGAACTGGTAAATGAAATACTTTACTCCGACCGGCAGCTTGCTTATCAAATCCTGCGGAGGTGATTTGGTCCTGTACAGCACCTGAAAGTGGTCAAGCAGGCCGGCTCGCACCATTCCATCCGAGAATGAATCTCCGCACAGGACGGTTGGCGGCAGGAGACCTTGGTCATTCACGAAGCGAGCAATATATTCAAAAGGGTCCTTTGCGACCTCATAAGTATAGGGCGGCGCTGGGAACTTCTCGGCAACGAAGAGCGCCTGCTCATTAGGTGGATAAAACAGCGGCATGAAAGTTGCCTCGCCGCCACTCATTTTCTCAATTTTGATCTTTAATGGATATCGCCAAAAGGGAACATTTCGATGCTCGGCCTCAGCGATCTCATTGACAAGAGTCCGAGCTACTTCCGCTGCCGCGGGGTCGTTCCAATGCAAGTCGGTCTTGTGAAAAACCTGGCGCTCAGACTTCAGCGATTCGAGTATTTCAGTAGTATCGATGTAAACGATACCGGGCATGGCATGCAACTCTGCCCGGAAGTCATCAAAGCGCCGATGGCTCATTATTCTTCGAGCGGCATAAGGCAGGAATTCCGGGTAAAACTTGTCCTTCAGCTGGTTCGTGACCACAACTAGGCTTATTCCGCGCTCCTGCAAAACGTCTCGCAATTCAGCGAACCGCTTTGCCACGGCAGTGAGATCGGCGTCGCTCATCTCGTCCTCGGCTGGTATTTCGCTATCGATTATGTTCCGAAGGTAAAGCCACCCTTCTTTCCCGATATAAACCTTGTCCGAGACACCGAAAACAGAGTAGTCAATTTGTGTTTTCGCACGAATCAGCCAATCGCGATATCCGTAATGATCGGCGAACCACTTCTGGGCCTGTGAAACAAAGGCTACCGGGCTCAGGATTTCCCCCAGCCTTGGGGTGCGTTCACGATTGCGATTTTCATCGAGCAGGGACACTGTTGGAAAACGCGTGACCATCTGAATAATAGGCAATAACAAGAGGGCGAAAAAGACGGAGATGATCGCGATTTTTTCCATTCGGCTCGCGGGAGTGGTCATACGTCCTTAGAACCGGAAATAGATAAAGGGACTAAACCCATTTACCGACATCATGATGATGGCCAGAACTGCGACGAACAGTGAACAGACGGATAGCGCGGGCGCAAAAGAGTATCGATTGTTCGCATAGCTGGCGAACCATTGATAGGGAACGAGAGAACACAAGATTCCCAAAACCAAGTACACGACCTTGTCCATGGTCATGGTCGACAAGATTAAGGGGTTCAGCATGCTCACGTTGCGAAGGCTGAACATGGCTCGAAGGTACGCCATCGCGGCCGTGAGACTTTCGGCACGGAAGAAGACCCAACCCACCATGACCGCCAGCATCGCATAAATCCAGCCAAGGAAGGCCGGGACAGGCAGCCTGAACCATCGCTTAGCCAGCCTTTCTGAGATGAGCAATCCGCCGTGATAGAGTCCCCAGACCACGAATTTATAGGCGGCCCCGTGCCACAGGCCGCAAAGGAAAAAGACGAGGAACAGATTGAACAGAGTTCGCGCCATCGCTGATCGATTGCCGCCCATGGGAATATACACATAGTCCTTGAACCAGCGGGAAAGCGTCATGTGCCAGCGCCGCCAAAATTCGGTCACGCTGCGTGAGCGGTAAGGCTGATCGAAGTTTTCTGGGTACCAGAAACCCAGGACGCGACCCAATCCTATCGCCATGTCGGAGTAGCCGGAAAAGTCGAAGTAAATCTGCAGAGTATAGGCGGTGACCCCAATCCACGAAGCAGTAAAGCCCAATGAGTGGGGAGATAACTTGAAAATCTTGTCCGCCACAACTCCCATATTGTCCGCGAGGATGACTTTTTTGCCCAAGCCGAAGCAAAATTGCGTCACGCCATTATAAACATCATCCAGGCGGATCTCCCGCCGGTGAACCTGCGTTTGGATTTCTTGGTAACGCACGATCGGTCCGGCGATCAACTGTGGAAAACAGGAATGATACATCCCAAAATCAATCAGGTTTCGGGCCGGTTTCACGCGCCCCATGTAAACGTCAGCGATGTACGAAATAGCCTGAAAAGTGAAGAAGGAGATACCTATTGGCAGTATCGGGTTAACTGCCGGCCATGAGACATGCCAGCCGAGAGCTGCCAATACGTCGCGCACGGCTGAAAGAAAAAACTTAGAATATTTATAGTACAAAAGCGGGAAGATGTTGATCATCACTCCGGCGCAAAAATAGGCCTTCTTTAGCCGAGCAGGCGTGGTTTCAAGCCGCAATGACAAGTAATAGTTGAAGAACACGGACAAAACCAAAATGGCCGTGAGTTCCCCCGAAGTGGTGAAATAAAAAAACAGGCTTGCGAAGAATAGGAGTCCGTTCTTGCTCGCCCGCGGAGCGGCAAAATATAAGACAAGGAATGCCGGGAGAAAGGCGAATAAAAACGCTGGAGAACTAAAAAGCATCGTGTCCTTCAGAGGCCAAATTGTTATCCGCGCCGGATCCTCCAGAGCCCCTGATCACCCTGCGCGGGCAATCGCAACTGCCGATATTCGCGCCAATAGACTTAGTCCGTTTGGTGAATGAAAAACCGTTCATGACGAAGTCAAGCAGCAGCTGCGAATTTTGTAAATGGGGACAAATGTTTCCCCCAACCGGTGCGGCCGATAACCGATTGAGATTTTATCAAAGTTCGAGAAGGTGCCTCATCGCACTTTTCGAAGATTAATGTGGAGATCAGACGTATTGCTATTGCTTCCGTTCGCACCTCGCAGGCCTGTCATGGTTGCGTGGCTGATTTGATTCAAGCGCTCTCATCCCTAGCCGTTTCTTTTGGAACTCAGCCGAAAACGATCGAGCACTTCCCTGAACTCCACGACTTTCAGATTGTGAAGACAGGCGGAACCTATGTCCTCACAATGTTACAGCGAAGGTGTGGTCCAGAGATCTGATCGTCTTGTCTTTCACGGTGGGGCCAGGAACGACTTGAAAATGCGAGTTTTCGCCGAATGTGATCTGCTCAAGTACCTTGCGGCAGCAGGTTTATCGGAAATAGAGGTCCATCGAAACCCATTCTTTCAATACGGGATCTGGTGGGCGAGGCTTTGCTCGTTTCCGATTTCGGCAAGCAAGTCGACGAATCGCTCTTGAAAAAGCCTGAGCGGATCTTCTGGCCAATCCGGTCCGCCTTCGCGGTCAGGGCGCTTCCAACGGGCCTTCTTCGTCCTCCCATCGCTCATCCGTTGTATGAAAAGCTGTCACAGGAAAAGCGCGTCGCAAAGTCTGCGGGACGGCTTGCCGCATAAGCCGACTTTCTGTGTCAAGCTTTCGGTGGCGACGGAGGAGCGGGATCCGCAGTTCCCTTTGTGACGCAGGATTACGCCGACATGCAGCATCTCCCGGATTCATTCACGCCATGATCTCATTGCGCGTTTGAGTTCGACAATCCTCCCCAAAAAATGGCGTCCCATTGAAGTTTTTGCTGGACGCGACGGTCTCCTGTGGACACGCTCAGGCATTCTTCGCGAGGAGGGCTCCTAAAAAAACCTTTATGAAAATTTTCTCTACAGTCATCGTCTTCGTCGTCTTCATGGTCTTCTCCCATCTCGCCGGCGCCAGTGAGGCAGATGACACTACGATAACAATCACCGGCCAGACCGCTGGTGTTACGCCATTCATCAGTCAGCTGACTTTGACAGCTAGTGACACGACCGTTCTGAAGAGCATTCAATTCACGGTCACTCCAAAGCCAACCTCCGTCACCCGGCCGCTCTCAGGTACTTATTCCAACGACTACCTCATAAGCCGGGGGTTTGAACAGCCGCCAGCACTGGAGATCCTTTTGCCAGTCTACGGACTTTACGATGGATATGCGAATACCGTTACACTGACTTATCGCTTTCTTGACGGCTCATCAAAACAAGATAGCACCACAATCACGACCGCCATTTTCGATGATCCTTGCGGATACAAGAATCCGACGATCGTGCAAGCACGTACAAATAACACCGATCTGAGCTACGACTACATCATGGTTAAGGGCGCTTGCAGCACTTCCTCGCCTGCCATCATCGATACGGACGGCGCACTGCGGTGGGTGGGTACGACTGGCTTCTCGGTCATTACTGCCACTTTTTTTGATAACGCGGCCTATCTTGCTCATGGCCCCCAACTGTATCGAATCGAGCTCGATGGCGCTTTCACCCTCCTTGGCGATTACAGCGGTCTCGGAGTCAGTGATTTCCACCACAACATCGACCGTGGCAAAGTAGGAGTTATCCTGGAAGCGGATACCGCAACATACGTCGAATCGGTGGTCATTGAAGTGGACGCTTTAGGCAAAGCGTTAAAGCAATGGAACATGGCCGACATCATCAGCGCAGCCATGATCGCCGGGGGAGATGATCCCAGCCAGTTCGTTTATCCGGCGCCGACCGACTGGTTCCATAACAACGCCGTTACCTACAATCGGGCGGATGACTCTTTGATCGTTTCGAGCCGGGAAAACTTTCTTATTTGTATCGATTATGAGACAAGCGCGATCAAGTGGATCCTTGGAGACCCGACGAAAAAGTGGTTCCAATTTCCTTCTTTGAGGCAATTTGCGCTCACGCTCGCGCCCGGCAGCCTGCCTCCGATCGGGCAACACGCTGTCTCGGTCACCTTTGATCAGAACATCCTGGTGCTTGATAACGGACAAGAAAGCGGCTTTCAGTCGCCACCGGGAGAGCAACGTAACTATTCGAGCCCTCGTAAATATAAGTTGGATTTGAATACAAAAATCGCCACCGAAGTCTGGAATTTTGAGATGGGTCAAAGTATCGTTTGTCCCTTCTGCGGGAGTGTCTATGAGGACGCGCCGCTGAACTACCTCATCGACTATCCGTTTGTCAACGGCGTTGTAGCCGAAAGCATGTCGCGGCTCCTCGGCTTAAATGCCGCTGGCGAGACGATTTTTTCCTACCAGTACCCGACGACGGGGTGTAATACGGCCTTTAACTCCATCCCGCTTCACCTGGAAAGTACAAAGTTTCCGGTGGTGGGACCTCAAGCGCTTAACCTTTCGACGCGCGGAACAGTCTCAGGCGGTGACAACGCTCTAATCGGTGGCTTTATCGTCACCGGAACCGATCCAAAGACGATAGTGCTTCGCGCGCTAGGGCCATCGCTCAGCGGCTCCGGGCTTTCCGGTGCGCTCACCGATCCGGTTCTCAGCGTGTATGACTCTTCCGGCACTGTCATCGCAACCAACGACGATTGGCAGACGGACATCGGCGCGGCGTTTATGGTGAACAATGGCCTCGCGCCAACCAATCCATCTGAATCGGCCACTCTCCAGACCTTGGCGCCAGCCGCCTACACCGTGGCGGTCACCGGAAAGGACTCGACCCCGGGAATTAGCTTGGTCGAGATTTACGACCTCTCGCCGGGATCCAACTCTAAGTTGGCGAACATCGGCACCCGCGGTTCCGTCGGTATGGGCGATGGCGCACTCATCGGTGGCTTTATCGTTGGAGACGTGGCAAGCGCGACCGTCGTCGTGCGCGCCCTTGGCCCATCGCTCGCTTCTCTCGGGGTGAGCGAACCGCTAAGCGATCCCACGTTGACGATCTACGACGTGAATGGCTCTGCCATCGCGAGCAACGACAACTGGCAAGACGATATTAACGCGACCGACATCCAGCAAAATGGACTCGCGCCGGTGAATGCGTTGGAATCGGCAATCGTGCTGCACCTGCCCGCAGGAGCGTATTCCGCCATCGTGCGCGGAGCTGGTGGCGGTACAGGCGTTGGCTTGGTGGAAGTCTACAACCTCTAACAGTCCGTAAGCGGTCTAGTGGCGGCGGGCGGTAGACGCATCCGCGGCTTAGACCCGCTGCTTTGGGTGGTCCGAATCATCCTGCTGGTCACTGTCACATTTACGTCACGATCAGGTCGCGATCGAAAATTTCAGTCCGCAGAAATAAAAAGTGGATAACACCTGCGGAAGAGGTCCTAACCAGGCCTTTCTCTGACTTTTGAAAATTGTAATGGATCTTATTAAAGGCAGTGTTCGAGAGCTTGAGTCTCCGCTCGCGGCGTTCCAGAGGATTCGGAAGGGGATGAAGGACCAAAGAAAAGCGACCGCGCGTGTCATGAGCTTTTTAACCGATAGAATTGCCAGAAGTTGTCGTCGAGGCCGAGATGTTGAGCCAGCGCCCGCCCGACGCGAAAGGCAGCGTCATGATCTTGATGGCCGCCTTCCCGTGCGGGCTGACTCCCTTTTTCAGTTCAAACGAAATTCTTGACGTAATAAACACCCCGTCGTGTCCTGATGCGCCAGTAAAAAGAGAGTCTTCGTATGGGGCCCCGTTTAATGCGAGTGTTCGACTGATCAAATATATCAGTCAACCGGAAATGCGCCGGCGAATGCTATCGCAAGGCCTTCGGAACTGGCCTCGTATTCGCCATTCGGTCCGGTGACTTCTCGAAACAGGTCAAGCTCGGCTACATCGTTAACGGATGGAAGGATGGCCACCCACAAGAGAGACTCCGATTGCCAAATCCGTTCAAGGTAGAGTTGCCGATCCCGATGTTGAATTCGGATACGCGCATGCCCGCCCTCCGGGACCGCGCAGGAGTATCGCAATACGATTAGCAGCTTCTGTCGGCACGGCGGAATGTTAAATCTGCCGTGTTGAGATTTTAACATTAAGGTGACAATAGGCCTGCCCTGCTCGGTCTCTTGTGCACTAAATTGCCAGCAGTCCGCTGGAAAGAAATTCGCTATTTCATTTTCATCCGCCGTTTGAATATCTGGAAGCAGGGAGCAGTCATGAAGGAGAATCCTCCTGATCCGATCGTTCCAGGCGTAGAGGATACCGCCCTTTCTTTCAAAGCCGTCCTGCAAGGCAGGATTGCGCCGGTGTGCTTGGCCGTTGGGCTTCTCAACAATGATTTGGACTGCGGCGCCGAAGATCTCCGATAGAGCGGTTCGAAACGCTTCCTGATCGGAAACAGGCGGAAGGCTGCAGAGCGATTGAGCGATCTGCTCAGCGAACGGCCGCAGCTGCTCGGACGATGGCAGGTGGAACTGCATGCCTTCGGCCACATCATCAAAGTGCTGCATGGCGGTAGCGCGTCGCTCAGCCAACGTTGATTCAATGATATTGGATAAATTCTCGGAACCTTTGTGGCGGCTATCCAACCAGAACTTTTCCAACTCACCCATACAGTCCTCCGGAGTTAATACGAGTTTGATGATCTTTGTGTTCGAATTGAGCAGGTCGAGCAGGCGCCGGAGTGGGATTATCTGATTCTCTATCATGCCGAACAATGTTTCGGGTCTGCTGCCAAGATAGGGTTCGGCGAAAGTGCGAATAACTCCCAGGTCATTCAAAGCGCGCTCAAACT
Organism: Spartobacteria bacterium; assembly: GCA_003169695.1. Taxonomy (GTDB): domain Bacteria; phylum Verrucomicrobiota; class Verrucomicrobiia; order Chthoniobacterales; family UBA10450; genus AV80. The sequence continues at coordinate 115,595 of PNAS01000013.1, forward strand.
TTGTGAAATTTGCGGGTCGGTTGGTGCGGAATGCATAAAAGCAACATGCTCGATGGCATGGCTCGTTGAGTAACAAAAGCAGACCACCCGGTGCGAGTACGCGTTGGAGCTCAGAAATAACTATTTCATACTTCCAAGTGTGATGAATAGCAGAGCTGATATATATCAAGTCGAACGAATCTGCTTCGAAGGGCAGGGCATGAAAATCGCCCGCCACCAGCTGTGGTCGGGCTGGTATACCAGCGGTGGCCGCCATTCGCCTGCCTAATTCCAGCGCTTTGGCTGAGATATCGAGCAAAGTAACATCGCAATTCAGTTCCTGCTGCAGTCGGTAACCAGTAGTGTGCGCATAACTGGCCACCTCCAGAACTTTCATCCCCTGTGCTCTGGAACGGCGACCGTGATCTTCCATGACAGACAAGACGTAATGATAATGGGCATCACTCACCTGTGCCAAATTAGGATCAACCGTCAAGGAGTGCCAGGCACACTCCCCGACCAGGGCCTGATATTCTCCGATTAAATCTAAATTGCCATGGTTCACTGTTTGTGTCGCGTCTTCGCCTTTTAACCAATGTGCGTTCTGATATCCGTGTCCGACCAACCCCTTCTGATTTACTCGCGTTGCGGACCGAATATGTAATAGTTCGTTCGCAGTGCAAATAAGGGATCGGATCGAACGTACCAATGCCGATCCACCTCGCTACCCCGAATCAGAATCCATCCTAGTGACGAACGTCAGCGGGGGAATCGGTTCGCCATTTTGATCACGATGGAAAGCCAAACTACTTTTCAACCCGGAACGCTCCGTTTCCGATGCAACGTTTGCGGGCAGAAGTGTCTTATCAATGGCGAAGAGCTTCAGCGCGAGCTGGCCTCGTGTCCCGTATGCAATTCCTCACCACGAACCCGCGCAATCGTTCGAACACTTTCAGTCGAGCTCTTCGGTGAGAATCTCGCATTGGCAGATTTTCCTGCGAAGAAGGAACTCCGTGGTTTAGGTATGACTGACTCAGAAGCGTACGCCAAACAACTCGCTGAGAAATTCACCTACGAAAACACCTACTTGCACCAGGAACCCTATCTCGACATTTCTGCTACTGAAGTTGCCTCGGAGCGGCTGGAATCAAGCGATTTTATTATTTCATCGGAGATCTTTGAACATGTCGTTCCTCCGGTTCAGAGAGCATTTCAGAACACATTCAAAATGCTCAAGCCGGGCGGAATTCTTGTCCTTACGGTCCCGTACGGGACTCAGGCGGAGACGGTCGAACATTTCCCTGAGCTCTACGATTTCACCATCATTGCAGACAATGGCTCCTACCGGCTTAAGAATGTAACTCGCTCCGGCGAGGTGCAAGAGTTTCGTGACTTAATTTTTCACGGAGGACCCGGATCAACCCTCGAAATGCGTGTCTTCGCCGAAGCGGCGTTGCTTCACCACCTGGCTGAGGCGGGATTTGAAGCTATCACCGTGCATCGGACGCCGGATCTTCCCCACGGCGTCTGGTGGCCGGAACCGTGGTCGTTTCCGTTTTCCGCGAGACGACCGAGGTCGAATGTCTCGGGTCTGAAGGCGAATGCCTGAATCAAGCTCTCGTCGCGCATCAACTCTTTTTCTCTCCTTTCCCGGGTTCTTCAGCCTCCACAACGGCCCCAGGCACCCCACTACCTTTTTTTTAGATTGGAAATTGAACCGGCATCTGTTCAATCCACCCAGGCGCGATGAAGAATCTTTGGGACCCCATCGAGGCGAATAAATGCCAGTCCGACCTGGAGCAGCGAGTTTATTCCTCCCGGCTGTTGGGACGGGATGCCACGCTTGTGCTTCATGGCGGCGGCAATACCTCCGTCAAGGTCAGGGAACGCAATGTCCTGGGCGAGGAAGAAGAGATTCTTTACGTCAAAGGCAGCGGCTGGGACTTGGAGACAATCCAGGTGGAGGGATTCGTTCCGGTCCGGATGGCGCATTTGCTGAAGCTGGCGAAGGTCGATGCGTTGTCGGATCCGCAGATGGTGAACGAGCTCGCCTCCCAGGTGACTCGCGCCGGTGCGCCAGCTCCATCGGTTGAAACGATTCTGCACGCGGTTCTGCCGCACAAATTTGTCGACCACACGCATGCGGACGCAGTCCTGGCCATCACCAACACGGCCAGCGGCGAAGCGCGCATCCGCGAGATCTACGGCGCCGAAGTCCTGATCCTCCCTTACGTCATGCCGGGGTTCGATCTGGCGAAAGCCTGTGCGAGAGAATTCGAGACGAAGGCGAAGCCGTCGACCATCGGAATGGTCTTGATGAATCACGGCATTTTCTCGTTCGGTGCGACGGCGGAAGAATCGTACGGCCGCATGATCGCGCTCGTGGACCGCGCCGAGAAGTATCTGAAGCAGCGCAACGCCTGGGATCTCACGATCGCGGATACGCCGGTCGCCGAGAAGCCGGCCCGATTGGAGATCGCTACGCTCAGGCGCGATGTCGCCCTGACTGCGGGTTCGGCGGTCGTGATGTCGACATATTCGGACCCGCAGTCGCTGGCTTTTGCCCGAGCCGCCGATGTGCGTGATGTCTCGCAACAAGGGCCGGCCACGCCCGATCATGTCCTGCGCACCAAACGCCTTCCGATGCTGGGCCGGAATATCCAGGCGTATGCGGAAGCGTACCGTGAATATTTTTCGCGCAATGCCGCGAGCGCAAAGGAACCCAAGACGATGCTTGATCCGGCGCCGCGCGTGATTTTGGATATTGAATTTGGTCTGTGTTGCGTCGGGCCCTCCGCGAAGGAGGCTGGGATAGCTCGCGATCTTTATTCCCATACCATCGATGTGATCTCGAGGGCAGAAGCGCTGGGCGGTTATCGCGCGCTCTCCGAGAAAGAACTGTTTGAATTCGAATACTGGGACTTGGAACAGGCGAAGTTGCGCCGCGCGGGTATGCGGCCCGTTTTCGGCGGTGAAATCGCATTGGTCACCGGCGCGGCCTCAGGGATAGGCCGAGCGTGCGTGGAGGCTCTACTAAGACGTGGGGCGGCGGTAGTAGGTCTCGACATCGATCCTAACATCGCGACCTGTGCCGGCTCTCGGCCTGACTATCTGGGGTTGCACTGCGACGTTACATCGGAGGGGGCTGTCGCCAACGCGTTGGAAGCTGGTGTCCGGGCTTACGGCGGGTTGGATATGCTTATCCTAAATGCCGGTGTCTTTCCTGCCGGCACGCCGATCGAAAAGCTGAGCACTGAGGAATGGCGGAACGTCTTAAGCGTGAATCTCGACGCCAACCTGACGCTGATGCGCGAATGCTATCCGCTTCTGAAGTTGGTGCCAACGGGCGGACGCGTTGTTGTGATTGGCTCGAAGAACGTAGTTGCTCCCGGACCTGGCGCCGCCGCCTACTCTGCATCTAAGGCGGCGCTGACGCAGCTCGCGCGAGTAGCTGCTTTGGAATGGGGCGGGGCGGGTATACGCGTAAACACGCTTCATCCGAATGCAGTTTTCGACACAGGTCTCTGGACCGAAGAAGTGCTCAAGGCGCGAGCGGAGAGCTATGGTTTGTCGATCGAAGCCTACAAACGCAACAACGTCCTCAAAACAGAGGTTCGCAGCATGGACGTTGGAGAACTGGTGGCCGAATTATGCGGACCCACCTTTGCGAAGACCACCGGGGCGCAGATCCCTATCGATGGCGGGAACGACAGGGTTATTTAACTCAGGCGGCTCGACTGGGTCTCGCCCTACCAGGAAAGCCGTTGTGTGCCGTCGGCCTATTCGGTAAAGAAGGTCTCTTCCAGAGGCCCGACCTCTCAGCTAAGTATCGCGCTATACTGTAGTGGAAAAAAAAGCTTAGTTAGCGTCACTAGCCCGCGCGATCCCGGGCACCGGCGCGCTTTGATTACGTCTGGATTTGTTCACTGTGAACGGCACAGGATCGCTACCCCTGGGCGGTGACGCCATATCATGATGCGCTTTATCGATAGCGACATTAAAAAGCCCAGCTTCGTTGGACGCGTGCTGGTGGCCAGTGCGGTCTGACAAGGTTTCTGTGCAGCTTTGCGATGAAAAGGCCATCACATTCCTCGGGGGAATTTCTGCTTGACGGTCACTTTACGGCCTCAACACACTCGCGAAATGCAGATTCATATCGCGCGCAACGGACAGCCGACGGGGCCTTTCTCACTGGAGGAGGTAAACCGCCAACTGGCCGCCGGAACGCTGAGCGTCTCCGATCAGGCGTGGTATGAAAGCGCGGCCGGTTGGGCGCCACTTTCCACGGTGCCCGGCGTGAGCAGCAACCCGACCGGCAGCACATCACCCCAGCCCGCTGGCGCAACGACTCCGAGCGTGCCAGCAGTCACGGCTCCGACGGTTGGAGGTCCCGTAACAGCAGTACCAGTCCCATCCGGTCAGACTGAGCCGCTTGCCATCTGGTCGCTTGTTCTCAGCTTGCTCGCGGTGTGTGGATTTTGCTGCACGCCGGTCGTGATCACGGGAATCGGCGGGGTAGTCTGCGGACACCTTGCCCTTTCCAAGATCGGAACAAAGCCAGAGTTGCAGGGCCGCGGTCTGGCGGTGGCAGGACTGATCATCGGGTATTTCGCCATCATTGGCTGGCTGCTCTGGGTCCTCCTCTTCGGTGGTCTCGCTGTGATGCAGGGAATCCTTCACAGTATCTCCAGATAAAGACCGAGCGATACGCGCGATACCCGCCCGCCGCGTGTAGACGAGACGGAGCGAAATTCCCTTGAATTATTGCGTTGACACGCGCTCGCGAAAATCTGTAATCAAGCCCCTATGAAGCGACTCATTTCCGGTCTTCCACTACTTTTCACTGCTACAACTCTTCTCGCGCAAAGCTCGTCGCCTGACGACGCTGCGGCTACGGCGGCCGCAACGCCCGAAATAATAAGCGATAAAGCTGCGGCGGGATTTGCGGCGCTATTTGGAGGCCTCTTCTGTGTGATTTGGCTGGTTTTTCTCGCCATCTGGCTCTGGATAGCGATCTGGATCATGAAAGACGCAAAGCGCCGCCAATCACCGAATGCCACACTTGTCATAGTGCTGGGCTGGTTGGTCCCGCTCGTTGGACTGATTGTCCACCTGGCGACGCGGCCCAAGACGATCCCGGGCGCGCCCAATCCGTAAGGCGCACTTTTTACTGCCGGTGCGGCGAGCCGCAAATCCCGCTTCGAATACGACGGGGCTGCACGGATGCATTCGGGGACCTCGCACGGAGATCACAACGCACACCACGGATAGAAACCTTTGTGACCTTTGTGGACTTGGTGTGAGATCCCTCGATCTCCTAATTGCATTGACAGGCGAGCGCGGAAATCCGTAAGGAAAGGCTCATGAAGAGATTCCTTTCCGGTCTTCCCCTGTTTTTCATGGTCGCGAACCTGTTTGCTCAACGCTCGACGCCATCGGCGAACAGTTCACCGGACTCCGCGGAGGCTGCGGCGGCAGCAGCAGGTATGGCGGGAGTGGGCTTTGCTTGTTGCTTCCTTTATCTGCTCTTGATCGCGGGTTGCCTCGCAGCCTGGATATTCGTCGCCATCTGGATTATGCGCGATGCCAAGAGCCGTCAGTCGGAGAACGCTCAACTGGTGACGATCCTGGGCTGGCTTGTTCCTGTGGTGGGACTGATCGTCCATCTAGCCACCCGGCCAAAAGTCAATCTCGTCGTATGCCCGCATTGCAAGAAGAAGCGCATCGAAGGCAGCCCGGTCTGCCCGCACTGCGGCCAGCCGTAAGGAAGCGCCGAGTCTGGGCCATTTGGATCGCCGTGGTTGTCCTCGCAGCTGCGGCGATTTGCGATTGGACGCGGCCGCCCCGGCAACAAATCTCCGTTGCGCTTTACGAAAGGATCGTGATCGGCGGGTATCGGGTGCTCCTGAAGCCGCTTTCTGACCGTTTCGTCCATTGCCGGTTCCAGCCGACCTGCTCGCGCTATTCCGAGGAAGCGATGCTCGCGCACGGTTTCCCGAAAGGCCTCTGGCTCACAACCGCGCGATTACTCCGCTGCATGCCCTGGGTGCCGGTGGGCACGCGCGATCCCGTGCCGCCTTGAGAACGATTATTCTTAACCTCGGATGACACGGATGCCGTGGATGAATTCGCGAACCTCACACGGCGGTCACAACGGGACACCAAGGATAACAACCTCTGTGACCTTTGTGGACTTGGGGTAAGGCTGGGAATCTTGACGGTAAGTGTTTCGGGTTACCGCCTACCAGCCTTCAGGTATCCGTCCATCCGCGTAATCCGCGGTCGTTCTTCCAAAGCGTAGGTTCGGTGCTCCCGTTCCTAGTTGGGACGTTGGCGACGGCCTCCCGCCGCCTGTTTTACAAACGACCCCCGAGCGTGTAGATAGCACGGGCTTAATGCTGGATAGCAGCGCGGGCGATGACAGAATCGTAGTGCGCGGCGCGGAAGGATAGATCGCCGTGATCACTTCCACGGGGGAGAGATGACGCCAAAGCAAGCTCTTAGCTTCGTAAAGACGAACGGCATTGCGCTGGAATCGGGGCGCGGGCCGGTTCCGAGCCTGGCTCAGACGATCGCCGGCGAGGCGATTCGCGGCAGCTGGTGGGCGCATCCAAAGGGGCACGCCATCTTCCTCTGTTCGCGCGCGATCCGGGAATCGAAAGACGTATTGGTCTGCCGCCTCGTTGGAGGCAAGGTGACCTATGTGCATCGGCGGCTCTGGCCCGCATTAGTACGGCTGGCCGAGCAATTCGATGCCCATCGCCTGGCCGCCATCCGGGAAGTTCACACCGCCACGGGAAAGCATAAGATTAAAGTCACGGTCTTTCCGGGGTGGGTTCCTTCAGAGATAATACGAGCGGCCGCCAACATCACCGCTGAGCAAGCCGCCGAAATGCTCCGAATCGCGGGGATAAGCCCTACCTGGAAAGGTTAAAGTGCGACCGAAAGGGAGCATTAACTACTCGCTGGTGCGTTCCCACCATGGACGGTTCTTGAACTCAGGCGGGGTTTTCTGCGAGGCTAGCGACCCGCCTGCGCAAATTCCTCCACCGTCATGACTACGTCGCGATCTTCAAAAGGGACGTGAGTGGACGCGGTAAATTTATAGGCGGTTCTGCGGGTACGGATTTCCTTGATCGTGAAATTAACGGATCGTTCGCGAATGGTGAAGAGCAGCGTTAATCCGACCCTGCGAAACCTCGCATCGATATCTTTGATCCATTCCTTGAAGCGCTCCGGATTAAATGTAGACATCTCTCGGGTTAAAACCGAATGGACGAGCTGGCGGATTGCTTCGCGTTGCTCTTTGGGACGGGAATGCATCAGGATCATGCCTGGGGTTGAGCAGGACGGGTGCCGAACCAGAGCAAACGTCGACGATCAGCGCCAGAGACCGTCACTCAATTCTTGACGCCGGTCCCAGTAACCTTGCGACCAGGTTCTCGATGTCAGCGATACACACAGGTTTCTTGAGATACGCGTCACCGCAGATCGCGAGGGCGCGCTCGACTTCCGCTGCATCGCCGTACGCTGAATAATAGAGAATCGGAATGCCCGGACGCATTTCGTGCAGCTTCTGGCACAGCTCAACGCCCGTGCCGTCGGGTAGCCGCACATCGAGGATATAGAGATCGAAAGTGATGTCTTTCGCCAGTTCCAAGGCCTCCGCCACACTGCCAGCGGTCAGGACGCCATAACCGCGGTCCTGTAACAAGGCGGCCATCATGAGCCTCGTATCTTGATGATCGTCGACGTGAAGGATGCGAGCTCGTGTGTGTTCCATGGCAGGCGGTTTTGTAATTGGTCGATTTAGCGTATCAGCATCAACTGGTTTATGCGATCACTTCGCGCACCAAGGTTGCCGTTTCGGCGCCATTTAAGGGTTCTCCTGTGCACACGGAATTCTCATTGACGGGCTCGGCCCGCAGCAGGCATTATTAAGTCGCCCTCGCGGATTATCGAATGGGGGGAATAACAAATATGCGCGCGAATGCTGCTGATGCTATTCACGCCACCGTTGCCCCACGGAATGGAAGCGCCCGATAGATGATCCAACCGCACCCCCTCCGCGTTCTCTGTGCGGACGATAACGCCCGCGTGCTCGACATGCTCGCGAAGACGCTGGAGTCCCGCCGGCCACCACGTTGAAGTCGCAACGGATGGGCGTGCGGCCGTCATGAGAGTCGCGAAGGACCCGAGCTACTTTCAGCTGATCGTCACCGACACACGCATGCCTCGTCTCGACGGCTTCGGCGTCGTCCAGGAAGCCCGCTCTGCCGGTTACCAAGGGAAGATTATCATCTTCGCGAACTCCTTAAGTCCCGAGGATCGGCAACGCTACAGGGAGTTGCGAGTCGACCAGGTTATCGATAAGCCGGGCAAACCGGCGAGCTGGTGGGCGCCGTCAGCGAACTAAAAGCTTCGATCGGCGAGCCAGCGCGCGTTGCCCGCTAGACGCCGGTCGGTTCTCGAACCGCCGACGCCGGCGACAGACTACGCAGCTTCGCGATCACCTGTGGCACGATCTCAAGCACTTTGTCCACCTCGGCCTCGGTGTTAAAACGGCCGAACGAAAAACGCATGCTGCCACGGGTGCGATCAGCGCTCAATTTCATCGCGCGCAAAACGTGCGAAGCCTCGAGCGATCCGGTGCGGCAGGCCGAGCCGGCGGAGCAACAAACCCGATGACGATCAAGCATCGCAAGCGCTGCGCCCGATTCGACCCCGGCGAATGAGAGATTCGAAGTGTTCGGCAGGCGCGCGCCTCGAGATCCATTTACAAATGTTTCCGGCACCTTCTCGAGCATGGTCGCTTCAAATCGATCGCGCATCGCGCGAACGCGCGTCGCTTCATCCCCCAATGCTGCGGCGGCGCATTCAGCCGCCTTACCCAACGCGACGATAGAGGCGACGTTTTCAGTTCCCGCGCGACGATTGTTCTCCTGGCTGCCGCCAATCAACGAGGGCCTGAAGGCCGAGCGTTTTTTAACGTAAAGCGCCCCCACGCCTTTCGGGCCATGCAGCTTATGCGCAGAAAGGGAAAGGGAATTGATCGTCGAATCCGCGAGCCGAATCGGTATTTTTCCCACAACCTGGATCGCGTCCGTATGGAACAGGACGCGGTTTCTCAATGCCATCTCCGCGATTTCTTCGACCGGGAATACGACGCCGGTTTCATTGTTGGCCCACATCGCGGAGATGATCGCGGTGTGCGGCGTGATCGCGCGCCCCAATTCCTCCAAGTCGAGATTCCCCTCGGCGTCGACGCCGACCGTGGTCACCATACAGCCTTGTTTCGAAAGAGCATCGCAATGACGCCACGTCGCGCTGTGTTCGACCGCGGTCGTGACGATGTGCTGTCGAGCCGGATCAAGCTGCAGCGCGGAATTTACCGCTGCATTATTGGATTCTGTGCCGCAGCTGGTGAAAACAATCTCGCCCGGCTCACACCCAAGGAGCGCGGCCACGCGCTCGCGCGCGAGATCGACCGCACTCCGCACTTGCGCGCCAAACCCGTAGCCGCTCGAAGGATTCCCGAAATATTTTGTGAGAAATGGCAGCATCTCCTCGATCACGGCTGGATCGAGCTGCGTGGTCGCGTTGTTATCGAGATAAATGATCTGCTCGCTGGAGATCATGCAAAGTGAGGAGCTTAATCCCCGGTCGCTGCCGATGTAAAGCGTGGCGCTACTCCGGCGGCCTTGGTGCATTTCCCGGATGCTGAGGCGCCCGGTGTGTGTAACGAAAGTAGAGATTGCGAAGATAGATTGGAAGGGGCATCGCAGTGCTTAACACGCCTACGGAATCCCGCTGGTAGATCGCGAAATAACTCAGCATCAGCAGGCTCCCAAGCGCGCTGCATTCCCAGAAGCCAAACGGAATCACACTTTTGCGCGCCCGTTCTGAAGCGATCCATTGAATAATAAAGCGCAGGCCGAAAACTAGGCTGCCGGTCAGTCCCACGATTTTCCACGGATGAATCGCGATTCCCAAAAAGTGCGTCTCGGCGAGAAACTGGAGGCTGTTCATAAGGAAAGACGTTCCGACAGATCGGTGCAGGCAACCAGCTTTTTGTCACCGCAAGGCTCACCACACTGCCCTTGTTTCGATTCCGCGCTTGATCTCAGCGCGGCGCGAGCGATGAAAACACCATGTCCGCTCCGAAAGTAGCCGAATGGCGAACCAGCCTCGCGAACACGCCCGAACAGGTCGGCCGCTGCTGCTCCGTCATGCGTGAACTGCGTCCCCACATCAAGGCCATCGATTTCGCTGCGCGGGTGCTGAGCCAGCAGAATGAGGGGTACCAACTTGCGTTTCTCGAGCTGGACGGGGTCGTCCGCTCCGTGGCGGGCTTTCGCATCTTGCATCTGCTTTTCTCCGGACGCACGCTTTACATCGACGATCTCGTCACGCACGATTCCGACCGCTCTCGCGGATTTGGCGCCGCGCTTTTCGATTGGCTCGTCAAACATGCGAAGGAGCAGGCTTGCGAGTACCTTACCCTCGATTCCGGTGTGCAAAGATTCGCTGCGCATCGCTTTTATCTGACCCGGGGCATGGATATCACTTCGCACCACTTTCAGTTGAAGCTGAATTAGTAATCCTGCTAACCTTCCAGCCGCAACCGATAGCTCATGACGACCGCCTTTTCTTTTGGCTGCTCGCCGCACCGCAACCTGTTCATCTTCTAAAATCCACCTAAGATTCCCCCCGCATGTCATCCATTTGGGATATTGCCAATCCTCAGCTGCGCCACTTGGCCGTTTACGAACCAGGGAAGCCGATCGAGGAGACCGCGCGCGAGCTCGGCGCGGACGCCAGCAAAATTATCAAGCTCGCCTCGAATGAGAACCCGCTTGGTCCGTCTCCAAAAGCGTTGGCGGCGATGCGCGCCGCGTTGAACTCGGCGAATCTCTACCCTGACGGAGGCGGCTATTATCTCTGCGAAGCGCTCGCGGCCAAACTCGGTCTCACCCGAGATCACATCATTCTCGGGAGCGGGTCGAATGAGATAATCGAGTTTCTCGGACACGCCTTCCTCAATCGCGGGGACGATGTCATCACTTCCGAGCATGCCTTCATTGCCTACAAATTGGTCGCGGCGGTTTTTGGGGCGCGCACGATCCAAGTGCCCAGTCCCGACTTGCGCCACGATCTTGAAGGAATGATCGCCGCCATCACGCCAAAGACCCGCCTCATCTTCATCGCGAATCCAAATAACCCGACCGGCACTCTGGCGGGCCAGGATGAAATCGACCAGTTCATCGAACGGGTGCCGGAAAACGTGGTCGTCGTTTTCGACGAAGCCTATTTTGAATACCTCGACGATCCGCCGGACACACTGCGCTTTGTGCGGGCGGGCCGAAACGTTGCGGTGCTCCGGACGTTTTCAAAAATTCAGGGCCTGGCCAGTTTGCGAATTGGCTACGGTATCGCGCGGCCTGAGCTGATTCAGGTGCTGCAAAAAACGCGACAGCCGTTCAACGTGAACGGCCTCGCCCAAGCCGCCGCGCTGGCTGGCCTCGCCGACGTCGAACATCGGCGCGAAACGAAACGCATCACCGACGAAGGCCGCGCCTATTTGCAGGACCAATTCAGGGCGATGAATCTGCAATTCGTCCCGAGCGCGGCGAATTTCGTTCTCGTGAAAGTGGGAGATGGCGCCGAGACTTTCAGGAAACTGCTCGAACGACAGATCATTGTGCGCGCGTTGAAAGGTTACAATCTGCCGGAGTGGATTCGGATTTCGGTCGGCACGATGGAGCAAAATCGAAGATGCATCGCAGCATTGCGGGAAGTTTTGAACAGCCCGCCAGCGTGAGGGAGGCTGCGGAGCGCGCGACGTCGCGTGATACGATCGCTGCGATCTCCACGCCGACCGGCGAAGGCGCCATCGCTTTGATCCGCATCTCGGGCGAGGACGCGATTGGAGTTGCCGATCGCATTTATCGTGGCAAAGAAAAGCCATCGGATTTTCCATCGCACACCCAGCGACTGGGCGAAATCTTCGAAGCGGATCGATTGATCGATCAGGTCATGCTCTCGGTCCATCGCACACCGGCCACTTACACCGGTGAAGATCTTGTGGAGGTCAGTTGCCACGGTGGAATTCTCGTGACGGCCCGCGTTCTCGAGGCCTGTCTGCGTGCGGGCGCACGCTCGGCGCGGCCGGGCGAATTTTCCGAGCGCGCCTTCCTGAATGGAAAGATGGATCTGACGCAGGCCGAGGCTGTCATGGATTTGATCCGCGCCCAAAGCGATCTCGCGCTTCGCTCCGCGAATGAGCAACTGGAAGGACGGCTTGGCTCCGAGATCAGAGCCATCCGCGCGCAGCTGATCGAGACGCTCGCGCATGTGGAAGCCGCGATCGATTTTCCGGAGGAAGACATCGCGCCCGATGAAGGCGACAGACTGTGTGCGCGCCTTGATTCCGTCCGGCAGAAAATGCGTGATTTGCTCGCGACGGCCGAACAAGGACGGATTTTGCGCGAAGGGATCCGCGCGGTCATCTACGGCCCGACCAACGCGGGGAAATCGAGTCTGTTAAATCGACTTCTTGGTTACGACCGCGCCATTGTCAGCGAAAGGCCGGGCACGACGCGCGACACGATCGAAGAAGTGATAAACCTGCGCGGCATTCCGATTCGATTGCTGGACACGGCTGGTCTGCGCGATTCCCGGGATGAACTGGAGCGCGAGGGGACCGTGCGCACGGAAAGATCGCTCGCCACGGCTGATCTCCTTCTTCACGTCCTCGACCGTAATGCGCCGAAGCCCGCCGAGTTCAACAGGCCCTCGACAGATCAAATTGAGCTCGTGCTTCTCAACAAGAGCGATCTGTCGGAACATTCCGACTGGAAGCATCATGATGCGCTGCGGATTTCGTGCCTTAAAGAAAACGGTCTGCACGGCCTGGAAGAGGCCATTCTTGCGCGCATTTCGGAGAACCATTTGCGACCTGAAAGCGCTCTCGCGATCAACGCGCGCCATCGCGATTGTCTCAGGCGCGCTCTCGATTCCTGTGAGTTGGCGCACGCCACGATGAAGGCTGGCCTCGCACCGGAATATATGGCGGTAGATCTTCGCGCGGCGTTGCGCGCGGTCGGCGAGATTACCGGCGCGGAGAACGTGGAGGAAATCCTCGACTCCCTCTTCGCGCAATTCTGCATCGGCAAATGAATGCCGCCGACGCCTACGAACGTTTCGTTAGGCCGACTCTTTTCTCTCTCCCTCCCGAAACGGCTCATTCTCTGGCGCTCGGCTGTCTCCGTGCCGCTTCACGGCTGCCCTTCGCGCTCCGCGCGCTCAATTCCTTTCAGTCGCCCGCGAAACCGAGAAAGGTTTTCGGCATCACTTTTCCCAATGTAATCGGACTGGCCGCGGGATTCGACAAGAATGGCGTCGCGCTTCCGGCGTGGGCGGCGCTCGGCTTCGGTTTCATCGAGATCGGGACCGTGACGGCAAAAGCGCAGCCCGGAAATCCGAAGCCACGGATTTTCCGGTATCCTGAGCAAGGGGCGCTGGTCAATCGCCTGGGTTTCAACAATGACGGAGCGGACGCTATCGCGGCCAGGCTGCGCAGGTTGCGCGGACGTGGCCGCTGGCCTGGAATACCAGTCGGCATCAACCTCGGAAAATCAAAGATCACTCCTATCGAAGAGGCGGCGGATGATTATCTCTACTCGTTCCGGCTGCTCCGTGAGTTCGCCGATTACGTCGTGCTCAACGTCAGTTCACCGAACACGCCGGGTCTTCGCACATTGCAAGAGCACGATGCACTCCAGCAATTGCTGCGCGTAATTCGCAAAGAAAACCAAATCGCTCGGAAGCGTATTCTGTTGAAAATCGCGCCGGATCTTTCGCTCCCCGATCTCGAGCAAGTCATCACAACGTGCGAAGAAAACGACATCGCCGGAATAATCGCGACGAATACGACACTCGATCACGCGGCGATCCCGCCGGCAGTCGATCAAGCCGGGGGGCTGAGCGGCCTGCCGTTGCGAGAAAAATCGACGGAACTTGTGCGCGCGATTACCGCTCGTTCGCGATTGCCGGTCATCGCTTCCGGTGGAATTTTTGACGCGGAGGGCGCGAGGGAAAAATTGGAGGCTGGTGCGCAGCTCTTGCAGCTTTATACGGGCTACGTATATCGCGGTCCGGCTCTCCTCGCGGAAATCGCCCGCACCTTGCCAGAGTAGTCCCATCAAATCCTATGTCCGATTGATATGAATCCGACGCGATATGAATCCGACGCGTCGAGGGGAGCGTATGCGATACAGAAGTGAGCAAACGAACGTCACGATTTTCATTCAACCGGGATTGTATTAGCGAGTAGAGGAGCTCGAGGGCGAGACGGCACCTCTACCCAGTCCGCTCCAGAGCGGCTTTTCCAGCGAGGTCGCTTATCTCGCGCTTGGCGCCTTTTCGCTCTCGGAAAGCGGCGAAGCGTTTTTTGTTCTCTCAAACGATCGCGACGAAATCTGGTTCATCTCGAACCGCCATTTGCGCACGCATACGCTTCGGCCAACCTCAACCGAGTTTCGGCTGCCGCTTCAGGCAGCTCAGAAACGGACAAGGTTAGCTGGCGAAGATTGCTTCGGTGACCCGATGGGCGGCGGGCGCTTGGGAGACATCAGTCTCTACACCTTCGTGATTCAATCCCAGCCCGCGCAGGAGCGCGACATCGGTGTCCGCGGCCGGGTTATCCGCGGTGAGGAGTTTGTCTCCGTAGAAGATGGAGTTGGTCCCCGCGAAAAAACAGAGCGCCTGTCCTTCACGCGAAATCCGGGTCCGGCCGGCGGTGAGACGGACACGTGCTTCCGGAAGCGCGATCCGAGTGACAGCAATTAGCCTAACGAGTTCAAAAATATCGACGGGCGGTTGATCGCCGAGCGGTGTGCCGGGCATCGCCATCAGGCAGTTGATCGGCACGCTTTCCGGCGGCGGATCGAAATTGCTCAGGACTTCGAGCATGCGCAGCCGGTCGGTGGTGGATTCGCCCATGCCGATGATTCCACCACAGCAGACTGACATGCCACTCTCCTGCACGACTGCGATTGTGTTCAAGCGATCGGTGAAGGTGTGCGTGGTCACGATCTCGGGATAGAACTCCGGCGAGGTGTCGATGTTGTGATTGTAGGCTGTGACGCCAGCCGCTTTTAATTTGCGTGCCTCAGTTGATCCGATCTGGCTCACTTCGCGGACGGTCTCGAGAACTTGCTCGAACTTCGGTGTGCCATCGCGCACGCCGCGCCACGCGTGGGCTGTCGACGCGCTTCTGACCTCAGACCTCGACCCTAGATCACCGGCTGACCCACTTGGAGTCCTTCCCGGAAATGACCGGCAGTTCGTTCAGCATGTACTGAGTCTTCCCAATGACGCCCCACATCTGGGTGCCGGTCGCGGCGTACCATTTTTTCGACATGCTTTCTCCGGTATGGCAACCCCAGCTCTTGATGTTGGCGCCGCGCGCGAAAACGCGACCGTTGATTTTCTTCAAGTCGTCTTCGTGCAGCCACGATTTGCAGGCACTCTCGATGTTGCTGCTGTAATCGAACATGAAGCACTTCGCGTTTGAATGACCGAAGTACTCGAAGTCAGCGATTTTCACGCTGTCGCGCGCCTGACCGCTATTCAGGTAATTGATCACGTCGTCGCCTTTCCGAATGTAGATCAGGTTCAGGTTATACTTGTCGCGCACTGTGCCGATGAGGCTGATCAAGTCCTGCTTGTCTTGCACCGCGCGATCTTTGTAGCCCTGGCCATAAACCAACCAGGTGATCTTGGCATCCGGGGCCTGGGCGCGAATCTGGTCGGTCCGAACGCGCGCCGCGTGGACAAAATTCGCCCACCAATGATCGTGCGGCTGAGCTTTATATTTCTCCCATTGCATTAACGAAGGCCCGCCGACCAATAGGACGTATTCGCCCTGGGGCGCGGCTGGCAAGGGGGATGCGAAGAGCAGGCAAAGCGGCAAAAGGAGGAGTAGTCGTTTCATCGGAATAAGCAGGGAGCACTATTTATGCTGGAGACGGGATGTGCGCAAGCGATACACCGTAGGCACCTCGGGGCCGGGCCCATTAAAATACGGCGTCGCGCTCGCCGCGAACCAGATCGTCGAAGGTTTGGCGTTCACGGATGAGAGCTGACTTTTCACCACTCACGAGCGCTTCGGCGGGCAGCGGCCGTGAATTGTAATTCGAGGCCATCACAAAACCATAGGCGCCCGCGCTCATCAGCGCGGCGAGGTCGCCCTCTTTCATTTCCGGCAGCTCCCGGTCTTGCGCAAAAAAATCGCCACTCTCGCAGACCGGTCCGACCACATCCACCGGTTCGCGCGCGGAGTCTTGCGCCTCACGGACCGGAACGATCTCGTGGTAACTCTGGTAGAGCGCGGGCCGGATCAAGTCGTTCATGCCGGCGTCGACGATCACGAACTTTTTGTTCTCGGTTCGTTTGATATAACGGACGCGAGTTAGGAGGACGCCGGCATTGCCGACGAGCAGGCGGCCAGGCTCGAGCAGAACGCGCAGTCCGATTGCACGCAATGGCGGCGAGATGGCGGCAACGTAATCGTGGATCGTGAGCGGAAGAATAGTCGTCGCTCGCACGCGATCCTTTTCGCTCCACCAGTCGCCGCTGCCGCTGGCAAACGATGACTCGTAAACAATCCCGATGCCGCCACCGACGTTAAGGAATTCAAGGGGGTGACGTTCTCTTAACCTCAGAATCAGCGGCGTTATTTTTGTGATCGCCTCAGCGAATGGCGCCGCCTCGGTAATTTGCGAGCCGATGTGCATTTGCACGCCGCGGATCGCGATGTTCGGCATCTGCGCCGCCCGCTCATAAACTTTAGCCACATAGTCTAGAGCAATGCCGAACTTGTTTTCACTGCGCCCGGTCGAGACGTAGCGATGTGTTCCGGCATCGACGTCGGGGTTAATGCGCAACGCGATCGGCGCCTGCACGCCTTTGCTCCGTGCGATTCGATCGATGTAAGCGAGTTCCGCTTCGCTCTCGACGTTGAAACTCAAGACTTGTTGCTCGAGCGCATACTCGATTTCCTCCTGCGACTTCCCGACCCCGGCGAAGGTGCAGGACCGCGGATCGCCGCCGGCCGCGAGAACGCGAAAGAGTTCGCCGCCGGAAACGATGTCGAACCCCGCGCCTTCCCGCGACAGCAAACTGAGAATGGCGCGATTCGAGTTCGCTTTGACCGCGTAGCAAATCAGGTGGTCGATCTCGCTGAGCGCCGCATCGAGTCTTCGGTAGTGATCGAGAATCGTGCCGGCGCTGTAGACGTAGAGCGGCGTTCCATATTTCTCTGCGGCGCGTTCGAGATTCACGCCTTCGCAATGCAGGCTGCCGTCGTGATAACGAAATGAGTGCACGCATCAGGATGCGTCGGTGCAGAAATGGCGCAAACAAGAAACGAGCGATCTGGGCGCTCTACGTGATCGATTTTGTGCGGAACAATGAAATCAATGAGACGATGATCAAAAGCGCGCCAAATGTGCAAACGATTGCCGCGCCCGAGGGCAAGTCCCACCAGAAAGAAAAGAAGAGCCCGCCCACGCCGCCCATCAACGCGATGAGCCAACCAATCAAAAGCCGTCGGCCGAGCGAACCGGCGAGATTGATCCCGCAAACGGCAGGCACTATGAGATAACTGAACACGAGGAGCACACCGGCGATGCGAACGAAACTCGTGACGACAAGACCGAACGCGGCATAAAAAAGAAAATCCCACCAGCGCACACGTAAGCCCTTCTCATAAGCGCCGTCGCGATCGTAGGAGACGAGCAGAAAGTTCCGGCGCAAAACGAAATGCAGAATGCCGACGATCGCGAAAAGTCCAAAGCACTTCCAAACTTCCAGAGGGGTTACGAGAAGGATATTTCCCACCAGCATCTGTTTGATCTGCTCGTCGCCTTCGGCGGCGCGGCTCAACAGCAAGACCGCCGCTGCCGCCGCAACGACGTAAGCAATGCCGATGACCGCTTCCTGCGGAACCTGACTGGTCCGTTTGCCAGTGACGGAAAAGATCGCAGCCCCCACCAGAGTAAAACCGAGAGCGATCGCAAAGGTCGCCGGACTCTGGAGGTCGATCCGGAAGAGCAACGCGACGCAGATGCCGAGGGACGCCATCTGCGCCATCGCGATGTCGATAAAAATGATGCCACGCTGCACAACATGGAGACCGAGATAAACAAGCAGCCACGGTAGAAGCACACAGGCCACGATGGGCCAGAACATTACGTCCCACATATCAGCAGCTTCCTTTATCAGGTAGGGACGCACCTTCGGGGCGTCCGATTATTTTTGGGAGATGCAATCGGGCGAGAAGTCGGACGCCTTGGAGAGGCGTCTCTACCTGATGGGAGCGATTCTTCATTTCATCCCGGCGGCGAGTCGCGAAACAAGCGTATCGATTAGCTTCACGTAAGAGTCGGTATTCGGAAGCGCGCCCGGATATTGCGCGAAATCCACGACCTTTGCGCCGGTCGAACTGGCGACCTTTTCAGCGATCTTTCGATCGTGGAAGGGCTCGACGATGATGGCTTTGATTTTCTGCGCTTTCATCTTTTCGATCACTTCCGCGAGATGTGAAGGCGACGGCGGAATGCCCGGCTTGGGCTCGAGAAAAATATCGATGTTCAAACCGAAACGGTGCGCGAAGTAGACCCACGAGTCATGGTAAGCGACGACGCTTTGCCCTTTGAACGGCAGCATGGCCGTGCCCCATTCCTGTAGCTTGGCATTGATCGTCGCCTCGAACTTCTTGTAGTTCGAATCGTAGAAGGCCGCGTTTGGCGTATCCACCGCGGCGAACGATTGCGCAATGTGCAGCGCGACTGTCTTCGCGATGATCGGGTCGGTCATGAAATGGGGATTTCCCAACGCGTGGACGTCGCCGGCCGCGCGCGTCACCTCCGCTGGCACATTCATCAAGCGCACGCCTTGTGAGGCTTGCACCCGGCCGGGTTTACCGACTTCGATTTTCGGATTCCGCGCGTTCTGCAAGAGCGGGGGCAACCAGCCGATCTCGAGTTCCGCGCCGCCATCGATCAGCACGTCCGCGCTGCGCAGTTGAACGACGAAGCTGGGGCGCGCGTCGACGAAGTGCGGATCCTCGGTCGGCTTCGCCATCGCGCTCACGTCGATTTTGTCGCCACCAACTTCCCGCGCCAGCGCAGCGAAGTCGGGCAGCGTCGTGACGACTTTAATTTTCGCCTCCGCGGCGGTGGCGACGATCGCGGAAAGCGCCGCGCTCAAAAAGATTCGGGTGAGGTTTTTCATAAATGTGTGGAGCTAAAATTTGTGGGCACCATGCGCGCCGAGAATGAATTCGAACTGAAAGAACAGCGAATCGACCTCGCGGCCCGGGAGGAATTCATTCTCCTCCAGGAAATCGTGATTGTATTGCAGGCGGAGCTTCGAAAATTCCGTCGGATACCAGGTCAGGTTGGCCGAGATGCGCGAGCGTGTTTGGCGCGTAATGTCGTCGGTGAAGAGCGAATCCTGCATATGGAGATAATCGCCGCGGAGGCCCACGACCCAGCCTTTTTTGAAGCCCCAGAGCACCTGCGAATACGTTCCCCAGTCGTCGAAGATTTCACTCACGGGGAAGGATTCATCAAGTCCACGTCCGGCCTCGAAGCGCCGATACATCGCCTCGGTCTGCCATTTCACAAACGGGAATCCCCCTTCGGCTCGCGGGCTCTTCCATTTGTAGAGGAAATCACCACCGTAAATCTGGGTGTGCGAGTTTGGTCCGGTGTCATTGGAGCCGAACGCCCCTGAGGCGCCCACAAGGACGGTTTGCGTGTCACTCAGGTTGAATGAGTTCTCCCAGCGTGGAACGAAAACGAAGTCGCGTAGCGCGCTCGCGTCGCGATCGATTGTCTGGCGCCCATAGAAAACGCCGCCGTCGCCCGGGTTGCGAAAGGAATACGCAGTTCCACCGCGCCCGTTTTGGACGGCGAAGATGACTTGCGAATACCACGGGACGGGCACGGTCCAGGAGATTTGCGCGCCGACTCCGCGTAAACCGTCGGGGCCGAGCAGACGCCCATTCACAAGCGGGGAATCGGCGAACTCCCAGGTGTGCGGATGCGTTGGGTTGATGCGGCCAAAGGCGTCGAAAAACTGCCCGGCTTTGATCTGCAAGCCGAACGGCAAACTCGTCGTTTGCAGAAACGCCTCTTCGAGCTCGATCTCTGTCGCGTTACCATTGTCGAGCTTGAGGACAATGTTAGCGAAGCCTTCGAAATAAGGATCGACCGCGCCGTCGATGGCGATTTCCGCGTTGCGCGCATTGAAGCCACGCTGTTGCGGATCGTGGTCGCCGACTTCGATTTGATCCAGGTTGCGCGCGCTGGAACCGGCGAGCGCGAACATGCCATCGAACGAAATGTTCATGTAATTCTTGCTTCCGCCACCGGTGATTGGGATCGGTTGCGTCAAGGAAGAGCCGGTGTCCGAAGTCGTTGAAGTCGCGGTTACGGCCTCGTCGGTGGTCGGGAATGCGCCGGTCGCGCTGCCATTCGCGTTGACCGATGGCGCGGAGGCGACGACGGCATTGTCCGTGGTGGGGAAAAGCGGCGGCGGGCTCGTTGCTGGCGCGGGGGAGCTGGAGGCTTCGGCGGACTGCGGTTCCGGGCTTTGGGGCAGCGAAGGCGCCGCGGAATTATTTTTTTCCATCGCGGACTGCTGCTCTTTCACCTGCTGCTGCAGGGTCTGCACCATTGCGGTAAGCGATTGGACTTGGTGACGCAATGCTTCAACATCGGCGGCGGTGGCGGGCGTTGTCCCTGCTGGAGCTGAGTCGCCTGCAGGCTCAGCGCTGCGCGCCGTTTCTGTTGCCACCGCGCAACAGGCAAGCGCCACAAAAACAAACATTCTCATTTCATCTCCTGATTGGATCGGGCTCGTGCGCCCGACATGAATTCTGAACGGACTAACTGCGTTCGGCGCACATTGGTTCAGCAGCCGGCGGAACGCGCGCGCGCGACTGTCCGCAAAAGCGGAACACCAATGGTCAGGAGATCGCCGGCGGAGCGTGCTCGAGAAGAGAGAATTCGAGACGCGGACCGACTAGTTGAAAGTGACGATGGACCGGAGTGGACAGCGGCTTGGGTGGCTGCGGAGCAATCGCGATTGCGGCACACGGCGCGTGTTGGCAACTACCCGACGTCAGCAGCGTTACCGCACATTCGTGGGTTGAGCCGGTCGGCTGGTGAAGGCGCTCGTGGAGTTGCGGCGCGGCGGCGAGCACCAGCGCGAAAAGAAGCGCCCCGATAAATCCGGCGGCCACGATCGCGCGCAGCACGATCAAGTTGCCGTCGCTGAGACGCAGCTTCATTGCGCGCGAGTCTGCCTCCGGTGAGTGAACATCGCAAGCACGATCTGTAGCCCGTTCGCGGCGGAAGCGATTGGTGGCGGCAGGGTAGGTAGTGTCCTAATTTGAAATCAGGGGCCGGTCAGCGCTGGGTCTTCAAAAGGCGTTTATTCACCTTCTCGGATCGCTCGACTAAATTGAATTTGTTCTCGTGCGCCGGAATCGAGAATGAAAATTCTGTGACACCATGGTTGCATATTGTGAAATCCCCCAAGGAGATGACATCCATGCCAATAAGAATGTCACATCCCACGTCAACAGCAGCCACCTCGACCTGTGCTACGGTCACTGAGCTCGGAAGGAGTAAATCAACAAAGTAGGTGGAAGCCACGCCGGAGCTGTTAACCCCTTTGACCGGGCGTTTCCCAGACGCGGGCAACTTCAGCGCCTTAACGACGGCATGGCTGATGCAACTGTGAGTCGCACCCGTGTCCCAGATCGCGTTGAATTGCTGCCCCGCGCTGTCGCCATAAAGCTGTTTAGCCGGACGAATTTGTACCGGCGTTATCAGTGTCGGAACCAGCCCCGAATATTTAACGTTAAACGCCCTGTGAAGCTGCTGTCCCATCACCGGACGAAAACACGCGAATGAAACATAGCGATCTGCGCGTCTTCATCCGGGGCAACGAACTGAACCAAGAAGGTTCCCGGCTTATTCCCCTGCGCAATCGCCTCTGCAATTGCTTTCGCCTTGTCGTTATAGTCCCCGATCACTTCGGACCCCTTAATGACGATGCAGCGCCCAAAATACCGGAGGCGCAGCTCGGCTTCGTGCGATTTGTAATATTCGTATTCTTTGTCGAGGGATGTTGCCATTACCGTGTCCATCTGGAGAGAAACGTCGCTCGTATCTTAGCAGGCTGCAACCAAATCGAAGCAGCGACCGTGCCCGGCTGTCAATTACTAAGTTTTGAACTCTCTGGTCTTCGCCGCAATCGCCACTTTGACAGCGGTTTGCGGGGAATCGACTGGTGGGATTTCCAGCACTGCCGTTGATTTCGTTTCGTTCCCGTCTTGGTAACTCCATGCGTAGCAGCGTTTCGCCTTGGCGTGCCCAATAAGGTCAAAGACTGCCACCGTGCCCTGCCATGCCGTCTCTCCGCGAAAGACTTCATGGACTGGCACGGACTCAACGTGACGCGATTCGCAGCCGTGCATGGCCCGAATCGCCTTTTGAAGTTCTGCGATCTTGTCGGCCATTAGAGAAGGTCTGCGATTGTCCAGTGACTCGATTCGATGCCTGCGGCCATTGCTGGCGTGCAACGGATTGTCCCATGAGTTTTCACGAAGTTGTAATACGCCAGATGCAGGGCGATTGCCGCTTTGAAATTCGGAAGCTTTTTTGAGAACGCCAGCGTCAAACGAGCGAGACGTTTGCAGTGCGTGCGGACAGTCAGATTCGCCCGTTCAATGTATGACGTGCAAACCTTGTCAGGATTCGGGTCGCCCACGATTGCTGTCTTATACACTGCCGTAAGGTGCGCTGGGCTGTATTTGCGCTGATCTTCGACGGCAGGGGCCGAATACTCTTTCACTATCTGCGCGTAATCAATTTCAGCGCCGAACGCCATTTCCACCGCGTCAGGATATGCGGAAAGCGCATCTGTCGAAAGCTGGATGCGACTGTCTAACCGGCTCGCCAAATCTTCCATGAAGGTAACGGCATGGTAGCGGTCGCGTTTCCCTACGAGGAAAGACGGCATCAATTTCGTTTCAGGGTCAATCGCAAGGAATGTCCAAACGTCGCCCATTCCTGAGCGTCGATCTTCTTTCGATGCGTGGCGCTGTTTCTTCCCGATGAATCCCCAAATCTCATCAACTTCGATGTGCGAGCATTTCAGGCCGCGCATTTTCTGATCGAGAATCTGACAGCAGTGTTCGCCCACGCTAACGCCAAGGCGCATGATCGTGTCACGATGAATGCCGCTGAGACGCTCGATTGAACGAATCGAATTTCCTTCTGCGAGAGCACCGATCACAATCGCTTGTTTTTCTTTGCTAAGAACGTTTGCCATATAATATTTTGTCTTGAATAAATGTATGTCACGAAATAGAGTAGGTCAATAACTATTTTGTGTATGTCGAGAAATAAATCGAGAGGCCGGGGGCGACCAAAGCTGCCAGAGGGTGAGGCTCGAAATGCCGTGTTTCCCCTGCGAATGTCAGAGGTGGAACACAGGATTTTGACGAAAGCGGCGGCTAAAGCCGGTTTGCCGCTCTCAGAATGGGCTAGAAATCACTTGCTTTCTAAAGCCAAAGCCGGATAATTCTCTTGTTATTAAGTGGCCGGTGCGTCGCCTGAAAAGGCATTGCCCCGGCTGCCCTTCCGAGCCGCTTGGTAGTCTGCTACGACTTTCTAAACCAAGCGGCTCGGTGCTTTTTATGTCGGCGCTTTCTTATGGCCGGGCAGGCCACGTCGCGCTAACTGTTATCATCTAGTTGAGCGAGGTTTACGCTTCCTGTCGCATAATTGCAAGCAGTTTTCGCAAAAAAGAGAATATCGCTACGCCTCGTGTTTATCACTTTTGATAAACAGTGTTTCGCGCGCTTTTAGCTTGCCTTCGATGAGGAAGACCCCGCATAAACGACATTCGGAATGAACAAACTGTTGTGCGTGGTTATCACGGCTTCGATGCTTACGGTGTGCTCCGTAATGGCGGAAGACGACCTCGGCCTATTGATCTTCAATCATCGAATCGCTATCGGAATGACCTTCGCGAACGTGCAAGCCGCGTGGGGTAAGCCGGAAAGGGTAGATAGATCTACCTACAGTGACGGCATAAAGGAACTCTGGTTTTTTAGCAACCGGTGCCTTGTTGTGTTTGAAAACGGCAGGGTCGTCAGTTTCCACGAGTAATTCGACTGACTTCGCACCGTTCGGGGCGCTATAACGCTCCCGGCTTAAACATCCCCCGTGGAAGTAGAAAATTACGATCTTTCGGATTGGGAATCCGATTTCTTCTTTCTCTCAAGATACGTATTCCGTTCAGAATCCGGTTACTTTCCGCCGGACTACGAGCAAGAGATAAAAGAGCACTTTGAAAAGGATCATCCCCAGAGTGCGGAGTTTCGGCTTCGGAGAACTTTGGCAGCGCTTCGGTTTCTGATTTCAAATTTAGACTCCTTTAAGGTTGGTGGTCTTGCTCAAGAACCACCCGACGAGGCCGTGCAAATAAGCGATTCGCTATGGTTTGCGCTCTGGATGATTTTCTGCGAGCCGGATGAAGAGAACTTCGACCCAAATCCTGACCCGCAAAAGGTCGTAGAGATTGCGGAGGAAGCCGACGCGGACGGCCTGTTTTCAGCTTAATTCGGGCTAGTTCGGGCTGATTCGGTTTCAAATTAGGACACTACCGCAGGGTACACTCGCTGGACAGGGCCGGAGTGTTAGTGTACGAAACGCTGCGCTTATGATCGGACCAGCCAAGATCTATTTCATCGTTTTTGGTCTGCTCACCATCGTGGGTGGCGTGATCGGCTACGCTAAAGCTGGCAGCACCGCGTCCATCATTGCCGGCTCGATTTGTGGAGTTCTTTTGCTGGTTGCGGCCTATTTGCTCCCGGAACATTTGGCATTGGGTCTTTGCGTCGCCGCCGTTATTTCGATCGCGCTGGCCGGCCGGTTCGCTCCGATTTTCGTTAAGACCGGTCAGGCCATGCCAGCCGGGTTGATGTCCGTGCTGAGTGTGATCGGCGTCATCATGGCGATCGTCGCCTGGATTAAGAAGTAACCGGAACGCGTGGCCAGATTTCGTCTGAGGACGTTGCGCCGTTTCGCCTTCTTTTTGCTCCTGGCGGCGCTGACGGCGATTGTCCTGCGATGGATTTCCCTTGAGCGATGGCATAGAACGCAGGTCGCGCGCGATGTACCAGCCGAAATCGAAATTCCAGAAAAAACGCCGACGCCGTCGCAGCCAAGCAAGCCGCCGGTGATCACGGGTCGGCTCGACACCGCGCGGCTCTTCAGCGGGATCACGGTACACGCCACCGTCGACCCGATCCCGGGCGGCGCGGCTTCCGAAGAACGCGCTGATCCTCAAAGTTATGTCCTCGATCTAAAACTGCACGCGCGCGTTCCGGCGCCGAACAAGACAATCGAGGAGCTCGCCAAAGTCAGCCCTGAGCTGCCGAGGCTGCTTCCGGGATTGGCGGCGATGCTGACGCCGGATTCGGTCTCGCCTTTCTTCAAGGAGCTTTACGACACAAAGCTGAAACTTCTGCAGGAAAATCTTGTCCGGCTGGATCAACTTCTTTCGCGCCACAACTTCTACGACTGCCAGACGGTGCTCCAATTGCGCCATCCGGAGAGCCATCGCCGCGCGGTGCTGTTGCAATCCGACATGGATGTCGACGCGGATGGTTCGGACTCCGACCGGCTACCCGCCGGCTCGGGTGCGTCGCCAAATTTCAAACCGGTCACGAGTTTCAGGTGGCCGAAGAAAAGTCTGATCCCCAATGCTTATCTGCCGCCCCTGGAAGAAAAGCTGAAACGCTACGAAGGAGAGCTGTCGGTCAAAGGGACCGCCGCGGAGCGCAAACGCGAGTTGAAAGGCGCGATCTCGCAATTGCGGGACGAAATCGAGTCGCTCAAGAGATACAGCTTTCTGATCGGCGCGACTGATCCCTACATCGTTTTGCCCTCGGGTCTGGGCAAGGCGGACGGCGGTAAGGTGGGCGATTATGTCGTGGTCGTCTTCGGGGAGGTTATTTACCCGGCGATTGTCGGCGACATCGGTCCCTCGGACAAAGCGGGCGAAGCATCGTTGCGGGTAGCAAAGGAAATCAACGCCAATGCGACACCGAATAACCGCCCGGTAAGCGATCTGAAAGTTACTTACTTAATTTTCCCCGGCACGGCCGACCCGCCATTCGGTCCGCCCGACCTCGAGAAGCTGCAAGCGCGTTGCGAGACGCTGGTGAAGGAAATCGGCGGAGCAAGCGTTCCGCTGCACCACTGGGAAAATATCATTCCGCCGCTTCCCAGCCCGACGCCGACTCCCACGCCAATGCCTACCCCCAGCGCGACACCCGCGTCGTCCGCAGCAACCCCTGCTGCGGCCTCGATGTTCGCGTTTCCGCTACCATCACCGACGCCGTGAAGCTCAGACGGAATGACGGCGCGATTTCTGAGACCGGTTGTAGGCTTTTCGAGCCAATATGAGCAAGGCTTTCACGCGCGAAGAAAACGACGGACCGGACATTCCTGATCTTCCGCCACTGACATCGACGCTTGCCCCCGGCGCGAAGAATTACATCACGGCGGCAGGCGCGCAGAAACTGTGCGATGAACTCCAGCAGTTAGTCGAAATTACGCGAACGGCGCTCGCGAATTCGCCAGATGATCCGGATGCAAAGTGGCAGTTGGCGAGGCTTGACCAGCGAATCATGCAGCTTGAGGAAAGTTTGCGGTCGGCCGAAATCGTCACGCCCACCAACGGCCCGGCGGATGTCGTACGCTTCGGCGCCACTGTCACCGTCCGTGAAAGCGACGGGAACGAGGCGAGTTACCGGATCGTTGGTGTCGATGAAATAGACATCGATCACGGCTGGGTCAGTTGGTTGTCGCCGATTGCGAAAGCTCTGTTGAATCGCAAACGAAGCGAGCGCATTTGCTTTAAGTTTCCATCCGGGGAAGAGACACTGGAGATCGTGGATATTCGATATGAATGAAGTTGAAGTGGCGCACCGTTTTGTAGGGCGTTTCTGTGAAACGCCGTTTTCCCCGGCGTCTGGCACAGACGCCCTACAAGAAGAAAAACGCATGGCACAAGCGCATTCGTTACGGCAGTGGATCGCGCGAGCCCTCGCCGCGTTTCTCTTTTTGATCGCCGTGACCCCGCTCGCGCGGGGCGGAGAAAAAGAATCCGTTCCCTCTGCGCCCTTCGACTTCGTCATTAAAGGGGGAATGCTTTACGATGGTGCGGGCGGGAAGCCACGCATTACGGATGTGGCGCTCCGCGGCGATCGCATCGCCGGCATAGGGAATTTTCCGGCGGAGCGGGCGCGTACCGTAATCGATGCGAAAGGGATGGCGGTGGCACCCGGCTTCATCAACATGCTCTCGTGGTCGACCGAATCGCTCATCGAGGACGGCCGATCGCAAAGCGAAATTCGCGAAGGCGTGACGACTGAGATCATGGGCGAAGGCTCATCCATGGGCCCCGTCAACGATCGCATTAGGGAACGGATGCGACGCGAGCAGGGCGACATCAAGTACGAGATCAAGTGGAACACGCTCGCGGAATATCTGCGCTATCTGGAGCAGCGCGGCGTCTCCTGTAACGTCGCTTCCTTTATCGGCGCGACCACAATTCGCGAGCACGTCATTGGCCTAGAGGACAAACAGCCGACTCCGGAGCAGCTTGAGCAAATGCGCCAGCTCGTCCGCCAGGAAATGGAAGCGGGCGCGCTCGGGATCGGCACGTCGCTCATTTATCCGCCTGCGTTTTATGCCAGGACCGAGGAGTTGATCGAGCTCTGCAAGGTCGCCGCGAAATATCAGGGCAAATACATCTCGCACATGCGTAGCGAAGGAAATCAGTTGCTTGAGGCGATCGATGAATTGCTGCGCATTAGCAAGGAAGCGGGCATCCCAGCGGAGATTTATCACATCAAAGCGGCCGGCCAGTCGAACTGGGGAAAAGCCGACGCGATGCTGGCGAAGATCGAAGCTGCGCGCAAAACCGGGCTGAAGATTACGGCCAATATGTATACCTACACCGCCGCCGGCACCGGTCTGGACGCCTGCCTGCCGCCCTGGACCGAAGACGGCGGATATCCAGCCTTGTTCAAACGGCTCCGCGACCCCGCCGCGCGCGAGAAAATCGCGGCTGAGGTGCGAACGCCGAGTGACAAGTGGGAAAACCTTTATCTCGCCGCCGGCTCGCCGGAGAAAATCCTGCTCGCCGGATTCAAGTCGGAAAAACTGAAACCGCTCACGGGCAAATCGCTGGCCGAGGTCGCGAAGATGCGCGGCAAGGATCCGATCGAGACCGCGATGGATTTGATCAGCGAAGACGAGTCCCGGATCGACTCGATCTACTTTCTCATGTCGGAGGAGAACGTGAAGAAAGAGATCGCGAAGCCTTGGGTCTCGTTTGGATCCGACGAAGCGTCGCAGGCGCCGGAAGGCACCTTCCTGAAGTCGAACTGTCATCCGCGCGCTTACGGCAACTTCGCGCGCGTGCTCGGAAAGTATGTCCGCGAAGAAAAGGTGCTGACGCTCGCGGACGCGATCCGGAAGCTGAGCGGCCAGCCCGCGACGAATCTCGGTCTCGACCATCGCGGGTTCATCCAGGAAGGAATGTTCGCGGACCTTGTTGTTTTCGATCCGGCGACGATTGCCGACCGCGCCACTTTCGAAAAGCCGCACCAGTATGCGGTCGGGATGAAGCATGTCTTCGTGAATGGCGTGCAGGTTTTGAAAGATGGCGAACACACCGGAGCGAAACCGGGACGCGCGCTTTGGGGGCCGGGCAAACTGTAACCGCCTCGCTGTGCGAGGCGGCTGTGGACGCACGCGCTGCGGTTATCGCTCTACCGCGATTTGGTGTCAGCCCTGGCTTCGATCTGATCCAGCGTCGGATCGTTTTGCTGGATCCATGTTTGGATGGCGCCGACTTCCTCCGGACCGAGTGCAGTTGCTCTCGGACCTTGGGAATTCACCAGAGCTTCTGTGGAGTCCGACAACACGGGTTTCGCCTTTTTGATGGAAAACCGCCAGTGACGGCCGAAGCGCAGCAGTGAGTAATACATTGTCTTGGCCTCCAGCGCGCCGACTCCGCTGCACCGCATCGCAGTATAAAACATGCGATCGGTTTCCCGCGGCGGGCGAGTTTTTTGATCGTAAGCCACATCGTGGAGCACGGACGCGTTCCGATACTTTCCCTCGAACGGCCCGCCCATGAACGACCAAAGAGCGCGCGGTATCGATGCACCGTCGATCTCGGATCCGGCTGGCGCGATCCAAACTACGCCTTGCGGATCGGTATAACGCAATTCGCTCAAAAGCGTCATCGTCCTGCCGTCAGCATCCCAGCGCGTGTCGATCGGGCCACTGTAGTAGCCCCAAGTGTTGGTTTGTTTGAGGTGCTCTTGCGGCGCGGATTTGCTCCTTCCAAATACACAGGAGGATAGCAACGCAGCTATGAGAACGAGAACGACTCTCACAAGCACTCGTTAGGTTGCGGAGGGAACGAGCGATTTTTCTCTCTTTTCGCGCGGGGATCGCGACGCGGTCGAGGTAGGAGTCGAGGCGGCCGGTCGGCGAAAGCCTTTCAGATAAAAGAGCATGAAGATACCCAAGACAATCAGGAGCGAGCCGATCCATTTCAGCAGCCAGCCCGGATCGCGCAAAATCTGGATCGTACTTTGCCCGAGGTTGTCCGGGTTCCAGGAGGCCTGCGACATTTTGTAAGTGAGTCCCGTCCACGTACGCCACCATGCGCCGGGATAACTGAATGGGTTATTCATCCAACATTGGCCAGTGGCGGTCTGGCCTTCCTGGCTCGTGACGAGCACAGTGCTCTTGAATCCCGCCGGACTGTCGTTGCCTTCGTTGCGTTGCACTTCGAATTCAGTCAGCTCCAGAGCGATCGGCAATGGTATTTGTTTCCAGCCGTACGCGATTTGCACGTCCGCCGGTGACGCCGGCACGCTCACTTGCCAACCCGCCGGGACCCATTGCTCGGAAGTTTCCGAGCCTTGTTGGAAACGGATGCGGACGCCGTCGGGCAACTCTGCCGTAGCGGGCGAATTCGTGGCCGGACTGAAATCCATCCACTCTTGCGCGTGCGGCATCGTGCGATCGAGCGTCAATTGCCAGTCGGCCCAACCGGTCGTGAGCGGCTTGTTCAGCTCGAGCTGGCCGATGGAATGGCCGGCCTTTCGCGAGTCAAGATCGTACGTCACGCTGCCGTCATCGGCGATGAACAGCGTCAGATGATTCGGCGGTGTCGTGCCCGCTGCCGGCATCTCAGGTGCAACGCCCGGAGTGTTGCCGTGCTCATTCGGCGCGGCCGAAACGGGCACTCCCTTGCCACGGAGCGTCACGACGACCGCAGGATTATTTGGCTGATTGCTCAATGAGCCAGGCTTGCCATTATTGATTCTAAAGTCCGGCCAGTAGTTTTCGATCCGCAACGTAAACGGACTACCCTCCATAGGCGTGTCTTTGCCGAGATTTTGCGCGACATCAAAGGTCCACGTCTTTCCCGAGAGGTTAACGACAGCGCTGCCTTTGTTTCCGTTCTGCGGTTGGATCAACTCGACTTTCGCGCCAGTATTTCCGCCTTTCACAACTTTGGCGATCTGCTCCTCGGGCGCTTTCGCAAAAGCAAAAATCGTTTCTTCGATTTCCACTTCGGCGGTGCTCTGTGCCTTATCCGGCGCAGCGGGTGAAGTGTTTGCTGGCGCGGTCCCGCGTTTCAACTCGATGGTCGCCAGGCCCATGTTGAAGGCGCCCTGCTGGTGATCGTCCGCCAGCAGCCAGCTCTCCAGGCGCTGGTCCATCATCGCGGTCGCGATTGTGAAATGAAGCGCGGGCGTGCCTCCGTCATTGAGTGACTTCGGGTTCAGTTTGCCCTCGATGGCAGGCGCATATTCCACGATGCTCAGCCACGCGCCCCCGGCGAGAAGGCCGAGATTCCACGGTTTTTGCGGCGTAGGTGGGCGATGAATGAATTCGACGTCGAAGCCCTTGACGATCCCGTCGGTGTCGCGCACGCGGAGCTGATGTTGATCGACCAGCAAACGGTTGCTCGGCGGTTCGCCCTTGAAGAGCGTGATAGTTCCTTCGATTCCCCAAATACGTCCGATGAGCGATCCGGTCAGGAGCGTGATGATGCCGAGGTGCGTGATGAGAAAGGCCACGTGATGTTTTCTCCAGGGCCAGCGTGACAACGCCGAGACAATGAGATTCGATGCGAGCAAGAGAAGCCAGACGTTGAACCACGGTGCGCCGTAGACATAAGCGCGTGCCACCTTGGCATCGAAGGTCGATTCGTAGAGGGTGCCCGCGATGGCGCCGACGATCAGCACGGCGAGCAGAACGACCGCCAGCTTGAGCGAGGAGAAAAAGCGGAAAACAGGATTGCGCTGCCAATCAGGGCGCGAAGTGGAGGAGGATGCGGCCATTGTGGTGAGCGGGCATTTTCCGCGAGAAGTTCGATAGGTTCAACGCGAGAGTTACTTTAGGTAAGGCCGCCTTTCCGCGGCGCCCGACTTCCAGGTAAGGCGTCCGAACCCCATCGACGGACGCCTCGGAGATGCGTCCCTACCTGTTCTGCTCCAGCGCCGTGCGGAAGTTTTGCAGATGACCGGCGAAGCCGCTCCCGTCGAACGCATCCAGCGTCTTTACATCCTGGAAAAGCTGATTGAGTTCGGGGTCGATTTTCAGGCGCACGCCGCCATTCTGGTTGAGCGCGTTCGTGAGCCGGTCGAGCGCGAGGACGAGACGTTTTGCGCGCTGTGCGAGCAAGTTGTTCGGCGTTCCTTTCTCGACAAACTCCGCGTCCACCGAAGCCAGCGCGGTGAGCAGGGCTCGAGCGGAGCCCTCGCTCCAGTTGGAGACTGAGGCGCGGCGCGCTAACGCCTCGGACTCGTTTTGCATTCGAGTGAACTCCGGCAGGCTGGCATTGCTTGAGGGCAGGCTCACCGGCGACGGGATGCTCCCTGCGGAAGTTGCCGTTGCGCAAAGCCACGCCAATCCGTTCCAGCGCGCGATGGAGAACGCCTCGTTTTGCGGATCGCTGGCGAGCGCCCAGCTCATTTCGCGCAGTGCCACCGCTTGTCCGGTAAGCCATTCGCGCAGTCCGCTCCACGGTTCCTCATCGCGCCAGTGTTTCGGCTCGGCGACCGACTGCCCATCAAGTTCGAAGAACAGGTCGGGATGACCCGCCTTCAACAGCTCGGGCGCAAGATTTTGATGACAAGCGACGCAGGCGTTTGCGCGCACGTAGAGGTTGCGGAGATCGTGCATGCCGGCGGCTACCCGTGTGTTGTAATTCCAATCCGTTCGCGTATGCCCACGCAGCCAGCCGCCGGCCGCGCCATGGCAGGTTTCGCAGGAAACGCCTTCGTCCGGACGCGCGGTGCCCAGCAGCCGGCTGGATGCGACAGATTGCAGCGGCGAATGGCAAACAGTGCAGCGCGCGCTCGACTGCGCCCCTGCGATTCCGAGGCTTTCTGCAATCCGTTCTGACCGCGAATCGAGCAATACCGCATACGCCTTGGTATGAAAATCCTTCTGGCTCCAAGTAATGTATTGGCTGCGTTTCGGCCCGGCCCCGCCGTGACAGCTCGACGATTTACATCCGATCGATCCGACAAAGGCGCTGCCGCTCTCGCGAATTTGCCGGGGCTCTTTCGCCGAGAGGCTACCAGCGCCCGCGGCGAGGAGGAGGTATATGCAGGCGGCTCGCAGCAACACGCGAAAAGATTAGCACCGGCATTTCCGAAAATGCCACTGCAAAGCGAATTGCCCTCCCCAGCAAACTAACTCACGTCAATTCGCCCAGGACTTCCACTTCTTGCGCAACGGCTTCACGTAACGATCGACATCCACCTTTTTCAGCCGATCGACGCCGCCTTTGACGACATCGGCAGAATCTTCGTATTTCCGCCTCATCGATTTGAATAGGGGCCACAGAAACGGAAGCGAAAGGACGCTCAGGTCCACGTTTCCAAGAGGCGATCTCGCTTCGACTTCTTTCTCGGCTGAGCTGGACGCGTAACGGATCGCCAGCCCGATCGCGACGCCGAGCGCCAGCGCGCCGATCACTGTCGGGACCGGATTCTCCCGGAGGAAAAACTCCGTGCGCTCGCGGGCCGTCCCTGCCTTTTCCTTGGTTTGTTCCCACGCTTCACCCGCCGCGACCGAAACCTTGCCGGCCGCCTGGCGCAAGCGCCCTGGGGTTTCCCCGGACATTTGTTCGTCGCCCGACCTCATCGAGGCAGCCAGCGGATCGTCTTCCATAAATTCGTCCCCGTTTGGATTGATCATATAAATACTTCGTAAGTCGTCACCCTTTTGCGTCTCTCATCCGAGCAGGATAAAAAGGAAAAATCACCGCCATTCGTGCTTCGGATATTTCCGTTGGAGCTCTTTCTTGATCTTCGGATAGCCCTCGCGCCAAAAATTCTCCAAATCGTTGGTGATTTGGATCGGACGATGATTCGGCGCAAGAACTTGAATCCTGAGCGCGGTGCGTCCGCGCCCTACTGCGAGACCGCGCGGAGTGTCATACAGATCCTGGATGCGGGCTGCGATTGTTGGTGAAGCGGCGGCGCCATAGGTGATTTTAGCGGCACGTCCATTGGCCAATTTGATTCGCTCTGGCGCGAGCTCGTCGAGTGTCTGTTGTTGCGCGGCGCTCAGCCACGACTTCACGACGGGCCAGACGTTCCGCTCCTTGATCTCTTTGTAGCTCGTTGCGCCCTGGCAGATTTGTTCCAGGAGCAAGAGTTTCCCGGCTTCGTCGATCCGTGGGAATTCCAATTCCGGAAACTCGGTCGCGACGAAATTCACGCGCTCGATCCACTGCTCGACCGCGTTGTCCCAATGTTTGAGCGGGCAACTTCCAGCCAACACTTCGCGGGCGAGGATCTGCGCCGCAGCTGGATCGGCCTTTGGAGAAAATTCCTCGCTGCGCAAAACCAGATCGTGAAAGAACGTCGCCCGATGACCGACGACGCGACGAAGGGCAGGATCGAATTCAATACGTGTTTCGTCCCGCAGCGATTCCGGGAATAACTCCCGAAGCCAATCTTCTTCGATTTTTGTGGCGAGCGTGAGCAGGACTTGGCGCTCTTTCTCACTGCTCTCAATCTCGCGAACTTCAGAAGCCACGAGCAAATGTGCCCCGTGCACGGCGCTTTCGCGCGCCAGCACACCGCGCCGGCCGTGCACGAGGGCACAACGTAACGTTCCGGTATCCAGCCGCGCGGCGACTCGGTCGGGAAATCCCGCCAGGACGCAACGCTCGATCGCTCCGGCTTTGCCCTCGCCGGTCTCCAAATCAAGGCTCTCGTCGCGAGCGATCGCGAGAAACTGCTCAGTCAACTGCGCGGCTTCGCGCGCGGCGCCGGCGTTGATTCCTAGAGGCGCGCAACGTTGTGAATCGAAGCGGCTGTTTTCGGCGTAGCGAAAAGCTCGCATCAAAACGAAGAGGTCTGATTCTGCATCGCTGCCGAGCACATCTTCGCGGTTTTCGCGCGCTTGTTTGCCCTCGAGGCGGCGCAGGAGATTGCGGCCCTGCGTGAGCGCCGCGATCAGCGCGACCGCAGGCACACAACGATACTGTTGCGCGGCCAGGAGCATGCGCGCATACCGCGGGTGGACTGGAAACGCCAGCATTCTCCGACCGAGTGGCGTGACAGAACTCGTAGCGTCGCCGGCATGGAGCGCCCCAAGATCGATGAGGAGCTGTTCCGCGCGCGCGAGCGCCTGTGGATCGGGCGGTTCCAGCCAGCGGAAGCTCCCGATTTCTTCGACGCCGCTGGCTTTCAGAGTGAGAATGACTTCGGCAAGATCGAGCCGTTTCACCTCCGGCAGCTCCTGGCCCGCCCGCTCGAGATGCTCGCGCTCCGTCCAAAGCCGCAAGCAATGGCCCGGCGCCGTCCGTCCGGCGCGACCCGTGCGTTGATCCGCGGACGCGCGGCTGATTTTTTCGACGTGGAGGGTATTGATCCCGCGACGCGGGTCGAACCGCGCGATGCGCGCAAGGCCGCTGTCGATGACGACTTGGACTCCGTCGATCGTGAGCGACGTTTCCGCCACGTTTGTCGCCACAATCGCCCTGCGCTTTTCGTAATGGGCGAGCGCCGCGTCCTGCTCTGAAGGCGGCAGGTCGCCGTGAAGGGGTAGAACGACCAAGCGATGACTTACCCGCGAGGCACGAACGGCTGAGATGGTTCGGCTGATCTCGTATTTTCCCGGCATGAAGATGAGCACGTCGCCTTGGGTCCGCGGCGCGACGCGTTCCAATTCATCGGCCGCGAGGTCCCAGATGGGATAGCCGACGCCACCGACCGGTTTCGGCAAGTATTCGATCTCGACTGGAAAGGCGCGACCGCTCGAACTCAAGATGGCACATGGTGCCAGGTATTTTTCGAGGAGCCCCGCATCCAATGTCGCCGACATGACGGCGAGTTTCAGATCGGGGCGCGAGGTCGCCTGGAGTTGGAGCGCTCGGGCCAGCGTAATGTCGCCGTAGAGATGGCGCTCGTGAAATTCATCGAAGAGAATCACGGAAACGCGGCGTAACTGTGGATCTTGGATGAGCTGCCGCAGGAGGATTCCTTCGGTCACGAAGCGAATCCGGGTGCGCTCCGATGTAATATTTTCGAAACGAATTTGGTAGCCGACTTCTTCACCGAGTCGGCATTTTCGCTCGGAAGCGACTCGCGCAGCGAGGAGGCGGGTTGCGAGCCGGCGCGGTTGGAGGATCACCACCTGGGCGTCGCCAAGCAATCCGTGATCGAGGAGGATCTGTGGGATCTGCGTAGATTTCCCTGAGCCGGTCGGTGCCTGGATGATCAGGCGGGACTGTTCTTTGAGCTCGGCGACGAGCGGGTACTCGAGCTCAAAAATGGGCAGATCCTCGCGTCGCATCGGAGAGGAACGTCCAACGCGCAACCCTCCTCCGCAATGCTACGGCGGGCAGGCTGTTCAACGCCCAATGAGGAATGCTGAGCGCCTTCTTATCGTCGATGTCGCTCGCTAGCTCAGGGCCTTGTGAATCAGCCCGGCGCCGCAGGCATCCTTGTAGAGGGGTCTTGGCAATTCCATTGTGCGCGCATCACCGTTTAAGCAAAAAGTTTCCACTTCGGGATGCGCCTTTCTCCACTCGGTGAACGCTCGCCCGACGCCGCCCTGATGCGTCACATCGAACTCCGTTGCGAAGCGGCTGACATCGTGCAGAACGAGGAGGCCACCCGGCGCCAGCGCGTCGTACCAGAGATCCAGTTCAGCCAGGGTCGCCTGATATTCGTGCGAGCTGTCGAGAATGATCAGTTCAGGATCGCCGCCCAGGTAATCCATCGCCGCGAGGGGTGACTGTGGATCGAGTGAATTCCGCTCGGCGATTTCCACAAGATCTTGCAACCCACCACGCGCGATCCAACGTCGAGCCATTTCGCAACTGGCTGGATCGAGATCCAAACTGAAGAGGCCCCGCTGGACTTTCATTCGACGCAACATCCATCCGAGGAGAAGGGCCGAGTATCCGGCGCACGTCCCGAGTTGCGCGATTCGGCTGGCGCGGCTGCCCATCACGAGGCCGTGCAGAATCGAAATCAATGGAACTGCGCATTCGCCGATCGGACCGCTCTGATCGGTTTCCTCGTACCACTCTTGCAACGTGGTCCATTCGGCTTCGCTGAGTTCCGAATAAATCGGCGGTACGTAATCGGTGCCGGGCAAATGGTGCCACCAGTAACGCGGGCCGGGCCGCTCCCTCCACGGCCGCGAGCGCAACGGGTCGTCGGATATCACGGCGCGAGGCGATCGATCAGCCATGTGCCATCGGCTTGACGCGAATAACGAAGTCGGTCGTGGAGACGATTGGGCCGGCCTTGCCAGAATTCGATTTTGTCCGGCTTGACCCGATACCCGCCCCAATGCGGTGGCAGCGGAACGTCGCCGTTCTCGAAACGTTCGGTCATCTCTTTCAGTCGCGAATCGAGGATTTGTCGGGCGTCGATGACATCGCTCTGTTTCGAAACCCAGGCGCCGAGCCGGCTGCCGACTGGCCTCGAATGAAAGTAGGCGGCGGAATCTTCGCGCGATGTTTTTTCCACAGCGCCGGTTATCCGAACCTGACGCTCGAGTTGCGCCCAATAAAACGCCAGCGCTGCGGACGGATTCGCCTCGAGTTGCCGGCCTTTTTCGCTGTCGTAGTTCGTGAAAAAAGCGAAGCCGCGCTCATCGAATCCTTTTAGTAGAACGATGCGGACGGAGGGTTTGCCCTCGGGAGTGGCGGTTGCCAGACTCATCGCATTGGCGTCACGAATGTCCGCGGCGAGCGCGGCTGCGAACCAGGCGCCGAATTGTTGGAGCGGGTCGGAATGAAGATCGGCGCGGCGCAACCCATGCGCGGCGTATTCATTGCGCAGTCCGGTCAAATCAGGCGGCATCGTGTCCATATGGTGGAGACGCCAAAGATTATTTGAGTCCGACGAAAATGTCGAAGGACATTGTAGCCACGGTGCGGTCCACGGAGCCAAGTGGAGCGCTTTGCACTGCGAAGCGACTACGGCTAATTAATCATCACGACTGTGCCAACTGGAATCTCGACGAAGAGTTTGCGGGCGGCGTCGGAGGGAAGGCGAATGCAACCGTGTGATGCCGGGTATGTCGGTACCACCCCTTCGTGCATGCCGAAGTCACGACAATTGAGCCGCATGAAATAGGGCATGGCGCATTTGTAGATGGTGGAGCGATGGTCGCGGTCTTTGTCGGTGATCACGTATTGACCGGGCGGCGTCGTGAAACCCTGGCGGCCGGTCGAGCACTGCGTGGTAAAAACGGTAACGCCGTCCTTGATGACCGCCATGTTTTGTTTCGCGAGCGAAATCTCGACACGTAGCTGATCAGGCATGGGACCTCCACCGAGGAGCATCTGCAGGGATTGCCAGTTTTCGCTCCAGGCGGCGAAATAAAGCGGAAGCATTTTTTCGCGCGGGGTGGCCCGGTTCCGATCGGCGCCGGCGTCGAGCAGGGCGCGGACGTAATCGGCCTTGCCGAGTCCCGCGGCCAGCATCAACAAATTAATGCCCGTCTCCTCCTGAATATAAAGGCGCAGGTATTTTGATTTGAGCAGGGACATGAAGTCTTTCTCGCAAGCTTTCGGAAGGACGATGTTCGGGTCGCTCCCGCAGGCCAGCAGCGTATGGAAAAGCGTCGCGTCATCGCTGGCGATGGCGTAGGCGATGAGCGGGACGGTGCCGCCTTCGCGGGTGGGGGGCGCGGGATGCTTGCTCAAAAGAAGCCGAACTTGCTCCTTCATGTCTGCGTGCAACGCGGTTTCGAGCGCGGCCCGGGTGTTCGCGGTCCATTGGAGCGTGGCCGGGAATCGCTCCAGGACGGTCTGAAAAATTTTCATATCGCCCGTCTCGAGGGCCATTGTGAGGAGATCATTTCCTGCGGCGGAGGCCCCTTCGAGATTCGACACCAGGGGGAGAAGCAGTTGGACGGCTTCAAGTTTTCCGGCTGTGATGGCGTAATGCAACGCGCAGCGACCGGCCGGGTCTGTAAAATCCACGCGCGCGTGCCGTTCCAGCAGTGTGCGAAGGATTCCGACGTTCCCCTGCATGGCGGCCGCCATAAGCGGGGTGACGCCTGTGTCGTCCGCCGTTTCAACCGACGCGCCGGCGTCGAGCATGCGTAGAACGGTTTTCCAATCCTGCTTCAATGCGGCGATAACAAGCGCGACCTGGCCCGGAGTGGCGGGAACATTCGCATCGAGATTCGACGTGAAGCAATGATCAATGATGGCAGTTCTGCGTGCCGCCGCCATCGGGAACGCAGCATAGGTACTGGGCAACGAAGCTCGCGCGTCCAGGTCTTCGGATGGTGCAAGAGAGGGAATTGGAAGCTTTGCCTCCGGATCGGGCGTAAGGCTCGTCGCTCGAACCATAATCAGAGCCGCAGCCGTGCTGCTGACCCAAATTCGAATTGTTGATGCGCGCATATTCCCGAGTGAGGGTGAAGAATCTTACACCCAGCGTCAAGAAGCTAGTAGCACGAGGGGGGCCAACGGATTCCCGGCGAAGTAACGCAGTGCCGGCGCGCAGGCGGTGTTCGACTTCGAACGTGTCGGGGCAGACAGCAGGGCCGCGCTAAATCAGCCTTGACTGGGTAGGAGGTGGCAATAGGGTTCGTTTTCACCTGACCAATCTCCGCGCGTAATCGTCCTAGTCGGGATACCCGCGCGGACGCCAGAGTGACCCACACCGAAAAGGAATATACAGATGAAAATAACCATTCTTGCCCTCTCTGCGTTCGTCGTGGCCACCGCCCCCCTGACGTGGGCTCAAGAAGAAACCGCGACACCAGCACCTGAAGCGACCGCGCCAGAGAAATCGCCGTCGTCCGCCACGGACCCGACCGTGTCGGTCACGACGGAAAAGTCTGCTGCTGCTGAAAAGAGCAGCTCGCCCACCGGACCAACAAAAGCCTCTTCGCCCGCGAAGACCACCGCCGCGTCGACAAAATCTGCGCCGCCGACTGCGGTCATGCCAACGAAGAAGTCGACTGTGGAGGCCACGTTGAAAGACATTGAGGATAAGTGGGAGGCCTCATTCATGTCGCACGATCCTTCGGTCGCCCAAGCCTACCTCGGGGACGATTACCGCGGTGTGAGCTCGAAGGGCAAGGTCATAAGCAAGTCCAGTCTCCTGGCCGAGATCAAGAAGGACACTGACATCTACACTTCCGCGAAGAATGGAAATACGGACGTGCGCGTTTATGGCGGCCACTTTGCGGTCGTCCTGGGGACTTCTACGGAAGCTGGCAAGGACAAAGATGGCAAAGCCTTCAAACGCAGCTTTCGATGGACTGATGCCTGGGTGGACCGCAACGGCAAATGGCAGTGCGTTGCTTCCCAATCCATGTTGCTCTCCAAGTAAAATCCCGCCAGAGATAAGCCGAACCAAGGAGTAGGCAAGCAATGACCGTGGTGCCTTTCTCCTGTTTTGCGGTCGTCTTCCCCGGTAAGAGAGAACATCAATGAACCCTTACGCGGCGCCGGTTAATGCCCTGCCCGAGCGAACTCATTGGTGGGGGCGGAATTGGAAATGGTTTGTGCCGACTGGCTGCCTGGGAATGTTGCTTCTCGCGGCGGGCTTCGTTTTTGTCATCGTTAGCATTGTCTTCGGCGCAATGAAGTCATCCGACGCCTATAAGACTGCCTTGGCCAAGGTACAGGCCGATCCCAGGGTGGTGAATACGCTCGGATCTCCGATCAGGGATGGATTCTTTGTTTCCGGAACGACCAACGTGAGCGGTTCGTCCGGACACGCTGACCTGACCGTCCCCATCTCCGGTCCCAAAGGTAAAGGAACGATTTATTTCGTTGCCACGAAATTTGCGGGCGAGTGGAGTTTCTCAAAGCTCATCGTCGAAGTGGGAAAAACGGGGGAACGAATCGATCTAACCGAAGAGGGCCCAAGGACGGCGCCTTGAAGCCCAAGGAAGGCGGTTTGGAAACCGCCTCGCCTTGGCTGATCGTCAACAATGTTTCGCGAGTGCCTTGTTTACTCATGCGCATGGGCCGGTAGCTTAGAGGCCCATGCCCGTCTCGGAGGAACAAGTTAAGGAAGCTCTAAGGGGCGTGAAGTATCCCGGCTTCAGTCGCGATATTGTTTCGTTCGGGCTCGTGAAGGGAATTCAGATCGAGGACGGAGCGGTGACAGTTCAGCTGGCACTCGCTACAAACGAGCCGGCGATTCCTCAAACGATCAAGACAGAGGCAGAGGAAATTCTGCGCGCAGTGGCCGGCGTGGAACAGGCGAAGGTGTTGATCGATATCCAGGCGCCGCCGGCCGGAGCGGGCGCGGCAGGCGTTGGGACAACACGCATCGAAGGAATCAAACACGTCATCGCGATCGCGAGCGGCAAGGGTGGAGTGGGGAAATCGACAGTTGCGGCCAATCTCGCCGTGGCCTTGGAGAAAACAGGTGCACGGGTCGGACTTTGCGATTGCGACATTTACGGGCCGAGCATTTCACTCATGTTCGGCACGCGGGATCGCCCCACCGCTACGGAAGAGAATCGCATCATCCCGATCGAGCAATACAACCTGAAGCTGATGTCGATGGGCTTCCTGCTCGACGACTCCGCCCCCGCGATTCTGCGCGGACCGATGGTGACGCGATACACGCAGCAATTCCTGCGACAGGTCGAATGGGGCGAGCTCGATTATCTTGTGCTCGATCTGCCGCCGGGCACGGGCGACATTCAACTCACGATTGTACAAACCGTCGCACTCGCCGGTGCGATCATCGTGACCACGCCGCAAGAGGTCGCCTTAATCGATGCGCGGAAAGCTTCGACTATGTTTGAAAAAGTGAACGTGCCGGTGCTCGGGCTGATCGAAAACATGAGCTACTTCGAGTCGCCGAGCGACGGGAAGCGGTATGACATCTTTGGTTCCGGTGGCGGGGAGCGCGAAGCCAGGCGTCTTCGCGTTCCGTTGCTGGG
Source organism: Spartobacteria bacterium (assembly GCA_003169695.1). Taxonomy (GTDB): domain Bacteria; phylum Verrucomicrobiota; class Verrucomicrobiia; order Chthoniobacterales; family UBA10450; genus AV80. The sequence continues at coordinate 157,174 of PNAS01000013.1, forward strand.
CCAGATCCCGATCGATATCGCAACGCGCGAATCCGGCGATCGCGGAATGCCCATTACCGGCGAAAAAGGCGATTCCCTGGTGGCCACCGAGTTCATGAGAATCGCGCGAGAGCTGCGCCGGACTCTGCCTTAAAGGAAAATTGAATAGGTACGGCCGCTGCTACATCTAAGGTAGGACGATATGGTTTTTGTTGACCAACCTTCGTTTATATGAAAAACAGTCCCGAGATGACCGCCGCGCAAGGGGAACAATCTCAGTTCGTTGAGAACTCCGTTCTCTACAAAGAGTTCCTGGCCGAGCGGGAGGAGATTTTGAAACATAAGTGGATCGAGAGCGAGAAGGCCGGATCTGACATCGGCTTCGAGAAGGCGCTGGGCGATTGGATTGTGAAATATCGTTCCAGCTGGCGAAACAAGCGGATGAAGGAGGCCAAGGCCGAACCGACCGCAGCGTAATCTCGCCATTTTCCTTTAATGCGATCCCGCGAGGTCGCCAAGGAATGCAATGACCAACAACCAAAACGCTCGCACTTCGCCCGCGCCCGCCACTCTTCCGGTGATGGATGGCGAAGCCATTAACCGCGCACTTCGCCGGATCGCGCACGAAATCATCGAGCGTAATCCAGAGCTTGCCTCGGTAATTCTAGCGGGAATTCCATCGCGCGGCGTTGAGATTGCGCGTCGGATTGCCGGCATCATCGAGTCGCTGGGAAAATCTCCCATCGAGACCGGCGTTATCGACGTCTCGATGCATCGCGACGATGTCGGGAAACGGGCTGAGCTGCCGCGAGTCCGGGCGTCATGGCTGCCGCTGCCGCTCGAGAACAAAACAGTTATCATCGTCGACGATGTTTTTTTCACCGGCCGGACGGCCCGCGCGGCCATGGATGCGATCAGTTCCTTTGGACGCCCCGCCAGAATCCAGCTTGCCGCACTGATCGATCGGGGCCACCGCGAATTGCCCATTCGGGTCGATTACGTCGGAAAGAATCTCCCGACCGCGGCCGGCGAACGCGTGCGCTTACGTCTCGAGAATGTGGATGGAGAACCGGATGCCGTCTGGCTGATCAAGGAGGAGAACGCGTGACGGAGCCTGGAAAATCCGAAACGCGCTGGCAGCGAAAAGACCTGCTCGGCATCCGCGAACTCTCCGCGGAGGAAGTAACATTCATTCTCGATACTGCGGATGCCTTCAAGGAAGTCGGCACCCGCGAGATCAAGAAGGTTCCGGCGTTGCGGGGCAAAACGCTCGTGAATTTTTTCGTCGAGCCGAGCACGCGCACGCGCACGTCCTTCGAGATCGCTGCGATTCGTCTGAGCGCGGACGTCATCAATATCTCGGCGACATCCTCCAGCCTGACGAAAGGGGAAACGCTCAAAGACACCGCAAAGATTCTCGAGGCAAACCATGCCGATATTATCGTTCTGCGGCACGGTTCGTCCGGGGCGCCGCAGTTCCTCGCCGAGCGACTCAGATCGAGCATCATCAATGCGGGCGATGGCGCGCACGAACATCCCACACAGGCGCTGCTGGATCTTTACACGATCCGGGAAAGAAAGGGCGCCGTGGCCGGACTGCATGTCGTTATCATCGGCGATATTCTCTTCAGCCGCGTTGCGCGATCGAATATCTTCGGCCTGCTCAAACTCGGCGCCCGCGTCACATTGGTCGGGCCGAGCACGCTGGTGCCGCGCGAGTTTGAAAAGCTGGGTGTCACCGTGTCGTACGACATCGACGAAGTCTTGCCGACAGCCGATGTGGTGAATCTGCTTCGGATTCAGCATGAGCGTCAGCGCAAGGAATACTTTCCAGGGGTCGGTGAATATATCCGGCTGTTTGGCCTGACCAAGGATCGAGCGAAGCTGCTGAAACCGGATTGCCTGATCATGCATCCGGGCCCGATCAACCGCGGCGTCGAAATCGATAGTGAATTGGCTGACGGCGCGCAAAGCGTCATCCTGGATCAAGTCACCAACGGCCTCGCGATCCGCATGGCGGTTCTTTATCTATGCGGAGGGATTGCAACCCCATGAACACGGTCATTCGCAATGGCCGGATCATCGATCCAGCGAACGAGCGCGATGAAGTCGCCGATCTGGCCATTGTCGATGGGCGAATTGCTAATCTCCCCGCACTCCGCACTCCGCAATCTGCAATTGATGAGATTGACGCTACAGGACTCATCGTTTGCCCAGGCTTGATCGACCTGCACGTGCATTTGCGGGAGCCGGGCTTCGGGTGGAAGGAGACGATCGAGTCCGGCGCGCGGGCGGCTGCTGCTGGTGGATTCACTACCATCGTCTGCATGCCGAATACGTCACCGGTCGCGGACAGTCCGAGCACGATCGCCTGGATCAAAGATCGCGCAGCCGAAGTAGCGTGCGTGAATGTGCTGCCCACGGGTACGATCTCGAAGGCCCTGATGGGCGAAGAACTTGCGCCGCTCGGTTCGCTCGCGCAAGCCGGTGTGGTCGCCATCACCGATGACGGGCGATGCGTTCAGAATAACGAGCTGATGCGCCGCGCCGTCGAATATGCGCGCATGGTGGGCCTCCCCGTTTTCGATCATTGCCAGGACTACAATCTCGTCGGCGCGGGCGTGGTTCACGAGGGTTACTGGAGCACGCTTCTTGGCCTGCCGGGCTGGCCAAGCGCTGGCGAGGAGGCGATCGTTATGCGCAATGTCCTCCTGGCGGAACTCTGCGATCATCACATTCACTGCCAGCATATCAGTGCCGCCGGCAGCGTCCGGATTCTGCGCGAAGCGCAAGCGCGCGGCGTCAAGATCAGCGGGGAAGTCTGCCCGCATCATATCGCGCTCACCGATGATGCGATTCAGAACTTCGATACGAATTTTAAGATGAATCCACCGTTGCGGGCGAAAGAGGATGTGGCTGCGTTGCTCGAGGGAATCGCCGACGGCACACTCGCGATCCTCGCCAGCGATCACGCGCCGCACGCGAAGTTCGAAAAAGAAGTTGAGTTCGACGCGGCGCCGTTTGGAATCGTGGGACTGGAAACGGAGCTGGCATTATTTCTTGACTTGCTCGTTCACAAAAACAAAACAATCGATCTTCCGCGATTGGTTGAGATGTTCACGGTGAATCCGGCGCGGCTTCTACAAATCGATGCCGGAACGCTTTCGCCGAAGCGGACCGCCGATGTGACCTTGATCGATCCGGAGCTGGAATGGACTTTTGAGGCGAGCGCCTCGCAATCGATCTCGCGCAACACTCCCTTCGACGGATGGAAGCTGAAAGGGCGCGCGGTCCGCACTATTGTCGGTGGGCGGACGGTCTGGGCACTGTAGGGCGTTTCTGTGAAACGCCGCCCTGAAATGGCATCTTGACACAGACGCCCTCCAATCTTTTTACATCATCCCGAATAACCGCCCGAAATGTAGTGTTCGAGATGGGCGATCGCAGCCGATTGACTGGCGATGACCCACTTGACCAAATCGCCGATCGAAATAACCCCGCGCAGCGTGTCGCCCTCCACCACGGGCAGGTGCCGAATTCTCTTCTCGGTCATCATGCGCAGGCAGTTCTCGATCGGTTCTCGGGGAGTCACGATCGTGAGATCACTCGACATGATTTCGCGCACTTGAGTTTCCCGCGAACGCTTCCCGCGCAACATCACTTTGCGCGTGTAATCGCGCTCCGAAATCATCCCGAGAAGACGTTCATCCTGAACGACCAGGAGCGCGCCAACGTTCTTGCTGGCCATTAGGTCGATCGCCTCGTAAACCGTCGCATCAGGCGAGACCGAAAAGATCTCGCTGCCTTTCTGGCCGAGAATCGCGTCGATAGTTCCGCTTACGTTCATGATCGAGAGGCGCCGCCTTTGCAGCAAGTCCGCCGAGGTGGAAACGAAAGTAACGAGGTGCGTCCCGCCTTGCAATGTTTCTCTGTGACGGGGTCAGGCTCTTCTCGAGAGGATGAAGTCGAATTCGCGCTGCTGCGGCCGCGAAACGGGCGTGGCAGCTGCCGCTATTGAGAAGCGCAACGCGCGCAAAATGCGCAGGCCGCGCTCGATTCGATCCGGGCGAACGGAATACGGAACGGAAAGCAAACTGCGACGCGGATAGTGAGTTTTGTATCTTTTCATGGCGTCATCATGAAACAGGGGGTAGGACATTGACTGTCCCAAGGCGAAAATAATTTTGACTATTTTCTCCCCAGTCGACAGGCCCTCGAAACTTGAAGCAACGATCCAAGACAGTCCAAGGCGATGACGGTTTCTCCCGTCCGCCGCTGCAACGAATGATGCGGTTGCACGCCGCGCTTAAGTCACACCAATTTCCGAACTGCCAAAAGATCGCGGCAGAACTCGAAGTCTCGTCAAAAACGATTCAGCGTGACATCGACTTCATGCGCGATCGGCTTGGACTGCCGATCGGTTACGATGCTCAGAAGTTTGGATTCTACTACACCGAAGCGGTCACCGGATTTCCGAGCATCGAGGTTTCAGAAGGCGAGATCACGGCGCTGTTCGTCGCGCAAAAGGCGCTCGCGCAGTACAAGGGAACGTCCTTCGAGCGTCCGCTGCATTCGGCTTTCCGCAAGATCACTGATGGTCTAAAGGATCGCGTTTCTTTCTCGTGGACCGATCTGGAGGATGTCATCTCGTTCCGCAGCGCTGGCGCGAGCCCGGCCGACCTCGAACTTTTCGAGGTCGTGAGCAAAGCGGTGCTGCGGTCCGTCGAATTGGATTTCGAATATCGGAAACTGAAGAGCAGCGAGTACAAACCGCGCAGAGTCCGTCCGTATCACCTCGGCTGCCTCGAGAATCAATGGTACCTCTTCGCGGAAGACTTGGACCGGGCGCAGTTGCGGACTTTTGCGCTGCCCCGCATGCGAAAGGTCTCGCTGACGACGAAAGGTTTTCGTCGACCCGCCAACTTTTCGATCAGCAAGATTTTGAGCGGGAGCTTTGGCGTATTTTCCTCAGGCCGGAAGCATCGAATCCGGCTGCAATTCGATCCTTACGCGGCGCGTTTGGTCTCCGAGCGGATCTGGCACGAATCGCAGCGAATACGTTCTCTCCCGGATGGAGCGATTGTTATGCAGCTTGAACTCGGTGGCCTCGAGGAAATCGAGCGGTGGATTCTTAGCTGGGGCGGCCATGTCCAGGTGCTCGAACCCGCGCCGCTGCGCAGGGTGATCCGTGATGCAGCGGCGTCGATCGTAAAACTTTACCCGAAGACAAAGGCCAGCTGAACTTCAGCGCGGCCCGAACTTGTCCTCAATCAGCTCTCGCACGAGATCGGTGATGGCCGGATGTTGCAGACGGTCAACCACTTCATTCAAGAAACCAATAATCAGAAGCTGTTTGGCAATCGGAAGCGGAATGCCACGCGCGAGAAGATAGAACATCTCGTCTTCGTTGATCTGGCCGGAAGTCGCGCCGTGGCTGCACTTCACGTTGTCGGCGAGAATCTCCAGGCCGGGCATTGAATTCGCCTCCGCATCATCGCTCAGCAACAGGTTCCGGACCGTCTGGTATGCGTCGGTGAAATGCGCATGCGGTTCGACTCGGATGAGCCCGCCGAAAGTATTTCGCGTCCGGTCGGTCAGCGCATTCTTGTAGAGGAGATCGCTCGTAGTGTGCGGACTGACGTGATCCTGCAGGGTGCGCGCGTCGAATTCTTGCGTGCCGTTCGCGACGGAGACAGCGAGCAGATCGCTGCGGGCGCCTTCGCCTGTGAGGCGGCTCAGACTTTCGAAGCGCGAATAGGCTCCGCCGAGATGAACGTTCAAACTCAAAGCCGAGGCGTCGCGATCAGCCGTCGTGGCATTGATCTGGATCGACAGCGCTTTTTCGTTCCAGTTTTGCGCGCAAATGTAGTTAATCTTCGCTCCGTTGCCCGCCACGAGATCATTCACACCACAGGCAAAACCGGATCGCTCCGGATGGGCGGAGCGAAAATGCTCGATCACCGTCACTTTGGAAAATTCGTCGGCGATCAGGAGGGTGTGCGGAAATACCGCGGCATTTTCTCCATGCAGCCAGTGGAAAATTTCAATCGGCAGCTCAACTTCAACGCCGCGCGGAACGTAAATAAAGGTCCCGGAATTGACGAATGCTTCGTGCAGCGCGGCGAACTTTGCCGACCCGAGCGCCGCCGGCTGCGCCATGAAATGCTTTCGGAACAAATCCTCGTGCTCGAGCAGAGCCCGTTCGAGTGGCATCAAAAGCACGCCGGTTTTGAGGAGCGTTTCAGATAGTGGGTCGCGTCGGACCAATTGATCGTCCGCAAAGATTAGCCGACCGGCGACCGCATCGAGCCCGACTGAGCGACCGAGGATTTCATCTCGCTCGAATTGAGTCAGTCTGGCGGGTTGCGCATAACGGGAAAGGTCGAGCGCCTCGACACTGGAAAAACGCCAAGCCTGGTCCTTTCGATTAGGGAAAGGAAACGATTCGAACTTCGCCCAGGCAGCACGCTGTTGATCGTGGAACCAACCGGGAAGTTCGGCTTCGCGCGCGACGGAAGGGCCGGAAAGGATCGCCGGCCCGCAATGTTCCTGCGGCGATTCGAGTTCCATTACTTCATCAAGAACAGCTGTCTGGTTAGTCATGCCCGAAAAATTAGACGCAAACGGCGGCCCGAGGACCGCCGCGGATTGCTCTTGTCTTGGGGGCGGAACCTAGCCGACCGAGCCTTCCATCTCAAGCTCGATCAGCCGCTTGAGCTCGACGCTGTATTCCATCGGAAACTGGCGGACGAGATCGTTCACGAAACCATTTACGCTCAAGCTCATGGCCTGCGCTTCGGTCAGACCCCGCTGCTGCATGTAAAAAATCTGCTCGGCACTTACCTGGCTGACGCTCGCCTCGTGTTGCACAGAGTTACCGGTGCCCCGGACAGTGATCGCTGGATAGGTATCGGTCCGGCTCGTCGAGTTAATGAGAAGCGCGTCACACTCGGTGTTGTTCTTGCAATTTTTGAGGTGCTTCGGAATGTGGACGAGGCCGCGATAAGTTGCGCGACCTTTCCCTATGCTGATGCTCTTCGAAATGATGTTGCTGGTCGTTTCGTCGGCCGCGTGCACCATTTTCGCGCCGGTGTCCTGATGTTGCCCGTCACCCGCGAGGGCGATGGAAAGAACTTCACCGCGGGCGCGGCGGCCTTTCATGATGACGCCCGGATACTTCATGGTCAGGCGTGAGCCGATGTTGCAATCGATCCATTTCACCTCGGCGTCTTCGTGCGCGATGCCGCGTTTTGTGACCAGGTTGAACACGTTGGCCGACCAGTTTTGGACGGTGATGTACTGGAGCTTCGCGCCTTTCAGCGCGACCAACTCGACGACCGCGCTATGCAGGGTGGCGGTATTAAACTTTGGCGCAGTGCAGCCCTCCATGTAGGTCAGCTCCGAGCCTTCGTCACAGATGATGAGCGTGCGTTCGAATTGTCCAAAATTCTCGGCGTTGATTCGGAAGTAAGCCTGGAGCGGATGTTTCACTTTCACTCCGGGCGGGACGTAGATGAACGAGCCGCCGCTGAACACGGCGGAGTTCAGCGCGCTGAATTTGTTATCGCCGGTCGGAATAACTTTCCCGAACCATTTTCGGAAAATTTCCGGGTGATTCTTCAACCCTTCCGCGCTGCCGACAAAGATAACGCCCTGCTCCCCGACGGCCTTCTTGATGTTGGAATAGACAGCCTCGCTGTCGAATTGCGCTTCGACGCCGGCGAGAAATTTCCGTTCCTGTTCTGGAATGCCGAGACGCTCGAAAGTGCGTTTTACATCGTCCGGCACGTCCTCCCAATTCCGTTTGGGCTGGGTCCCTGCGCTCAGGTAGTAACGGATGTTATCGAAAACGATGGCTTCCAGATCCTTGCTCGCCCAATGCGTCGGCATCGGCTTGCTCAGGAAAGTCTTGTAGGCGTTGAGGCGGAACTCGCGGACCCAATCAGGATCTTCCTTGATGTCGGAAATGTAGTGGATGGTCTTCTCGGTAAGCCCGACGCCTGCATCGTGCGTGTGCGTCTCGGGATAGGCGAAATTCCCGACGTTCCGCTCGATTTCCAAAGGTGATACTTCTTTGACCATAAAATTTTCCAGTTATACCATTGCCGGCTCGCTGACTTCGTCCTTCACCTCATCATAACCTTCGTAACCCTTTTCTTCCAGCTCCAAAGCCAGCTCCTTCCCTCCGCTGCGAACGATCCGCCCCTGGACCATAACGTGAACATGATCGGGGACAATGTAATCGAGCAGGCGCTGGTAGTGAGTAATGACAAGAATCCCTCGATTCGGGCCGCGCATGGAATTGACACCGTTGGCCACAACCTTGAGAGCGTCGATATCGAGACCGCTGTCGGTTTCATCGAGGACAGCGTATTTCGGTTCGAGCATGGCCAACTGCAGGATTTCGTTCCGTTTCTTTTCGCCGCCGGAGAAGCCTTCATTCACCGAGCGCGACGTGAACGAGCGATCCATTTCGAGCAGATCCATTTTTTCGTAAAGCCTAGCGTAGTAGTCTGTCGCCTCCAGTTCCTCGCCTTCGGGTAAGCGAGCTTGGACCGCTGCGCGGAGAAAATTCGCGATTGTCACCCCGGGAATTTCGCTCGGGTATTGGAACGCGAGGAAGAGGCCCTTTCGCGCGCGTTCGTCCGGTGCAAGGCCGAGGATATCTTCCCCATCCATCAGCACCTCGCCCATCGTGACTTTGTAATCGGGGTGGCCGGCCAGCACCTTCGCGAGCGTGCTTTTCCCGGAACCGTTGGGCCCCATAATCGCATGCACTTCGCCTTTTGGAACGGCAAGCGAAAGGCCACGGATAATCTCCTGCTCCGCGATGGAGACGCGTAGGTTGCTAATGGACAATCGATTCATTTCTCGGGAACGGAAGTATAGCCAGTTTTGGAGGATTTGCGAGCGACCAAATTCCGCAGGCGCTGGGCTGGAGCGGCGCAAAGCTGAAGCCTGTGGTTGCCGTCCCAGTCTGTCGGAGCGCTCTTGGCGGCACTTTTCCTGCTTTATTGATTGAGGGGAGTCCCAGCCGAGAGCGCGCCGACAAAGTCCCACCACGCAACATTTTTACTTTTCGCTTCATGAACATGGACCCTTCAGAGAATCCTGCCCAGGCCAAGCCCCCCGCTGCTGCCACGAGCGAGTTGAACAATCTGCTCGAAATCATTTCCGGCACCAGCGCGGCCATCGAGAACATTTGGGATGGTAATGACGGTTCGCAAAAGTATTTTGACATGCTTCGCACCAGCGTTGATCGCGCGGCCAAAGTGACGGCGCAGCTTGTCGAACACGCTGGTGGTTCCGACAAGAAGGTTTTATTTCATCCGGAGCTAGCCGCTTTCGCCAAACCAAAGAATGCGACCTTGCCAGCGCCTCCAAGAAAACAACGATCGCTCCTGGTGGTGGATGACGAGCCGATGGCGCTCGTTCTTGCCAAACGTGTTCTCACGGAGGCGGGTTTCGACGTCGTAACCGCTCAATCGGGTTTTGAGTGCCTGGACCTTTTCCGCAAGCGTCCGCGCCACTTCGATCTGATTCTGCTCGACCTCACCATGCCGTTCATGGACGGCGAAGAAACTTTTGGTCGTCTTCGAAGCATTCGCCCGGACGTCGTTGTCCTTCTGAGCACCGGCTTCATCGACCAGGAGCGACTTGATCGGATGCTCAGCGCTGGAATGGCGGGGTTTCTCCGGAAGCCGCATCGCCCGGATGAGCTGGTGGCAAATATCCGGGCGATCCTCGAAAGCGTAAAGATGGTCCGGGCGGGTTGTGCCGCGGGTGCCCTCGCTTCATCCTTCTAAAGAACCGCCGCTATGAGTTCCTCTCTCGCCAAGGCCTTCGATCAGTTAGCGCAGAATCGGCTCTTTGAAGGCATCGAATCCAATTTGCTCAATGAGATTGCGCCCGATGTTCACCTCGTTCAGCTAAACGCAGGCGAGATCATTTTTCGTGAGGGCGATCCGGGGGATCTGCTTTATCTCGTCGGCGAGGGATCCGTGAAGATCTCAAAATCCGGCCGGGGTGGTGAGCAGGAGACACTCGGGTTTATTAACTCCGGAAATTTCTTCGGCGAAATGGCTCTGCTCGATGGGGAGCCGCGTTCCGCCATGGCCACGGCCGCTGAGCCGACGCTCCTCGGGGCAGTCGACGAACCGACTTTCCAGCACATTCTCGAGCTCGCTCCCAGCCGTTTGCACATGAATTTTCTGCGCTCGGTTTCCGAGCGGCTGCGCAGCGTGAATTCGCACTTCATCACCGAAGTGATGCGCACGGAGAGGCTCAGCCTGGTCGGCGCGATGGCCAATTCCATTATTCACGACCTGAAAAACCCGATCTGCATCATTCGCTGCTGCACAGATTTGATCGCAGGCGAAAGTAACGATCCTCGCCTGCACGAGCTGACCTCGATGACGGACAAGGCCGTGGATGGGATGCTTGCCATGACGCAGGAGTTACTCGATTACGCGCGCGGCTCGACCTCGCTCTCCTGCGAGACGGTTTCCATCTGGCGCTTGCTCGACGAATTGAACCAGCAGGCGCTCCGCCTCCTTCCGGGTCACAACATTCAGTTCGCCAAGAACATTCGCTACGACGGGAACGTGGTTGTTGATCTCGCACGGTTCATTCGCGTGCTCTGCAACCTGATCAAGAACGCGCGGGAAGCGATGCCGAGTGGCGGCATTCTGACCATCAGCACCGACTTGGTAGACAAGCAAGTCGTCATCCGAATCTCCGATACGGGCGTCGGAATTCCCGCGGAACTTCTTCCGAAGCTTTTCGAACCTTTCGTCACGCATGGGAAATCGCACGGCACTGGTCTCGGGATGGCGATCGCGAAGTCTGTCGTGACGGCCCACAACGGAAAGATCTCCGTCTCGAGCGTGCAGGGCAGCGGCACCACGGTCGACATCCGTCTTCCCGCGCCGCTTCCGCAATCGTAGTCTGGCGCACTCGATCCGGCTGGGCGAGTCGAATTGCGAATTGCGAATTGCAATTTGCGATCTAAGGATTGGTAGCGCTCGGGTGCCGTTTCAATCTAAAATCGGCCATCCGAAGTACAGGATCGAAATACCCCGTGGTGTAACGGTAACACAGCGCCCTTTGGAGGCGTTATTCATGGTTCGAATCCATGCGGGGTAGCCAGTCAAAATCCCCTCTAATTCTCGCATGTTGAGAGATTTGGGGATGAGTCGATGAGTTTTCGGTTCGCGCACTGATGCGCACGAAAACGCGTCAAAACGCAGTCTATTCGTCAACCATTCGTCAAACGCTTTGCCCGGGCCGTGGCATTGGTTGGGGCGGCAGCCCGGCTCGATGCCACGACACGACTCGCGTATTTTCCGCGATTTCACCTGGTGATTTGTAATCAGCAGGTCGTCGGTTCGAATCCGTCTGCCGGCTCCCATCGTAAATCCAGGGTTAGCCGCCGCTCGGCCAGAGTCTGCTTGGACACTTTTCCGGTTCCGGGGGGCGGTTTATCTTCCCACAAGGCCTCTGAGCGAAGCTTGCAAATGCCGAATCTGCGCAGGTACCCATCACGGGAAGTCGACGCCAAGCCTGTACTCACCTGGAGGCCCCGACCGTTCCCCCCACATCTCCAGAAGAAGAGCGTCGGCTGCGACCTTCACGCGTTCTTGCTGCATGACGATCAACCTGAGAAGCCGTTTGAGTTCGGACGCACCCAGCGAAGCCGTATTGATATCCCAGAAGATCTGCCCATCGCCGTCCACAGTTATCCTAATGTTTAAAGTGTCGTCTCCTGGGACATGCCCGGCGATCAAGCCGCCTCGCTCCAAGAGATTAGTATGAGCTTCTAATGTGTTCCGCGCGACCAAGGTCCGATCATGCACCCTCTGAGCGTCCGGGTCGCCAATGGAGTGAAATTTTGCCGGCAATGAGCCGAGCCCAATATTGTTGCCGAAAGGGCGCGCATACGAAATTATGATTCCGGTCTGGACGGCCCACCGGACCGGGGCGTCCTCCCATATTTTACGATTAGAGATCAGCATTTCTGCCGCGGCGGCCGCTGCCTCAAAATCAGCATAAGCGCAGAGTAATCTTCTTAGGGCCTTTACCGACCTGGGCTCGCTGCGTTTCACTCAGCGAACAGAGTACGATCAGACCATTGCGCAATGTACGCCCTTTCCTAGGATTGGGGGAAATCAAAGGAGAATCGTCGGCAACTGGTGTCCACGCTCCTCGCGCGCGCGCGCGCGCAAGCGGCTTCCAGTTATGCTAACTTTGTAATGTCTGTCCGGCATCGCCACCACTCCGCAAATGCCGGGTAGCGCCCTAAGGAACGCTGAAAAGCCGGATCAGCTCGCAGCCGCATAACGTGTGCGCGATAGCGAGTGTTGCGCCCCCGGTCCAGTGCGCGTTCCCACTGCCGGCGGAAGGCGGGATCTCCGCGTAGATGGTCATACGCCGAGTTGCGCGAGATGCCCGCAGCTCTACAGGCGCGGCTGATGTGCGGGTTTAGCCGCAACGCTTCGAGCAACGGACGGCGCCAAGTGAAAACCTTCGCCGGACGTCCGCGAGACTCGCTCATGTTCGGATGAACTAGCACACGCGGTGGAGACTTCTCAAGCACAGACGTTTGGGCGTTTGGAACTCCCGGCACCTAAGGAATTTGATTTGCACTGTGGCGCGGTCAAGCGGGACTTGCTTTCCGTTAGTATGCCCGGTTATGAACCGCCAACTTCTTCACGATCTCCGAGGCCCGGCAAATCGGGAAAATCTTAGCGTCCGGCGGTAAGAAGAACCACCTTTGACTGCGCCCTAAGCCACTGCTGCGCGAGGGGCTTCAATTACTACTTCCCCTACCTCGGCAGTCTCTTCGTTCTGACTGGGTGTCACGTCAACCTTGATTGGTCGGCCATCAAAATACTCGTACGTACCCACATAAGCATTTTCAACCACATACATCCCGTCCCCGGCATCCCGAATATCAAGCGGTTCACCTTCGGGCAATCTGATTGTGCTCTGTGTCATAGTCTATGCGTTATGATCTAGTAGTCGACCTACAATATCAGCCCACAGCTTCCCAGCGTCAACAACGAAACGGGCAGCTAAGTCATTTTCGGATCCGTCCTTCCAAACATCCTGAAGCCGCGAGCTCGAATCAAAAGACAAAGTGCCGATCATTCGCCAATCCTTCTCATTGTGCATTCCTATCACTTTCTCGAAGATTGGAAAAGAGCACATTGCACGCCTACCGGCCGGGATCCTATTTTGTTGCGCTTTTGTCATTTTCCATCTGGTCTCGAAAGACTTCTTCGCCTCTTCCAAATCAGCAAAGATGGGTTTTCTTTCTGTCCATGAGCGGCCGGTGCAGCCAGCTTCCATTTCAAGCATCATTTCCAAGTCGGCGTCGTTATCCATGTTGTAGGAATAAGTTACGACGCGGTAACCATGCCCTGTTGGAAGCATTACTTGCACCCGGACATTCTCAGCCTTGGTTGTACGCTCCAACTCCCCTGCGGCGGCTTTTAGAACCGGCACGACAATCCTCGGCGGGGCGTGCGACGCTTGGAGAGCCTCGATGTCGGAATTGGCCTGCTGCCATTGCGGTACGATGCGCCGGATATAGGCTGCCGTGGCCTTGTACCCAGCGTTGAACAAAGCTTCGCGGGTCGCCACGGGAATTGCGAAATCGAGCGTGTCAATGCCCTCCGGAATCGCAATTCGAACGTGATGTACTCCCCTAAGCAGTTCCCGAACAAGTAATTCGCCCGACTCCAATGCAGTGGCGAGGAGATCGCCACAAAACTGCTTCATTCCGTAAGGCACTGGCTGATTTTTTCTCGCAGCCTCGAGATCGAATGCCATTACGGTCGAACCATCGAGACTACGTTCCTTCTCGAAAACCGAAAGAGGCAAGTTGCTACTCAAGCCTCCATCGACCTGGTAACCACCGTGAAGCTGGACGGGACGAAAGACGAATGGGTAGCTCATCGATGCGCGAACGGCGTCGAGAACAGAGGTATTCGCGGAGTTTTCAAGGGAATAAACGCTCGGCGCTCGGCGTGGAAGGTCTGCGGCAACAACCTTAAGCGGCGCGCAGCCTTGATCGTGGAGATAACGAAAAGTGAATCCAGTTTCCTGGGGAGGATTTCCGATTTTCTGCGAGATCTTTGCCGCGAGAAACGCTTTTAGCTTACCGCCAGTGTAGAGTCCCAAGTTCGCCAGCAATCTCTTTACTAAGTCGCGATGTGCCAAGAAAACTTTACCTGTCACAAACGCGGCTCCGAGTTTCTTTGGTGCTGTCGTCGCAGCGCGCCAAGTATCGTCAATTTCGCTAGTTAATCGCTTCAGTTGCTCCAACTCGGCTCCCCCATCATCGAGGAACTCTGTGAAGGTGATCTCTTCTACGGAAATCTGGTGCAGTTCAGCAGGGCCAAAGCCAACCGCCGCCAGCAGCGCGACAATTGCGCCCGCGGACGTTCCTCCGTACCCGAGAAATTCTATGCCTTGGTCCGAAGCGGCTGATAACGCGCCGGCAAGTGCCGCGCCTTTCACACCTCCCCCATCCAAGATCGCGTAGGCTTTCATAGCCGTTCCCCCTTAATCGAAGCGATATTCTGCGGGAAACGCCAGCATCAAGTTGAATCTCCGAAGTGCAAGCGGCCAAAACAGATTGCCGTGGTGCGAATCGCGCAGGATAACGCAATTGCTGCGTGCCAAACCCAACTGGTAACTAGTTCCGCAGGGTGAGCAACGGCGTGTATCCTTCGGGCTGGATACGTTGAGGCGTTAATCCCCGGATGATTACGCCCGGCAACCTCGTAAAAAACGGAACGACGTCAGATCCGTCAACCGGCCGATCAGGCGGAAACGCTATCTCACCAAATTTCTGCCGAGACATCGGAAACAATTCCGGTGCTGAGATTTCGATAAGCCAGAAATGCTCAGGCAATGTTTTCTCTATATTGGCTATTTCGGTAACTGGAAATCGCTGGCCGCGAGGGTCTTGGATATTGAGGAGGTGATCCAAGTATTGTCGTCGATTAACTTGGAATGACCGAAGAACCAAACTCTTCGTGAGCGCGTACGCCGCAAATCGATCATACCAGCCAAGTCCGAGCGCGGGAACCGTTTTGTGAATGGAGGTGAGTGTCGAAAATGCGAGGGCCTCGGCTTCCGAAATGCTCAAAGACGATGACGCCGGTTGCAGACTGTACAGCAGGCGAAACGACTGTCGGCTCATATAGTGGCGGGGCAAACAATAATACGGACCTAAATTGTCGTCATGAACCACGTAGGCGCTGAGCCACGCCTCGCTACGGAAGTACCCCTGATCCCGAAAGAAGTAGAAACGCTCTGCATCGGGCACCCATGCATCGTCGTTAAAGGTATGGCCAAGAACTGGGATGAGGTGGCGTGGACCGGCGGCGCCCATCGTCGGATCGGCGGCAAGCTCGAATCCAAGTAATGCAGGCCGCCCCGATTCTATCGCGGCATAGAGCTCCGCCTGGTACTCTATCTTTGCCGGCAATTCCTTGACATGCGGTTCATGCAAGAGGCGGCGAAATGGCACGCTATAATGTTTTAAGATCGACTCTATCTGCGCCGGTTGTAGACCACGACCGGTTCCCTTGCCAACACTTTTATCAGGATACTTGTGATCTACACCGGCTACCGCGTTAAGCTCAGAGTATGTCACGTCAGCCGCCGGCAAAATCGATGACAAAACGGCACGAAGTGCTACATGAGCGCACACGAACGTGAAGTTGTTCTGCTGCGCGTACATCGCACCCGGAATCGTCCCTGAACCGACCGAAGTCGTTAGGTCAAATTGACGTTGCGTATGAAGAAAGTTGTTCTGTTTAACTCCACGGACTGGCCTAACGACAGCTTCGAAAACATGCCCAACGTCGCCACCGTTGAAGTGGTCAAGTTTGAATACCGCGTAACCCAAGAACTCGTGCGGCTGCGGCGGAGTGTTCGCTCGCGATCTGAAAAAGGTCAGGCGATGGACGGCGGATCCCTTAAAGTCCTTGGTGCGCGATGCTAGCGCTTCATTCTCTGCTGTCAAAAGGGGGCATTCCCCCGCGTGAATCTCCTCTACTAAGACCGAGCGAAACTGGAGCTTGCGCGCAAGAGACAATATCCGACGCAGAACCGAATGGGCCCTGTAGTATGCCTCGCAAAATACAAAATTGGAAAAATCCGGCAGTTCCGTATTCTTCCAAAGAACTACATGCCCCGGCGCTGAACGGAAGGACATGGCGATCTTACCTCAATCAGTACGTCCCAATATTAAGATCAGCGGTCTGTTCTTGGTACTCTCGATATTCCCGCACGAACTCTTCCACCTCTGGAAGAGGCTTGAACGCATCGGCCGGCAACTGATCCGGCAAATTCACCTCTGATTTATTCTCTTCGACGATTTTTTGCAGTTCTGCTTCCAGTTGTTGGTTAGAATAGTGCATGTCAATTAGGCGACTGTCTCTCCGTAAGTTCGCAGCCCACAATACGGGAGATGTGAAGTACGATGCTTGGAAGGACCCTACAGCTAGAACCGTGCTGCGAAAGAGACGAAGCTGCGATGAAGTAAGAGAAGGCATCGGTGTGCACGTGTGTCAAGCAAAAGATTGTTACAAATCATACGCCTTTGCTGAGATTTGTCGATGATCTCCCCACTGCTTCGTGGCGTCGTTTTCCCCATCCTTCCACGCCGTGCGTCCTTCGCTCGCGCTTCCACTTCGGCCAGGGTGCGCCAATAATTCCGCGGGCCCCCGCGCCGACGAGCAGCTCGACCTGGTTATTAGCGTCTGCCGTCGGCACGAATGCATAATAACGGGTCGTCGCTCCTAGCGCGCGCTATTGTTGCCGAAATCCCCGCTGTCCGCTAGGCTCCGGGCGTGCTGTGGGTTGCCCCTTCGGGAAAAGATGTCGCCAATGATCAACTTGAGAAGCGGCTCTGGGAGGCGGCCGATCAACTCCGGGCAAACTCTGGACTCAATGCGCAGCAATATTCCGGACCGGTTCTCGGGTTAATCTTCCTTCGCTTCGTTGAAGTCCGGTTCGCGAAGCAGCGAGCGTTGCTGGGAAAAAAAGCCACGGGCGGCCGGCGCGGCTCGCGCCTGGAAGATCCAGCTGCTTACCACGCCGAAGGCATTCTCTTTCTCGCGCCCGACGCCCGTTTCGATTTCCTGCTTGCGTTGCCTGAGGGCGCAAACATCGGATCGAAGCTGAACGACGCGATGCGCGCGATCGAGCGCGACAACCCGCAGCTCGCCGGCGTTCTGCCGAAGACGTATGAAATCTTCTCAAGTCCGCTCCTGAAGCAGTTGCTAAAACGCGTCTCGGAAATCCCCGCGAGTCTCGACTACGACGCGTTCGGCAGAATCTACGAATACTTTCTCGGCGAGTTCGCGCGGACAGAGGGCTCCAAGGGTGGCGAGTTCTACACTCCAGCCAGCATTGTGCGTCTTATCGTCGAAATCCTCGAACCGTTTCACGGCAGCGTGTTCGATCCGGCTTCGGGATCGGGCGGGATGTTCGTGCAGAGCGCTGGCTTTGTCGCCGAGCATAAGAAGAATCCATCATCCGAGCTTTCGATTCATGGGCACGAGAAAGTTGGCGCGACCGTCGCGCTTTCGCGCATGAACCTCGCGATGCATGGCTTGGAGGGTGACGTGCGCGAAGCGAACAGCTACTACGACGATCCGCACGAAAGCACCGGCCGGTTCGATTTTGTGCTTGCGAATCCTCCGTTCAACGTCAACTCGGTCGACAAGGAACGGCTTGAAGGTGATGTCGGGAAGAACCGCCGTTTCCCTTTCGGCCTGCCACGCACCGACAACGCGAACTACCTTTGGATTCAGCTCTTCTACTCCGCGCTGAATAAGAACGGCCGCGCCGGCTTCGTCATGGCCAACTCTGCCTCCGACGCCCGCGGCTCCGAGCAGGAGATTCGCTGCCAGCTTATCGAGGCCCGCAGCGTCGATGTCATGGTCGCTGTCGGGCCGAACTTCTTCTATACCGTGACGCTGCCCTGCGCACTTTGGTTCTTGAATCGTGGAAAAAAGGACACCGCCCGCGCCGACACCGTTCTCTTCCTCGACGCCCGGTACATCTACCGGCAGATCGACCGCGCGCACCGCGACTGGACGCCCGCGCAGATCGGCTTCCTCTCCAACCTCGTCCGCCTCTACCGCGGCGAAGCGCCCGACTTCACGCTCGGCGGCGAGCAGGCCCAGGCGAAGCTGGAGGAAGTCTTTGGCAAGAAGCCGCGCTACGCCGACGTGCCCGGCCTTTGCAAGGCCGCGACAGTCGCGGAAATCGAGACACAAGGGTGGTCGCTCAACCCCGGTCGCTACGTGGGCGTCGCCCCCGGCGAGAACGTGAGTGATGAAGACTTCAAGGCACAGTTCGAACTCCTCAACGAAGAACTCGAAACGCTCAACGAGCAGGCCCGCGTGCTGGAGGGAACCATTGCGGGGAATGTGGCAGATATTTTGGAAGTCTGACGATGCCTGCTCTCGCGAATGGTGCGTGGCCTACTCAGCCGCTTGGGAAAATTGTCGACCTGTTCGACCACTTGCGAGTTCCCCTCAACAGCCGTGAGCGGCGTGAACGGCAAGGCATCTACCCTTACTATGGAGCACAAGGAATCATCGATCATATCGACGCCTATCGCTTCGACGGACGCTACATCCTTGTCGCCGAAGATGGCGAGAATCTGAACAGTAAGAAGCTCCCGCTTGCACTATTCGCGACTGGTAAATTCTGGGTCAACAATCACGCGCACGTCTTGCGCGGGAAGACCGGAATAGCCGACGACACCTTCCTTCTCGCGTGCCTGAATAACACAGACATCAAGCCATTCATTACCGGGGCTGCGCAGCCGAAACTTTCGCAATCAAACCTGCGGCAGATTGAAGTTCCCCTTCCGCCGCTGCCCGTCCAACACCGGATCGCAGGCATCGCGTCGGCCTACGATGAGCTGATCGAGAATTGTCAGCGCCGCATTCGCATCTTGGAGGAAATGGCCCGCACCCTCTACCGCGAGTGGTTCATGCAGTTCCTCTTTCCCGGTTACGAAAAACTCCCGCGCGTCGATTCACCGCTCGGTCCGATTCCCAAAGGGTGGAAAATAAAGAAGCTCGGCGAAATCGCCCAAACCTTCCGCGGTCGTTCCTATCGGTCGGTGGACTTGGCCGACGAAGGGGGGCTACCGTTTCTCAATTTGAAGTGTCTCGCCCGCGACGGCGGCTTTCGGCGCTCTGGCTTGAAAAGATACACCGGAGAATACAAGGACAGCCACGTCGCGAAGAAGGGAGATATCGTCATGGGTGTGACTGACATGACACAGGAACGCCGGATTGTCGCTCGCGCTGCGTTAGTGCCGACGCTCGACAACGAGTTCGGCATCTCATCAATGGACCTTGTCCGCATTGAGCCAAAGCCGCCGATGCGCAAGTCGTTTCTCTATTCGTTCCTGCGGTATTCGTCATTCGCCGATGAAGTGAAGCAACACGCCAATGGCGCGAATGTCCTGCATCTCGCACCCGAGAGAATCACGGATTTCCGATTCGCCGTCCCGCCGACTGATCTAATGCGCCGCTTCGCTGATTTTGTCGCTCCAACATTGGACCAGGTAGACACGCTGGAAAACAAGATCGAAAACCTCCGCCGCACGCGCGACCTAGCCCTTCCACGCCTCCTATCTGGTCAAACCGAGCTATCTGTGAGTGAGAAGGCCAGCAATTCCTCACGATGACTGTCCGGAGACCAGTGGTTTGTAATGAGTGCGGGACAGTCATCGTCACGCGAACATCGATCGGTCACCTGGATTACCAAGAGTTCGCTTTCCCGTGCCCGAAATGCGCAGTTGAGATTAGATTTGGGATGACTCTCGATCAGACAGCTCCCTCCTTCGATTACACCTTATTGAAGAATGGAAAATGGGTTGAGGACGAGAGCGCTGCTAAATCTGAGCTCAGGTTCGATAGCGAAAATCTCAGTTCGTGCCTGCCTGGTGCGCAAGCCATGCCTTTCATCGAGACGGTCTTTCTTGCAAAGGACCCCGAGAATAGCAGGAAGCGGTTTGGCCAACGGTTTTCCGCCATGCGAACTGGTTGGCCAGTTATCGAAAAGATGTTGGTGCACGAAGCGAATGAAAATCTTGAGCTGTTTAATCGTTCCCTCAGCGAATTAACTGCGCAGACAAATGCCGACTCCAATATCGAGATGGTCGCCATCCTGCTCTCGGTTCTGGATCAGTTCGCCTCCGAGTTTCTTCTAGACGAGGGCGTCGCACGGCGACGCATCACCGCGCTTATCGAGAAAGTATCTTCAAGGGAAGCGCCGTTGGGAGAGGCGCTGGCATATTATCAGAGCGAGCAAAGGCTGGATTCACTTTGGCAGCAGTTGACTGCTATTCCCAGGACTTGGGGCAAGGTTTATTTCATGGTTGCGCCGATCTACTGGGGATTGTCATGGGATCCGAGCAAAGCCTCTCTCGACGATTACACGCTGTGTCAGAAACGTTTCGAAGACCTGCGGGGATTTTTCGTCGATTGTTTTGAGACCTTCTGCCGCTTATCCGCCGTTGCCGCAGGATTTGAGGGGATCGCCGAAATCGATCAATTCCTGATCCCGTCTCCGGCGCGCCCAAGGCCGGTATCTGACCTTGAGTTAATGCCGAATGGCAATAAGCACACCTTGCTTACCACGCTTCGGCACGGCAACATCTTTATACCGTTTATCGACGCCAAGTTGCGAAATGGTGTTGGGCATCACTCGGCATATTACGACGTAACGACCGACACTATTCATTACCGAAACCAGAGTTCCTCTAGAGGCATCGAGGATTTCTCGATCTCCTACGTCCGGTTTTGTGAAAAGCTGGTGAGACTTTATGGACAGGTCGAAGCGTGTGCGCCACTCATCCATTTTCTGCGCATGCGTCAGAAGCTATCCCTCGTTTCGGAAGCCGGAGACGCGAGCGCGGAAGAGGGCGCATGAATGGACTACTTGTTAGGGTCGGTGTTGATTCGACTGACGGATGTTGGAACGCGCCAACGCGATTGGCGTCAGGCCAGTTTGCCTACGTCACCATTACCGACACGAAGCCACTGCGCGACGGCATGGCCCGCTACTACGACGAGTTCGTTCCTGTGGCGAAACGCTTTGGTGAACAGTTGCCCCCTCCGCTGCTCGGCCAACCGACACACCTTGACCCGGATTTTGAGCAACTGACCTACGGCGACCAAGGCCAGCGCGGAAAACGCATCACCTCGCTGCTGACCGCAGGCGACTTGCTAGCGTTCTTCGCCGCTCTGCGTCCTGTGGACGGTCCGGCGCGTCCGCTCGTCTACGCACTCATCGGCTTGTATGTGGTCCAGGAAATTGTCGCGGCCAAGTCTGTGCCGCAATCGCGCTGGGGTGAGAACGCGCACACGCGGCGCGTGCCGGGCGACAGCGACATCGTTGTGCGCGCGAAACCCGGCGTCTCAGGTCGATTGCGGCGGTGCGTCTCCATCGGCGAGTTGCGTGACAGAGTCTATCGAGTGCGCAATGACCTCCTGGATGCTTGGGGTGGCCTCGACATCAAGGACGGCTACATCCAACGCAGCGTAAGGCTCCCAGCGTTCCTGGACGCCGCAAAATTCTACCGCTGGTTTCTGGCGCAGAAACGAGAACTGTTCGCGGGGAATAATCCTACATGACGAGTCGCCTATTCATTGTGATGCTGAGGCAGCCGGGCAAGGATGATTCGCGCACCGACCCGTTCTGGGAGTTCGGCAGTTTCGGCTGCACGGGTTGTCACGATAAGAACTTGCTGCATCCAAAGAACTGCCAGATTACCGACGGTGACAGGTTGGCGTTCGTTCAAGGCGGGCATCTTGGATCTCGTTTGTTGCTCGTAACGCCTCCGGTCGAACGCTTTGACCATGCGGGTGGCAGTCCGAAAGGTCGCGTGGAGTTGCGGTGGGACTTCGGCAAAAAGCCTTTTCGTTACGATTGCGCACCGTCATTGTTCGAATCGCCTTCCCCGCGCCAGCTTGGACTGTTTCCCAAGCTAGCTGGCGACGTGGCAGGTGCTCACCGAACTACTATCGCAGCCAAATTCGCGAGCCGCTTTCGCGCCCGCACTCGCCCACTCGAGCCTGAGTTCGCCCGCGAACTAGTCAACGGTTTCAAGGCCAGAGTTGCCGCTGCTACTTCGTCCGATTTTATTGGGCGCTACAATGACGCGCTCCCGTGGTGTGACTGTCCACGCTCATCGAGCGATCGGAGATCTGATTATCGACGGCTTCTCAGAGGACTGAAGCACGTAGAGAGCCCACGCAAGAGCCACAAACGGACAACCGGTTGCCACTCGTGAGCCACACCTACAACGAAGATCAGTTGATTGAGCAACCGGCGGTTGAGCTGTTTCAAGAGCTCAAGTGGAACACGATTTCGGCGCGGGAAGAAATCTTCGGTCCGAACGGGACGCTTTCGCGCGAGACCAGCGCGGAGGTCCTTTTGCTCGCCCGGCTCCGGAGCGCGTTGGAAAAGCTCAATCCTAAACTCTCTCCGGCCGCGATCAGTGCGGCCGTCGATGAAATGTCGCGCGACAGATCGGCAATGACTGCGGCGGCGGCAAACCGCGACATCTACACGCTCTTGAAGGAAAGAGTGCAGGTGAGCGTGCCCGATGCAGAGCGGGGCGGGCAGAAGAGCGAGCGGGTTCGAGTGATCGATTGGGACAATCCTCAGGCGAACGACTTTTTGCTTGTTAGCCAAATGACGATCACGGGTCCGCTCTACACGTGCCGGCCTGATCTGATCGGTTTCGTCAACGGATTGCCGCTTGTCCTGATCGAGTTCAAGAAGCCGGGTGTGTCCGCGCGCGCGGCGTTCGACGAAAACATCGCCAGTTACAAGCACCCGCAGAACGGCGTGCCGGCGTTGTTCCGATACAACGCTTTCATCATCGCCTCAAACGGGACCGAGAGCCGCGTCGGCTCGATCACGGCCGATTGGGAGCGGATGGCGGAATGGAAGCGCATCGAGCGCGAGGACGAACCGCGCCGCGTGTCGTTGGAGGTTATGATCCGCGGCGTCTGCGAGCCAGGCAGATTGCTCGATCTGATTGAGAATTTTACTCTCTTCTCCGAACACAAGAGCGGCCTGATCAAAATCCTGGCGCAGAATCATCAGGTGCTCGGAGTGAACAACACGATGGCTTCCATGCTGGAGGCACGGAAAGTGGGCCACGGACGCGCGGGCGTTTTCTGGCAGACGCAAGGGTCCGGCAAGAGCTTCTCGATGGTTTTCTTCTCGCAAAAGGTTCTGCGGAAGATCGCCGGCAACTGGACGTTTGTCGTCGTGACAGACCGCAAGGAACTGGACGATCAGATCGCGAAGACCTTCAAGGCGACGGGAGCCGTGACGCAGCACGAGGGCGACGAGTGCCATGCGCAAAGCGGCTCCGAGTTACGCGAACTCCTGCGTGGGAATCATCGGTTCGTGTTTACCTTGATCCACAAGTTCCAGACCCCGGAGGTGCTCTCGGATCGGCGCGATATAATCGTCCTGACGGACGAAGCCCACCGCAGCCAATACGACACGCTTGCGTTGAACATGCGTGCGTCGCTGCGGAACGCGATGTTCCTCGCCTTCACCGGCACGCCGCTGATCTCCGGTGAGGAGCGGACGCGCGAGGTGTTCGGTGACTATGTCTCGATCTACGACTTCCAGCAGTCGGTCGAAGATGGAGCAACGGTGCCGCTGTTCTACGAGAACCGGACGCCGGAGTTACGACTCAAGAACCCGAACCTCAACGAAGACATCTACGAGCTGATCGAGGCGGCGGAGCTGGACGAAGAAGCCGAGAAGAAGCTGGAGCGCGAGCTCGGCCGGCAATACCAGATCATCACGCGTGACGATCGGCTGGAGAAAGTAGCCAAGGACATCGTCCATCATTTTCTTGGCCGCGGCTACCAAGGGAAAGCGATGGTGGTGTCGATCGACAAGGCGACAGCACTGAAGATGCACGACAAAGTGCGCAAGCATTGGGAGGCCGAACAGGCGCGCGTCGAAAGCGAGCTCGCGAAGCTGAAAAAGTATACGGAGTCCGATCCCGATGAGGTGCGGGAGCTCAACGAACGGCTCGCGCGTCTCAACGAAGTGGACATGGCCTTGATCGTCTCAGCTGCGCAAAACGAGGTGGAGCAAATGGCGAAGCTCGGGCTCGACATTGTCCCGCATCGTCAGCGGATGAATGCGGAGCAGCTCGATGAGAAGTTCAAAGACCCTGACGATCCGCTGAGCCTGGTCTTTGTTTGCGCGATGTGGCTGACAGGTTTCGACGCTCCGAGTTGCTCGACGATTTACCTCGACAAGCCGATGCGGAATCACACGCTCATGCAGACCATCGCCCGCGCGAATCGAGTGTTTCCCGGGAAGCACAGCGGGCTGATCGCAGATTACGCGAACGTCTTTGCGTCCTTGGAGAAGGCGCTGGCGATTTACGGCGCCGGCAAAGGGGGCGCGACACCGGTTCGGGACAAAGCGGAGTTGATCAAGGAACTCGGGAAAGCCGTCGAAGCGGCCGTCGTGTTTTGCACAACGCAGGGAGTGAACGTGATGGGGATCGAAGGTGCGGCTGGCTTGGATACGGTGCGACTGATTGGAGATGCGGTCGATGCGCTCATCTCTCCCGATCCTCTGCGGAAAGAGTTCCTAGGCCATGAGCGACTCGTTCGGACGCTATTTCAGGCGATAAAGCCTGATCCCTCGGTGCTTGAGTTTGTCTCTCTCGTTTACTGTCTCGGAGTCATCGCCGACGAAATTCGCTTACGCACCGGTGAAAGCAAACCGGCCGACATCTCCGTGGTGATGGCAAAAGTAAACGAGCTGCTGGATGAATCCATAGCCGCCGACGGGTTTAGCATCCGTGCGGACGACGATGGACGCGCAATCATTGACCTGGCAAAGATCGACTTCGAGAAGCTGGCGAAACGATTCAAGCAGTCGAAGAAGAAGAGCATCAATCTGGAGCAACTGAAGGCTGCCATCCGTGCCCAGCTCGAAAAGCTCATTCGGCTCAACAAAACGCGCGCCGACTATCTCACGAAGTTCGAGGAGCTGATTGAGTCTCACAACTCCGGCAGCCGAACGATTCAGGAGCTCTTCGAAGAGCTGCTGTCATTCAGTCGCGGGCTGACGGAAGAGGAGCAGCGACACGTCCGGGAGCAGCTCAGTGAAGAAGAGCTGACCGTATTCGATCTTCTCACCCGTCCCGGACCGAATCTGAGTGATGAGGAACGTGAAGAGGTGAAGAAGGTCGCGCGTCTGTTGCTGAAGCGCGTGAAACAGGCGCTCGTGATCGACTGGCGACAGAAAGCGCAAGCCCGTGCGCAGGTGCGGCTCGCGATCGAGGACGAACTCGATGGAGGCCTACCACGCATCTATTCGCCTGAGTTGTACCAGCAAAAATGCTCAGCTGTTTTCGAGCACGTGTTCGAAAGCTACCAACAAGCAGATGTCGCATAGGGAACTATGAAAAGCGACCGCGCTTAACCCAAGGTCCCCATTTCAGCTCGAGCGCCCGCGCGAGCCCGCGCTCAACCAAAACCGGACAGGCAGAAAAGCAGCATCCGGCCGTATTCGAAAAAAACGGGAGCGCGGAAGGAAGTCGTCCCACAGACTGTGAGTGCGTTTCCGCTTTTCTCACGCTTTCACTCCGCGCCCCGGGGTAACGGTGGCGATTCTGTGGCCGTGCGCTACCCGAGCGCAAGGAAATTGTTGCACTCCGCTGTACCGGCTAGCGGTTGGCTGCATCGACATGATATACTACAGACACCTTGCCAAGCGTCTGGCGGGGGTGTGTCAAGTGTCTCATTACCGTGCGAGGTATCCAGGGCGGCCAGCCGGTTGGCTGCATCGCCGTCTCGTTAGGCCTAATAGGGTGACGAGAAACGGTCTACCCACTCCCATAAGTCGTGAGAATCGCGGGCCGCCAAAGCAAATTGGGTGCACAACGGTCGATATGACTAAAGTGTCGAACTCTCCGAGAAAAGGCTTGATGTCGTCGAAGAGGCTCTGTGGATCGGACAGCGAGAGCTCCGGTTCCAAAGTAAATTATTGGTTTTGCGGCGTGAAGCTGAGTCGCAAGCTTTCCTTCAACGACGATTTCAGTGTCGCCGCGGTCACTAGCGGCTTTGAGGTCCTTTTTGGTGCGAACGATGGTCATGGTACATTCCCAAGCGTCGCCGGCAGAATCGTTTCGGGTTTTACCGTTTGCGTGTTGGCTCAACCTTGCCGCTTCGGAATTTGGTGATTCTGCGTTATCTGCAAAAATTCGATCTGTCCCGCGCCCGATTTCGCAGATTCCGCAGACAACGCGTATGTCTGGAGACGCTTAACCCTCCATCGCCCACAAACCTAACCGCGCAATCGCAGGCACGCGGCATAAGCCCAACCAGCCGCGGCTCGACTGATTTGGGGTAGTCGGCCCATTGTCTTAAGCCGACGCCCATTTCTCCGGGGCCCCCGTGCGCTGCCGCTTGAGCGGATCATCGATCGAGCGCGCGCGCTGGGCTGCCAGAGAATGAGCTACCCACACTCGCATCCACGCGTGACAACCTACATAGGGAGGTTAGGCCTTAGCGTCAGCGTCGACACCGGCTTCTTCTGGCGAAAATTGCTTCGCCTCGGAAATGCCAACGAACCAGAGTTGGAGAGTGCCTCGCGTGCTCCTCGTAACGACGACGTAGCGCATCGGGAAGTTCGCAATCAGAGCGTATTGATGCATATATCTATCTTGTCCTTCTATTGCGGTCACGCTGTGGATGCGCCCTTCCTCCGCCGGAGGACGCTCAGCTATAATGTCAAGCTCGTAATCTCCAGCGTTTATGTCTGCGATGTTGAATCGTAGCAGAGCGTGCCAAGCTGCGGCTCTTGCTTCGACTTTAAACAGCGTCCCTATCTGAATGCAATCGGTAATGTCTGCTCGTTCCGATTCGGCATGTGCTCTCACGGGAGTTTGTCCTAGGACAGCAAGGGCCTGCTGAATTTCCTCGTCTGGGGTGAGCTTTTTAGCGAGTTCCGTAACACTGCGCCGCCATATAGAACCGTAGCTGATGGAGGGCATGGTGATTTGAGGTTTAACGAGATCAAGCTCAGCCACCGCTGGTGGGACCGAGCGTAACCTCCAATGGAAGTGGTGAACTCATGTTGAGCGCGGCATCGGACCGGCCAGCGGCTTTTGGCTGCATTGCCTGGTTAGGCTTTCAATGAAAAAGCCGTAGGATCATATAGAACACGACGTAGACCAGCGAGATTAGGCCGATTAACATGAGCGCAGCCGCCATTCTGGTGAACCACTTCGGATAGATGCGCTGGAGGAGTACTGGAATCGCATGTGCAAAGCCTTCGTCTGATCGGATGCCAGAGTTGATTTGCGCGACCGTGACCGGCGGAAAGTACAGATAGGATACCGTGACCTCCTCACCCGGCACCATTGTAGGGATGACGATCTCTCTACCCCCGCCGGGCAAATTTTCAGTGTGATGCTGCAGCTCGGGCCAAATAGTGAAGTCCGGTAAAACATTATGCCGTAAACGGACGTTGGTTGCGCTTCGCCGTCCAGCGTTGCGCAACACGACAGCATGAGTGTGGACAAAAACCGGTTGTCCAGCCGGTGGCACCACGCGAAATGCAGCTACATGACCAAAGTAGGAGATCAGTAACGGTCGGTTTTCAAATCGACGATTTATCCAAACCCCCGCAAACAGCGCAATGATCGGCGCTGCTATTGTGGCGACTACGCTCCAGTCGATTATCATATTACGCTTTGAATGTTCGGCCTAACGAAAACAAGATCAGCCACCGCTGGCGAGAGCGCGCGGGGCGGCGGGATAAGATGTTTGAGTTATGGAAAACTTGGTCGTACGCCGGCCAGTGGTTGGCTGCATCGCCTGGTTAGATGGTTACGTGTGATAATGCCACTGATCATGCGGTAACGAAATAAGAAAGCTATGCACTCGCTCAAGTGCGCCATGCTCTGCGGCATAGCGGATGTGCGACAAGAACCGCTCCTGCTTCTCTGTGTCTGATGTCTCCCACCATGCCGCCAAGATGAGGGGTAGCGAGGGTGACCAGCCCGCTCCAACGCGCTTCTTTTCGGGAAGCATCTCCCAAAGCTCATTCCAACGTTGTGGCTGCGGACAGACTCGACTCTCTGAGCGCGCAAACTGGATGACTGCTTCAACCGAACTGTGAGCGGGCGCTACCATCTAACGAGAATAAGATCAGCCACCGCTGGCGAGGGCGAGCTTTATTTGCAATGCAAGTATTGAAGCTACGCATCGGAGCGGCCAGCGGTTAGCTGCATCGCCTGGTTAGACCTATTGGTGTGCAATATCAGGGATGCTGCGACTGTGCTTCTGCCTTTGTTTGCTGGATCTGCTCGGTCTGTCTGAGCGCGGCGCGATGCTCGCCAGCAGCAAATGCGAGCGCCGCAACAATGAAAGCACTACCAAACCAACGGTAAAGGCGCGGACCGCAGAGCAAGGGCACCAAACCGGCCGCGGACAAGGCGATGTAATAGCGTGGACAGTAACAAAGCGGATAGACGAGCAGGAGCGCCACAGCAGAAACGGCTGCCGTGCCGCGAGACGCCCACAGGAGGAACTTTGACTTGCTCGCGGGCGTCATAGGTCTAACGAGACACAAGATCAGCGGCCGCGCGGAGCGGCCAGCGGTTCGCTGCATCGCCTGGTTAGATGCGTTCGGTGGATCGAGGTAAGCTCGTCTGTAATGATAGACTCTGCCGTCGCGATCGAAGCGAACGGCGATGTCTTCCGGCGAAATGTCTACGATGTGCATGACGGCTGGAACGCATCAAACCTTGCGCCAAATGGCGCATTTTCGTCAGTTGTCAACCTCGACCGCCTTCGCCTTCTTCTCCTCGATCGCTCGCAAACTTCCCTGGTGACGGATCGAATACGACACGCCTGCGGATGTTGCAGTGATCGCATCGGCTAAGAAGAAGGTTAAGATCAAGCGATTCCAGCCGCATTCAAATTGTGGATAAGGAATATACGATAAATTGATTTCGCTAATTAGTGCCAACGGTATCAAACTGTTGTCATGAAAAGGGCCACTTTCTTTTGTTTGTCCTTCACTGCTGCGACGCTCTCAGTCGTGCTTGCTCCCTTCAATGCTCGCGCTGCTGTCGGCGATCTTTATGAGGCGGATTTTGGTAGTGGGAAAATATTTAAATTTACGCCGGATGGGACGGCGAGTGTCTTTGCCTCAGGGCTCGTCAGCCCCTCTGGGCTCGCCTTCGACGCGAACGCCAACCTTTTTGTGTCAGACTTCGGCAGCGGCAAGATTTTCAAATTCGCCCCCGATGGAACCAAGACCACTTTCGCCTCTGGATTAAACAAACCTTTCGGTCTCGCTTTCGACGCATCAGGAAATCTGTTCGAGGGCGATCGGAGTGGCACCATCTTCGAATTCAATCTTTCCGGAACAAAGACGACGTTCGCGACTGGACTGAACATTCCTGCCGGTCTTGCTTTCGATCCTTCCGGCAACCTCTTCGAAACCGACTTCGGAAGCGGCAATATCTTCAAATTTACGCCCGCTGGCGCCAAGAGCACATTCGCTTCCGGCCTGACTTCTCCCGATGCCGTAACGATCGATGCCAATGGCAACGTTTTTGGCGGTGATCCCGACGGCGGTATCGTTTTTAAGTTCACGCCTGCGGGCATGAAGAGTACCTACGCCTCGGGGTTCTCGCAGCCGACAGGCGTAGTTTTTGATGGCGCAGTCAACCTTTTCGTCTCCGATAATGCCGCGGGGACAATCTCGAAGGTCGCACCCGATGGAACGAAAACTACCTTCGCCACGGGTCTCAGCAATCCGCAAAATCTCGCCTTTCAACCCGCGACAGATGTGCCTCGGAACATCTCGACACGCCTGGCAGTGCAGACGGGGGCTAACGTGCTCATCGGCGGGTTTATCATTACGGGCACCGATCCGAAGAACGTTATTATCCGCGGAATCGGACCATCTCTGAGCAATTTCGGCATCGCGAATCCCTTGCAGGATCCGACGCTCGAACTACACAACTCGAACTCCGTGATCGCCAGCAACGATGATTGGCAGACCGCGGCGAACGCCAGCCAAATTCCCACCAGCCTACAGCCCACCGATTCGCGCGAATCTGCCATCCTTATCACGCTGCAACCCGGCTCTTACACGGCTATCGTGTCCGGAGAGAATAGCACAACGGGAGTGGGATTGGTTGAAGTTTACGATCTCGATCAAGCGACAACTTCGAAGCTGGCGAACATCAGCACGCGCGGCTTCGTGGATACCGGCGAGAATGTACTGATCGGTGGCTTTATCGTTGGAGGCGGCAATGGCAGTGCAAGAGTGATCATCCGAGCGATCGGTCCGTCTCTTACTCAATTCGGCGTTTCGGATGCCCTGGCTGACCCGACGCTCGAGTTACATGATGGCAACGGTGTCACGATTACCACCAACGACAACTGGAAAGACACTCAGCAAGTGGAGATCGAAGCTACCGGACTGCCGCCATCAAATGACTTCGAATCCGCGATCGTGGCCACTCTCCCATCTGGAGCTTACACCGCCATTGTGGCGGGGAAAAGTGGGACGACCGGGGTCGCTCTCGTCGAGGTTTACAATCTGCGATAAAGGGCGCTGCCCCGCCTTCAGCACCGTCCGGCGCTGCGATTGCCCAATGTAATGCTTGCGCGATTTTCGTTAGTTGTTGTCAGCAGAGTGCCTAAGGCGGTTTGCCATCAACAACTAACGTAATCTGTTTCTATTAGCGGGAGACTGCCAACGACACCGCGGCTAACGCCATCGGTTTGCGTCTCCCTACTGAGGTGAATATCGTCGCGTTTCCCGGAACGCTTGATGTGCCACTCATGGATCGGTCCTCCGGTGCGAGGATCGTGCTAACGAACAGCCGAGCTTTAGGCCAGTTGGCCGGAGGTCAGCATTTAAACCAACCGGTCATTGGGCCGGTTCCCTCGTGCAGATACTGATGATGTGAGTCTTACACAGATGGTGTGGTCTCAACCAGCTTGGCCTTTGCCTTCTTCTCAGCGAGGATCCGCCACGTTTCCTGCCGCATCGCCATCAGCTCCGCCTGCACTTAGGGTGTGACGCCAGCCCCTGAGTGCCGGGAGCGTTGCATAAGCGCAGCCCGTCGTTCGTTATTCGACTGGTCGCGGAATGAGAAGTCCTCCCAATCCACGTTGGCCGCGAAATGGCACAGTCTTATACATCGGCGAGTCGAGCGTGCGGCTGCGAAGATTCTCTCGCTGCTGATGATGGAGTCGGAATTGCTGGTAACAGTCAGGCGCCATTTCCAAAACGCGCTCAGCGTCTGTCCAACGGCCGAGTTTCATCAAGCAATTGCACGCGTTAGCAAAACCCACTGCATCGTCCGGCCACGTTTCTGAAAGTTTGAGGTAAAGCGGCAGTGCCCGTTCGTAGTCGTTATCTTCATGATAGAGCATCGCCTGCCTGAGCCAGAACATAGGATGTGTTCGTGAGGATGGAGGCGTTTGGTCAAGTGTCTTCCATGCTTTTTCGAGATCCACAAAACTGAGTTCGTCGACCACGTCCATGCGCGCGCAGAAGCCTGGATCGCTAAGCTGAACATCCGCGAGGCTATCGAGAAGATCGTACAGCTGATTGAGACCCGGCTCCGCGTAAAACGATCCTAGCATTTCCGGCTTTCGGGCAAGTGCCCAAAGGATGTGATAGCGGGCGCCAAGATGATTGCCCCAGTCGGCTTGCTCCGCGGCGTATTTCGGCTGCAATTCGAGAACGATTTCCAACGCCTGCTTAGCACCAGCGCGAATCATGGTGATGATCCTCCCGATATGCCGCGCGCGATCCTTGCGAAATTCCCTCGCTGTTCCAGGATTTTTGGCCACAGCTCGGGGATCGAGTTCAAAAATGCCAGCCATGAAATTTAATCGAAAAAGGTCCTGCACATTCTCTGGAACGTCTTTCAAATCGTTTTGATCAAGGTGTATTTCCGTCGCGGGATTACATGCTGCGGCACACGCACTGTCCAAATTCATTTGAAGAATCCGATGCGCGTCCTCCAAGCCTACGCGGTCGTTCGCGAGCCATCGCCATAGCGGGAATAAATCCGAATCGCCGATTGACCGCTCGCTGAAATACCGGGGGTTCTGAAGCTCCGTTTCGAGCCAGCGCAGAGAGTCGGAAAAATTCCCGCTAAGCGACTCAAAACACGCCATCTGATAGGCATGATAGGCTAGCGGCCGGCCGAACCGCTCGACCAGCGCGAGCACTTCGCGCCCTTCCTCGTGCCGGTCGATAAACGTGAGGGCAATCATCGTCAGCACGACGACGCCTATGTCAAAAAGCCCCTGTAAAATGAGCAGTCTTCCGATATCTGCGGCTTTTTGGCATTCGTGACGGCTAAGATATATCCCCAAAAGGGCATTTTGAGCCGCAAGATAGGCCGTCTCGTCGGTCGCGGTAATTTGCTCCAATAAGGCTTCCGCCTCGTGCAGCATCCCGAGGCGCACGTAGCCTATCGCTTCGTTCATAAGCCGATCCATATCCATATTAAGCTGGTATGCAGCGGGCCCGAATTTGGTAACGTGTTTCTTTCCGAGAACCAATGACCGCGAGGTCAGTGGGAAGGCTGAGCGCTCGTCTCCGATGATCTCGCGGGTGGCGCCGCCCCTTTTTTACGACGCGGCGTCTTCTTGCGCTGGCGAAACGACTGGACAAAGGACCTCCATGACCAAGTAGGAGCGGGAAGCGATTAGCGCCGTTGCGAGAAGTGACCCCGCAATGTGGCGGCGCTTTACCTCCAAAGTCCCTCAAAGCGAACCGCCGCCGTCCGTGTGTAAAGTTGCGTGTGGCGAATGTTCCTGTGGCCGAGGTAATCTTGGATTAGGCGCGTGTCGCACCCCTTGTTAGCCAAGGCATATCCGCAACTGTGCCGAAGCATGTGTGGATGCACCTTGATCGGCAGCCCAGCCCGCCGCCCAATCTCACCCACCGCGTAGTTCATTGCCTGCCGGGTCATGGGGCCGCGCTCTGATAGAAACAACAACGGCGAGTTGGCGCAGGCAGCCGCAAACCGTTGCCGCAGCCACGCCCGCAGCGCGCGAACCTCATCGCCGTCCATCGGTTGACTGGTCGACAGGCTGCCTTTGCAACGCCGGACGAACAGCCGACCGGTATCAAGGTCGATATCAGACAAACGCGTGCCCACAAGCTCGCTGACGCGCAGGGCGTGCCGATAGGCCAGGAGCACCATGGCGAAGTTCCGAACGCCGTGCCGGCTTTTTCGCGCTGCCTTCAGAAAAACTTCTACCTCGGCTTCAGTCAGGAAATTCTTTGCTCGCGCGTCGACCGCGTTCTCATTTTTGATAACTGAACTTTCTTTCATCACCTTCTCGTATGCCGGCGATGAAATTCCGTCAGCCTGTTTCTTTACTTTCCGGCATCTGGGCGGGTTTCGTCTTGGATCACGCTCCCCTCGACGGGCTTCTCGCTACTTGTAACAGATGGGCCGCTTTGCAACGAGTCAGCGTCGCTGACCAGCAACTCGTATTCCACATCGATCGCCGGCAAAGCGCGCCTCGCTTCCGGCGATCCTCGCAGTCGTTTCAGGAACGTAGCGAAGTCTTCGAAATCGCCTTGCAACTGGATTTGGCGCTCAACGGGCCGACCCTCGGTGTAGGCCAACTCTAGAGTTATAGCGGCAAGTCGCGTCTTATGGTCGGGCACTTCGATCAGTTGCCTCGTAGCCGGGTCAAAAACACGGTGCGTTGCAACCTTCGCTTCGCGCAACACCCGCACATTAGCGGCTTGATCGCGTTCCGTCAGTAACTCGGAAATCGAGATTGCCTTTTTTATCACCTTTGCGAGAGATTTAGGCCACTGCTCTTTACGCCCGCGCGCGAGCGGGCTACGTGTTTTTGAGTTTTCACTGATTTTATTTTTCACGAAGTCGGGCTGGGATTGATGTTCGCTCATTTTTCAAAATCATGCTCGCAGCCTTTGGTGGCCGGTTCTGTTCACTTGCAGTTCGTTCACATTTGCTGTCCCGAGGTCACCCTGTATTCTCATTTCTGAAGATTTCCTGACCAGCAACCCCCAGTAACTCTCGATACAAGTTTAAAGATGTGCCGGAGATTTCCAGAGATCACGGAGGAGTTACTGTGTTAGGGTGGGAAAGACAGACGGTTTTTCGTCGTCGCGTGTTATGAGGTACGAGTGAGAAGGATAGCTTCCTTTCTGATCGGTCCGAGCAATCGATGTGGTACTGCGTTGGACGCAAAACCCAGCTATTGCAATCGAATCGCTTCCTCCGCCGACGCGTTTGAAGATATCCGCGAGCTTAGCACCAATTATTTTTCGGCCATGCTCTTCATCAAGGCGGCGGTCAGCACTTACGCCAGGTATTTCCACATCCCCTTCAACGCAAAGTTCGTGTAGTTGGCCCGCACGCAACGATTGGCCTAGTCGCCCCGTCATTCCTGCCGCGATGCAGATTTGTCGTAGAAAGACAAGCGCCGGAGTCGAGACACGCGCCTGCATCTCCTGGTGACCGTCCATCAGTGGCGCTAGCTCGAAAATGTTGGTAACAATCCAATCGAGGGTCTGACACCATTCACGCATGTCATGTCGCGTTTCCGTTGTGCGTTGCTTGCCGCGGCGAAGCCATTCCCGGACAACCGCGAAAACACATCCCAGATAATAGGGTTGTTGGGCGCGTAAGTGGTCGAGCGCGTCAGCGGTCCCTCCTGATTCGGGAAAAGTCCTGAACTGAAATTCGCGAGGCCGCTTTCGTATCGCGATCAGATTGCAGCGATTGGCCATGTCGGGTCTTAAATCAACGCCATTGCTTGTAAGGAAAATAAAGAAACGACTCGGATCGATATCAATGCTTCCGCGATATGGGACCCGAGCGCTAAAGCCGCTCTCGCAAGTGAGAAAGGCTTCAAGATGAGGACTATCGAACTTACCGCGAAAATTATCGAATTGAATGAATGGGCGACCCGCCACGAGTCGTTGATCTAGCGTCTCGTCAATCGAGCCGACGCCGCCGGACTTGCAGGAGACCAAGGAAAGGCGCTCATTGTAGAGAGCCGCGACGATCTTTTGCCGATACGTCTTTCCGGATTGCGATTGATCTGCTTCGGCGACATCTGCCGGCACGAAGCCGCGCAAGTGTCCGCCGAGTTTGAGCGCTGGGGTAAGTAGTGACGCAACGGCACGGCTTTGATCACCCGGCGAGGGGAAATCAAAGTCGGCGAGTAGGTCCATAATCGCGCGAATTGCATCAGCGACACGTACCTCAGGTGGAGTTTGTCCGCCTGTGATAAAAAGGCCCGTGGCATCATCGTAGCCGTCCGCTATGACACGAGATTCGCCCTCGGACATAGCAACGCAAACGGGGCAGTTGATTAAGCCTGAGATCTTGGGAAGGCAAGCGAGTGCCTGTTCTGTTTCGAGCAATGCATCAGCTAGGTCCCTCGACATTATAGCGACTGGTTTCAGCGCCCATTCGCCTGAGCTCTCGTGCTTGACCCATCTTGCGAAGTGTCCGTACTTTTCGAACCGAGAACGGGCTGCGTTCGAAGCAAGTACGGATAGCACTATCTCGTTATTGTCATTGGGAACCAGCTCAATGATTCTTCCGCCGCGAACGAACATTTGTTTGCGAGCTGCAATGAGTGGAAACAAGACTTCCGCTGTATTAGTTAATCGAACTTCGTGGCTTGGCAGAACGATGAACTTTTCAGACTCCCCAACTTTGAAACATGATACGGTAGCGGCCATTTCAAGGTCGTCCTTCCAAGTCGTCGCGAGTTGGACATTCATCGGATAACTCCCGGATTTAGGTAATAAACTCTCTGACGTTTTCCATTCTCTCGTGTGCCGTCCGGCATCCGTACAAACTGCGATCGAGTCCACGTCGCGCGGTCTGCGCCAACACTACACGCGCAGCGCATGAATCTTTCGAGACGCTCTTCCCGTTCGTGCGCGCAATAGAACCAACCATGGAGCGACTTGTGACCGCTATGGAGCGCCACTGCTAGCGGTGCCCGTTGGGCTAGATGGAACAATAACGCCGCATGTTCATCAATAGTTCCAGAATCGAACTCGACGACAAGAAAGCGGCGCGGCCCGGTGTTACTTAATGCGTGCTTAGAGTCGCGGCCGTCGCGGGTCTTGCCGGAAATCGTTAGCATCGGGCTTGGGACAACCAACGACAGTTGCTCCAATAGCCCACGCCAATCTGAGCGTCGCCGCGTATCGAAATGACAAGTGTTTTGCCCCGCGCAAAGCAAACAATCTGGCGGAAACAGCATGTCGATGATTTCTTCTGTGAGGCCCGTGTTGTTCTCGAGACGCCACGGCGAAAGCTCCCACAGATCTACCAATGCGGGCCCGGCAGAGATTAATTGGTCGCGCCGCGAGCGATCGACAGAGGGCCAAGCTGTTGTATGGAACGGTTTGCCAACTAGCGGGAGGCCCGGCCGCCACGCAAACGGCTTTGCGTGTTGAATCGCATTTTCAATCTCATGAACGGAAACGATCCTTCCGCATTCGGCCGTCGCAGCTTGAAGAATTGCCCGAATATCGTTCTCGCCCCGGAATGGGTGCAAGACTCTCGCCACTCGAAACAACCAGTTATGTACACCTTCTCCATGCCGAGGGACACCCGCAAGCAGATCGCGCACAAAAAGCGGCAATGACTCCTGATCGACCATACTTATATTTCATTTCACTGCATGAAGTCGACGCTTTTCTACAAAGTCCTGCACATCCTTCGGCCGAAATCGAATTGCTCTGCCGATTTTAATCGCGGATAGCGCTCTTCGTTGAACCTGCAGCTCCACGAACCGCACAGACACACGCAAGTGCTCAGCGGTGTCTCGCTTCGTAAGTAGCGCCTCCATGCAGAGGAGTTTGCTTTGGTGCGCTTCATCCTTTCAATCTTAGAAAAGGCCGCGAAAGTGCCGGTCACGACAATGAGCCAGGGGTGGGCCACCGCGGGCAGAGAGTGTGCGGCGATGGAAATTCGGATCTGTCACGCTTTTCTGACAGACGAGAACATGAATTTTCGAAGTGACTCGCTTGTCGCTCTATTAGATCATTCGCAGTTTATCGACGTGCCTTTCGCTGGCGGCATGCACGTTGCCGTTTTCTTGCTTCATCGCGGCGATGTTGAATTGAAGCGAGTTTCCGCCCGAGGTCCCAGTCAATCGCATCTCCGAAAGCGTCGTACTCCAGTATTTTCAACACGATGTTGTGAGCACTTTGCAGCATGCTGATTCCGGGTTCTCTAACCCAGTCAATCAAAGGACCAATCTGCGAAAGACGAATGCTATCGCGACGCTGACGCTGCGCCTCAAGAACGATCGTCTCCAAAACAATTAAATAACATAGCTCTCGGTCTCCAAGCGTAACGTCCCCGATTTCAAGCTGAACGATACTTTTTCCAGGAGGAATGAGTAATGATTTGAATGTTTCCCATTCGACACCTTTGGCGCGGACTTGCCTCTTAAGGAGCTGGTCGAGACGCTGCAGAAACTTACGCGCGAGTGGCGCGTCTTCCTTTTCGCTTGTTGCCGTTCGGAAAATTCGATGGAACGTACTATGGCGGAGGTACGGTATCTTACTGGACTCAAGGTGAAACAGAGCGCCTCGAAGTAACCTTGTTATTTTCTTGCCTAATTGTAGTCCCGGCCATCTCGAGTCCACTAGCCGGTAGGCCCGTCCGATCGGACGACAAATTTTGGCGCGCCGAGTTGCCGCGAGCCTAGTGATGGCTGCGTCAAGGCGATTGAGAACGCTAGCGTCCGGCCAAAACAAGGGGCGGTCGAGCGGCATGCAGCATTTGTTGAGTTGCGCCAAACACCCGAGAATTTCTCCTCGGTGTTTTTGGGGTTCCACATTCTTTGGCTTTCGAGGCAGGAAGGAGATGGGAGGCATCTCGCGTTGTGAGTTTAGTTGCTTCATAGGAGGGGTTCAGTTTTTCGAGGCCTTATGTTCCAATACCGTACCGCGTCCGTTGGCCTTACAAGTTGTCGATAGTGCTTGAAGATCATGCGAGGCGAATTGCCCATCTCGAGGGCGAGCTTTGCCGCGTCGCCGAACTTGCCGAGGTGATAAGATGCAAAACTGTGTCGAAGGCCGTTACTCGGCCAACGGTCGGCTAATCCCGCACGATCGCGATCTTCATTTGCACGTTTGTAAAAGTTGATCGGACAGACAGCGCCCGTACGGCTTTTGCATTGCTTCAGCCATTCACGCAAATTGGGCTGGATCGTAATAAGCCGCCGACTCGCTGTTTTCGATTTCGAGGCTTTCACCTCAATAAAACCGCCTTCGAGATTTATTTTCTTCCCAAGCGAGCCGCTGAATCTCAGCGGTGCGTAGTCCCGCGAAAGCTCCAATGGCCCAAAAAGCGAGCATCTGGGGCTGCGCATTCTTAAGCAATCGTCGCGTTTCATCTACGCTTAGAATACCGATTGGTTCCGGTCTTTCATTGGCCCGTTCAACATCAACAACTGGATTAACGGGCACATAGCGGCGCTTCTTCGCGTACCCGAAGAGTGTGCTCAGCCGGCGCCGAAACGTATTTCGCGTCACGCCACCGACAGGCAGATCTCGGAGCCAATCGTCGATCTCGCCAGCGGTAATCGCCGTGAGTATTCGCTCTCCAAATTCAGTCGAGAAGCGCGCCAGTCGTACCCGCAGATCATCCAAATATCGCTTGGAGCATCCGTCGATTTCACGAGCCTTGCAAAGCTCGGCGATTGCCGCGTTCACTGTGCAGCTACGGTTCGTCCGGTGGAAATCGTCGAGAAAGAAACTGGTCGCCTGGCGAAGAGTTGACCCAACCGTTTCCAGTTTCTCTGAGCACTCGACCGCTTCAACGCGGAGCGATTCCGACACCGAAAATGCCGCGATTCCGTGGTTCTTTTGCTGGACCTGGCATAGTTCTAAGTATGTGTGTGCCACACGTTTATCCCTGAAGAAGCGTCGCGTCCTGCCGCCCCCTGGCTTCGGGCAAGTGACGCAGAAATACTGATATTCCCGAATCCGGGTCTGCGTTATCGCGAGCGTAGTTGTTCTCAACTACACCATATATGCCGACGGCCTCTATTCGTCAGCGTGAAGTTAAATAAATTCTTATTCCTTGGGTAAATCGACGCCTGTGGAGGGCGTCACTTGGCAGATGCGTCAGACTTAGGATTGCGAAATCATCGATTTCAGGACGGTGCTTTCCGTTTCAAAGCGAAACGTTTTTACGAGGGGAAAACGCCAATTTGGGCCAAATAGTGCAATGCCGCGAATGGCGAGTAGAAAACCGCTCGTTCTAGCACAAATTCTAGCACACGGACGCGCCAGACTTCGCCTCATCTGAGTCCGGGCGTTCTCGATTGTTGTCGACGAAAACGCTGCAGATTTGACGTTTTCATCCGAGTTTATCCTCGTTGCCGCAATGAACCCTTGAAGTTGCGTTGCTCTTTTGTCGTCTGCGGTTAAACGGGAAAAAGCCTAAAGATCAGGCGTATCCGAGGGAAATTAAGACCTTGGGAGATGCAGTTCGGAAAATGCGGCTGGATTTGGGACTACGACAAAAGGATGTGGCGAAGCTAATCGGATGCGATAAAACGAGTATCCTTAATTGGGAAAAAGGGCATACATCTCCCGGCACCAGCAAAATATCCGGCGTCAGGAGGTTTTTGGGATCGATCGCAAAACCCTGTTCGAAGCTCGAAATGATGCGGCAGCCGCTCGAAGACGGATGAGGGTATCGACATTTACCCGCAGGTGCCTTTCGGTCAAGACACGGCAGGTCAGAGAAAGCGTTCATAGCCGGGAATTCTGCCCACTTTTTGGACGACCGAAGCACGGGGAGCGTGGTTCGTCTGGAATGTATCGAATTTGGGACTTGACCGCCTCGTTACCTCGGCGGCTGAATACTCGCCATGAAGAAAACTATCTTACTCACATTCCTCATCTCGGCCGCCGCCGTCAGCCTTTGTCTGGCCGGCAACGACGCCTTTATGGGAACATGGAAACTCAATGAATCGAAATCGAAGATTCCGGCGAACGCGGCGCACAATAACACCGTTGTTTATGCGCAAAACGGTGACGAGGTGACGATC
Source organism: Spartobacteria bacterium (assembly GCA_003169695.1). Classification (GTDB taxonomy): domain Bacteria; phylum Verrucomicrobiota; class Verrucomicrobiia; order Chthoniobacterales; family UBA10450; genus AV80. The sequence goes on from PNAS01000013.1 coordinate 197,331, forward strand.
ACCGGGGACGGCGTCGACGCTGCCGGGAAACCAGTGCATCAGGTTTGGACCGGCAAATTCGACGGGAAAGAGTATGCCGCGAAAGGCGCTACGAATCACGCTCTGCGCGCCTACACAAAGGTCGACGCGAACACGCTCACCTACACGCTGACGAAAGACGGCAAGAACGTAGGTCACGGCAAAGTGGTCGTCGCAGCTGACGGCAAAAGCCGGACCGTTACGGAGACGCAGCCAGATGCGGACGGCAAGCCAGTGGATGGGACGTACTTTTTCGACAAGCAGTAGAAGTTCATCGGTCGAATGGCTGGTCGGTCAGCGCCTACCGCGCTGGCCGGCTTTGTCGCGCCACCTAGATTCCCTGTGTTTCTGCCTGCAGCACCGCAACGCCTAACCAGGCGCGATGCAGCTAACCGCTGGCCGTTCTGAGTCCCATGTTTCAGTTCATGAAGCGCTTTTAGACCAGCGATGCCTCGCCTCCGCCAGCGGTAGCTGATCTTGTTCTCGTTAGGTATTAAGATATGCTTCGCGTAGCAGCAATCATCACGACAGTTCTAGTGGTCGATGTGCTTCTATTTGTTTACTCTCGTCCCTCCCGAGGGTTGGCTCTGCGCTTCTGGACTAAGATGTTATGACTCCCTTTGAATTTATTTGCGCGTTTTACTCGGTAGTTCTCGGCGTGGCGGTGGCCCAGCTTATGACCAGCGTTGGAAGGTTGGCCGAAGAACGGGAACGGGTTCGCGGTTATTGGGTCTCGAATTTTTGGATACTGGCGGTCCTGTTCGCTAATGTAAGCAATTGGTGGGGAATCTGGGGGCTGCACGATGTTAAGAGATGGAGCATTTATTCTTTTCTGTTGTTGGTTGCGTTAACCGCAGCCGTCTATCTCACGACCGTTCTGCTGTTCCCGCGCATTCCTACGAGCGAGGACGCAATCATCGATATGGAGCGACACTTTTATAAGAGTCGCCGGATCTTCTTCACCGGATTCACATCGGCGTGGGTGCTTGCGCTGATATGTAATTGGAGCTTTTTTCCCATAACCTGGATGACTCTAGGCAACGTGTTGCCGGCGGCCATGATCGTGCTCGGCATCATCGCCGTCATGACCCCCAATCGCAGCTTTCACGCCGTCTACGCGGTCATCGCTTTGATTGCCATTGTGCTCAACGTGCTTTCGGGAGGAGCGTGGACGCTGAACACGTTTATTGAATGAAAGAGTTTTTAACTGCGCAGTAAGGCATAGGCATCAGTCTGTGAATCGCTCTCCTGCTTAATCGACACACTAAAGACCTAACCATGCGATGGAGCGAACGACGGACCGTTGTATGCTTCACTTTTGAGATGACTTCTACACTTCCATTCCCAGCGACGCGCGGCCTCGTCCGCCGTCGCTCATCTTATTCTCGTTAGGCGTATGAAACCATGATAGAAGTACATCCACCGCACGAAAGAGTTCATAGTTGGACGCAGTTCTTCATCCACATCGCGGCCATTACGATCGGATTACTGATAGCGATCGGTCTCGAACAAACGGTAGTATATTTTCATCATCGTCACCAACTGCAGGAAGCCCGGCGTGAGTTGACAGCGGAACTCGAAGAGAACCGTCGCGTCCTAACCAAGAACCTGGACGCGGTCCGAAAGATGACGGCTGAAGTAGATGCCAACATGGCGTTGCTGCACGCCGCGCAAACATCGCCCGCGCCGATCGGCTCGAAATTGGTCTACGGATTAGGTAATTTTTGGTGGCCGAAAGACGCGACATGGCAGGCCGTAAAGCAGAACGGGTCGCTCGGGCTTATGGCGCACGATGAATTGCATTACTACGTCTACATCTACGAGGACATTTCCATCATCATGGAACAATCGTCCGAATTGGGGGCCCGCATCGAACTGGCCCGTGCCATTGCTCGGCGATCACCGGACGGAAATCTCACGCCACGGGACATTGAGGAACTGATTACTGTTACCTCTGAGGTGCAGGCAAAAGTCGCCTATTTGACGTTGCTCTTTCGCCTCGAGGAGAATGCCCTGCAGAAAAAGATCGAGGGGATTCCGAAGATCGAGCAAAAGCTAAATCAAAACTAGCAGTCTCGTGCAACGCCTAACCAATCAGTGGAGCTAACCGCCACCGTCGCGTGTTTACATTTCAGATGATTACAATATTTCCACTTCGAGCCACGCTCGCCCTCAGTGGCGGTAGCTCACTTCTGTCTCGTTAGAGGTATCGAAGTGAACAGCACAAACCAACACCAACCTATGCTAGACGTCACAATCAAGAAGCTCGATGAGATGGAGCGTTACACCGGTCCGTTCCAGAAGGGTCAGGATGTTTTCTTTGCAGGGAAGAGTCTCGGCCTGTCTAAGCTTGGCATGAACGCCGCCAGGCTCCCTCCCCACTGGGAGCACTATCCCGAACACGACCACGCAGAAGATAATGAGGAAGACTATACATTACACTTGAGGGCAGCGGTACCCTGCACGCCGAGGGTCAGACCTATTCGATGCATCGTGGTGTTCTGATTCGTGTTGGGGCGGCTACGAAGCGCAAGGTTGTGCCTGGGTCAGAAGGCATGACACTCTTGGTGCTCAGTGATCGGCCTGATTGATACGTCTAACCAGGCGATGCAGCTAACCGCTAGCCGCTCCGAGTTTTCGCTCAAAGTGACTTCCACATCAAATCTGTAGCAACGTTCGCTTCTCACCACCGTCGCTCATCTTATTCTCGTTGGACCTCATTGCAGCGTCCTTCGAGTTCATGGTCGCGCTGGCAATGAGTCTCTGAAGTTGCGTTGCTCTTTTGTCGTGTGCGGTTAAACGGCAAAAAACCCAAGAACAAGGCATATCCAGCGGAAGTTAGGACCATCGGGGATTTAATTTGGAAGCGGCGGCTGGATTTGGGACTAAAACAAAGAGAGGTGGCCAAGATAATTGGATGCGATAAAACAAGTGTCCTCAATTGGGAAAAGGGCCATGCATCTCCCTGCACCGATAAAATATCCGGCATCAGGAGGTTTTTGGGTCCGATCGCAAGACGCCAGAAGACAGAAGGGTTCGGAGCCTAGGGGGTCCGTTCCCCTTTTGCGAAATCCGGCTAAAATGGCCAAGAAATATGCGTAAGAAGTCCTGATTCCACGAGGGTCGAACCCCCTCCGGGACCTTTTTGTGATTCTGTCATATTCAGCCAATGTTGCCCACGTGCTCATTGCGGCGGCAGCGTCACCTTGAACTGAATCTTGGCCAGCTGCTCGGGGGCCATGCCGATCTTGCGCAGGAAGGGGAGCCAGCGCGCGTCGGAACGGACGTTAGCGAAGAGGTCGTTGTCCAAGGCGATGCTGTAGAGGCCGGCGTCTTCGTAGGTGACCGCCTTGTCGAGCCATTCGAACGCCTTGTCCTTGTCGCCGCGGAAAGCAAAAACAGAGGCAATGTTATAGGCGGCGTCCTTTTCGTACTTCGCGATCAGTGCGGCGAGGGCGGCGTCAGAGTCGCCCTTGCGCCCGAGCGCGTGGTAGGACATCGGCAGCCCGATCATGCGAACGGATTCGATCGTCTCCTGCTCGATTTCCACCAGCGCGCCGGAAGCATCGCCCTTCTGCTGCATCGTCCTGCCGAGATAGTAGTGCGCGAGGCCAAGGCCCGGACTCAGGCTCAGCGCCGTGCGGAACGAGGCGATCGCCTCATCGAGCCGCCCCGCGCTACTCTGGACGGCTCCCAGGTTGATAAGAGACCCTACGTTCACCGGGTCGCGCCGGACTTGGAACTCGTTGAGCGCCAACGCCTCGTCCGTGCGGCCGAGGTTCGCGAGGAAGAGGGCCGCGTTGTTAAGCACCCGGAGATCCGTCGGATCGAGCGCTAAAGCGCGCTCGTGATGCCGCGCCGCGCCGTTAAGATCATTGAGGAACATCGCGATTCTGCCGAGATTCGAGTGCGCGAAAGCGTAGTCCGGATCGATCTCCAGGGCCTTCTCCGCCGCCTCGCGGGCGCGCGCGAATCCCTCCGCACTCGGTGCCAGGCCGCTGGTTACCTTATTGATGAAGTTCACCGCCAACCCGGACCACGCCGGCGCGTAGCGCGGACCGATCTCCAAAGCCTGCCGGTAGAGCGCGTCGGACTGTTCGTAGGCCTGGGCGGTATTCTGCCGCGCGAGCTGCACCGCCTGCAAGTAGAGCGCGTAGGCTTTGGGGTCGGTCGTACGCGCCTTCGGCGCCTCGCCGAGGATCGTCACCTTCAGTTCCTTCACCACCTCGGCGGCGATTTCATCCTGGATCTTGAAGATGTCGTCGAGCTTGCGGTCCCAGGTCTGCGACCACAAATGAAAACCGTCTGTTGCGTGAATGAGCTGGGCTGTGATGCGCACCTGATCGCCGCTCTTGCGCACCGAGCCCTCGATCACGTTCACTACGCCAAGCTGCCGCGCGATCTCGGGCACTTCGAGCCCTTTCCCCTTGAACGAGAATGACGACGTGCGCGCCGCCACCTTGAGCTGCGGCACCTTGGTTAACAAGTTCAGCAACTCCTCGGAGATGCCGTCGGAGAAGTATCCCTGGTCCTTGGCCTGCGACATGTCCACAAACGGCAACACCGCGATGCTGTTCTCGGAGATCACTGCATCCGGCGCAGCCGGGCTCGTGGCTGGAATCCGCTCCGTCATTAACCGCGGCCGAAGAAGCTGGAATGCCAGCATGCCGCCCGCCGCCACCGCGACTGCAATGGTGATTCCAATCAGCTTCCGGCTCTTGTGATAAGTAATCGATTCGTCAGGCGCGATCTCCGATTCACGTTTAATTCCTTCCGGCGTGATTTCGAAGGCCCAGGCCAAGACCAGTGCCACCGGAAAACCCAGAGCCAGAAAGAGCACGACGACGCGCACGGCCCAGTTCGGGATATCGAAAAAGGGAAAGACCTGCGTCGCGATCTGAATCAACAGCCACGACACGACCGCATAGGCGACGGCGACCTTGTAGACATTCCGCCGCTTCAGCTCGGCAAAGAAATTCCTGGTGTTCATTCGAACGACGGGCTCTTGCCGTCAGGCTGCTTTTATCGGAGTGGGTCCCGCTTAAAAAGTTAAATCACGAAGCTGGAATCGCCGCCCCACCATGACCAAATTTTGGCGCAGGCGAACTGCTCTCACGGCAATACGCCGCCGACGCAGATCCAGTCGAACTGATCATCAGGTTTCCAATGGACGCTGGAAATTGAACCGCGATGGCGGGTTTTTAATCCTCGCGCGTGACGCGCCCCGCCAGTCGAACTGCGTTCTCATCCCCAAGTGAAGCAGAATTTCGTTGCGAACGACGCGCTCTACCAACTGAGCTATACCCCCGAACTCTTTCACTGGCCGAGACTTACGGCTGAAATTCCACAGTCAATTTTGACCCTGGGTCCACCCGTTTTGCCCCCCTGACACCAAACTGAAGGTGAAACTGAGCGGTGGGCTACTCAAATACCGATATGGTCCGGGATACGTGGGCCGCGCACGGACACGAAGTCTAATATCGATATCGGATATATGGTCGACACGAGCCGCTTTATGTTGTGCGAACTTAAGATTGCTTCAGACAATCCGCTTTACGCAATGATGGAACTTACCACATACGTTTTCGGTTACTTAATAATCCGTAAGCTCGCGGAGTTCTTGTCCGATAAAGCGTACGAGCGCATTCGAAACCGCAGCAATAAGTTGATTTCTGCACAGGTCATAGATTGGACCGTTGTGGCTCCAAAAGCTTTTTACGAGGCAAGGGGCGTGCGTAACCTCCCCTTGGTTAAGCTCGAGCAAGTTCGGCGCTCGGCAGAAAGTCATATCACTGAGGCAGCGCAAGAACTCGGACTTGGCAGGGTCGGTCTTACAATAGGTCTCCGAGCGTTAGAACTCAGGGCCCCGCTCGGACCCTTTAGCGGGACCCACGATCGCGACGACTGGATCTCCGCCATTCGAGGTACAAGTACTCTTCGGAAGATGATATTGCAGGCGTCCCCGATAAAGTGAGGCACGCGGAGTCGGAGCGACAGAATATGACAAGTCAGGACTGAGCGGACTTGATCAGCCTTCGGCCGGCCAAGATCACAGTTAAAAAGCTTCTCGCGAACTCGCTGCTCGCCTAGCATTCAGGTGTGCCAAACAATTGGGGGACGTATACCACCGGTCCTGTTCAGACGGAGTGGATTTACCTTTGCTTGGCAAAGAACGTTTGTTATTTCGCCTTGGGACCAACCACTTTTTGGACTAACGCGTCAAATCGCGGATCCCCACGGAGTGGATCGAGAAAGGGGTCAACTGCAATCATGTCGATGTTTGGGCTGTCATGATCGGCAATAACTTGCTCCAACCAACGAACTGCTTTGTCGCGATTTGCCAGACTGAGGTAGAGGAAAGCACGCCAGTATGAGGGCACGTGCCGATGCTGGCTGAGTTCTTCCAGTTCAGCGAGTAGTCGCGCGGCCGGATCCTTGTCGCCTGACTTGGCTTTAGCGGATGCGAGCAGCACTGGAACAAAAAGATCGTCGCTCAACTTCTGTGCCTGTGTGTATTCAGCAATCGCGGCAGGGAGGTCGCCCTTTAGCTGAAGGGCGATGCCCAGATTATAACGTGCGTAATAAAACGTCGGATCAATCTCCAGCGTCTTGCGCAACTGTGCGATCGCCTCATCGTATCGACGCGCACAAAATAGATTCTGCCCCAGGTCTGCATTGATAATGGGCGAGAACGGATCAAGCTCAACGGCGCGTTTGCCCTCGGCGATCGCTTCCTCAAACCGGCCTAGGGCAAGGAGTGGGCCGTTTCCATACCAATGGTGGGCTGTTGCGTAGTTGGGGTTTAGCGCGATGGCGCGCTGAAATTCCGATATTGAACCAGCCATATCGAGGTCACCGATGCACAATATAAATGCCAACGCAGTATGCGCCTCCGCCAGCTTGTCATCCAGTTGAAGAGCCTTTACTGCGGCAGCCTTTGCTTTCGGGTTGGCATCCTGTGGTGCTGTCGCGGTATACGCTGGCAGGATAGCGTAAGCCTCCGCCAGACCAGCATAAGCCAGGGCATAGTTTGGATCGCGCGCAATCGCCTGCTCATAAAATGCGATTGCCTTCGGGATGTTGTCCCCACTGCGTTTGCCCCAAAGCGATCGGCCTTTGAGATAAAGCTCGTAGGCGGTCAAGTCACTCGTCGGGCGGGCCGTTATCAGTTGCTTCTCCGCGCCGCTTAACTTCGCCTGCAGCGTGTCAGCGATCGTTGTCGCGATGTCGCTTTCAACCGCAAAAATGTCAGTAAGCTTGCGGTCGTAAATGTCTCCCCAGAGATGGGTGTCGTTCAGCGCGTTGATCAGCTGCACATTAACCCGCACCCGATCGGCCGCTTTTTGGACGCTACCTTCGAGAACATTTGCCACCCCAAGTTGCTTGGCAATCTCGCGCAGATTGTCCGGCGCGCTTTTGTACTTCTGCGTGGAAGTGCGTGAGATGACCTTCAGGTCCGCGATCTTGGACAGGCGGGCCAGAATTTCATCCTGTATTCCTTCGGCAAAGTAGGCGTCCTCTCTATCATTGCTCAAATCCTCAAATGGCAATACGGCGATTCCCGTTGATGGTTGGCGCCCCACCGCTCCGACTTTCCAGACGATAACGCCTACTGCTGACGCCAGGAGAACGGACGTCACCACCAATCCAGCAGCAGCTGGATTGCGGCGTATCCATTTTCTTCCGCGAGCGAGAACGCCCGTGCGGAGTGCGCGGATCGGTTCGTGTCTTAGCCAGTGTTCAAGGTCTTCCGCCAGCGCGAGCGCAGAAGAATAGCGACGCTTTGGATCTTTCTCGAGACACTTCAAACAGATCGTGGAAAGGTCACGATCCACTTTCGGATTTAAGAGGCGCGGTTGTCGCGGCTCCGTCTCCAACAATAAGCGGACTGTTTCAAAAGGCGTGCCACCAGTGAAAGGCGGTTGCCCCGCGAGCAGCTGATACAGTACCGCACCTAGGCCGTAAACATCAGTGGCGCTGCTGACATGCCGATTGTTTGCATGGGCTTGTTCTGGCGCCATGTAGCTCGGCGTACCTGAAACCTCAATTGTACAAGTGGCATCGTTTTCCGTCTCAAGGAGCCGCGCCACACCGAAATCGGTCAAATGCGGTTCGCCTTTGGTATCGAGCAAAATATTCCCTGGCTTGATGTCTCTATGAATAACGCCGTGTTGGTGAGCATAATGAACCGTCCGCGCCAGCTTCGCGATCAATTCGGTAGCCTGGCGGAACGACATCGGTTCTCGTTTAGCAATTTGATCGAGTCGGCCTCCTTCGACTAATCCCATGCTAAAATAACAGCGGCCCTTCCGCTGCCCGATTTCGTGGATTGGGACTACGAAGGGGTGGTTCAATTTGGCAGCAGCTTCTGCCTCCAGACGAAACCGTTTGAGATGTGCTTTGGTCCTCCCATTGCCGATTCCGATGATCTTTATTGCAACAGTGCGATTCAGACTCTTCTGTCTGGCACGATACACAACACCCTGTCCACCTCGGCCAATCTCCTCCAGTAGCTCATAATCGTCGGACGCACTGAACAGTTCTACGGCGTCTGTGGAGGTGGAGTCGTTATCAGCTCCAAAATCCTTCGCGTTGGGGCCACCTACGGACTCCGTCAGAATGCTTAGGCCTGTATCAAAAAGACAAACACTGCAAAGTCCCTGCGGTGCGGTGTCAAAGATCTTGTTCCCGCATTTACCGCAAACTCGGGCATTCGTCGTCTCGGCTCTCCCCATACGTCAGCTATTGTTTTGCAATACAGCAATAAAATGCCGCAACTCATCTTCAATCTCGGCAGGTTTGGCGACCGTCTCGGCAATCTCATCGCGCAACAGAGCGCCATATCGATGACGGAGACGGTGAAACGCTTGTTTTACGGCGTTTTCAGTCATCCCCAACTCCTGCGCGATTTGGGCCTGCGAAGGCCGGTCCGGTTCACCCACAAGAAGTTGTTTCAATCGGTCGAATAACGCTGCGCTAGCCGCCATCCGATATTCTTCCGCAAGTCGGCCAAGCACCTGATCGAGCAGTGTCAGAGCCCATTCGCGCTCATAAATTCGATCGGGAGTCAAAGTGTCTAGTGGCTCAAGATGGGCATGCTCCCGTCCGACCAACTCTTCCAAACGCAGTGCCGGACGGCCGTGTCCGCGTTTGCCAGCCATTGCGCTACGGTGTGCGTTTGCGAGGAAATTCTTTGCCGATGCCAAAAAGAATGAACGTAAGCGTCCTTTCTCCGGCCCGACTGTATCCAAGCCCTTTCGATCAAGCAGGAATGCAAAAAAACTTTGGGTAAGATCCTGTGCTTCTTCTGGGGTATGGCCTTGGCGCCGCACAAAGCCATAAATCGGCCACCAATAGTTGCGACACAGATTCTCGAGCGCTTCGCGAGCCTCTGGTGATTCGCCTCGGGCAGTCAGCACGATGCTCCAATGCGTGGTGACGAAGGCAGCGCCGTTTTGCCCGGTTTGGGAAAGCCGCTCGATTGGTCTCTTGGCAAAAGTCTCGATGGAGGGAGAGGTTGCCAAAAGTTTGGTGTGCATTGGACCTAAAAGCCCACGCACGGTAGCTGATTTTTTTCCATTAGACAACAGGCTAGCTATCGTCCGTTCCATCCCACGTATATTTGGAACCACCCCGGCGTCGGCCACGCATCCGGGCCCGCATCGCGACACAGCGCCGACGGTGCGGGCCTCTCGCGATGGTCAAAACTCAGCGCGCCGGTATTGCACCTCCCCGCGCCTTCATTTCCGTGCCCGCCTCTTTCGTCGGCGGTGTGCCTCTGACGCGAGCTATGAATCCGTGGGCAATGCCGGAAGAATCGGCGTAACGACCGCAGATAAACCCCCGCGCATTGATTCCGTTAAGCGATGTAAAGGTTGACCCGGGATAATCGAAAGTGAAGAAGTTGTTTGGCGGGACAAAGAAGAGTCCATGAGTCACGCCTGAGCTGTCCGCATATCTGCCCACCACCCAGCGCTTGCCGTGCTGTTCATCGGCCTGACCCTGTTCGGCATCTTTGTTCCTATTGTTAACTCCAAACAGGATTGTCTGAACGGAGCCCGGAGGATCGATCGGGAAGTGCAGCGCCCCATTGGCGTCCCGGTAGTAGCCGTGAAGGATTCCTGAGCCGTCTATATAGTATCCCACCACCAACTGCTTTGAATGTCGATCCCCAGTGTGATCGGAGTCATCGCGGCCATTATTCATCTCGTAAGCAAGGGTCACGAGAGCTCCTGGGACGCTAAACGACGTTATGGTTCCGCCAACGCTGACATACCCCTGGAAGATCCCGCTGCCGGGATCAAACCCGCCGGTAAAGTCGCCAGGATCGTTTATACTAAGCACAGTGGTACTGACCGCGCCGGGAACATCGTATTCTGTGAAGGTGCCGCCCGACAGGAAAAACCCGTGATTGTTGCCATCCGGGCTGGCGTAGTCACCGCAGACTGTGCGTGAGTTATTGATGCCTCGTCCTTCGGTAAAACCCACGGTATCGTTAGGGTCGACGATCGGCGCGCTAAAGGTACCATTGCTGAACCGGACAAAACCGCGCACCACTCCGCTCGAATCGATGAACTCGCCAACGATGTCGCCTCTCTCGTTAATCTTTTGCGGGGAGGTTACATTTACGGTCCCGGGATAATCAAAGGTCGTGATCACTTCAATAGAACCTGAGTTCGGTGCTTGCTGAGCGAACGTCCCCATCAATGGGAACAGGAATAGAACTGCCAGAATGCTGATAAATATCTGTCTTGGTTTCATAATGTTTATTGTCTTCTTAATTGAACTTTCCAAACATGTACAAAACGAAATTTCGGCAAAGGTTATGCCGAAACCGAAAAATTTTACCGCGGATTCCTGGAGAGGCTTTTTGAAACATCGTCCGATTATTACAAGGTTCTGGCCATTTTGCTTCGGTTCCTGTCTGCACGGGCGCGGTGTTCGAGAGGTTTCTTAAGAAGTGGCGGCCCGAGCGGGTCGGGCGGGCCGGGGTCTGCCGTATGTTGGTAGGGCACGCGACTAATTCTCTACATGGGAGCATTTTGGTTCTCTCAATATGTTTGATCGCGGAGCAAGAGTTTGACCGGGGTCCACCCGTTTTGCCCCCCTGGCACAAAAAATTGGGTCCATTTCTGACCGCAGAAGTCCACATGGTTGTGAGCATCTGCTGCGTGGGAATTTCTTTTAGCGACCACAGCTGTCCGTGTGTGTCCAGACCAGTCGCGAAAGTCACAAAATCACAAAAAGTCGTTGCGAAATCCGTGGAGCCTAGGGGATTCGAACCCCTGTTTGTTGACGTTAACAACCAGTTCTGGACAATCGCGGACAAGCTCGCACTAGCCGTTCTCAGATCAAACAAGCGCAAGTAGTTTATGATCAATTGGATAGGCTAAGGTGTTTTTCATGCTCGAATGCACTCTCGCTTGAATCCCTGCCCGTGCGGGTTCAGGTGAGGGCGACCGCGCCTAGATCAGAGTATGCGCAGATTATTTCAGTGCGTTCAGTGTCCCGCGACGTTAAGAGTCATGGTCGCTGTCTGCCGTTCGAGGATGGCAAGGTCACGATCTCGCGCGCAGCCGGCAGCGTTACGTTCCCTTCGGAGTTCATGCTCGTGGCGGCGATGAACCCGTGTCAGTGCGGTTAGTTTGCCGGTATAAACGCAAATCATTTCAGCGAGTGACAAAATGGTCACGAAGCGGGTCCGTCTCGCGAGAAGTCATGGTTGGGGAATGGGTTTCCTTTTAGTTGCATGACGCATTTTTGGCGGGACGAGTCACGAGCGCGCCGATAGCTTCGGCGTATGTTGCAGTCGCAATATGCGAAATTCGGGCAACTGGTCATCGCGAACACGCTGAGGAGCTGCCGGCTTTTCGCCGGGCTGCCCGCAGCTGACATCTCTGCGGTCGCGGCATTCACGATTTCGAAGAATCTCGCCAAAGGCGAATACCTGTTTCAAGAACGCTCACCATCCGATGGTTTTTACATCGTACAAACGGGCTCGATCAACGTTCACCACGTTAGCGCCCGCGGGAAAGAGCATACCATTCACTTATTTCGGCCGGTCGAGTCCTTCGCAGAGTGGACGATTTTCGCTGAGATGGATTATCTCGCGCATGCGCGGGCGGCTGAGGCAACGACAGTCCTGTTCGTGCCGAAAGTGAAGTTTGTTGAGGTATTAGGTCACCGCTCTGAAATTTTACTGCGGGTGCTTCAATCCGTCAGTCGATATCTGGAGCTGGTCATTGGATTACTCGACGACATGGTGCTCAAAGACGTGGAAGCACGGATCGGAGGCTGGCTGTTGAAACGCTGTCCGCAGCCGTTGAGCAACGCACCGGCCGTGATCAAATTGAATCGAACGAAACGGGCACTTGCGGCTGAGATGGGAATGACGAAAGAGACGCTTTCGCGCACACTCGCCCAGTTTCGCGAACAAAAACATTTGCGCATGAAACGCAACATGATCACAGTAGCGAAACCGCTCGAGCTGCAAAAGTTGCTGCAAGAACACTTGGGCGATCTGTAATTGTTCACGGGGTAGCTTATCTTCCGGGGTCCGCAATCGCCACTTCCGGTAACATTTTCACAGCGCGGAAGATCATCGACGCCCGCTAACAGATTGGGCTCCAGAAACAGAATCCAGATATGGATGGCGCGCCGTATCTGGTTATCTCGGCCGCCTGCGTTGATATAGATCAATCTTTTCGGGATTCGAATTTGCAAGACACATGCGCGGGCGGAGCGTGGCTTTAGGGTTTCCCATGAACACTATTTGTGAGATCGAAACGCATCACAATCGGCACGAGCACGACGCCACTCACGAGCATCACGAGATCGGTCTTTGGAGGAAATACATTTTCTCGAAACAGGAAGCATATTTATGATTATGGGACGCAAATATTGGGCCATCGCTCAGGGACGGATTCCACCTATTGGTGACGAAACGGTGGTGCTTCTCAACGTTTCTGACGAGGAGGCGCACGTTGAGATTACCGTGTATTACAGCGATCGCGATCCAGTCGGCCCTTATCGTGTCATAGTTCCGGCACGGCGGACGAAGCATGTCCACTTCAATTGCCTCACCGACCCAGAGCCGATTCCGCGCGCGACTGATTACGCCAGCACGATCGAATCGGACGTGCCGATCGTGATGCAGTATTCGAGACTCGATTCAAAGCAAGAGGAGGACGCGCTGGTGACCTTCGCCTTTGCCGGAAATGAGTGAGAACCATTTGATGTCACACCACGAGGTCCAGATAGGCCAGCACAGCGTTCAGAACGGATAAAGTTATGTTGCGAAGCATTAAGCAACTTTACGGAAAGAAACTGGGCACATCTGACGGCGATATCGGCCATGTGAAGGACTTCTACTTTAATGATCAACAATGGGCTGTACGATATGTTGTCGCGGACACAGGTTCATGGCTAACCGGGCGCTTGGTGCTTATCTCTCCTCATGCTTTCGGAGAGCTATATCAAGACGGCGACTGCCTGCGGGTAAATCTGACTCGGCAACAGATTGAAAATAGTCCTGCAATTGAGTCGCACAAGCCGGTCTCGCGACAATATGAAGAGGATTATTATCGTTACTACGGATGGCCATCCTACTGGGACGGAGGCGGAATGTGGGGCGTAAGCGGTTTTCCCGTGGCGCCGCCGCCGCATCTTATGCCCAGTAAGAAAGCGAGCCGGGGTAGCCGCCACAACAATGGCGACGATCCCCATCTGCGAAGCACACAGGCCCCTAACGGCTACCACATCCAAACCGGCGAAGCAGCGATCGGCCACGTCACTGACTTTATGATGGACGACAAAAGTTGGACGATTTGTCACCTGGTGGTGGAGACGGGCCATTGGTATTCGGGCAAGGAGATCGTGATTTCACCGAAGGATATCGACCGCATTAGTTACGACGAATCCAAGGTATTTGTGAAGGTGACCAAGGAAGCTATCCTGAAAGCACCGGAATACCATGTGCCTCTGCTCGGCGCGGCATACCACGATACGCGCAATTTCGACGCATCATGAGTTATAACGCGATCAACGGAACGCACCACCCGACCTCGCCCAATTTGCTGTCGAAGAACCATGTTGCATGCGCCGCGCATGATGCAGATGCCCCATTATTTCAAGACATACTATTTAGAACATGAACAAAAATCCTTTGAACAAAGGTATTTTAACTGAGAACGCTATCGGCATCGGCACTGTGACTGCAGAGATGGTAGAGGTGCGCGCGCGTGAATTAGCTGCTATCGCGGGTCGTGTTCCTTCCCAACCATCCGAGGTCGACTATGAACAGGCCAAACGTGAACTAACGGGCGGACCGGATATGGATATCCAGGAAGCGGTTCTTGAATCGATACCCGAATCAGAACGCTGGGATCCCGTGCGAGGCTCAACCGGGCGCCATACGCCGGAGTCGTTTGGCGAGGACGAGGATAGTGAAGGGTGGAGCGAGAGTGCACAGCTTGTCGAAGAAGGAATCAAAGAAGCAGAGCACGATCAGATGCTGCAAGCAGCCCAGGCAGCCGAGAAGAAGGACGAACGGGAACAGTGACTATTACCACGAGTAGGATCGGCAAACGGCCGGGATTGAAAACTGAATGGCAGATCGAGATCGTCTTCCTCCACACCTCTTCTTTCAAAATGCTTTCTACAACTAATTGTTAAGTGAGGCTAATCCATCCGAAAAATTATGATTGCGCCGACAATGGAATCAACGATCGGCGCAATGCTGACTGCTGGCAAAGGCATTGTGGCGGCCGATGAGAGCTTGCCGACGATCAAAAAGAGATTCGCGGACATCAATGTTCCATCCACAGAAGAATCCCGGCGGGACTATCGGGAAATGCTCTTCACGACTCCTGACCTGAATGAAGCCATCAGCGGCGTTATCCTATTTGACGAAACGCTACGTCAAAGGACAAAGGATGGCGTTCTCATGCCCGAAGTGCTGGCAAAGCAAGGCATCACTGTTGGCATTAAAGTAGATAAGGGCGCCGTGGCCCTGGCTCAGTTCACCGGCGAAAAGGTCACTCAGGGGCTCGATGGCCTTCGCGAGCGACTCAAGGAGTATCGGGAACTCGGAGCATGTTTCACCAAATGGCGCGCGGTGATTACG
Source organism: Spartobacteria bacterium (assembly GCA_003169695.1). Classification (GTDB taxonomy): domain Bacteria; phylum Verrucomicrobiota; class Verrucomicrobiia; order Chthoniobacterales; family UBA10450; genus AV80. The sequence continues at coordinate 212,473 of PNAS01000013.1, forward strand.
ATTGGCGAGCACATTCCAACCCGCACTTGCATCGAAGCGAATGCCGAGGCGCTGGCGATGTTTGCTGCGCTCAGCCAGGAAGCCGGGTTGGTACCGATGGTAGAGCCAGAGGTGCTAATGGACGGCAATCATTCCATAGGTCGGTGCGAAGAGGTCACGATGGTCACTTTGAACGGCGTGTTTGCCGCCCTCTTTGAGCATCGCGTTGTACTCGAACAATTGCTTCTCAAGACGGGCATGGTGTTGTCGGGCAAGGACTGTTCGCAGCAAGCCGATGTTCCGGAAGTAGCCGAAGCGACCGTCCGCTGTTTGCTTCGTTCTGTGCCTGCCGCCGTTCCCGGGATCGTCTTTCTTTCGGGAGGACAAGGTGATGAAGCGGCTACGCAGCGATTGAACGCCATTTGCAGGGCCAGCGATGTTCCCTGGAAGTTGAGTTTTTCCTTTGGACGCGCACTCCAGGCTCCCGCGCTGAAAATCTGGAAAGGTTCTCAGGGTAACATCGCTGCAGCTCAGGCGGCTCTGCGCCATCGTGCCCAGTGCAACGGCCTCGCGGTTGAAGGCAAGTATTCTGAACAGATGGAAAGCGCGCAGATAGGGAACATCCGAAGATGAAACCATATCTCAATTCCACAAAGATTTCACTGATGCTCGCCGACGTGGACGGGGCGCTGGTGACGCACGATAAAGTTGTCACGCCACGGGCAAGGGCTGCTGTTGCAGATCTGCGGGCTGCGCATATCGGGTTCACGATCACAAGTGGGCGCCCGCCCCGCGGCATGAAGATGCTGATCGACGACCTGAAAATCGACGCCGTCGTCGCCGGCTTTAACGGCGGCGTTTTTGTGAAGCCCGATCTGACGGTGATTCAGTCTCGTTTTATTTCCCGCGTCGCGGCCGCGCGTGCTCTGGAGGTGATCCGCCAGCACAAGCTTGTGGGCTGGCTTTATACCGACATGGATTGGTTTGTGCCCGATTCCGACGGACCTCATGTGGCTCGGGAAACCTGGACCGTGAAGTTTGAAGCGAAAGTTTCGCTCGACTTTAACCCTCTTCTGGACCGCGCCGTTAAAATCGTTGGCGTGAGCGACGACTTGAAAGCCGTAGCCCAGTGTGAAGCGGCCCTGCAATCGGAGTTACATGGTCAAGCTTCCGCTGCCCGTTCACAGCCTTATTACCTGGACGTGACACACCCCGAAGCGAACAAAGGCGGTGTCGTCGAGTTCCTCTCTAAGAGCCTGCACATCCCCCAAGAGGCCATCGCCACTCTCGGCGATATGCCTAACGATATCATGATGTTCGATAAAAGTGGCTTAAGTATCGCGATGGGCAACGCCAGCCCGGAGGTGCAGGCCCAGGCCAACTTTGTCACCTTAAGTAACGAGGAAGATGGGTTCGCTTACGCCATGGATAAATTTGTTCTCCCCATGGCTGCATCGGCAGCCACTTCTTGAAAATGGAATCTTCCACTGCTCTTTCATCGGCCGAACTGGATAACCTATGCATCAACACGATTCGATTCTTGTCGGTGGATGCGGTGGAGAAAGCCGATAGCGGTCATCCAGGTTTGCCCATGGGTGCTGCTCCCATGGCTTATTTATTATGGACGCGGTTCCTTAGACATAATCCGGCTAATCCAGGCTGGAAGGATCGTGACCGCTTCGTCCTCTCCGCGGGGCATGGCTCGATATTGCTTTACAGCCTCCTCCATCTCACGGGCTATGACCTGCCGCTCGAACAAATTCAGTTATTTCGCCAGTGGGGAAGTAAGACTCCCGGACATCCGGAGCGCGGACTGACACCTGGAGTGGAGACAACAACCGGTCCGCTCGGCCAGGGATTCGCCAATAGCATTGGCATGGCGATCGCGGAGGACTACCTCGCCGCGCGCTACAACCGCCCAGGTCACCAAATCGTCAATCATTACTCCTATGCGCTGGTGAGCGACGGCGATCTGATGGAAGGCGTTTCGTCTGAGGCCGCGTCGCTCGCGGGTCATTTGAAACTCGGCAAACTGATCTGCCTCTACGATGACAACCACATCACGCTTTCCGCTGGGACTAACATCACGTTCACGGAGGATCGTGCCATGCGTTTCGAAGCGTACGGCTGGCACACCCAGACTGTTGAGAATGGAAATGATCTTGCAGCGCTTGAACGGGCGCTGCACGTCGCGCAAGTCGAGAAGGAACGTCCGTCGCTGATTCTCGTGCGCACGCATATAGGGTACGGCTCACCGAACAAGCAGGACACTTTTGAGGCGCACGGCTCGCCGCTGGGTGACAAGGAGGTGAAGCTGACGAAACAAGCATTGGGCTGGCCACTCGACCCAACCTTCTACATTCCAGCCGAGGTTCTCGCGCATTTCCGTCGGGCAGTTAAAAATGGCAAACAGGCGGAAGCAGAATGGAACGCGAAAGTTTCCGAATACACCAAAGCGTTCCCCGACCTCGCCAAGGAACTCCAGCAAGGAATGGCTGGCGAATTACGCAAGGGCTGGGACACCGGCATTCCGAGGTTTCCGGCTAACCCGAAAGGCATGGCGACCCGCGTCGCATCAGGAAAGGTGTTAAACACGATTGATCAGGAGCTTCCTTCATTGATCGGCGGCTCGGCCGATTTAGATCCTTCCACCCACACCGCGTTACAGGCGATGGGCGATTTCGAGAATCCGCGCGACGAGGCCGGCAACCTGCAAGGATCGACGGGCGGCGGCTGGAGTTATGCAGGACGCAACCTGCACTTTGGTGTTCGCGAGCATGCGATGGGTTCCATCGCGAATGGGTTGGCGGCGCATGGCGGCATCATTCCGTTCGCCGCGACGTTTCTCATTTTCTCGGACTACATGAGGCCATCGATTCGGCTGGCGGCGCTGATGGAGCTGGGGGTGATCTATGTTTTCACGCACGACAGCATTGCGCTCGGACAGGATGGTCCCACGCATCAGCCGATCGAACAACTTGCCTCGCTGCGCGCGATACCAGAGTTGATCGTCATACGCCCATGCGATGCGAACGAGACGGCCGTAGCCTGGCGCGTCGCTATTGAAACCCGGGATCGACCGGTGGCCCTGATCTTGACACGACAGAACGTGCCCACCCTTGATCGCACCCAATTTGCTGCGGCAGAGGGCTTGCGGAGCGGTGCCTATATTTTGCGGGATGCTCCTGAAGGCAAACCGGACCTCATCCTGATCGGCACAGGGTCGGAAGTGAGTTTGATCGTTAGGGCGGGCAAAAAGTTAACCGAGGAAGGGATGAAGGTTCGGATCGTCTCGATGCCAAGCTGGAAATTGTTCGATGCTCAGCCGCAAAGTTATCGCGATTCAGTTCTTCCGCCAATAATGCACGCACGGCTTGCAGTCGAGGCCGGTTCGACCCAGGGCTGGTGCAAATACGTGGGCGGCGAGGGCGATGTGATCGGAGTGGATCGATTCGGTGCATCCGCGCCGGGAGACGTCGTGATGCGCGAATATGGTTTTACTGTGGAGAACATTTGCCAGCGTGCCATGGAATTGGTCCACGGGAAGCGGCCGGTTCTTCATCAGAGAACCGTAGCCGAAGCCGTGGCGGTGTGGCGTAACGAGGGAGATCCTAACTGATGCGCATCGGAATTGCCGCGGACCATGCGGGCTTTGCTTTGAAGGAAGAATTGACGAAGGCGTTGTCTAAGTCCGGTCACGAAGTCGTTGACTTCGGCCCGTCCAGCTTAAACCGGGAAGACGACTATCCCGATTACGTCGTGCCCCTCGCTCGAAGCGTGGCGAGTGGCGAGGTGGAGCGCGGAATGGCGATTTGCGGAAGCGGAGTAGGAGCATGCGTCACGGCTAACAAGGTCAAAGGAGTAAGAGCCGCATTGGTTCATGATATTTTTTCCGCACACCAAGGCGTGGAAGACGACGACATGAACGTGATTTGCTTCGGCGCGCGCGTGCTGGGTGAAGCGCTCGCCTGGGATTTAACCGAAGCCTTCCTGGCCGCCCGTTTTAATAATGCCGAACGTCACCAACGCCGCCTGAAGAAGGTGGCAGCCTTGGAAGATTAAGTGATGCGAAAGAAGGACGCATTCAAAGTTGGAGATCATGTCGAGTGGAATTCGGAAGCGGGCCATGTGCGGGGAACGATCAAGAAAAAGGTTTCGGCCGCCATGAAGTTTAAGACCTACACCGTTTGCGCCTCGAAGGCGGAGCCGCAGTATTTGATCAAGAGCGACAAGACAGACCACATGGCCATGCACAAAGGTGCGGCTCTCAAAAAGATCAATAAAAGCGATCGCCCATCCAAGGGACGGTCAACGCACCCGGCGAAGAAATGAAGCTGGAGGAATCATTATGAAAGAGAATCCTTTGCTCAAGCTGGAGGCATTTGGCCAAAGCATCTGGATGGATTTCATCCGGCGCGGAATGATTTCTTCGGGGCAACTAAAGCAGCTTATCGAAGAAGATGGGCTGGGCGGCGTGACTTCCAATCCATCCATCTTTGAAAAGGCGATTGCGGGAAGCCACGATTACGACGACGCCATCCGCGCATTGGCGCTGGAAGACAAGAGTATCGACCAAATATACGCGGCTCTCACGGTGGAGGATATTCAGCGTGCGGCCGATCTTTTTCGTCCGGTCTATGATCGGCTGGATGGCGCGGATGGATTCGTGAGCCTGGAAGTTTCTCCCTATCTCTCGCATGACACCGCCGGGACGATCGCCGAGGCGCGGCGGCTGTGGCTAGCCGTGGCGCGCCCAAATGTGATGATCAAGGTGCCTGCAACTGCCGAAGGATTGCCGGCTATTCAGCAGCTCATCGGCGAGGGAATCAACGTTAATATCACATTGCTTTTCGGGCTGCCTCGGTATCGGCAGGTGGCGGAGGCATACCTCGCTGGTCTCGGAACTCTAGCCGCTCAGGGAAAGCCCCTAAAATCAGTGGCATCTGTCGCCAGTTTTTTTCTCAGTCGAATCGACGTTCTGCTCGATCCGACACTTGAGAAAACGATGGCGTCAGACAACTCGAAAGCCGCGCTCGCCGGAACGCTTCACGGAGAAGTGGCGATCTGCAGTGCCAAGGCAGCCCACCTGATTTACACGGAAATTTTTCAGAGTGAACGCTTCGGCAAGCTCAAGGCGCAAGGTGCAAGAACCCAAAGGCTCCTGTGGGCCAGCACCAGCACCAAAAATCCCGCTTACAGCGATCTGAAATACGTGGAGGCTCTGATTGGGCCGGAGACAATTAACACGATCCCGCTGCAGACCCTCGCTGCCTATCGAGACCATGGTAAGCCAGCGTCTCGTTTAACTAACGATGCCGAGAAGGCATCGAAATACCTTCGGCGCTTAGGGGAAGTGGGGATTAATCTGGACGCAGCCACCCAGCAACTCGAAGACGAAGGCGTCCAAGAGTTCGTCAAGGCATTCGACCTCCTGATGAGCACGCTCAAGGAGAAGCGAGCCGCGGCGGTAGCAGAACCGGTTGATGTCGAGACAGTCAATCTGGGTGGCTACGAAAATGACGTCAGTAATCGGATCGCGCTCCTTGAGCGTGAGCAGTTCTGCGCGCGGTTGTGGAGAAAAGATGCCAGCCTCTGGAAGACAAATCCCGAGGTTCAGAAGAGTATTTGCAATGCGCTCGGCTGGTTGCACGTAGCGGAAAACATGGAGGCCAACCTGGATGCCCTCATCCGTTTCGCTTCGGAAATAAAAGCCGCCGGTTTCCGTTACGTGGTGGACATGGGCATGGGCGGCAGCAGTCTCGCCCCGCTCGCATTCCAACATATCTTCGGCGCTGCAGAGAACGGACTGCGACTGATTGTCCTAGACACAACGGATCCAGCCACGATCCAAAAAATCGAACGCGAAGTGGACCTTTCGAAAACACTTTTCATTGTTGCCAGCAAGTCGGGCACGACCGCCGAACCGCTGGCCTTTGGCGAATACTTTTATGCCAAGGTCAAAGCGCTCAAAGGTGATCGAGCTGGAGAAAACTTTGTCGCCATCACTGATCCGGACACGCCGCTGGTAAAAATGGCAAAGGAACGAAAGTTTCGGAAAATCTTCTTTAATTTTGCCGACATCGGCGGGCGTTACTCGGCGCTCTCTTATTTCGGGTTGGTGTCAGCGGCTCTTATGGGCGTCGACGTCGGCGAGCTGCTGATCCGAGCTTTGCGCATGACGCACGCCTGCGCGTCCTGCGTGCCGGAGCACAAAAACCCGGGTCTCGGTCTGGGCGCAGCGATGGGTGAACTGTCGCGGCAGGGACGCGACAAAGTGACTTTTATCGTGCCCAAACCGATCGCCACTCTAGGTATGTGGCTCGAGCAACTGCTAGCGGAAAGCACCGGCAAGGAAGGCAAGGGCCTTTTGCCCGTGAGCGGCGAACCGCTCGGTGACCCGTCGGTTTATGGACACGACCGGCTTTTCATTTACTTCCGTTTGAAAAATCAAACTGAGGACTCGCTGGAACGCGGCGTGGCGGCGTTGCGCAAAGCGGCTCATCCAGTCGTTACCATCCAGTTGACTGATCCTCTCGATCTTGGTCAGGAATTCTTTCGCTGGGAGATCGCGACTGCGACGGCAGGATCGATCCTTGGGATCAACCCATTCGATCAGCCCAACGTCCAGGAAAGCAAAGACAACACGAATCGCCTCCTGGACACGTTGAAGAAACAAGGACAGTTGCCCGAGGAAAGACCGGCGCTCATTGAAAATCCTTTGAGTCTCTACGTGTCAAAGGCCGCCGCGACTGTCGCTGAGACGCTGCAACGATTCCTGGCTCAAGCGCGCGCTGGAGACTACGTGACGCTAATGGCTTACCTAACCGAGGATTCTGTGATCGAGGAAGCACTGCAAGCCATCCGGCTCCGATTGCGCGACAGTCTGCGACTTGCTACCACCTTGGGTTATGGCCCGCGCTTTCTGCATTCTACCGGCCAGTTTCACAAAGGTGGACCGAACACCGGCTTGTTCTTACAACTAACGGTTGATGACACCGCTGATCTCGCGGTGCCGGGTCAACCCTACACGTTTGGCATCTTCAAACGAGCGGAGGCGCTGGGGGATTTGGAGGCACTGCGCAAACATACGCGTCGGGTGATCCGGGTCCATCTCGGTGCTGACGTGGGCAAGGGACTGGCCGCGTTAGATCGGGCGATTGAATCAGCCTTAGGAGACGGATCGTCTGCCAAATGACGCACGCATTCGACGATCTGCCGGAAGTCCGCGACCGGAAATGAACCCCACCATGAAAACACAAAGCTATGAAATCGGCATGGTTGGCCTCGGCGTCATGGGCCGCAACCTGTTGCTCAACATGGCGGATCACGGCCATTCCGTAGCCGGTTACGACAAGGATATTACCAAAGTGGCGGCGTTGCGTCAGGAGGCAGAGCACCGGGACATCCGGGGCGTGGAGAGCGTATCGGAGTTTGTGGGTCTACTCCGCGTGCCGCGCGCCGTCATGCTGCTTGTTCCCGCTGGCGCGCCCGTTGATGCGGTGATTCACGATCTGCTGCCTTGTCTGGCACGCGGTGATCTGATCATCGATGCGGGTAACTCTTACTTCGATGACACGAACTTGCGGGCCGAGGCATTGGCGGAGCGGAAGATTCAGTTTCTCGGCGTCGGCGTCTCGGGCGGCGAGTACGGCGCTCGTCACGGTCCAAGTATCATGCCCGGCGGCCCGAAAGATGCCTACGAACGGATCCGCGCGATCCTGGAAGCAGTGGCCGCCAAGGTAGACGGCGAGCCCTGTGTTACCTGGCTTGGGCCAGGCGCAGCGGGACATTTTGTGAAGATGGTCCACAACGGCATCGAGTACGGCATGATGCAGCTTATTGCCGAGACATACGATCTAATGAAACGGGGGCTTGGCCTTAGCGATGACGAGCTACACGACGTTTACAGCACATGGAATAACAGTGAGCTCAACAGCTACTTAATAGAGATCACTGATCACACCTTCACTCAGGTAGACGAGCAGACCGGCAAACGTCTGATCGACGAAATTCTGGACGTTGCCAAACAGAATGGCACTGGAATGTGGACATCGCAAAGCGCGATGAAATTGCAAGTTCCTGCCCCAACCATCGATGCGGCTGTCGGCATGCGGGATATCTCCATGCTTGAGAAGGAACGGGAAGAAGCCAGTCGCATCCTCCCGCGACCTATCCGCCGCCTTGAAGGTGACCATCAGATGTTTATCGGCCAATTGCGGAGCGCACTTTACACGGGGATGATTATCACGTATGCGCAAGGCATGGCGCTGCTAGCCGTAGCATCAATCAAGCATAACTACCATCTGGATCTCGAAGCGGTCGCCCGGATTTGGCGCGGCGGCTGCATTATTCGCGCCGCCTTGTTGGGCGACATCTGTGCCGCGTTCCATGCCAAGCCGGGCCTTCCTAATCTGCTCCTCGACCCAAAGCTATCGGAAAAGGTCAAGACTCATCAGGAAAACCTGCGCAAGATGGTGTGCGTTGCGAGTGAACTGGGTATTCCCGCGCCGGGCCTGATGGTTTCGCTCGCTTATCTCGATAGTTACCGCAGCGCGTGGCTGCCGGCGAACTTGATCCAGGCACAGCGCGATTATTTCGGCGCGCATACTTATGAGCGCATTGATGAAAAGGGCGTATTTCACACCCAATGGGAAAAAGAATAAGGCAGTATGGAAGTCCCTTTTGTGATCTTCGTGATCTTCGGTGGCGCGGGCGACCTCACCTGGCGCAAACTCGTGCCGTCGCTATTCGATCTACACCGGGACGGACGGATGCCAAAGAAGTTTGCGATCATAGCCATGGATCGCGCCCAGTTCCGCGATGCGGAGTTACACAAACACTTCCTCGACGGCGTAAAACGGTTCTCGCGGAAAGGGAAGGTGAAAAGCGCGGACTGGAAAAACTTCGCCAGACACGTCACCTATCAACAGGGAGATTTTAAAGACCCGGCCACCTACTCGAATCTGGCGAAGAGTTGCGCTAAACTGGATAAGGATTGGAAGATAAAAGCCGGCCACATTTTTCACATGGCCACTCCGCCGGTGATGGTCGGGATCATTCCGAAGATGCTGGCCGATGCTGGACTTAATCGGGATCGAGTGTGCGCTCGGCTTGTGGTGGAAAAGCCACTTGGTCATGACTTGGATTCAGCGCGGACGCTGAATCGCACAATCACGGAGAGCTTTCATGAATCGCAGATTTTCCGCATCGACCATTACCTCGGTAAAGAGACGGTCCAGAACATTCTGGCGTTTCGGTTTGCCAACCCGCTCTTCGAGCCGATTTGGAACCGGCGTTACGTGGACTACGTCACCATTACCGTGGCTGAAGAGGTGGGAGTAGAGCATCGCGGCGGTTATTACGACCACGCCGGCGCCCTGCGCGACATGGTGCAGAATCACCTGATGCAGCTTCTGTGTCTCGTGGCCATGGAACCGATGGTTTCCTTCAATGCGGATGAGATTCGCAACAAGAAAGTTGATGTTCTCCGCGCTGTGCGGCCGGTTTCGCATAGAGCGGTTCAGCAGTGCGCCGTGCGCGGGCAGTATGGCAAAGGCCGCTTCGATGGCAAGAAAGTGCGCGGTTACCGTCAGGAAAATGATGTTTCACCTCACTCAAAAACAGAAACATTTGCGGCCTTAAAGTTATTCGTAGACAACTGGCGCTGGCAGTGTGTTCCATTTTATCTGCGAACGGGCAAATGCCTGCCCCGGCAGGTTTCGGAAGTTACTGTCCATTTCCGCGGGGTGCCTCATCAGTCTTTTCCTCCTGACGCATCCCGCCGTTGGGATCTTTCTCGACTCGTCCTGTCGATCCAACCCGAGGAAGGCATCGTCTTGGGCTTTCAGGCAAAGTATCCAGGGCCAAGGATGCTCCTGCGACCGGTGGATATGCGCTTCAACTATGAGGAGAGTTTTGCCGTCCCATCACCGGACGCATACGAGACTTTGCTCTGGGATGTGATGAACAATGATCCGACCTTATTCATGCGGGCCGACCAGATCGAGGCGGCGTGGCAGCTTCTGATGCCCGTGCTGGAGGTATGGGCAGAAACCAGTCCCCGCAATTTTCCCAATTACGCGGCAGCCACTTGGGGACCGGCAGCGGCGGATCTGCTGATGACGCGAGACGGACGTAATTGGCCTTTGCCTATTTCATTGGCGGCTCAAGAGAAAAAGAAAACGAGCCATGGGCGTCGTTTGCTTCTGTGAAAAAAGCTTTCCATTCACCCAATGTACCGTCGGTGACGGGTAGCCGGCGCACGGCGACTCCTGGTGCGCGCTCCGATTCGAACCGCCAGCCTCAATCGCAACGCATACGAACACTGGCCATCGACGTGGGCGGCACCGGACTCAAAGCGTCAGTCCTCGATGCACGGGGGAGGATGATCGTGGATGGCGTATGGGTTGATACACCGTATCCCTGCCCTCCAAAGGTTCTCGTAAAAGCGCTCGTTGACCTGGTGAAACCGCTTCCGGCATTCGACCGCGTCTCGGTTGGGTTCCCCGGCTATGTTCGCAATGACAAAGTCATTACCGCACCCCACTTCGGTGACGATATCTGGCACGGATTCGATTTGGTAGAAGCGCTCAAAGCGAAATTCGGCAAGCCGGTTCGCCTGCTCAACGATGCCGATATGCAGGGACTCGCGGCGATTGACGGCAAGGGGCTCGAACTCGTCGTTACGCTTGGCACTGGCGTGGGCACGGGGTTGTTTCGTGACGGCGAACTCATGCCGCATTTAGAACTGGCACATCATCCGGTGCACAAGGGAAAGGACTACAACGAATACCTTGGTAAAAAAGCGCTGGAGAAAATGGGTAAAAAGAAGTGGAACCGCCGCGTGCGGCGCGTGATTGGAATTTTGCACGATCTCTTCCATCCCGACAAAATCTATATTGGTGGTGGGAACGCCAGAAACATCACCTTCAAGTTGAACGCCCACGTCCAACTCGTCTCCAATCAGGACGGCATCCTCGGTGGGTTCATGTTGTGGGAACCGATGCGGAAAGCCCGTTTAGACGTGAGCCGAAAAGTCAATTCGAGGAAGCGAACGAGCAGAGGCCAACTAATAAGAATGAAGGACTATCATGAATATCAAGCTTGAAGGTAAACGCGCGCTCGTCACGGGCGGCAATTCCGGCATCGGTGCGGCGATTGCGCTTGGTCTTGCCGATGCTGGCGCAAAAGTCGCGATCAACTACGTGGCCCATTCGGAGGCCGCGGACGGGCTCGTGCAGACTATCAAACAGAAGCATGGCGAAGCGATCTCCATTCAAGCGGACGTTTCCGATCCCAGCGCGGTCGAGGATCTGTTCCGGCAGATCGATGTGGCGTGGAGCGGGATCGATATTCTTATCAACAACGCCGGCATTGACGGCGACCGCGCCTTGGGGTGGGAAGCCGATATCGTAGTATGGCGAAAAGTGATCGAGATTAATTTGTTTGGAGCCTTCTACTGCGCCCGCGAAGCTCTGAAGCGCATGGTGTCTCAGAAAAGCGGCGTCGTGCTGAGCACGAGTTCGGTGCACGAAGAAATCGCGTGGTCCGGATACAGCGCCTATGCGGCCAGCAAGGCCGCCGTCAGCATGCTGACCAAGACCCTGGCCCAGGAAGCGGCGCCGTACGGAGTGCGCGTGCTGGCGGTGGGCCCCGGGGCAATCAAAACATCGATCAACCGCTCCGTCTGGAGCGATCCAAAGAGCTTACAAGACTTGCTGGGAAAAATCCCGCTCCACCGGATAGGAGAGCCTGAAGAGATCGCTCAAATGGTGGTGGTGCTCGTTTCGGACGTTGCCTCCTATGTGACCGGACGTACGGTTTTCGTAGATGGCGGCATGACGGATTATCCCTCTTTCGCTCATGGCGGCTAATCGCGGCGTTGTGACGCCGAGCAATCCCGAAGTGAGCGTACTAGGAACCAACACCAAAACCGCGGGAGCGGCAGAGACGAAAATACCAGCAGGAGAATCTTCGGCCATCGTGCTGACAATCGGCCATTCTACGCGCACGCTCGCTGAATTCATCCGCCTGCTTCAAGCGCACGCTATATCTCGTGTAGTAGATGTGCGGACGATGCCGCGCTCCCGGCACAACCCACAGTTCAACCAGGATTCGTTGCCGGATTCATTGAAGAAAGCCGGGTTGGGATACCTTCACACGCCGGGACTAGGCGGCCTGCGTCATGCAAAGCCCGATTCGCTCAACATGGGCTGGCGAAATGCCTCCTTTCGAGGCTATGCGGATTACATGCAGACGCCCGAGTTTGCGAAGAGCCTCGAAGAATTGATCCAGTTGGCCAAGCAGGAACGGATCGCAATCATGTGCGCCGAAGCGGTGCCATGGCGCTGTCATCGCTCGCTGATAGCAGATGCCTTGCTGGTGCGCGGAATCCGCGCGGAGGACATCATGAGTCCAACTCGCCGCCAGGTTCATACTCTTACTCCTTTCGCCAAAGTCCGGGGCACAACGATCACATACCCGTCCGAGGTCTCACGAAGTAATCCGAAGAAGCCGTCGGCCAAACGCTCGGGACCACGACCAATCAAAGCAACCTGATTCAGACTAGAGCCCATTCTTTCATGCAGGCATTCGACGAAGTCCATCGAGCTATCCACCATCCGCCGGATCGCCGCTTTCGTGTCTGGATAAATCCCTGGCTCATTGTTGCATTTGCAGTTTTCGCTCTCGCTCCAGTGGCGATTGCGTGGGGACAATATCTGATTGCCGGGCTTCCAGCGCAGACTTTCCTGCCGCCAACCAATTTGGACAATCCTCCGACCGCGCATGGTTTCCCCGCGTGGTTGCGACTGACCCACTTTGTGAACTTCTTTTTTCTAATACTCCTTGTCCGCAGCGGACTTTCCATTTTGATGGATCACCCGCGACTTTATTGGAACCGTGATTGCACGCCGAACTCGGAGTGGATGCGGTTTACGCCGCTCGAAGTTCCTACCGACCGCGAGTGGACTGCGAAGGAGGACGCCCGTTACATTTCTCCGTGGTTGGCCTTGCCCGGGTATCGGCACACCGTGGGCATGGCGCGCTCGTGGCATTTTCTCTCGGTTTACGGATTCGTTCTCAACGGCTTCATTTTTGTCGCGTTGCTTTTCTTCACTGACCAATGGAAGCGCTTGGTTCCGACCTCATGGGAAATCGTTCCCGGCGCTTGGCGAGCTTTTGTCTATTACGCCACCTTCCATATGCCGATGGAACCTAACGGCTTCTATCAATTCAATCCATTGCAACAGCTTTCATACTTCACTGTCATTTTCGTCATGGCACCGTTGTCCGTGTTGACCGGAATAGCGATGTCCCCGGCGATTGATAATCGGTTCCCTTTTTTCCCTAAGCTCTTCGGGAGCAGGCAGGGAGCACGGTCCATCCATTTTATTTTGCTGATTGGTTACCTATGCTTTCTGGCGGTGCATGTGGGCTTGGTCGCCGTCACTGGATTTGTCAGAAACATGAACCACATCGTAACGGGGCGTGATGACGCGCACCTAGTCGGGATGATTCTCGGTCTGATTGCCATAGGCCTCGTAGTGCTTTCCTGGGTCCTCTTTCACTTTATCGCATGGAAATATCCTCGTACCATGCAGCATTTACATGAAGCCATCGACGGGCTATTTCACTGGAATGCGTTGAGCCGTCTCAAGCCAAATGAACGCTATACTGAAGAGGACATCTCCCCTTTCTTCTGGCCGAATGGGAAGTTGCCGACTTCCAACAAATGGAAGCAACTCGCGGCGAATGGATTCCAGGATTACAAATTGAAGATTGGTGGTCTGGTGGAAAATCCGCTCGAGCTTTCACTTGAGGAACTTCGCGCGCAGGGCAAGGAAGAATACATCTCCACGCATCATTGCATCCAAGGCTGGTCGGGAGTCGCGCAATGGGGCGGGCTTCCGTTCAAACGGTTGATCGAGATCGCCAGACCCAAGCCCGAAGCAAGAGTCGTGGCTTTCTATTCCTACGGCGATGCGTTGTACGGTGGAGAATACTATGACACACAAAGGATTAAAACGGCGCTCAAAGCGAAATGTTTGCTCGCCTATGAGATGAACCATGCTCCGGTGCCTGAAGAATATGGCGCTCCGCTTCGACTGCGCGTTGAAAATCAGCTCGGCTACAAAATGGTGAAGTGGATAGAACGCATTGAATTCGTCGAAACGGAGAAGGCTCTTGGCAAGGGAGAAGGGGGCAAAAACGAGGATGATGAATACTTTGACATTCTTCCCAACATTTGAGGTGCCCTGCTCACACACATTCACGCCTACGATATGATCGCGTACAAAATCTCTAAGAATGCGAGCATACTCTTTGTAGGCATCAATCCGCATCCCGGTTCCTATCGGCGCGGCGTGCCCTTTTCGAACAACAAGATGTTTTGGTATCTGCTTAACCGGGCCGGGCTGCTGAATGAAGTTGAAAGCGATCTCAGAGGTGACGAATCGCTCAAGCACATCTATGACAAAAAGTTCCTGCCGGAATACGGGTTGAATTTTGTGAATCTGGTGGATCGGCCCACTATAGACGTGACTGAACTTAAAAAAGGGGAGGAGCAGGCAGGTATAAGACGGGCGTTAAGAATCATTCGGACTTACAGGCCAAAAGTGGTTTGCTTCATCGGAAAGATTGCGTTCAACATATTTTACAGCAGCCGAAAATGCGATTGGGGCTGGCAGACGAAGATCGGCGACGCGAGAGTTTACCTGATGCATTTCCCGATCCGGGGCCCGGCGGCGATCCGCGTGAAAGAACTTAGGGAAGTGAAGAGTGCCAGTGTCGGCACGTTTGATGTGAGCTAGCGCCGAGTTCAATCTCTGAACTATGAACTTTCTCCTAAAGGTCTGGCGGCAGGCGAATCCGAAGATCGAGGGGAAAATGGTCGATTACGAAGCGGCGAACATTTCCCCGAACACTTCGCTCCTCGAGATGCTTGATGTAGTTAACGAGCAACTTGTCGAGCGCGGTGAAGAACCGATCGCTTTTGATTCGGACTGCCGGGAGGGCATCTGCGGGGTGTGCTCACTGACCATCAACGGCGAAGCGCACGGGTCCGATCATCCCAGCGCAGTGTGCGAGCTTTACATGCGGCGGTTCAAAAATGGCGACACAATTTACGTGGAGCCATTTCGTGCGAAAGCGTTCCCGATCATCAAGGACCTTGTCGTGGATCGCAGTGCGCTTGATCGGGTCGTGCAAGCCGGAGGATTTATTTCTGCTCGGACCGGCTCCGCACCCGAAGCAAACTCCATTCTCGTGCCAAAGAAGGATGCCGACCTGGCCATGGAAGCAGCAGCTTGCATTGGTTGCGGCGCTTGTGTGGCAGCGTGTCCAAATGCTTCAGCGATGTTATTTACCGGCGCAAAAGTTTCGCACCTCGCATTACTGCCCCAAGGCGCGCCGGAACACCGTCGCCGCGTCCTGAGCATGGTCCGCGCGATGGACGCCGAAGGTTTCGGGAATTGCACAAACATTTACGAATGCGTTGCGGTCTGTCCGGCAGACATCAGCGGGAGCGTCATGGCAAAGATGTATCGCGAATACGCAGTCGCGACCTTACTCGAAGAGGTGGCTGACTAACGGCGTCAAATGCGATCGGAAGCGATGCACGGATTCTGGATTTGAAACGAATAGCCCGAGCAGGCTCGAATAAACTAGAAGCGCGGAAACACGCTTTTCGAGTCGTCGCCATCTGCGCGTGAAAAGCAACAGGATCACTGGGGCGAAGCCGCACGAGCTGCAAAAGCTGCTGCAAAAACACCTGGGCGCAGGCGGTAATTGTTCGCGCGGTAACTTGCTCTTCCGAGTCCGCAATTGCCACTTTCGGTAACATTTTCGCCGCGAGGAAGAGCATCAACGCCCGCTCACAGACAGGCACTCCAGACACAGAATCGGATTATGCACAACCGCCGCACCTCGTTTTCTCTGCCGCATACCTTGATATAGATCAATGTTTTCGGGAATCGAGTTTGCAAGGAACATGCGCGGGCGGAGCGTGGCTTTACGGATTCCATGTAGGCTCTTTGCGAGATCGAACCACCCGGATACATCGAAACGTTCGTGGATGAGCCGGGCGAGGAGGACCTGCTTATTTCAAACCAGATAGCCGCTTAGCGAGAGAAGATTAGGAGAACTGTCCTATGCCAATCTACAAAGTTAAATTGAAGGGCCGAGAGGAGATCGCTGCTGGAACAATGGCATTTCATTTCAAAAAGCCGGAGGGATTTGCCTATAAGGCTGGCCAATTCGCCGATTACACTCTGATCAACCCCTCTGAAATTGACGCGGAAGGCAACACACGAGGGTTTACTTTGGCGAGCGCTCCTTACGAAAACGATCTAATGTTGGCGACACGGATGCGTGACACGGCGTTCAAGCGGGTATTAAAACAAATTGCGCTCGGCACGGAGCTCACGCTGGACGCTCCTTACGGGTCCTTCACGCTCCACGACAATACGCAAATCCCAGCCGTCTTTCTCACGGGTGGCATCGGTGTGACACCGGTGCGGAGCATCGTGTTGCAAGCTATTCGCGACCGGGTAGCGCACCGGCTTTTTGTCTTTGATTCCAACAAGAGACCGGAGGATGCGGCCTTTCTGGACGAGTTAATGAAACCACACGAGAAAAACCCGCATTACACCTTTGTCGGCACAATGACCGAGATGGAAAAATCAAGCCGGGAGTGGCATGGGGAAACGGGACTCATCAGCAAAGCAATGCTTTCGAAATACATCAATGATTTGGCGCTTCCCATTTACTACATTGCTGGCCCGCGAGGAATGGTAGCTGCGATGCGTAAGACATTGAGCGAATCAGGAGTCAACGATGACAATATTCGCATTGAGGAGTTTTCAGGCTACTGAGGTCGAGCCGAGTGAGACATGAACTAAAAATCAAGAGGGTATATGAAAAACCGGACAAGAGTGATGGCAGGCGCATTCTGGTGGACAGGCTCTGGCCGCGAGGTTTGACAAAAGAAAAGGCAAAGGTTGATCTGTGGCTGAAAGACATTGCTCCGAGCACGGAGCTTCGGAAATGGTTCGGGCACGATCCGAAGAAGTGGCGAAGCTTCCGCGGACGTTATCAAACAGAGCTCAAACAGCACGCCGGTCCGCTCAAGTTGTTAAAGAGCAAGGCTAAAGAAGGACCCGTCACTCTGGTCTATGGAGCTCGCGATCAAGAGCACAATGAGGCGGTTTTCCTAAAGCAGTTGCTTCAGAGGACTGACTCTTTTTCGAAATAGCACGTCGCATATAACGCGTTATCCTAACGAATGGACTCGGAATCAGCTAATGAAACACGCACATTGGCATGGCTGATTGTCGCCGCGGCCAGCGTGCGCGCGGCATTCGGCATTGTCATGGCGGTAGATGCGTATCTCAAATGGCAGCCGGCATTTGCTGTGCACTATGTCGGTTATCTGCAGAACGCCGCGAAGGCCCAGCCGCTTTGGCTAGCGCTGTGGTTCAATTTTTGGCTGCGTATCGTCATCCGGAACACAGATTTCTTCATTTTCGCAACACGGCTGATCGAAACCGCGATTGCGATTGGGCTGCTGCTCGGTTTGGCGCGCCGCTTTACCTACATCATCGGAGCGTTTTTTAGCCTTCTGATCTGGTCAACAGCCGAAGGTTTCGGTGGCCCGTACACTGCCGGTGCGACCAACCTCGGTCCGGCGTTGATGTATGCTCTCGTGTTCATTGCGGCAGCGCTGTTCGAACGCCTGCTGGGCAGTACGCCGTACAGCCTTGATTATTACATCGGCCGCCGCTTTCCGAAATGGGGGTCATTGGTTGAATGGGCGCCCAAACGACTCTGGCAACGCTCCTCACCGACGCTCGACTTAGATCACCAACTCGCTGCGATAGGTGCGATCGTAGTAGCGCTTGTGTTCGCACTCGCGACGCTTGGGAGCGCGACGAGCGCGTCGCCTCCCACGCCAGAGAACGCAGCCGCGGCCGTCTCACCGTTGAGCATTGCTTCGACTGCACCGGTTGCCCACGCAGCTCCCGCGATGTTGCCGCCCTTAATCGGCACCGGCGACACCGTAGCGGTGACGCTCGCCGCGACCGACACAACCGTGGAAATCGCGAGTGGTGTCCAATACCTCGCGTGGACATTCGGCGATACCGTGCCCGGCCCGGTTCTACACGTTCGGCAGGGACAAACCGTAAACGTCACGTTTGTCAACAACGGCACAATGACCCACTCGATCGATCTTCATGCGGCCCAAGTCGCCCCGAACGTTGCCTATCGCTCCGTCAATCCTCGCGAGAAAGTTGAGTTCTCGTTTGTGGCGCAGGTGTCTGGCGCATTCATTTATCATTGCGGCACGTATCCGGTGCTGCAGCATATTGCTAACGGAATGTACGGCGCAATTATTGTCGATCCTGCGCAGCCGCTACCCGCCGCTGATGCTAGTTACGTACTGGTGCAAAGCGAGTGGTACACGCAGCAAGTGAGCGGCACGCAGATGTCTGGCGATTACAACAAGATGATGAACATGACGCCCGACGAAGTCGTGTTTAACGGAGTTGCATTTCAATACAACGATCATCCGCTTAGCGCGAAAGTAGGACAGCGCGTTCGGCTTTATGTCGTTGATGCCGGCCCGAATCTCCCAAGCTCGTTTCACATCATCGGTGGAATATTTACGGCGGTTTATCCCGACGGGGACGCGACCCATGCACTCACGGGCGTCTCGACCTATCCCATCGCACCGGGACAAGGCGTAGTTTTTGACGCGATCATGCAGCAGCCCGGCAAATACCCCTTCGTAGATCACAGCATGCGTGACATGATGATCGGCGCCGCCGGCGTGCTCAACGTAACCCCATGAACTACGACGGCAGCTGACGGCCGGAAAAAGTAAAATTAGAAGGTAGAAAACATTCGTGATGTCGATCTTAGCTAGTGTGATTCAAGCGTCTACCACTTGCGCCTGCCAGAGCCGTTGCTGATCTTTTTCTCATTAGACGGCTTGCGCACCACGACTGCATGTCTGGCGCATCCACATGGGCTTACTCTGGGCCGCTTGGGAAGAACAGTACTCTTGTGCTAGAACCCCTGCCCGATTTTCAACCGAGATAACGAAATGAGCAAATACCCAGAAGATTCCTTTGTTTCTAACCAAAGGGATCTGCCCGCCGAGTACATTCCGCCGATTTCCTTGGATCGCTTTCGCGAGATCACGGGTCTTTCTAAAACGTCGGCATGGCGGTATGAGAAGCGCGGATGGCTTCGCACACATCTCATTGCTAACCGGCGATACATATTAGCGGCGGATGTGGTAGAATTTAACAGGAAGCTCGCCCTAGACGAATTCGCTGGAATACTTCCAAACCTTTCCGCTGCTCGCCCGAGCAAACGAATAAGTGAACAACAATAACGAATCCATGTAAGATCGGCGCGCTATCCGTCAACCATTCGTCAAACAAAATCGCTACCATTAGGTAACACAGCGCCCTTTGGAGGCGTTATTCATGGTTCGAATCCATGCGGGGTAGATTTGATCCAAATTGCACGCGCTGCTTCATCCCGAAGCCGCTGCCGCATCCTGGAAATTGCTTGCCGTTTCTGCTCGCGCGACTGCGAAGAAGCAAGCAAGCGCAATCACCGAAGCGTTAGCGCGCGCGCGCGATGTCGCGGATCAGGCTCGACGCGCTGCGGTGACTCTTGAAGATATTGAAAAGGCGATACGCTTCGATTTTCAACCGGTGGAAACGCAGGCCACACAGGCATCATACGCTGACCGGCAAGAATCTCTGTTTGGTGGACAATCTATTTGGCGAAGCAGGAATCCGAGCAGTCTTCTCTTCAGAAGAGTTCGGCTTGCGATTAGTAACAAGAGGGAATCGGACACATTTTTCGAAAAGCGCCCGGGTTAACGCCTATCCGACGCTCGAAGGCACGCCGGAAAGAATCGGGACTTTCGAATCCAACCGCGACCGCCACATTCTCTATGCTGTTGTGGGTCAAGAGCAAACGCCGCCGGGCCTCACCGATCCTGAGTGTTTCAACAAAATTTGCCGGCGTAATTTTGAATAAGCGCTTCAAAAGACGAGTGAAATGGCGGGCACGAGGTTAAAATGGCGCAGGTTCGATTGGCTTTGCGTTGGGTTCCGCAAGGTCGGGAAATGTCTGAAAACACATTGGGCCGCCGAGGTACTGTATCAGTTTGATCGGCTGTAGCGATTAGATGACATGTAGGGAGTTGCCGGGTGCGGGTATGGGACCTACACCCGACATACGACTTGCGTCCATCGCTTCAAGGCCTTCCGCTGTTACCTTCCGCCGTTACCGTCGGCACCGGAGCCCGCATCGATGTTTTGTGAACTGTTGGACTTCCACAATCGCGAAACGGCATTTTCAAAAAAGTGGTAGAAAGACCCAAAGCTCAGAGTGAGCGAGAGCACCATTCAAGACCGAACAAAGATCATCGAGCGGAAAGCTTGAGACGTCGACTACGACGATGTCGGCGCCGCTGTGAAATTCCTGCGCGCGCGGCAAGACATTGCGCCGATTAAGGCTGGCCTGTTGGGGTGTAGTGAAGGGGGATGGGTCGGCACCATCGCGGCACGAAGCGGTCCGTCCATCGCGTTCGTGATCATGAGCTCAGGCGCGGAGGTTAGCCCATACGACGAAACTATCTACTGGACTCGGCGGAACCTTTGCGCGCTCGGCGTTTCCGGCAGCGTTACCGAGCAAGCCGTCGCTGCCACGATACGGATCTGGGATTATTACCGAAAAGTCGCGAACGGTTCGGACGGTAGCGCCACAGAAAGCCATGCCACTCGTGACTCAGTGATCAATTCGCTTCGAGACTTTCAGCGCTACCGTCCCTAGATCCCGTCCGAAGTTATGGATCCGAGCACTGAAGATGTGCGTACGTTTCGTGCATTCCCATAAATGATCTGTTACGAGCCCGCGCCAGACTTTGAAACTTTACGCGTACCGCTCCTTAAATTGTTGGGGACGGCCGGCGCGAAACTTCCTGAATCCAAAAGTAAGGCGCTAGGTCAAGAAAAAGATCATGGCCACAAAGGAAAAAGGAACTTTGAAGGTATGCGTTACGGTCGGTGGAAAAGAATGAGAGGTCTCACGAAGCGCTGCAACGGCAATTATATACCGGTGGCGAGTCTGGAAGCGTCGGTTTTAAGTCCTAACGATTCCTGGCACAGCACTGCAGAATCTTCACGACCCACCTGGGATAACTCCGGGGTCGCTTGTAGCGACCAGTAGAACCGCAAGTTCTATTAATGTCTCATTGGTAGGTTAGGTTTGGCGGCCGGGCTTGGTAACAGGTCCGGCCGTCTTTCTTGTTTCGATGCTTAGGGCACGACGCCCCGATCCTTTCTACAAAGCGGACGGACCATCGAGATGCCTGAATCGGTTGAGTTAGCCGAGCTGGGCAAGCGCAAAGCAGGAGCGATTATTTCGACGCGTTGCAGAAATGAGATTATTTCCAACCAATTATTGTCATTCGCTCCGCAAGGCTTCAAGGGGGTCGAGCCGCATGGCGGCACGCGCCGGAAAATAGCAGGCGACCAAGGTGGTGATTCCGAGAGAGAGCGTCACGAAAAGGTACGTGAGCAGATCGGTTGAGCTGACCTCGAAGAGAAGGCTGCGCAAGACTCGCGTCGCTGCGAACGCGCCTCCGATTCCGATCGACAGACCGATGACCACCATGGAAACGCCCTGTCCTAGGATCAATTCTAACACATGATGACGTTGTGCGCCGAGCGCCATTCGAATCCCGATCTCGCCGGTGCGCTGTGCCACAAAATAAGCGACTACGCCGTAGATCCCGACAAACCGGAAAGGAGAACGGTGAGAAGGGTGACACCAAGCGCGGCGAAAAGGACTGTTTGATCGACTTTTACCTCTGCTTCGATTGGAATATAACTGAATGGAATCAGGCGAAGGAGCGGTCCGAGGCTCCACATCGCCAGAAGAATTCCGGCCAGTGCGCCAAACAGCGCGAGCAAACCGCTCTCGAGCATCAGTTGCCGGATGATGTCGGCGCGCCGTGCGCCTAGGGCGAGGCGAATGGCCATTTCTCTTTCACGCACAACATTGCGCGCGAGCTGCAAATTCGAAACGTTCGCGCAGGCGATGAGCAGGACACAACCCACAGCGCCGACCAAAATTCCGAGGGCGGATTTTACGTCTCGCAGCACGTCGTCAATCAGCGGTTTGGCCTTCAACCGCCATCCTGCGTACTCCGGAATGGTTCCGCCGAAATCCTGCTCAAGACGATGCGTAATGGCAGTCAGCTCCGCGTTGACGGATTCAACCGTGGCGCCGGGCGCCAGGCGCGCGTGACAATAAATGTCTCGCACGGTGCGATCCTGCCGAGCAAGATCGAGCGAGAGCGGAATCCAGACGTCGTTGTCGCCGTAACGAAAGCGCGGCGGCATCACGCCAAGAACGGTGTAAGCGACGTCGTTGAGTTGCAGTTGGCGCCCAATCACGTTTGGCGCTCCGCCTAATGCGCGCTGCCAAAGCCGGTAACTTATCACCGCGACGCGATCGCTTCCCTCGCGCTGCTCCTCCTTCGTGAAAACGCGTCCGAGAAAGGGCTGCACGCGCAGCATTTCGAACAAGCTCCCAGTGGCGCGAAGCCCGCGGAACCGCACCGCATCGCCTTCGCCGGTCAGGTTGAATGACGACCCAACCAGAGCCGTCACCGACGCGAGCGAGTGGCTCTGTTCCCGGACCGCCAGAAATTCCGGTCCGGAAATCGGCATTTCGGCGTTGCCCATTTTCGCAAACTCGGCGCTGAGAGTAAGAAGCTCGCGCGGGTGCGGATAAGGCAAACCTTCAAAATAGGCGCCCTTGATCAGGCTGAACAACGCGGTCGACGCACCGATCGCAAGAGCGAGCGTTATAATGGCGACAAAAGTGAAACCGCGATTCTTAGTCAGATTGCGAAAGGCGTAGCGTATTTCCTGAATCATATGTTAAAAGGCAACGACGAAGTTACGGATGACTCGCGTCCGAGAAGTTTGCAGAATTCGGCGGATACGAAAAGCAAAAGACCTAATTAGGTCACTGGGATTGGATCCCTTTGGCGCTCCTTTTACGAGGAAGTAAGGAGCACCTATAATATCGCTCCCGCGCGATAGCTTCAAAAGGTACGTTCTAAGTCCTAACGGCTGGCAACTTGGCCACGCATGGTCTGTGTGGCCGCACCATATGACTCCGAAGCGAATTGGCTTTGTCGGTTTCGAAGGGGTGGGTGCTGACAGTGGAAGCGATCACTGTGCCAGCAGTTGTTTAACCTTGTCGGCAAAATCGTGCTGCGCATTCACGAAGCGCAAGAGACCGGCCTTGTCTACTAGCGCCAGCGTTGGCAGAACGCGGATGGCGAAGTCCTTGCCGATCCCATTGCCCGAGGCCTTACCGTCAAAATATTGCGGCCAAGTAATACCTTCCTTCTTTAAATAGCCCTCAAGCCTAGGCTTCTGCTGGTCAAAGCTAATTCCGACGATTTCAAATCCTTTATCGTGGTTTTCTTCGTAGAGCTTCTTAATCTGCGGCATCTCCTCTATGCACGGGCCGCACCAGGTCGCCCAGAAATCAATTAACACCACCTTGCCGCGCAGCTTCTGCACATCCACGTCACGACCATCTACTGCCTTGAACTGGAGTTGAAGCGGTTGCCCAACTCTTACTGAAAGAGGCTTTACTTCGCCTGACAGGATCTTGCTGGCAAAGGTCCGCCGTTTTTCACTCGCTCCGGGAGTATCGCGCAGCGCGAGCAACATTTTGTGACGCAAATCGGCATCAACTGTCTCGGTCACTTCGTTGGCTAGGTCGGTCGCGACGGATTCGCTTCCGGGAAATTCCTTCCAGAGATCGAGCAACTCCCCAACTGGAACAGAATCGTTGTATTCTAACAACAACTGAATCCGCCGCGCATTCGCTCGCTCATCAGGATCGACTTGCGCATCCTTCCATACCGCGGTGCTGGCGGCGAGGAATGCTGGCTTTAGCGTCGGATCCTTGCGAGCGGCGTCTTGCAGTTGCTGCAACCTGTCACGGCGCGCTTCCGCGGCTTCAGGTTGGCCTGCGAATTTTAAGGCGAACTGCTCCAGTTCCGTCGCCATTGGTTGGTGCCACGTCGCCTCCGGCACATCGGTAGGCCGCGAGTCGGCCCGCTTCAACAAAGCGGAATAGGCGGCTGCGGCTTCGCTCGTTTTGTTTTCTTCCGCGCGAGCGGCAGAGGCAAGTCCACGGAAGGCTGCACCGACCAGAAACCATTTGGGGCGGAATTGAATCGGGAATTGTGAGTTCATATTTAGAAAGCGAGGCGGTTGAGTGATCCCCCGGTATGCACTCGGCATGCCAGCAACAGCGATTACGTATAATGGATTGACCACTAACTTCTTATGGAAGTGGCGTCGCGCTTTAGACCGCGTTAGCTTTCCTACGATCGGGATCAATCAGTCCCACCATCGGAAGGAACCACAGCTGCCTAACAATGACTTGTCGCATTCGATCAAATCGCCCGGTATCTTATAGCACTCTGGCCTTGGCTTAGAACGTTTCAGTACCATCGGGAATAGCGCGCACAATACCCGTGGAGATCTATCATAGCTCTTAGCGCTATGGTCTCAAAAGGTATGTTCTAAGTCCTAACGGCTGGGAGCTTAACCGCACATGGTCTGTATGGCCACACCGTATGACTCCAAAACGAATTGGTTTTGTCGGTTTCGATCGTATCACCGCATTACACCTGGCTGGTCCGGCCGATGCATTCGCGGCCGCCGTCCTGGAGGACGGCTACGGTGGCCGCATCGCTTGTTACGAAGTGTGCACCATCGGGCTCACCTCCAGTCCGTTTCGATCAGAATCTGGCCTTATCTTCACGCCGGAGGAGACCACTCAGACCGCACCTCCGCTTGACACGATCGTTATCCCCGGCGGGAGTGGCCTTCGCGACGCGCAGACCGCAACCGAGGTCTCCAACTGGATTCTGACCCGTGTGAACCAAACCCGACGTATTGCCTGCGTCTGTACCGGAATATATGGGTTGGCGCCCACCGGGTTACTCGACGGACGAGAAGTTACAACCCATTGGCGCTTCGCGAGGGACGTCGCCCGACGATTCCCCGCGCTACGGGTAAATCATAAGGCTCGTCTTATTAAGGACGGTCCTTTTTATACGTCGACCGGTCTCTCTGCCGGAATTGATCTCGCTCTCGCATTAGTGGAAGACGATTACGGGCCCCAAGTGGCTCATGCCGCCCGACGCGAGCTGGTCATGTACCTGGCACGTCGCGATGCGGACGAAAACTCCACCACGCTACGGGAATTCGAAGCCCGGCCAGCCGATCGCTTTGGAGATCTCGTCGCTTGGATCATCAGAAATTTAAACGCTGATTTATCGGTAGAAGCTCTCGCACGACGAGCCTGTATGTGCCCGAGTCATTTCAATCGATCGTTTAAAGGCGTTTTTGGGAACTCGCCGGCAGAGTTCGTCGAGAATCTGCGCCTGAACGAGGCGCGCCGTCGACTTTCTAAGCGAAGCAAGACCCTTCAGAGCGTGAGCGCGTCCGTGGGCTTCAAAAATTCGGGTACATTCCGCCGCGCCTTTCAGCGACGATTTGGAGTGAAGCCGGCTAGTTATTTAGATCCGTTGCCTTTCACGGCGGGTTCGAACGGCAACGAAGAATTGCTCTCAGCGGCTGGCTAGCGATCGAAGCAGGAGTCGCGCAGCGCATTCTAAGCCGATCCCAGGAAGCGAGAAGGCGGCGGGCCGGGACTCGATGGCGGCTTTGTTTTTTTTCAATCATCTATGGTTCGCGCTCAGCCGACACGTTCGAGGACCACGCCGAGCCCTTTTGCTCTTCGGTCATGATATGGGTTCCTTCCCGCAACAAGTGCCACATCCGCGGCACGATTTCCCATTTCAACAGCAAGGTCTGTAATCGTCTGTTTTAAGTCCTAACTACTTTTGAACGACCAGCGTTAAGACTGTCCGCGACAGTTCAGCAATCCTTAACAAAACCAATGGAGAAACTAATGATAAGATACGTACTAAAAACGTTAGGATCCTTCCGCTCGGCTCTCGCAGTCGGAGTTCCTTTCCTCATGGCCGCCAGCGTCTACGCGCAGGCTCCAGCGCCCGAAGCAACAACCGAACGAGTCATCGTGACCGGTTCCTACATTCCCACCGCGGAGACGGAATCGGCCCTGCCGGTGACCGTGTACACCGCCGAGGTCTTGCAGAAGCAAGGCGCAAATACCCCGGTGGAAGGGTTGCGCCAACTGCCCTCCTTCATCGGAAACGCCGCGACGGAAAATGATTCGAACGCCGGCAACGGCCAGGCGACTGTTAACCTTCGCGGAATTGGTTCGCAGAACGTATTAATCCTCATTAACGGCCGCCGTGCGTTTCTCGGAGAGACGCTTGCGGGGCTGGGTCCTGACATCAACGCCATTTCGATTGGCGGTCTCAGCCGCACTGAAGTTCTGAAGGATGGCGCCTCGGCTATTTATGGCTCGGATGCGGTTTCGGGCGTCGTCAACTTCATCATGCTCAATGGACCGGGAGAGAAGCCTTACGAAGGAGCGGAACTATTCGCCCTCTACGGAAACACCACCGACAGCGATGCACACGTCCGCCAGGTTTTCGTCCGGGGTGGTGTGACAGGTTTGGACGGTAAAGTCGCCATTGCGGCGGCGGGCGAATATTATTCTCGCGCGAACCTGTTCTCACGGGATCGCTCCATCGCAACGACTGGAGATACGAGCAATAATCCTACCGGGCTTCAGCAGGGTGGCATCGACAACAACAGTCCTACCTTCTCCGGTCGCGTGGGCACCGACAACTTCGGACAGCTTGTTCTTATAGACCCCACAAACAATGCGCCGAACGCTTTGGCACCCGGCACTCCGGGCGCCTCTTACCGGCTATTTGACCGGCCGGCTGGAACGGATCCGAGCCGATTCAACTTCCGCGAGTTCACCCCGGCTATCCCGGCGGTGGAGAAAGCAAATTACTTCGTGACTGGGCGGTACAAGGTTTTTGGCGATTACCTTCAGCTCTACGGAGACGTCATGTATTCGAAGACGAAGCAAGACAACGGTCTCGCTCCCTCTCCCTTCGCTCTCCCGGCTGCGGTTGCACAATCCTCGCAGTTTAATCCCTTTGGGACGGATGCCACTCAGGTGAGATATCGGCTCGTCAACGAACTGGGTAACCGCAGGTCCTTCTTCGATCACGACTACTATCGATACACCGCTGGAGTCAATGGGGATTTCAACTTCAAGGACAACGGGTTTATCAGCCGCTTTGGCTACGACTCGGGCTTTGTTTACGAGCGCTTCGACGAGCTACGCATAGACAGCGGTGACGCGCAGTTTACTCCGCTTGCGGCCGAAATCGCTGCGGGAAACTTCGATCCGTTCATCGGTCAGGCCGCGGCCACGGCCGGGGTTGCTCCGATTTACAACGCAGCCGGAGTCCAGATCGGCACGGCGCCCTACGATAACAGAGCCGCGGCGCTACGCGCTTCGTATCTCGGTCATTCAGAGTTCTACGAGCGTGACTGGCTGGCGGACTTCAAGCTAAATGCGCACCTCTTTCCCAACCTATGGAATGGTGGTGTCGATTTGGCCGCTGGCTACGAACATCGCGAGACGGCCGCGCATTCAGTGCCCGATCCAGTGCAGGCAAACGGAGATCAACTTGGATTTAACGCCTCGCCCAATTCGAAGACTCTTCAGGCGGTCAACTCAGTCTTTGTTGAACTGAGCGTTCCGCTGGTCACGTCAACGATGAACGTTCCCTTCGTGCGTTCCTTGGATTTCTCAGTTGCATGGCGCTACGAGAAATTCAATGACCGAGATCAGGAACCGCTGAACCCGGCAAACAGCACCGCAAGTTTTGACAACGTGAATCGCAACGAAAATTTCGGTGGCACCCCGCGTATCTCATTGCGCTATCAACCGATCGCCGACTTAACGTTGCGCGCTTCGTTTGGTCAGTCATTCTTGTCCCCGACTCCGACCCAATTGTTTAATCCGGTCGCACAAAACTTCCCGACGGTTTTTGACCCGGTTAACAGAGTGACGCTTCAGCCGCCGAGCGGTGTTTTCCAAGGTGGGAGCACCACTCTGACGCCTGAAACGACGGACAGCTATACAGCAGGTGTCGTTTGGACGCCGAAATTCCTTCCGGGCTTCACAATGACGGCGGACGGATATCAGATGTTTACAAAGAATCTGATACTACCTGCGGCGAACGCTGCGCAAGTATTACTCTCGCAAGGCGTGATAGATCCAGACGGCTGCGGCGGTGGATCTGGAAACTTCGGAGCGTCAGGCATCCCTGGAGGCCCGGGCGTTGGCATAACCCGCCTTGCAGACGGGACGCTGGATTGCATTGACGCTAATAACCTCAACGCAGGCAAGCGCCTGGTCGAAGGAATAGATGTCACGGCGGTTTACGAGATTCCAACCGAACGCTTCGGCAAGTTCACGATCTCGGGGGGTTATAACCACATCTTTATCTGGAAGGCAGAGCCGGGCGATGGCTTGGGGACGCACAACTTCCTGGGCGACTTTAGCGCGACATTTCCGCTGGCTCCTGGTGGCATTCCATTCAACAAGGCATTCCTCCGCGGCGAGTGGCAATGGAGAGGGTTCGACTTTGTAGCTACGGGTAACTACATTGGCGATTACTTTGATGATCCCAACTTCATCCTTGGCAATGGTTTGGTTGTTGGTAATCCGGGAACGCTGCAGGAGCCGAACTTCCAGTTCCATCGCCTGGTCGACAGCTACATGACGCTTGATATGCAGTTGAGCTACGAGTTTGTGAAGCCGGCAGCGGAGGCACCGCCTACCTATGCGAAGGACGCGAAGGACAGCAAGAACGTGATGCAGACAGTGGCGGACAGCTCATCGATCTGGCAGCGGATGCTCTGGGGCACCAAGCTCACAGTGGGCGTGAACGATGCATTTGATCGGAGTCCGCCAATTGTGCTCGGCGCGTTTAACGACAACTACGATACGTCGAACTACTCGATCCGTAACCGTTTCTGGTACGTGAGCCTCGACAAGAAATTCTAACACCATCTCGCCCGTAAGGTTGGATCTAGCGGCCGGACCTGTTTTCAGGTCCGGCCGTTCTTGCAGTGAGCGATGTTAAACCCTGCTGACGGAGATTCGCGGAGGTCGAGGAGGAGCTGCTACGCGGTCTTCACGGTCGATTCCGATGTCCAATCAACGAGACAATAGCTTTAGCAAGCCTTTCTCCTGACATTTCAGAATAGCGGCGCTAGAAATCGCTTACCGCTCGAAGCGATCCAGAATCTGGAGTCGAATCGCATCGGAGTGCCGCGTTCGGCGCCATAGGCGATGTCCAGAATCGTGTTGCCGCCGCGCGCCACCAATACGACGCCGGAAAACCCGCGCGGCAACTTCGGGTTGCATAGCCTGCTCTATCGCGGCGGTGACAGTTTTGCCCTCTTGCGGTGAATCACTCGACACTCCGGATTCGCCCACAAGGGGTCGGTCAAATCTTAGACCGATCCATCCAACAAGGAATCGCACCTGACCGTTTAGCTAGCATCCAATCAAAACTCCAACGTCCTGGGCCATAAAAAAACACGAAGAGAAAGATCCAGCAATACAGCACGGCGGCGTCGCCACCGGACACGATTGGAATCAGACTGACCTTCGCGTGGAGTTTGAAGAATGCTACCGCCATCGTGCCGCTGGCCAGGAGAGCGGCGGGTCGTGTGAGCAATCCGCATGCGATCAGCGTACCGGTGATCAACTCAATCCAGCCACCGACGAAGATGAACGTGTTCTGTGCCGGATGGCCGAACGTACCGAAAACGTGATCCAAACCGTGACAGGCGAACATTAGACCAGCGATCACGCGCAGGATGTAGTAAACCGTGTCGGAGTATTTTTGCAGGGATTTCATCACCTTTGATCCATGTCAATATCGGCCCGTCCGAAGCTGTAGGAGGGACATGAATATGCGATTACGGACATCCTTCTAAGCATCGGCCTTTGCTTCAGGGGCGAAGAATCAGGATTATGAACGGCCAATTGCATTTTGATGTGATTGCAATAGGACTAGGAAATCTTCTATAAGTAGTGGAGAGCCATTAGTGAGCGCGCGTAAGCGCAATCTCCAAGTCCATTCTCTCACTTGTCTCCTTGGGACTTCTCCTACTGTAGTGCCTATAAAGGATCTTATTCGGCTCCTTCAGGCTGGTGATCGTTCTGACAGTCTCGTCGTTGACACCATCCTCGAGCGGAATAAAGCACGTCGTTCTGAACTCGTTCGTCGCATCATCGTACTCTCCTGTCTCGGTCACTCTTAACGCCGATCTGGCATAGAAGTAGGTTGTGTCATATTGATTCGACTTCGGATTGAATGTCACGTAACTGATGATTTTGCGGTTTCGTTCCGGGTTTTCCTTTTTGTGCCTCTCCATAATGAATTCGAGATACGTGTTGTCGAGCACGCGAGAGACTGTGTAGGTGCCGACTTCCTCTGTGACGCCTTCCTTGTCGAAGAATCTCACTACCGTGTTCCACGTTCCAACCAGCGGGCCAAGCTTGTTCATTGCCGCGCGGATTCTCGCGTATTCGGCTTCATCGGCTCGGTTGGATGCGATAAGCGTGAGATAAGTCAACGCGACAACGCAGATCGCGCTGTTTCGTGTGCCTCCAATAGAAGAGAGCCATCTCATTTTCGGGTTTCCCTCATGTCTTGGCCTTCCGGGCAATTTAGCGGCTTGGAGGGCTGCCGTTTCAAGGACATTTACGCGACAATTTGGGACTTCATAATACGGGGCTGACATGGAGAGCGTGATGTTCAGCGGGCCCCTTCCAGGCTGGACTCTCGCGCCAGAAAATGTTACGTTACTTACGCCGGCGATGGAAGAACGAGAGTGACGAGAGTGATTTATGACTCGCTAACCGGCTCAGGATGCAGACAGAAACGCCCAACCCTGATGAAAAGTTGTCGAAGATCGACCCGCAATCGCTTGCGGAAATGATACCAGAAGTTTATGAAGAATTACGACGTTTGGCGGGGCGCTATCTGCGGGGTGAACGGTCTGAACATACGTTGCAGCGAACGGCATTGGTAAATGAAGCTTTTTTGCGCCTCGTGAATCAGCAAGATCTCGCCTGGCAGAACAGAGCTCATTTTCTAGGGATCTTTGCGCGCATCATGCGGCAAACTCTCACAAACTATGCTATTGCCCGAACGCGAAAGAAACGCGGTGGTGCCGATCCCATGGAACTGGCCCTTGAATTTTACGACCAACGAAAAATTGACGTAACTACTTTGGATGCAGCATTGCGCGACTTAGAAAGACTCGACCCCCGGCAGGCACAGATCGTAGAGCTTCGTTTTTTTGGAGGCTTGACGGTGCCAGAGATTGGTCAGGCGATGGGCATTTCACCCTCCACGGTTAAGCGTGAATGGTCGATCGCGAAGATTTGGCTTCGAAGAGAATTGTCTTGCGGCGAGTAGGGATTTATCCGCTATTGCGAAGTTAATTTGAATGATACCCGAAACGAAGAGCGATCGAATCGAGCTGAATTCGCAGCGTTGGGAGAAACTTAAATCAATCCTTGCTGATGCGCTCGAGAAAGAGTCGCCGGCCGCGCGAATTGCCTTAGTCGAACGTTCATGTGCGGATGACGAGATTCTCCTTCGCGAGGCTGAATCTCTTTTAGTCGAGGCCGAATTGCTTCTGCGCGAAGCCAAAGATGACTTGGAGGAATGTGCGGACAATGCGGCTACCAGGATTCCCAGGGAGGATCTATCGGAGATCGGTAGGCGGGTAGGAGCCTACGTCGTTGTTCGCGAGATCGGCCAGGGCGGAATGGGAACTGTTTATCTGGCGTCACGCGCGGACGGATGCTTTGAAAAACAGGTGGCGATGAAACTGTTGAGCCGTGGGACTGACACAGCGGAGGTTTTTCGCCGATTTCGGTCAGAACGCGAAGTTCTGGCTCGTTTAGACCATCCCAACATCGCCAGGTTACTCGACGCCGGCACGACTGATGATGGGCTTCCTTACTTCCTGATGGAATATGTCGATGGCATACCGGTAACTCGTTTTGTCAAAGAGAGTGGTCTCTCGGTCAAAGCGCGCCTTCATTTGTTCTTGAAAATCTGTAATGCAGTCGAGTTCGCTCATCGTAGTTCGGTCGTTCACCGTGATTTAAAATCTAGCAACATCCTCGTTAGTCATGATGGGGAGCCCAAGCTTCTTGATTTTGGGATTGCCAAATTGATCGGAGCTGGGGTGAACCCCCTGGAGCTGACGGCAACGGACGACCAGCGACTGACCCCAATATCTGCTTCGCCCGAGCAAGTGAGAGGTGAGCTTGTTACCATATCAAGCGACATCTATGCGCTCGGTGCGTTGCTCTATGAGCTGTTAAGCGGATGCAGGCCGCATCGATTTTCTACACGAAACCCGTCTCGCGCAGAATTGGTTAGCGTTCTTTGCGAACAAGAGCCTCTTTTGCCTAGCTCGGTCGTGGTGGATTTGCGCACGAAGCGACTGCTGCGGGGTGATTTGGACGCAATCATCTTATGTGCGCTACAGAAAGAGCCGGCTGGACGCTATTCATCGGTAGCCGACTTCGCCAACGATCTTCAGCGTCATCTCGCTGGAGAGGTAGTACGCGTTCGGGAGAGTCAGTCATTCTATCGGCTTTTCCGGAGCACTTTTCACAATCGGGGGGTTCAATTCGCGGCAGCGGCGCTCGCCGCGGCGGTCTTATGTATGGGCGCACTATATTGGAGCTCTTTATTTGGATGGCGAGGTCTCGAGAGGTATCCCCCTGCGGCGCAGTTGACTGTAACTCGCGCCTCGCGTGACGCGAACAAAAGCATCGCAGTCCTCCCATTCGAAAATCTGAGCACGAACCAAGAGACCGCCTTCTTTGCCGACGGTGTTCAGGATGAGATCCTCACCGACCTGGCCAAGGTCGCGGACCTGAAGGTGATCAGCCGCATCAGCGTGATGCAATACAAGGCCGATCATAAACGCAACCTACGCGAGATCGCCCAACAACTAGGGGTCTCCCACATCCTGGAGGGTAGCGTGCAGCGTATCGACAACCGCATTCGGGTCAACGCGCAGCTCATCGACGCCCGCAACGATGCCCATGTTTGGGCGCAGATCTACGATCGCGATCTTGCGGATGTATTCGCCATTCAAAGCGAAATCGCCAAGGCCATCGTCGAGCAGCTCAAGGCAAAAATATCGCGACGCGAACAGGAAGCCCTCTCACAGGCGGCTACAACAGACCTCGTCGCCGAAAGGCTTTTCGTCCAGGCCAGGGAACTTATGGCCTTGGCCTCTGATCCGGATGCCAAGGAGACCCTGCTCCAAGCCGCGCGCCTGTTGGACGAAGCCGTCGCACGTGATCCCCATTTCCTCCGCGCTTATGGTTTTCTTACGACGGTCCACCTCGACCTTTACTGGCAGGGGTTCGATCACACCGACGCCCGTCGTGAACTCGCCCATCAGGCTGTCGAAGCAGCCGCCCGTGTGGCGCCCGACGCCGGTGAAGTCCACCTTATGCGAGCGAGTTACCTCTACCAGGGCTTTCGCGATTACGATCGCGCCCGGGCTGAGCTGGATCTCGCCCACAGACGACTCCCGAACAACGCTCCTATCTACGCCTTCACAGCCTCCATCGACCGTCGTCAAGGCCGCTGGACCGAAGCGATTCGGAATTTCGAGAGTGCCGTCGATTTGGATCCACGCAATTTCCGCTTTGTGGAGGAGACCGCTTTCACGTATCAGGGGTTGCGTCGCTTTTCTGACGCGAGCAACTTCTACGAGCGCGCGCTCAACATCAATCCCCGTGATTACTTCGCCCGGACTCAGCTTGCTCAAATCCCGTTCGCCGAACGCGCCGATCCCGAGCCGTTGCGTGCCCAACTCTCCGCCATCCTAGACGAAGATCCGAAGGCGGCGACCGACATCGCAAACGGCTTGTTTGATTGTGCGTTGGCGCTCCGCAATTCCAGCGGAGTTACTCGTGCGCTCCAGGCGATCCGTCCCGAGGGGCTGCGTGATCCCTTGATCAACTCTCTTTGGGCACGCGGCTGGTTTGTAGGTCTCGCCGCCCGCACTTTTGGTGACGCGGACGGCGCGCGAGCCGCTTTTACCGCCGCGCGTGCGATCGAGGAAAAAGCGGTGCTCGGTCAACCGGATTACGCGCCGGCCTGGAGCCGGCTCGGTCTGGTCGATGCCGGTCTAGGCCGCAAGGACGAGGCCATTCGCGAGGGTCGCCGCGCCTGCGAATTGCTGCCCCTCTCTAAGGACGCCTGGGACGGGGCTTCCTATATGATCAACCTCGCCATGATCTATGCCTGGGTGGGCGAAAAAGACTTGGCCCTAGAACAATTGGCGCTCGCAGCACACCTGCCAAGCGGCATGACCTATGGCGAACTGAGGCTTTATCCGCAATGGGACTCGCTTCGAGGCGACCCGCGCTTCGAGAAGATCGTCGCCTCGCTCGCGCCTAAACCCCAGCCGGCACACCAGGAGTAATACTCAGCCCCGTAGTCGACTGCTTTTCGACCAGAAACACGCCCCGCTGGCTCAGACGGTGCGAGGGATCCCGGACCTGCCGGCAAAAATTAGTTCTCCCGGGTTTATTTTGAGCCATTTCGGGCGCCGATATTGCATTGGCTCATGTGGAGAGATTTTCTGCTCTCGGATTTCGTTGCCTGCCGCCCAGGCGACCTGGCTCGCTCAATTCGACTCTTGGAGAGGAGTTGTCGCCGCGGTGAAAGGTTCCACTGCAGGAGGGACAAACAAGACCAAATCCATCGGTATCTTGGGCTTCGACGGTTTGACAGTCTTGGATCTAGCCGGTCCGATGGAGGCCCTGGCCGTGGCGCGGACGGATGTCGACCAGGAGAAAGCTCGAGCCTGCTACGCCGTGAGCATCGTGGGTTTCAGCTCCAAGACCTTTGTGTCTGATTCAAAAGTTACTTTCACCGTAAAAGAAACCCTTCTAAAAGCTCCGCACCTTGACACAGTTATCATTCCAGGGGGCGTGGGGATCCGGTCGGGGGAAACATTCCGAAAGGTCGCGGAGTGGCTCGCCACACGCGCCTGTTCCTTTAACCGCGTCGTTTCGATTTGTACCGGCATTTATCCTCTCGCGCAAAGTGGCTTACTCGACGGGCGAAGGGTCGCAACCCACTGGAGATTTGCGCAAGATGTGGCAAGGCGGTTTCCAAAAGTAAGGGTCGATCCAACCGCATCCTTCGTCAAAGATGGACTCTTTTATACCTGCGGCGGCGGAACGGCCGCGATCGAACTAACCTTAGCGCTAATCGAAGAAGATTACGGTTCACGAGTCGCTCTCTCAGTTGCGCGCGAATTCAGTATGCGCCTCCGACCTCTAGGAGATAACGAGAGTTCGATCGATCCTTCACAGTTCGACTGCGGACCTGCAGACCGACTGGCGGAACTCCCTGCGTGGATTGGCGCACATTTGGACCACAATCTTTCAGTAGAAGTGCTGGCCGAAAGAACCTGTGTGTGTTATCGCCATTTCACCCGTCTTTTTAAGCGCTTATTCAAAAGCACGCCAGGTGATTTTGTTGAAGCACTTAGGATTAGTGAAGCTCGGCGGCGTTTGCTCACGACCCACAATAGTATCGAGAGTGTTGCGGTCGCGGTTGGATTCACAAACCCAGATTCTTTCCGCCGTAGCTTTGAACGTCGTGTCGGTCTTAGCCCAGGCCTCTTTCGCAGAATGAGTCATAAAAGCAATCCGGCGGTCCCCGCCATTCCCTCCTACGTTAACCGCAAGGCCAACTCGTCTGACAAGAAGACTGCTCGCATCACGGCTTTGCCGAATAGCTTGTCTCCGACGCGGAGATTCTCGCCTGTTAGCGCCGGCAATGCCTGCGTCGCTCGCTCTTCTACCGATTGAAGGCTCCTCCATTACGGCCTGTTTGGGTGCTTCGGTGGGAAAAGTGTCAGTTAGTCATGAAATAAACGGAGATTTAAATGAGACAAGTTCTAATTGGGATTGGCATCGTTGTTATAGTAATGTCGATTGTTTTTGCCCAAACCGACAACCATGCTGCAGCTCCAGGTGCATCTAAGAGTTTGGCGGACATAAGGCGCGCCATCGCCGAAGGGAACCAGAAATGGAGTGAAGGCTGGGGGAAAGGCGACGCGGCGATGGTTGCCGCCATCTTCGCTGACGACGGGGTCCAACTGTCGAGCGGGGGCAAAGTGTTCAAGGGCCCTCAGCAAATTTCCGATCACCAAAAAGCAGAAATGCAGAGCGCCGATCCAGGCGTGAAAGTAAGCGTGACTACCGCAACTGTATGGCTGGATGGCGATACGGCGTACGAGACCGGAAAGTATAAGTATGAATACGCAGAAAAAGGCAAGCCAGGGGTGGACGAGGGGCAGTATGTCACGATCTGGAGGCATCAGAAGGACGGTTCATGGAAGCTATCCATGGATATGGGGGTGCCGCAGAAGTAATCATCATGAACGATCCCCACGGAACGTCTAAACGCTTTTCAGATCCCCAACGCCGTTTTTACGAGGAAAGTGGTCACGTTTGGACATCCAGCAGCTAAAAACGATTCAAATGCTCCGCAAGGGTTTGGGGTGTGAAGCGTTTAAAACAGCCTGGAACGTTTTGCTGGCTGGCACTTCGACATTCTGTTATTCACAGCAATGGCATCATTGCTTGTGATATTTGGGATGCCGCTTCGCGAGAGGATGACTTCGGCCGCGAAATGCGAGTCGGGCGCGCGCGTGTGCTGCCTGTGTTGCCAGCTCTTCCACTGCATGAAAATTGAAATGTAACCCCGCTTCAATATCGCAATCAATTGAAATCAAACCCTACTGCTGTTGGATCTTCCCCTTTGCGGAAGCCGTCGTCCTCTCAATGGAAACATGCATAGGAAGTGGTTGGGCTACGAAGTAGGAAGACATCGACGGAACTATTTTTACGATACCATGAAGCGGATATGTATGGCAAAGGCACCCGAACAACTGGAGATCGACGCAACCGGATACAATCTGGACAAGGGTCAAACGATCCGGCTCTGTTCTGCGGTTTGTGCTTTTCTTTATGTTGGATGGTGGATTGCCGCGACTGCCTCCGCCGCGGTCGGCGATCTTTACGTCTCGGACTTCAGCAATGGCCTAGTTTTGAAATTCGATGCCTCTGGGACACAAGGCACTTTTGCATCCGGTTTAACTGGTCCCTTTGGGTTGGCCTTTGATCGCGGCGGAAACCTCTTTGTAGCGGATAAGAATACCAACTCAGTTTTCAAGTTCACACCTGCCGGCGCCAAGAGCACGTTCGCCTCCGGCTTAAACGTGCCAACGGCGCTCGCCTTTGACGCAGCGGGCAACCTGTTAGTCGCAAATTTTAGCGGTAACGCCATTCTCAAATTTGCTCCCGACGGCAGTAGGGTCACGTTTGCTTCGGGATTGAGCAATCCTTCAGGGCTGGCATTCGATGTCGCCGGAAATCTGTATGAGTCGGATTATGCGAGCGGCATGATTTTCAAGCTCACGCCAGCCGGCACGAAGACAATGTTCGCGTCTGGGCTTGGACATCCGGAGGAAATAGCTTTCGACTCGGGTGGGAATCTTTTTGTAAGTGAATTCAACACGGGCTCAATTTTTAAATTCGGACCCGGTGGTGCGAGGAGCATTTTCGCTTCAGGCCTTAGTGGTTCATGGGGCCTCGCGTTCAACTCGGCTGGCGATCTTTTTGAAGCTGATAGTACAAGCGGAATGGTTCTCAGGTTTACACCTCAAGGAAACAAAACAACTTTTGCGAGCGGCATCGGAGTGCCAACCTTTCTCGCTTTTGAGCCACCCACTGCAACACCAACACCTACACCTAGGCCGGCGACGCTGGGTAACATTTCGACACGACTACAAGTAGGGACCGGCGCCAGGGTGCTGATCGCCGGCTTCATTGTGCAAGGAAGCGCTCCGAAGAATGTGCTCATCCGAGCGGCGGGTCCTTCCCTGGCGAACTTCGG
>PNAS01000004.1 GCA_003169695.1 Spartobacteria bacterium
CCTACACCTACACCTACACCGACACCGACCGCGACACCGACCGCGACACCAACACCTACTCCAACGCCAACCCCGGCGGCGCAGGCCGTTAACCTCTCGACTCGTCTGTTAGTTCAGACCGGGGATAACGTGGGCATCGGCGGCTTCATCATTACAGGGCAACCTTTAAAGTTGCTGAAGCATGTGGTCGTCCGGGCCATTGGACCTTCGTTGACCCAATTCGGCGTTCCCAATGCGCTGGCTGATCCGGTGCTCGAACTGCACGGCCCGGGTGCCTTTGTCACGATCACCAACGACAACTGGAGAGACACCCAGGAGGCTCAGATCCTGGCAGACGGCCTCGCGCCGAGGAATGATCTGGAATCAGCGATTGATGCCACCCTGGCTCCCGGAGCGTATACGGCGATCATTAAGGGCAAGGATAACACCTCGGGTGTGGGCTTGGTTGAAGTCTACGATCTCGATCCATCAGCTGGGAAACTGGGTAATATCAGCACGCGCGCCTTCGTCGACATCGGTGACAACATAGTGATCGCGGGCTTCATCCTGGGCAGCAACAGTGGCATGGACAGAATCGTCGCGCGAGGCATTGGTCCCAGCCTGACTGGCTTTGGTGTGTCTAACGCACTGGCCGATCCAACGCTGGAGCTGCGCGACAGTAATGGAACGCTTCTGATCCTGAATAACAACTGGCAGGATAACGCGGCACAGGCCGCGGAACTCATGGCCGACGGTCTGGCGCCGACAAACCCATTGGAGTCTGGTATAGCCATGACGCTGCCGCCGGGTTCTTACACCGCGCTGCTCGCGGGACTGAACAACGGCACTGGTGTCGGCTTGGTTGAAGTTTACGATCTTGGGAGCGCGCCGACGCCGTAGCGCGAGAAGGCTGCCATCACTTTTCGGCGATGTATCGTCTCTGGAACGAGCCGCTGAGGCCCGAAACTAATCGAGCCGCGGCAAGTCCGGTTTATTGACGGTGACCGGTCCAGGGGGTGGGGGCCTTTCCAAGGCGCGCGTTCGGCCTAAATGTGCCAATCGACCGCGGATTGGAAAAAACTTGTTTCACCACGCTTCTCGGGTATCAGATAACGCAGCGTTGGCCACTGTCCTTTTCAGCTTGAGGTGTTTTAAAATGTCAAAAGCGAGCTTTTTCACTTGCCTGGTTTTGCTATCTGTCCTTCCCATCGCGTGGGGCCAGACGCCCACGCGCAAGCTGCCCCTGACAGAGCCACTCGAAAAATATGACAACCCGCCTGCGTACATTTTTCGAAGAGAGACTTCGCCGCGAATGGTCTCGCAGTACGGTCCATTCACCAGCTACCAGGTGAACGTTGACGCCCAGGGCCACAACATCCTCGGCGACGCTGCGAACGAGCCCTCCATCAGCGTAGACCCGACAAACGGCAGCAAGATGACAATCGCTTGGAGGCAGTTCAACAGCGTTTCTTCCAACTTCCGCCAGGCCGGCTGGGGATACACCAGCAATGGCGGCACTGTGTGGACGTTCCCCGGCGTTTTGGAAAACAACGTTTTCCGCAGCGACCCGGTGTCAAACTCCGATGAGACAGGGAAATTCTTCTATCTCAGTCTCCAGTCGGACCAAGCGGAGTCGTTTTTTTGCGATGATGTGTGGCGCTCGCTAAACGGCGGCCAATCCTGGACGCAGCAGGGGCCCGCGCACGGAGGCGACAAGGAGTGGTTCACCATAGATACGACCAACGGCATGGGTCATGGATTCCAATACCAGTTTTGGACCGGCTTCTTCAATTGCGACGGCGGGGAGTTCAGCCGATCCACCGACGGCGGGGTCACCTGGATGACTCCGATCGATATTCCCGACTCTCCCCAAACGGGGACGCTCGACGTGGACACGAATGGCAACCTTTTTATCGGCGGCGAAGGTGGAGGGAGCCAGTTTTTGTGCATTCGCTCATCCAATGCACAGAACGGAGCCGCCACGCCAACTTTTGATCAGGTTACTACGGTCAACCTTGGCGGCAGCTTGGTTCAGGGCGGAATAAATGGAGTAGGACTTTGTGGACAGGCGTTTCTGGTGATTGACCGTTCGGGCACCGGCACGAATAACAATATTTACATGCTGGCGAGCGTGCAGCCGACCGCCGCCTCTAACGGGACTGACGTGATGTTCGCGCGCAGCACGGACGGCGGACAGACCTTCAGCGCCCCAACGCGGATCAACGACGATCCCATTAATCCCAACAAATGGCACTGGCTCGGCACGCTTTCGGTAGCGCCCAATGGGCGCATAGATTCCGTTTGGCTGGATACGCGAAACGCCGCGAACAACACCGATTCGCAGCTCTTCTATTCTTTCAGCACGGACGGGGGCGGTACGTGGTCGCCCAACGTCGCGGTGAGCATTTCCTTCAATCCTTTCCTCGGTTATCCGAATCAGAACAAGATAGGCGATTACATCACAATGGTTTCCGACAATACCGGAGCCAATGTCGCGTATGCCGCAACGTTCAATCTCGAAGAAGATGTTTATTACGTTCGCGTCGCTCCGGGGGGAGCACCGACGCCGACACCTACACCGACACCAACAGCTACCGCCACAATTGCACCCACGCCGACACCTTCACCAACACCTTCACCAACGCCGACACCAACACCT
>PNAS01000072.1 GCA_003169695.1 Spartobacteria bacterium
ACACGTCGGTGAGGCGCTGGCTGTAGCAGATGGTGTTGGTGTCGGCGGAGGCGTTCCGCAGCTTGACAGTGTTTCGGTAGTATTAACAGTCGTCGATCCATCATATCCGCCAGCAGCGAATAGGGTGTTCCCTATGGCTGTGCCGCCGACGAACGAGCGAGCAACGTTCAGCGATGGTCCAGTCGACCATGTATCGGAGGCGGGATCATAGAATTCAGAACTGCCTGTCGTGTCAGGTGAAAATGCCATAGCTGCCCTAGTCTTGGATCCAGTTGTAAATGGATTACCTCCACCGAAGGTCCACAGCTGTCCCCCGACCACACCACTGCCGGGAACGTTGTTTGCGGCCGGGAGATTGGCGCGCGTAGTCCAGGTGTTGGCAGCGATGTCGTAGTCGTACAGGGAGTTGACCACTGTATTGGTTGCATCGCGTCCACCTGCTACGTAGAGGTGTCCGTTGATTACCCCTGAACCTGCTCCACCTAGCGTGGCTGGCATGTCCATGCGGGTGGTGTCGAAGGTGTTCGCTATGGGGTCGTATTCCCACACCTGCCCGAAGGCTGGTGAGATGTTGCTCGTGCTATACCCACCTACCAGGTATATCTTGCCATTAAAATAGCCGGAGGCCATGAAGGAACGCAAATCAGGCATATTCGTCCCCGCGCTCCAAGTATCAGTTGCTACGTCATAAATCCGAGTGGCATTGCTCACAGTGGCGTTGGTCGTGTTGCTGCCGCCGAAGACGTAAACCTTGTTATTGATCGGAGAATAAACCGCAGAAGCCAGTTCATTCGAATCAGGCATGGATGCGAGTGGAGTCCAGGTATTGCTGGCCAAATCGTAGCGTCTGAATTGATTCACATCTGTCACCTTAAACGAGTAACCGCCGGCCAGGTAAGCGGAAATGCCGTCGGAAGTAGCCGCTCCGCCGTAAACTGTATTTATCGGAATCGGATTTACCACGACCCACGCGCCGGGTGTGCAACTTGCAGTCGGCGACGGGCTCGCTGTAGCACTAGGCGTTGGCGAAGCTGTGGCTGTCGGTGTCGGTGAAGGTGGAGCTGTCGGTGTCGGTGACGGACTCCCGCAACTCGTCAGCGTGTAGTTATAGAGTTGACCCGCGCTCACCGGCGGGGCACCACCCCCCGTCGGGTCACACCCTTCCAGCGTAAACGCCGCGCTGGTCTGCTGCACGCCCGTCGATAATTCGCTGTCGTTCCCCGTGGTGGTGTTCACTGTTCCATAGATCAAATCGAAGGACGTTTGCCCTTCATACAGCCGCACCTCGTAGTTGAGGGTGCCGCCGGAGAAATAGGTGGT
This sequence comes from Spartobacteria bacterium, assembly GCA_003169695.1. Lineage (GTDB taxonomy): Bacteria > Verrucomicrobiota > Verrucomicrobiia > Chthoniobacterales > UBA10450 > AV80. The sequence goes on from PNAS01000072.1 coordinate 1,321, forward strand.
GCGGTACTCGACGTTGAAGATGCGGTTGGGCGCCGACCCACTCGTCGAGGTGAAGATGCCACTGCCCGTCGTGTCTGTCCGTTGATCCACCCAATAGGGGCCGATCGCATAGGTGGCTGTAGCTATTGGTATGCAGGTAAGCGCGAAGGTGTCTTGAACATTCCCGAAGGTCAGGTGGCCATTGGAGCCAACGGCCACATTGCTGAAGGTCTGATCATACAGCGTGTACGAGAATGGGAGGGCAATAACCGTGTCGCAGTCGTCGCAGTGGTTGCCGGTGTCGTCCGTGCCTGCGACGATGCTGCCGCTCCCGACGGTGAAGACGTAGCCCGGGGTGCAGCTAGGTGTTGCTGTGGGAGACGGCGTCGGTGATGCTCCGCCCGTAGAGCTCGTGCCTATAATTTGGAAAAGTTGGTCTGGCGCTGTAGTAGCAATACAGTCTGTTTTTCTTACCCATGACGTCGAAGCACATCCGAATCCTCCGCCTGGATTCTCGAAGGCCGCGCCCGAGTTTGATTGTACTGTCCGGTCCTCCCAACCCCACTGGCCGTTGGGGGTGAAATTCTGGTTAGCCTGGACCGAAACCCAGTAAGTGCCTGCCCCAAGCACGCAGGCCGTTGGCAACGCAATATTGAAATTGCCTGCCGTGTCCACCATGGGCAAGGCTGTGTAGGTGCCTCCTGGAACAGCCGTTCCAGGCAAAGTCGCAGAGTCAGCGTAGAAGGTGACATTGACAGAGTCTGCTGGCCCAGTGCCATTAAAATATTGCCCGTTGACGTTGACCTGTGAGATATTCCATGTCTGACCGGCCGGCACGACAAAATCATCAGCCACTTGATCGTCAAATGCGTCATCAGCAGGCTCAAAGTTTTGCGAACTGCTGGCACTCCCTGCATCACTGTCAGTCTGGTCATAAAGGACGGTGGGCGCGTTGTTCGTGCCCAAGATTTGGAAGAGTTGGTCTGGCGCTGTAGTAGCAATACAGTCTGTTTTTCTTACCCAAGAGCTCGAAGCACACCCGAATCCTCCGCCTGGATTCTCGAATGCCGCGCCCGAGTTTGATTGTACTGTCCGGTCCTCCCAACCCCACTGGCCGTTGGGGGTGAAATTCTGGTTAGCCTGGACGGAAACCCAGTAAGTGCCTGCCCCAAGCACGCAGGCCGTTGGCAAAGGAATATTGAAATTGCCTGCCGTGTCTGTCATGGGCAAGGCTGTGTAGGTGCCTCCTGGAACAGCCGCTCCAGGGAAAGTCGCAGAATCAGCGTAGAAGGTGACATTGACAGAGTCTGCTGGCCCAGTGCCATTAAAATATTGCCCGTTGACGTTGACCTGTTGGACGGACCATGTCTGGCCGGCCGGCACGACGAAATCATCCGCCACTTGATCGTCAAATGCGTCATCAGCAGGCTCAAAGTTTTGCGAACTGCTGGCACTCCCTGCATCACTGTCAGTCTGATCATAAAGGACGGCAAGCAGGCTATTGGGTCTTTGCCTGCCTTGAATCTGTCTGTTGCCGGACGCTGCCAGCGCGGATGACGCGACCGGGGTCCCGGGTGCTTGCTTGGATTGGGCGGGACCCTTGATGGTAATCGGGTGCGCCGCCAGCCTCGATGAGGAGACGGGGCCCGTTGCTGATTGCCGGGATTGCCGCGATCCCTGTGCCTGGGCGGTCGCGCCTGGGTAGAGGGCAAAAGCAAGCAGCGCCACGAGGACGCCGATTGCGCAAACAGCAAAACTAATTAAAACGCGCGGATTAAAGAAGGCGGATTTGGAGGCGGGCTTTTTTTTCATGAGATATTTTCTCTGTTTGTGTTTACGAAAAAGTAGTCGGTTTGACTGTGCATGACTGAGCTGGATGGGCAGCGTATGAAATGCAGTTGATACGCGTCAACAAAAAAATTTAGGGGAGCCAGAGGGCTCAATCCGCGACCCTGTACAGAGGGAGAATGCCCACGGAGCTCGTGCCTTCAGGCAGCGCGCCGCCGAATTTTAATTTGCAAAAATCCCATCTGCGAGGTTCGCCGTCAGCAATTACATCTGCGCAAAAGTTTCGCGCAAAACGCTCCAGGAATCGACGGCGAAAAATGTCAACGTGTCGCCAGACGCGTTCGGCACATTTGGACTCGTTAGGCCAGTTTCCGAGCGCGCGGACGGTCATTCCAAAACCGTCATCTGCATTCTCCCACCAAGATGGCGACTCTGTTTACTGCGACCGGCAGAATCAGTATTTTCCTCGAAGGCGCTTGTTTCCGCGCCGTGCAAAACTCAGGAAGAAATCCAGCACTAGCGTTGCGCCGCGCCGGACTTGGGCAATGCTGCTCGGCGCTTTTTCTTTCAGCCGCGGCTTTCATGTTCGCATGTTGGAGTCGCTCGGATCTGCCTGCAAAATTCGGTCGGGCGTGGTTTGCTTTGCGGTTGCCGAGTGCTTGTCCGAGCGAAAACACGCTCCTGCAACTAAGGCGCACGCGGGCAAACTGTCATTAGAATCGTTTCATAATAAAAACGGCGGCGCTCTTCAATATCCAAGCGGCATCTTGTTCGATCGCGCGAATTACTTCCTCGGACCGCCTCCCGCGCGCGGTAAAGGATGTGATCGACAGGACGGTTTTGGGGTGCGTCCATACCTCGTCAAAATTGAGCTCGAACCCGTCCGTGGACCACCCTCCCCATAGGCGGGAACCCAAACACCTCGGCATATTGCTCGTCGCTCAGACTATCGACGCGGTCGAACCCGCGGGCCGGGAACGTTCATTTCGCACCGCTTACGGGCAAATCAAGTTCCTGGTCGGCTCTTACCGGGAGCCCGAAACGGGGATCGGTTCGGATGCAGTGGGCAATTGTCCTATCGCGTCCGGAACGCCGGCATCTGCGTCGACACAATTAGCTGGGCCATCGCCATCCGTTTCGGGTAATCCTTCGTCGATCTGGTTATTGCGTCTATTCCACGCACGCCAGCGTTGCGGGATTGGGAGAAGAGCATTCTCATCGCCGCCGGCCTAGAATTTGTCAGCCGGGATCACGTCCTCCACCAGGCGATGAAATCCTAATCATGCCGCCCGTTCAAGGTTGCTGTTGGTGTTTCGATTTGGGGTAGGAGTCGGAGTCGGTGTCCAGGCGTGGGTGTAGGCGTTGGAGCTGGGGCTACGGCGGTGTTGTAGCGCTTACCACATTGGACAGTGCAGAGGGCCCGATAGAATTGAACGCCCGGACTCGATAATAATAGGTCGTTGCTGCCGTGCGTCCGTTATCTGTGTAGGTGGTGACATTGGCGCCAACAGACGCGATTAGCGCAAAGCTCACGCCGTTGCTCGACCGTTGAATCTGAAAACCGCTCTCGTTCGTTGAATTGTCCCTCCACGAGAGAGCAATCTGGCTGGAGGAGATTGCCGTTGCTACAAGATTTGTCGGCGCAGCGGGTGTCTGACCAGGGGTTGGAGTTGGTGTCACTGTTGGTGTTGGAGTAGGCGTCGGAGTCGCTGTCGGGGTTGGGGTTGGAGTCGGTGCTGGAGTAGGCGTAGGCGCTGGAGTTGGTGTCGGCGTTGGCGTTGGCGTTGGGGTAGAGGCCGGTAGTGTTGTAGTGCTTGCCACATTGGACAGTGCAGAGTGCCCGAGAGAATTGAACGCCCCTACTCGATAATAATAGGTCGTTGCTGCCGTGCGCCCATTATCTGTGTAGGTGGTGACATTGGCACCAACAGACGCGATTAAGGCAAAGCTTACGCCGTTGCTCGACCGTTGAATCTGAAAACCGCTCTCGTTCGTTGAATTGTCCCTCCACGAGAGAGCAATCTGGCTGGAGGAGATTGCCGTTGCTACAAGATTTGTCGGCGCAGCGGGTGTCTGACCAGGGGTTGGAGTTGGTGTCGCTGGCGGGGTTGGCGTTGGGGTTGGTGTTGGAGTAGGCGTCGGAGTCGCTGTCGGTGTTGGAGTCGGTGCTGGAGTAGGCGTTGGGGTTGGTGTCGGCGTTGGGGTCGGCGTTGGCGTTGGGGTAGAAGCCGGTAGGGTTGTAGCGCTTGCCACATTGGACAGTGCAGAGTGCCCGATAGAATTAAACGCCCCTACTCGATAATAATAGGTCGTTGCTGCTGTGCGTTCAGTATCTGTATAGGTGGTAACATTGGCGCCCACAGACGCGATTAAGGCAAAGCTCACGCCGTTGCTCGACCGTTGAATCTGAAAACCGCTCTCGTTCGTTGAATTGTCCGTCCACGAGAGACCAATCTGGCTGGAGGAGATTGCCGTTGCGACAAGATTTGTCGGCGCAGCGGGTGTCTGACCAGGGGTTGGAGTCGCTGTCGGGGTTGGAGTTGGTGTCGGTGTCGGTGTGGGGGTATGGGGCGGCGTCGGTGTGGGGGTTGGGGTATGTGGCGGCGTTGGGGTTGGAGTCGGTGTTGATGTAACCAGAAAGGCATTTCGCACGGATTCCGTGATGCTCTCCGAGCCATTCTCGAAGCCGCTGCTATAATAACCGCGAGCGCGGATGTAGAAGTTCTGTCCGGTCGAGAGGCTCAAACCTGTCAGGATCCAGTTGCTGCCGACCGCCGCGCCATCGTTCAGGGGCGTGTAGTTCACATTGTCTGTCGAATACTCAAAGGTGACGCGCTTGAACGGCGGGCTCGAGCCGCCGCGCGTCCAGGTAATGGTGGTTTGCGTCACAGCCAGGTTTTGCAGCGCGGCGGTGTCGTTACTCAAACGAGCAAAGTAATTGCGAGGCTGTCCTCCAATGCTGGTGAAATAGCCGCCTGCTATGATCTTGCCGTCCGATTGCACAGCGATTGAAAAGACCTCATCGTTCGCGTTCGGGTCGAACGAATCTGCCAGGCCGGTGGTGGGATCGAGCCGGGCGATGCGGTTTCGCGCGCGTCCGCCGATGCCAGTCGCTCCGAAGAAATAGCCGGCCACTAAAATCTTGCCGTCTGCCTGCAGCCCGATGAAATCGACAACACCATTCGCGTTCGGGTCGAACGAATCTGCCAAGCCGGTGGTGGGATCGAGCCGGGCGATGTTGTTGCGAGTCTGCCCGCCGATGCTGTTCGCTCCGTAGAACGCGCCGCCCGCTAAAATCTTGCCGTCCGCCTGCACCGCGATTGCACGGACCTGCTGATTCGCGTTCGGGTCGAACGAATCCGCCAATCCGGTCGTGGCATCGAGCCGGGCGACGTGGTTGCGGGTCTGTCCGCCGATGCTGGTGAAAAAGCCACCCGCTAAAATCTTGCCGTCTGCCTGCACCGCGATTGAAAGGACCTGCTGGTCCGAGTTCGGGTCGAACGAATCAGCCAGGCCGGTGGTAGCATCGAGCCGGGCGATGCGGTTGCGGGTCTGTCCGCCGATGCTGGTGAAAAAGCCGCCCGCTAAAATCTTGCCGTCCGCCTGCAACGCGATTGATTGGACTTGACTGTTCGCGCTCGGGTTGAACGAATCAGCCAAGCCGGTGGTGGCATCGAGCCGCGCGATGCTGGGGCGTGTCTGTCCGCTGATGCTGGTGAACTGGCCCCCCGCTAAAATCTTGCCGTCCGCCTGCACCGCGATTGAAAGGACAGCAGCGCTCGCGTTCGGGTTGAAAGCGGTGTCGAGCGTGCCGTCCGTGTTCAATCGTGCAATGTTGTTGCGCGTCACACCCAAAACGGTGGTAAAGCCGCCGCCGATGAGAATCTTGCCGTCCGGCTGCACGGCGGTGGTGTAAACCCCGTTGTCGACACTCCCAAGATCGAGCGTCCGATCGAGCCTGCCGTCGATTTCCAGCCGGGCGATGTTGTTGCGCGTCACCGGCGCTCCGCCGTTGGGCGCGAGCGTGGTGAACTGGCCGCCCGCTACGATCTTGCCGTCCGATTGCACCGCGATTGCATTAACAAAATCGTTCGCGTTCGGATCGAACGAATCCGCCAGGCCGGTGGTCGGATCGAGCCGAGCGATGTAATTGCGCGTCTGCCCGCCGATGCTGTTCGCTCCGCTGAAAGTGCCGCCCACTAAGATCTTGCCGTCCGCCTGCACCGCGATTGAACGGACAGCACTGTTCGCGTTCGGGTCGAACGAATCAGCCAAGCCGGTCGTGGCGTCGAGTCGGGCGATGTAATTGCGCGTCTGCCCGCCGATGCTGTTCGCTCCGTTGAAAAAGCCGCCCGCTAAAATCTTGCCGTCCGCCTGCACTGCGATTGATTGGACTTGACCGTTCGCGTTCGGATTGAACGAATCAGCTAAACCTGTGGTGGGATCGAGCCGGGCGATGCGGTTGCGTGTCTGTCCGCCGATGCTGTTCGCTCCGGTGAAAGTGCCGCCCACTAAGATCTTGCCGTCCGTCTGCACCGCGATTGAACGGATATCATTGTTCGCGTTCGGGTCGAACGAATCTGCCAAGCCGGTCGTGGCATCAAGCCGGGCGATGCCGTTACGCGTCTGTCCGCCGATGCTGTTCGTTCCAAAGAAATCGCCGCCCGCTAAAATCTTGCCGTCCGCCTGCACCGCGATTGCATACACAAAACTGTTGGCGTTCGGGTCGAACGAATCTGCCAAGCCGGTGGTGGCATCGAGCCGGGCGATGTAATTGCGCGTCTGCCCGCCGATGCTGTTCGCTCCGTTGAAAAAGCCGCTCGCCAAAATCCTGCCGTCCGCCTGCACCGCGATTGCATAGACGGTACTGTTCGCGTTCGGGTCGAAGGCGACGTCGAGCGTACCGTCCGGGTTCAGCCGGGCAATGTGGTTGCGCGTGACCGCCGCTCCGCCGTTGGGCGAGAGCGTGGTAAATTCGCCGCCGAGAAGAATCTTGCCGTCCGGCTGGACGGCGACGACCCAAACCGCGCCGTTGGCGTTCGCATCGAAACCATCAAGTGCCGATTGCCCGCGCACCGCCGCTGTTAGTAATACAAACAGCAACAGCATCGCCGCCATCTTTATCAATTCGTGAAGGCGCGTTGTCCCGTGGTAATGCAGCGGCATCGCGACGCCTCTCGATTCGTATCTTTTCGCGCTCATTTCAATGACGGCCGGTTCGCTCGAGTAAAGGTTACTGGGTTTCATTGGGGTAGGAGTCGGCGTCGGTGTCTAGGTGTGCGTGGAGGCATTGGAGCTGGGGCTACGGCGGTGTTGTAGCGCTTGCCAATGCTGCCGCCCGCGGGCGAGTCGCTGATCGCTTGCCGCAACGAACCAGTCCCGCTATCGGCGGTGGTTGTGACAACCAGGGGTGCCGTTTGCGCGAGAGTCGCAGGGAGGACACCAACCGAGCAAAGAACAAAAGCGAGTAGGACGCGCCGATTGAAGAAGCCGGAGAGACTGAGCTTGATTTTGCTGCTAAATCTTAGTTGCATGTCTCGATGGACGATTGGGGTTAGTGATGATCTTTTCGCAGGCAAAGTCTCGACATTCGCCTATGTAGTACGCTGAGGACAGCTACCTGCTTTTACTTGGTACTCCGGTGTTTCTTCGAGCGTGTTACAGGCTCCCAAGTGGCGAAAAATGCTTGAGGTTGCTGATACCGGTGAAAATGGCAACCGATGCCGAAATCGATTCGTCCCCGGCAGTGTCTTTTTCATAAGCAAGCACCTTTCTTTGTCCGAACGAGCCTTTGGCTCACGCCGCGCATGATGACTGTGTAGATTTCCAGCTGATTTGAACCGGGACTTCGTCTCGTTGGCTGTGGTCATGTTTTGTTCTTTCCGTTGGCTCTTTTTTCTGGTTTTGTTGATTTTGTTTTGGCGCGCGATTACTCGGACTCTTATGTGCTCAGCTTTCCTGCAACGGTTCTGAAAGTCTTTAGGATGCGGCTGAATTTTTCTGAAAGTTTCTGAAATCGCCGCATGAAGGCTCCGCCATCTCCCGTTTACGAGTTTGGCGACTTCCGTTTGGACGCCGGCAAACGTCTCGTCACTCGGCGCGATGGCGCGGTGGTCGCGCTGACGCCAAGGGTGTTCGAAACGCTGCTCTACTTGGTGGAGCACCACGACACCGTGCTCGATAAAGAGCGCCTGATGGAGGCGGTCTGGCCGGACTCCATCGTCGAAGAAAACAATCTCAGCCAGAATATCTCGACCTTGCGCCGCGTTTTCGGCGAAAGCCCGGGCTCGCATCACTACATCGTGACGGTGCCGGGTCGCGGCTACCGTTTCGTCGCCGAGGTCAGAACACCGGAGGCGAATGCAGCGCCGGAGCCACCGAAAATACCGGCGACCGCCATTGAACCCGCAGAGAGGAAGACAGAGCAAATTGCTCCGGTTTCTCAGCCGAATCAACCAGCTGCCAGCCGCAGTTTCAGGCCAGCCTTGCTGGCGACCGCCGCAGCCGTTCTAACGCTTAGCCTTGTCGCGCTCTTTTTCTGGCGTGGCCGAACGCAAAATCCGCCTGATCCGCCGGAAAAAAGTATTGCTGTGCTGCCGTTTCAAAATTTGAGCGAAGAAAAAGAGAGCGCCTACTTTGCCGAAGGCATCCAGGACGAGATTTTGACGCGCTTATCGAAGATCGCCGATCTGAAGGTGATCTCGCGCATATCCACGCTGCATTACAAAAGCGCGCCGGAAAACCTGCCTGAGATCGCCAGGCAACTTGGCGTCGCCCATATCCTGGAAGGAAGTGTGCAGAAGAGCGGCGACACCGTGCGCGTGAACGTGCAGCTAATCAAAGCAGCCAATGATTCCCATCTTTGGGCCGATACCTTTGACCGCAAACTGACCGACATCTTTTCGGTCGAGAGTGAGGTGGCCAAAGCCATCGCCGATCAGTTGCGAGCGCATCTGAGCGGCCGGGAAGAGCAAGTCATCGCCGCCAAACCGACGGACAATCCTGACGCTTACGATGCCTACCTGCGTGGGCTGGCTTATAATCTGAAATCGCAAACCTCACCCACCAACTCCCTTGGCGCACAGAAATACCTCAGGGAGGCGGTCCGGTTGGACCCGAAGTTCGCTCTGAGTTGGGCGCTGCTGTCATACGTGGATGCGGTTGGCTACCTCACAGTGAATCTTCAACCAACGCTCGCCCTCCGTGAAGAGACACGGGAGGCAGCCGAAACGGCGCTGACTCTTCAGCCCAATCTAGGCGAAGCCGTATTGGCCGAGGGATTTTACCACTATGCCTGCCGAAGGGATTACGACACGGCGGAGCGTTACTTTGCGCAAGCACGTCAGTTCCTGCCGAATAGCAGCCAGATTCCTGAATCACTCGCCTATGTCGCGCGAAGGCGGGGCGACTGGGACCTGAGCGAGTCGTACTTCAACGAAGCAGAGCGGCTCGACCCGCGCAACGTTAACTTACTCACCCAGCACGCGGGTTCCTATATCAATCTTCGTCGTTTCCCAGAAGCGTTACGGAAGCTTGATCAGGTTCTAGATATCACGCCGGACAACCTGGATACTCTTGTGGCCAAGGCGAGTATCGCGCAAGCCGAGGGCGACCTGCCGCGTGCCTCGGCCCTCCTCGCTCCGCTCCACCCGGCGGCCGACGATACCCAGGCCTTGGAAACACAAGTTTACCAAACGATCTTGGAGCGCCGCCCTGGACAAATCATCGCTCAGATAAGGGAATTATTAGCCAAGCCTGATCCAGCGTTGGGTTTTTACAATGGCGAACTGCGCTTTTGGTTAGGCTGGGCGCAAGAAGTCGCCGGCGATCAGGCCGCCCAGGAAAGTTGGCGACAGGCCCGCAGCGAACTGGAATCTTTCCTCAAAGAACAGCCGGAAAATTATGTCCTCATTGGCGATCTCGCCCTGACCGATATGGGTCTCGGTGACAAAGCCGCCGCGTTCGCTCTGTCGGAGCGGGCCATGGCCGCGATCCCGATCGAGAAAGACGCCTTAGCTGGTCCCAGTCCGATCGAGATCCTTGCCCGGGTGGCGACGCGCATGGGGGACCCCGACCGTGCCATCGCCGCTTTACAGAAACTACTCTCGATACCGTACAATGGCGCACTGGCTTCCCAAGTGCCGCTCACTCCCGCGCTGCTCCAGTTGGACCCCATGTTCGATCCGCTTCGGAATGATCCGCGTTTCGAGAAAATCGTCGCTTCGTTCGCTCCGAAGGGTGAAGGCGAAGCAAAGTAGGATCTGGTTCAACGCGCACACTTCGACGAGCGTGACGCCACTCCTGCCACTTACCCCACGCGGGAGGTTCAGACCGTTCAAACGATTCTCAGTTGTAGTAAACTCCGACGCGAGGACGCGCCGGCTCCATTATTGCAGTCCGTAAGCTTCCACTACCGCGATTCCTGTCGTGCTATTTACGCCACGGACAATCGCGGTGTAACTACCAGGCGCGAGGTCCCGCACAATCGCCGACTCCAGATCGTTGGTCGGAGGTATGCCCGTCGTGATGATTTCGGCTTCCTGATCGCTGCGCCAGTTGTCATTGGCGGCGACCAGCGCGCCATTGTCGTCGCGCAGTTCCAGCGTCGGATCTCCCAGCGCCTCCGGCACTGGCAGCGATGGTCCGATCGCACGCACGATTACCCTGAGTGGGTCTTGCCCCAGCACAATCAATCCGCCGATTAAGACGTTGTCTCCCCTTTGAACAAAGCCGCGCGTGGAAATGTTTGCCAGCTTCGAATCGACCGTGCGATCCAGATCGTACGCTTCCACCACCCCGATGCCGGTCCCGTTGTTCATCCCGTGAACGATTGCCGTGTAAGCCAAGTTGTTTGCCGGCAGTGTAGCCACGATAGCCGACTCCAGATCGTTGGTCGGAGGTATGCCTGTCGCAATGATCTCCGCCTCCTGATCGCTGCGCCAGTTGTCGTTCGACGCAATCAGGCCGCCGGAGGAATTACGTAGCTCGAGGACGGGGTCGGCTAGCGCTCCGGGAAAGAAAGAGGAGAGCGAAGGTCCGATGGCACGCACGATAATCTTCTTCGGTTGTGTGCCGGTGACAATGAATCCGCCAATCAGAACGTTGTCGCCCGTCTCGACTAGAAGCCGGGTGGAAATGTTACCAAGAGTAGTAGCTCCAGGCGCACCAGCCTGGTTGACGGTAAAGGTTTGACCGGCGATGGTCAAACTGCCGGTGCGTTCCGCGGTGTTCAAGTTGGCGGCAACCGTGTAGGTCACTGTGCCGTTGCCGCTGCCACTCGCTCCGGAATTGATGCTCAGGAATGAATCGTTGCTGGCCGCCGTCCAATTGCAGCCAGCACTTGCGGTGACGTTCACCGTGTTGGTGCTGGCAGTCGCGCCTAGGTTTTGCGAAGTAGGAGCGATCGAGTAGCTGCACTCTGTGCCGTCCTGCGAGACGGTAAAGGTTTGGCCTGCGATCGTAAGAGTGCCGATGCGTTGCGCAGGGTCCGGATTAGCAGCAACGGTAAAGCCGACGGTGCCGTTGCCGGTGCCGCTATTGCCGGAGTTGACAGTTAGGAAAGAAGCATTACTGACAGCCGTCCAACCGCAGCTTGCGCCGGTAGCTGTTACGTTCACAAGGCCGGTGCTGCCGCTCACGCCGAAATTCTGGCTCGTTGGGTTCAAGCTGAAAGCATGAACACCAAGTATAGCCGGGCCCGAAGTATCACTGCCGCAGGAGTTGGAGGTAATCAGGTCATAGCTGCCTTCATCGCTCGCGCTCACGCTGTTGATGGTATAGTCTACTCCAGTTGCGCCCGGAATATTCACGCCATTCTTGCGCCATTGATAGCTGAATGGGGGGCTACCGAAGATAAAACCTGGACTTTCCAAAAAGAAGAGGACAAAAGATCCCGGGCAAGCGATTTCATTACTGGCTCCGCCGCCGCCGTTATCGACCAGCGCAGTGCTCCCATATGGCGGAGTGCAGTCGAGGCGATAGACATACGCGGCGCCGGCGCCCGCCGTGCCTTCTGCGGTGGCGTGGCGTGCACCGACGATGACGGTATCACGGCTAATGCCGACGCCGACGCCGAAATTGTCGCCGTCGTTGCTGTCATTGGCGAGGATGCGCGTCTGCTGTGTCCAGACCGCGCCGCTGCGCATGAAGACATAGGCCGCGCCTCTGTCGTCATTCGGAAGACTCGTGCTCACATCCCAAGCGTAAGAGCCGGCGACGATGGTGTTGCCTTCGATGGCAATGTGAGACGCGCCAAAAAAGTCGCCCGCCTCTCCGTCACTGGCCGTGAGCTTCTGCTGCTGGCTCCAGTTCCCGCTCGCGTCGCGCACGAAGACATAGGCTGCGCCTGCGCCCGCTCCTCGTTCGCCGTTCACCGGCGCCCCGATGACCGCAGTATTGCCGCTTATAGCGACGCTTTGTCCGAACTGGTCGTCCGATGATCCGTCGCTGGCTATCAGACCAGCTGAGAAAGATGGCAATGCGACGTTGCTAAAAACAGCCGCTTTCCCAGCATTTGAGTTTGAACCTGGTGCGCCGACTACGAAGGTGTCGCCGTCAATCGCGACACTCGTGCCGAAATTCAGGTAACCACCCGGTAGAACAGTGGCCGGAATGTAGTTGCGACCAGCAACACTAAGGTCGGAGTTAATGACAAATGTGTAAACTGCTCCGGCCGGCTGAGAGCCACCGCCGTTGTAGAACGGCGCACCGACCACGATGTCGTAGCCACTGATAGCGACACTAAAGCCATATTGATCGCCGGCATTCAGACTACCCGAGGGCGGAATAAGCTCATGAACAATACCGCCGGTTAGGTCTCCGACAAAAACTCTACCGGTGTTACTGTTCGCTCCCGGGCAGCCATAGACGAATATCGAGCCGCTGATCGCTACGCTGAAACCGCAATTGGCGCCGCCAGCATCGCCGCCGTAAACATTTTCGGTAACCCAACTCGAGCCTGCGCGTCGAAAAGTGTAAACAAAACCTGAATCTCCAGAACTCCGCCATGCGCCGACTACTGCCCAGTCGCCGTCAATCGCCACCGCAAAGCCGAACCGGGAGTCTGCCGATTGCTGGTTACTCAGCTTCTGTTCAAGTGAGGCGACGACGGGATCAATCACAATCGGATAACGCGCGCCTCTATCCTCCACCACCAGCACAATCTCCCGCCCATCCGCGCTCGCTTCCATTCGCGCCGCCAGCTTCTTGCCGTCGGCATCCTGAGCTACAAGCTTACTATAACTGAGAGCACCGTTGCCCTTGGCATCGTTTAACGCAATCGTTCCCTCGCCTTTCGGCCGGGCGCGCAGATCGCCCGAGACCGTCAACGACAAGCGCAACGGTTCGTTAGGTGTAATTTCGCTGCTTTTCTTAGGACGCTCGTTGAGCCTAAAGCCCTGCTCGATGCCTTCCGCACGGTTCTCGTACCACTCTTCCAATTGCGGATTTCGGATTCCGGATTTCCGAGTTAAAGAGACACGCTTGTACTCGATCCGATTATCTTTGACCTGACCCGAGACGATCGGCGGGACGTCGACGAGCTGCTTGCCGTAGCCGTACGCTGTCAGTCGCAAAACCGTGCTCCACGCCTGGTCGCGTTTCTCTTCAGGCAGCGTCGGTCGCACCGTCACACCATCCTCAGCGAACCAGGCATTCAAACCCTGCTCGTGGCTTATGCCCAAATATCCGCCTCCGGTCTTGCTCTTGCCCGGCGGATGCTCCTGCCATTGCAAACCAAAGCGCGCCGCCGTGAGCGCCTCCATCAACGACTGGCCTTCGCTGGTTCGCGTGAGATAATCGCGCGCCTTCACCCCCGAAAGCTGCATAGTCGGTTGTTTCGGCTGAGAAATCTTTTTATTCTCGCTCGTTGCACCGGTGCCACTGCGGGCGTGACGCCGAACGGGATGAGATTCTGATTCCATCGCGAAGATCATGCAGACCCCGGATGCAACTCCAAAGACCACACAGATTAAGAAGCGAATCTGAAGAGCGTACCGCCAGACTATCGTTCGTCCGAGTCTGGTCGCGGACTGGTTCGTTGGGTTCTTCGTCGTTCTGCTCATTTTTTTCTCCTTTTTTCCGATTCCTTTTTCTGGTTTTATCGTTTTTGTATAGGCGCGGCGTTACGCTGACTTGTGTGTGCTCAGCTTTCCATGCAACGGTTCTGAAAGTCTTTAGGATGCGGCTGAATTTTTCTGAAAGTTTCTGAAATCTCCGCATGAAGGCTCCGCCAACTCCCGTTTATGAGTTTGGCGACTTCCGTTTGGACGCCGGAAAACGTCTCGTCACTCGGCGCGATGGCGCGGCGGTCGCCCTGACGCCAAGGGTGTTCGAAACGCTGCTCTACTTGGTGGAGCACCACGACACCGTGCTGGATAAAGAGCGCCTGATGGAGGCGGTCTGGCCGGACTCGATCGTCGAAGAAAATAATCTCAGCCAGAACATCTCGACCTTGCGAAACGTTTTCGGCGAAAGCCCGGGCTCGCATCACTACATCGTGACGGTGCCGGGTCGCGGCTACCGCTTCGTCGCGCAGGTCAGAACACGGGAGGCGAATGCCGTGCCGGAGCCGCCGAAAATACCGGCGCCCGCGATCGAACCCGCAAAGAGCGAGACAGAGCGAATTGCTCCAGTTTCTCAGCCGAATCAAGCAGCCACGATCCGCAGTTCCAGGCCAGTCTTGCTAGCGACCGCAGCCGCGCTAGCACTCAGTGTTGCCGCACTCCTTTTCTGGCGTGGGAGGCCACAAAATTCGCGTGACTCGCCGGCCACAACTCCATCGGCCGCGATTGCCATTCCCGAAAAAAGCATTGCCGTGCTGCCTTTTGCGAATCTCAGCGCCGATCAAGAGAATGCGTTTTTCGCGGAAGGCATGCAGGACGACATCCTCACGGCTCTGGCCAAGGTCGCCGAGTTAAAGGTTGTCGCGCGCACGAGTGTAATGAATTACCCGGCCGGTCCCAGGCGGGATCTCCGCGAGATCGGGCAGGTGCTCGCAGTTGCAAAAATTCTGGAAGGAAGTGTGCAGCGTGCTGGCGGGAAAGTGCGCGTCACGGTCCAACTCATTGACACGCGCACGAACACCCATGTGTGGGCCGAGACCTATGATCGCGATCTGGCGGACGTATTCGCGATCCAGAGCGACATTGCCCAGCAGATCGCTATTCAGCTTCAGGCGAAACTTTCGCCTAACGAGAAAGCCGCGATCGAGGAGCGGCCTACTCATGACCTCGCAGCTTACGATCTCTATCTGCGGGCGAAAGTATTTTTCACGAGTGGGTTGTCCAGCTCCAAAGGCAAGGCCAATCTGACGGAGGCATCGCGCTTACTCGATCAAGCTATCACCCGCGACCCGGAATTCTTTTTGGCATATTGCCAACTGGCGCGCGCGCACGACTTGCTTTACTTCCTCGGCGCAGAACATACAACCGCCCGCCTCGCCGCAGCGGACTCCGCCATCGCTGCCGCCGCGCGTTTGCAGCCCGACTCTGGTGAGGTCCATCTTGCGTTGGCGTGGCATCGTTACCACGGTTATAGGGATTACGATCACGCTCGCGCGGAGCTCGCCCTTGCCCAGCGCACGCTCCCCAACAACCCGCAGATTTTCCAATTGATGGGCCTAATCGACCGCCGGCAGGGCCGCTGGGAGGAGTCGACGCGCAGCTTGGAAAAAGCGGTGGACCTCGATCCGCGGAACGAGTCTGTCCTCGGGAATATCTTCGATAATTACTACGCTCTGCGCCGTTTTGCTCAGGCGGCCGCCACCGCTGATCGCATCCTGAAGTTGACCCCCAACGACACCGTTATGCGGGTGGTCCGAGCTTACGTTGATCTTCAATGGCGAGCCGATCCGAAGCCTTTGCACGAAACCATCGAGGCCATCGTCGCTGAAAATCCAGCCGCCGCCACGGACATCGCCGATGACTGGCTCTACCTCGCCCTGTGCGAGCGTGACCCTGTCGCGGCCAACCGCGCTCTGGCCGCGATAAAGCCCGGTGTCATTGCAGTCGGCAACGCCCGTTTCCCGCGCGCCTGGTTCGAAGGCCTCGCGGCACGCACTCGCGGCGACGACGCGGCGGCGCGAAACGCCTTCGCCGCCGCACGCCTGGAAGCGGAGCGCTTGGCGCGCGAGCAGCCCGACTACGGGCCGCCGCGCGCCGTGCTCGGGATGATCGACGCGGCGCTGGGGCGCAAAGAAGAGGCCATTCGCGAGGGCCGCCGCGCGGTCGAGCTGCTTCCTGTGACCAAAGACTCACTGGGCGGAGCACACATGATGCAACTACTGGCGATCATTTACGTCTGGACTGGAGAGAAAGACCTTGCAACTGAGCAGGTGGCCGCGACGCTGCAAATTCCCAGCTCATTGCACTACGGTTCTCTCCGCCTGCATCCTTTTTGGGACCCGCTGCGCGGGGATTCGCGCTTCGAGAAAATCGTCGCTTCGCTCGCGCCCAAGAGTGGCGGCGAAGCAAAGTAGGAGCTTGACTGAGACCCCTGCCAGCTACCATCCATCGGCCTAGCACGAAGGTTACCAAGAACACAACCAAAGTTCTTCGTACCCTTGGCGGTCATTGTGCCAGCTGCTCAGTTGAGGGCGTATAGCTCGACGACGGCCACGCGCGGTTGGATGCACGCATGTCTGTCGCTGTAGCGGCGATCTATGACTGTTCGAAACGTATTCGAACGGCGGCGGTCATAGATCGCTACAGCGCGAAGAAGATATGATGGAGCCTGGCCGCTACGGCGTCCCGCCGCGGTCGTAGACTTCCACCAGGCCGACGCCGGTGCCGTTGTTCAGTCCCGCGAGCAAAGCGGTGTAAAGGCCCGGCGGCAGCGTCGCCGCTATGGCCGCCTCGAGGTTATCGCTCGGCGCTAGACCCGCCGCGGTCACTATCGCCGCCTGCGCCGGGTTATCCTGCCAGTCGTTATTTGAGAAGAGGAGCACTCCATTAGAGTCACGTAGCTCCAGCGTAGGATTGGCCAGCACATCAGGCACTCCCGCAGCTGTAAGGCTCGGTCCCAGGCCACGCACTATGACTCCGTCATCGCCGCCACCGTTGCCCAGGATGAAGCCCGCAATGACGATGTTGTCACCCGTGCTCACGAAGGCGCGCGTGCTGATATTAGCCAGTTTCGAGGCAGCTGTGTGATCGAGATCGTAGACTTCAACCAGGGCCACACCCGAGGTGTTATTCTTGCCTCTAACGATGGCCGTATACGCTCCAGGAGTCAGCGTAGCATCGATCGCCGATTCCAAATCACTAGTCGGCGCGAGGTCGTCTGCTATGATCGCGGCCTCCTGCGCGGGGTCGTCTCTCCAGTTGTCGTCCGTGATCGTGATAAATGCGCCCGGACCGTGCAGTTCGAGCACCGGGTCAGCCAGCACATCGGAGATACCGTTGCGCGCCAACGAAGGTCCAATGGCCCGGACGATCACATGCTTCGGAGCGCTTCCCGTGATGATGAAGCCGCCGATGCCAACGTTATCGCCGGTTTGAACTCGCATACGCGTCGAGAGGTTGATGGCCTGAGCTGCTGGTGTCGGACTTGGCGTCGGTGTTGGCGTCGGTGTTGGCGTTGGTGTTGGTGTTGGTGTCGGTGTTGGTGT
>PNAS01000041.1 GCA_003169695.1 Spartobacteria bacterium
AAAAAGGTTCGCGTTTGGGTCGAACGAATCAGCCAAGCCGGTCGTGGCATCGAGCCGGGCGATGTAAATGCGCGTCTGTCCGCCGATGCTGTTCGCTCCGTTGAAATCGCCGCCCGCTAAAATCTTGCCGTCCGCCTGCACCGCGATTGAACGGACATCATTGTTCGCGTTCGGGTCGAACGAATCTGCCAGGCCGGTCGTGGCATCGAGCCGGGCGATGCGGTTGCGCGTCGCTCCGCCGATGGTGCTCGCTCCGAAGTTTGCGCTGAAGTTACCGCCTACCAAAATCTTGCCGTCCGCCTGCACCGCGATTGAATCGACATCACTGTTCGCGTTCGGGTCGANNTGGCATCGAGCCGGGCGATGTGGTTGCGCGTCTGTCCGCCGATGCTCGTGAAAACGCCGCCCGCTAAAACCTTGCCGTCCGCCTGCACCGCGATTGAATCGACAACATCGTTCGCGTTCGGGTCGAACGAATCTGCCAAGCCGGTCGTGGCATCGAGCCGGGCGATTAAATTGCGCGTCTGTCCGCCGATGCTGTTGAATAAGCCGCCCGCTAAAATCTTGCCGTCCGTCTGCACCGCGAGTGAAATGACAAAATTGTTCGCGTTCGGGTTGAACGAATCAGCCGAGCCGGTCGCGGCATCGAGCCGGGCGATGAAGCGGCGCGTCTGTCCGCCGATGCTGGTAAACTCGCCGCCCGCTAAAATCTTGCCGTCCGCCTGCACCGCGATTGACTCGACAGTACCGTTTGCGTTCGGGTCGAAGGCGACGTCGAGCGTACCGTCCGGGTTCAGCCGGGCAATGTGGTTGCGCGTGACTGCCGCTCCGCCGTTGGGCGAGAGCGTGGTAAAATCGCCGCCGAGAAGAATCTTGCCGTCCGGCTGGACGACGACGACGGTAACCAGGTCGTTCGCGTTCGGGTTGAAACCGTCCAGCGCGGATTGCCCGCGCGCCGCCGCCGCGCCGCCCGCCAGCAGCACGGCAACGCAAAGCAGGAACAGCGCAGCTTTCTTAGCTTTAGATGTTGCTCTCATAAATGAAGTGAACGCGGCGACGCGAGTGGCTGGCGAAAAGTGTTTGAGATGGCTGATACCAGCGGAAATGTCATTTCCTTGACCGAACCTGTTTGAAGGTTGCAGCCAATCCGGTTTCCGAGAAAGCTTGGGCTCTTGGTAAAAGCGATAAAGAAAGTCGGGTAATTAAGTTGGGCGGACATTATCCCGGCAGACGCATCCTAAATCGCCTGCCGCAGTGAGCCAGCGAGGTTGTCGTTGGTGTTGCTGACGGTGACGGTGGCAGCCCCCATGGGCGGGGCGGCAACGAGCAGAACCGCTGCAATAAGACAGGAATGCTCGCTTTTCATTGCGTGGCAACCGATGCCGATCGATTCGTATCCGGCAGTGCCTTTCTGCGCAAACTAAAAATTCCTCGATGAGCACGAAAAATAACCTTGGATTTGGAAAAGCTCAGCATCTCGTGAGTGGCGAGACCGCCGCCCTTCGAAGACGGATGACGGTGTCGCACTTATTCAACCGCTACGGCGCCCCGAGGTCGTAGACTTCAACCAGGCCGATGCCAGTGCCGTTGTTCAGGCCCGCGAGCAGCGCGGTGTAAAGGCCCGGCGGCAGCGTCGCGGCTATACCAGACTCGAGGTTATCGCCCGGCGCGAGACCGTCGGCCATGAGTTCCGCGGCCTGGGCCGGGTCATCCCGCCAGTTGTTATTCGCGATCAGAAGCGCTCCATTACTGTCGCGCAGCTCCAGCGTTGGATCCGCCAGCGCGTCAGACACACCAAAGTTAGTCAGGCTCGGACCAATGCCTCGCGCTACGATTCTGTCCATGCCACTATTGTTGCCCAGGATGAAGCCCGCGATGACGATGTTGTCACCCGTGTTCACGAAGGCGCGCGTGCTGATATCACCCAGTTTCGAGGCAGCTGATGGACTGAGGTCGTAGACTTCAATCACACCCACACCCGTGGTGTTATTAAAGCCTCTCACGATCGCCGTATACGCTCCAGGAGCTAAGGTGGCATCAATCGCTGATTCCAAATCATTGGTCGGCGCGAGGCCGTCTGCCATAATGAGAGCCGCCTGCACAGGGTCGTCTCTCCAGTCGTCGTTCGTGATCGTGAAAAATGCGCCCGGACCGTGCAGCTCGAGCACCGGATCAGGGAGCGCATTGGAGACACCGAATTGGGTCAAGGAAGGTCCAAGGCCCCGGACGACCACATGTTTGAGAGTGCTTCCCGTAATGATGAAGCCGCCGATGCCAACGTTATCGCCAGTCTGAACAAACATGCGCGTCGAGAGGTTGATGGCCTGCGATGCCGTCGTCGGACTTGGGGTCGGCGTCGGAGTTGGTGTAGGGGTAGGTCCAGGCGTAAGTGTAGGTGTAGGTGTCGTGGTTCCCCCCGGTGTTGGTGACGCTGTGGGTGTAGGTGTCGCGGTTCCCGCCGGCGTTGGTGACGCTGTGGGTGTGGGTGTTGGTTGTCCCGTCACCAGGTTGTAGCCGATGACATCCACCAACCGGAGGTCCACGGGTGTCAGGTCGTTCTGCACGCCGGAATCGCTGAACGCGTTGAAGGCATCATTCGAGCCGCTAGCCCAGTCCTGTAAATCGCCGCCGTTCATGGACGCGTTGTTGAACGCCTTGAGGAGCGTCGTCCCGTTATCAATGGAGAAAGATCTGCCCGCACCGTTGTTCAAACCCCGCACGCCCGCGCCGGTATAGTGGAACAAATCCATCAGCATGAAGTCTGGGCCTCCCGTGATGTTTTGCCCCATCAGCGCAATGCGGCCCATGATTTCCGAGAACTCGTGCATCGCCACGCCGATGAAGTCAATTTTCCCGGCCACGGCGCGGTTGAGCGGATCATAGGTGTAGCTGAATCCACCACCGAAGGTGAAGGTTCCATCAAGCGAAAGGTCGTCGGGAGCGAGGGCCAACGCCTTGGCCTCTGCCCTGCTCACGAGATACGTGTGAGCTGTGCCAATCGGATCCGCCGCTGGCAGCGACCCGCCGGCGCCGAGCGCCGTCGCGTCGTCCGCCGTGGTCGCGTCCGCTGCGAGCGCGCTTCGGAGGGCGGCATAGTCGGCAACCGAGACGAGGGACGTGTTGCTCATCCCGAGCGTGCCAGTGCCGGCCACCGCCGTCACGTGGATGTTGACGTTGACATTGTCAGTAAAATTGCTGGTGAACTGCAAAGCAGCAAACGTGTTTGCCGCTTTCATCGCGACGATGTCCGCTGCGCTCAAACCGGCGGCGATGAACGTGGCATTCGGGTCGTACGTCAGGTTGATGGTCAAAGCGGAGGCTGTTCCGCCTGCCGTGACAGTCAAGACAAAGATCGCCAAGAGCGCCACGCGTGCTTGTGTCTTGGGCGTGCGGATCAGTTCTGACATCAACTCGCAAAAAGTGTTTCCGGATTTCATGCAGGGCTCGGCTTCCTCAGTGCCCTTACGGGGCCGGTGATGCTTCGACCCCAGACGTGATGGTGAGTCTTGCCGGGAAGATGAATTTGACGTCCGCAAGGCCCGCCAGAGTTTCCAGTTGCGAGAGGGGAACCATCGCGCGAAGGGTCGTGGCCGTTTCGGAGCCATTGATCACTTGCCCTCCGACAAGTGCGATCTGATTCAACAATTCCTTGGAGACCGAGGCCTCCATGTCAACAAGCACGCGCCCGGCATGTTTAATCGGAATGTCCGGTTCCAGCGATGTCGGTTTGTCGAACGGAGGCTCTCCCCGGCTTTGCTTCAAGGCCAGCACGAGTTGAGCGTCGAGTTTCTTCAGGATGGCCGCGGGTATTGCTTCCTCGCCGCTCGTCCACAGCAGAACCAGGTCGTTGCCCTTGCCCCCGTAGTAGTTGGCCACGAAATTGTAGGTCACTCCTCCGTAACTCAGCGCCACCGTCTGCCCCTGCGCTAGGTTGCTAAAGGTCCCACGGATGATGCCAAGCCCCGTGTTCTGCACCACCATTAACTGCGTGCCCGCGGTCGGAGCATAGTTGAGCGTGACGTTCACGGTTTGGCCGGTGGCCGTGAAACCGTTGGAACTCACGGGCACTTCCGCACCGGTGGTGTAGGTGGCATTCACGACGTCGGCGAAGGTGTGAGCGGTCGAGACAGCGAGCACCGCAACGGCGGCGAAGAGGGTCCGAGCGAGAACACAGCGAGATTTCATGAGAAAATGGGCAGACGCGCCATCACATCCATTTGGTTTTCGTCAGGCAAGGAGAGTTTGGGTGGTGTATTCGAAATGATACACTACCAGAATTTGGGTCTTTCGCGACAATTTCTCAGCCCAGCCCGCCGCGCGGCCGACTGACTTGGGGCACCGGCGCTATTTGCTTAACCCGACCCTCCATTTTGCCAGGCCAAACTGCTGCTTGAGCTGATCATCGACCTCGATGGTCGCACTTTGCGGACGTTGCCCAATCACTGCCAACTCGGGCCTCAGCGGCGCCGTCCCAGAGACGACACATCGCCGACAACTGATGGCAGTCTTCTCACGCTACTGCGCACCAAGGTCGTAGACTTCAACCACGCCGATGCCAGTGCCGTTGTTCAGTCCAGCAAGCAGCGCGGTGTAAAGGCCCGGCGGCAGCGTCGCTGCTATGCCAGACTCGAGATTGTTTGTCGGCGCCAGACCCGCAGCGGTGAGTTCCGCGGCTTGAGCCGAGTCATCCTGCCAGTTGTTATTCGCGATCAGAAGCGCTCCATTACTGTCGCGTAGCTCCAGCGTTGGATCTGCTAGCGCGTTAGGCACACCAAAGGCAGTCAGGCTGGGACCAATGCCTCGCGCTACGATTCTGTCCACGCCGCTGTTGTGGCCCAGGATGAAGCCCGCGATCACTATGTTGTCGCCGGTGCTGACAAACGCTCGCGTGCTAATATTAGCCAGCTTCGCGAGAACTGCCTGACTGAGGTCGTAGACTTCAATTAAGGCGACACCCGAGGTGTTATTCTTACCCCTAACGATTGCGGTATAGGCGCCGGGATTCAAGGTTGTATCAATCGCTGATTCCAAATCATTGGTCGGCGCGAGGCCGTCTGCTATGATCAGAGCTTCCTGCGCGGGGTCGTCTCTCCAGTTGTCGTCCGTGATGGTGACAAATGCGCCCGGACCGTGCAGTTCCAGCACCGGGTCAGCCAGCACATCGGGGACACCAGATTGTGTCAACGAAGGTCCAAGGGCCCGGAGGACCAGATGTTTCGGAGCGCTTCCCGTAATGATGAACCCGCCGATGCCAACGTTATCACCGGTCTGAACTTGCATACGAGTCGAGAGGTTGATCGCCTGCGTTGGAGGCGGCAGTGTCTGCACTTCAAACGCGCCGATGTCGCTGCCGTCGCCGCCCGTGGCGTTGGGGATACCGGGAAAATCAACCGGACGGGTGAAGCCGCGTTGATCGGTCTTCGAGCCGCTGGACTGGCCCCCGTCGATGGCTGTGCTTTCGGAAAGCAAGGCTTGGGTGAAGGTCGGCCCGCCGTTGTTCTGCAATGGGCCCAGCTTCGGATCTATGGGCAAACTAGCAGTGCCGATCTGATCGGTAGACTGTGCGGGCGTGATGGTCGCGCCGGAGCTGTTGCCAATCAAGTTGAAGCCTTGCGAGGTGAGCGTCCCAGTCAAATCAGGGCCGACACTCTGGTCCGTCGTGTTCTTAGCAATGATGGTATTCCTCACATTCACCGTGCCGCCGCTGGAGTTGCTAATGCCGCCGCCACCGCCTTGACCACCGGCAGTAGAGTTGCCGGAGAGAGTGCCATTGGTAATGTTCACCGTGCCGCCGCTGTCGTTGTAAATACCGCCACCACCTTGGCCACCGGCAGTAGAGTTGCCGGAGAGAGTGCCGTTGGTAACGTTCACCGTGCCGCCGCTGTCGTTGTAAATGCCGCCGCCTTCCTGGGCCGAGTTGCCGGAGAGAGTGCTGTTGGCAATGTTTATCGTGCCGAGGTTTATGATGCCGCCGCCCGAGAAGATAGAAAAGTTGCCGGAGAGTGTGCTGTTGGTGATAGTCGCCCTGCTCCCGCCTTGGGCGTTGAAAATGCCACCGCCATTGCCAATGTTGGCGGAGAGAGTGCTGTTGGTGATAGTCACCGTGCCGAGGTTGGAAATGCCGCCACCCGCAATGGCCGTGTTGCCAGAGATAGTGCTGTTGGTGATAGTCGCCGTGCTCCCGCTTTGGGCGTTGTAAATGCCGCCGCCCTGGCCCCCCTCCGGTTCGCCAGGAGTAGAGTTGCCGGAGATGGTGCAGCCCGTGACCGTCAGTGTTCCATTGTTGTAAATGCCGGCACCGTCGAAGTTGTCAGTAGAGTTGCCGGAGACGGTGCTGTTAGTGATAGTCACCGTTCCCTCGCTTTGGGCGTTGTAAATGCCGCCGCCAAAGCCGGTGGCAGAGTTGCCGGAGATGGCGCAGCCCGTGACTGTCAATGTTCCACTGCTTTGGTTGAGAATGCCGCCGCCAGCGCCGCCGATCGAGTCGCCAAGAGCACGCCCATGAGAAATGGTTAGGCCCGAAATGGTGACGTTGAAGTTGCCAGGCGAGATGTCAAAGATGCTGAAGAGTGGCGTGCCGCCCGCAGTGCTGCGCTGCACGGTCAACAGATTCGCGACTGGGCCGCTGATTGTCAGATTCTTGTCAATCAACAACTCAGCGCTCGTCAGGTTGATCGTCGGAAGGCCCGCGGCGAAATTGATCGTATCGCCCGACGCCGCAGCAAGCATCGCCTGCCGCAGCGTGCAAGTCGCTCCCGGACAAGTCCCGCCCGCGTCCCCTTCGCTGTTTACGGTGAGCGTCGCGGCCTGCGCGGTGGCCAGGCGGAAAAGCAGAGCCCCGGCAACCGAGGCGAGAAACAGCACGCGGCTCCCCATTTTGCCACCATGCCGAGGACGTGAGTCAATGGGTCCGCCTGAGGCGGAGCGATTTCGCCTCGTGAAAAACATAAGCACCGGTTTCGCGCCTGCGCGCATAACAGCGGGGAAGGAGCGAAGGCACTGTGCTGGAGACGCCTAGAGGACTCGACCCACATTCCCACCGTGCCCCGCTTCGGCGCGAAGTAAAGCTGTTCATGATTGGTCTGCACAATTTCATTTCGCGCTACGGCGCCCCGAGGTCGTAGACTTCGACGAGACCGACGCCGATACCGTTGTTCAGTCCCGCGAGCAG
>PNAS01000082.1 GCA_003169695.1 Spartobacteria bacterium
CTCGATGCCACGACCGGCTTGGCAGATTCGTTCGACCCCAACGCGAACGGTCAGGTCTCTTCAATCGCGGTGCAGGCGGACGGCGAGATTTTAGCGGGCGGCGGTTTCAGCAGCATCGGCGGAGAGACGCGCAACCACATCGCCCGGCTCGATGCCGCGATCGGCTTGGCAGATTCGTTCGACCCGAACGCGAACGGTACTGTCGAGTCAATCGCGGTGCAGGCGGACGGCAAGATTTTAGCGGGCGGCTTTTTCACCAGCATCGGCGGACAGCCGCGCAACTTCTTCGCTCGTTTGAGTAACGACACCGCCGCGCTGCAAAACCTGGCTGTGACGCAAACCACCATTACCTGGACGCGCGGGGGCTCCAGCGCGCAATTCACGCGCGTTACCTTTGAGTCTTCAACCGACAATGTGAACTACACTCCGCTGGGCAACGGCACGGCGGCCGGGAGCAACTGGACCCTGACAGGTTTGAACTTGCCCACCGGAGTGAACTTCTACATCCGCGCTCGGGGTTATTATCGCAGCGGCTTCTTGAATGGCTCTGAGAGCATCACGGAATCAGTGCGGAATGCTTTTGTGGCGGCATCGCAGGCCGTCAACCTCTCGACCCGCATGTTTGTTCAGACCGGCGATAACGTTGGCATCGGCGGGTTCATCATCACGGGAAGCGCGCCCAAACATGTGGTCCTCCGGGCNNCGGGCGCATTTGTCACGATCACGAACGACAACTGGAGAGACGACCCCGTGCAGGAGGCCGCGATCATGGCAGACGGCCTCGCGCCGAGCAATGATTTGGAATCAGCGATTGATGCTACCTTAGCTCCGGGAGCGTATACGGCTATCGTGAAGGGCAAGAATAACACCACGGGTGTGGGTGTGATTGAAGTCTACGACCTCAGTCCATCAGCTGCCTCGAAACTGGGTGATATCAGCACGCGCGCTTTCGTTAGCACGGGTGACAACATAGTGATCGCGGGTTTCATCCTGGGCCACAGCAGTGGCGTGGACAGAATCGTAGCGCGAGGCATAGGTCCCAGCCTGACTGGCTTTGGTGTGTCCAACGCGCTGGCGGATCCAACGCTGGAGCTGCGCGACAGTAATGGAACGCTTCTGATCGCGAATAACAACTGGCAGGATGACCAGGCCCAGGCGGCGGAACTCATGGCCGACGGTCTCGCGCCGACAAACCCATTGGAGTCTGGTATAGCCATGACGCTGCCGCCGGGCCTTTACACCGCGCTGCTCGCGGGCCTGAACAACGGCACTGGCGTCGGCCTCGTTGAAGTTTACGACCTCGGGGCGCCGTAGCGCGAAAAGGCTGCCATCACTTTTCGGCGATGTGTCGTCTCTGGGACGCGCCGCTGAGGCCTGAACTAGCGCCGATGCCCCAAAGGATGACAAGAATCTTTGTTCGACAACGCTTGCAGGTCTACGACTTTGTCGAGCGGTGTTCTAAAGCGTCGATTCGCCGTGTGATCTCTGACAGCATCAGCTCGTTGTTGAGATTAACGCGGTAATCGAGGTCCCCGCGGATGCGGTCTTTTTCCGCTTGACGATTCTGTGACATCATGATGATCGGTGCCTGAAGTGCAGTCACCATGTTCAAAATCAGGTTGAGGAAGATATACGGGAAGGGGTCGAACACTTTCTCGAGTAGGAGCCAGCTGTTGCCAATCACCCACGCGGCGAGAAAGCAAATCGCCGCGATAATGAACTTCCAGCTACCGCCGAAGCCTGCGATCAAATCTGCCGCGCGGTCCGCAACTGTCGCGCGTGCGGCCTCTTCCTCGTTTGCGTTTCTCGCCACGCGATGCCGCAAGAGCTCATCCGTGCGGCGGAGCCGGTGGGCCAAGGCGCTCAAAAGCGGCAGAACGATTCCTGGTCGCCGACCGATCAACGAAAGGAACGTAGATCGAGACAATATAGCGAGCGTCGCGTCTTCTACGATTACCGCATCTGCCGAACGTGGTTTGCCATCAAGCAACACGAGTTCACCAAAGAATTCCCCTGAACGCAGGTCGGCGAGCACAACCTCGTCACCTTCCGTATCGCTCAATTTGATCTGCACTCGACCGGACTGAACCAGGAACATCGCATCGCCTGCATCGCCTGCGCGGAACAACCGGGTGTCCGCACGGAATCGCTCGATAACGACAAGCGTGGGAAGTTCCGCTAGAACAGTATCATCGAGCTCACGAAACAGGGGAACCTGACGAAACGACTTTGCCGTTAGCGCCGATGGATCATCGAGTGATTGCATGGAATATCGCCGCGGGGCCGCGTCGGCGCGAAGATCAATATATCCGGAACGGCGCGCGAACCGTTAGTGCTTTTTTCAAATCTGACTGGGCCGTCTGCCACACTCCACCGCATTGGGATCGCGCGACGAAATGAGTTGAATGAGCGCGGGGTGCGGGTGCTAGTCTTGGCTCCCAATGCGTCCCATTTCGTTTGCGGTGATTTTCCTCCTCGCAACCACGGCCCTCGCGGAGGAGCGCGCGGTGCAGTTGCTTTTGCCTTCCCGACAACTCGAACCAACGAGCACTTTCGAACTGCGCTTTGCGAATGAAATGGTGCCCGCCGATCAGGCGGGCAAACCGGCAGCGGTTTCGCCGCTGGTTTTTGTGCCGGCGATGGAGGGACAATTTGTTTGGCTAAGCACCCGGAGCGGCACGTTCGTCCCCAAGGGAGTGCTGCCGCTCGGCACGAAATATCAAATTTCCCTGCGCCCCGCGCTAAAGGATGCGGCCGGTCGTGCCGTGACGGCGACTCTAAAGGAAACCGCGGAGACTCCGCCGATGCGGGTGAAAGGAGTATCGACGCTGTCCGATGGGCAAGCGGACGACGCGCCGGCGATGCCCCGTTATTTGATTCTCTTCAATGCAAACGTGAACGCAGCCGCCTGCGCGAAATTCTTCCGGTTCACCAATGCGTCGGGGGCAAAGATGGAAGCCCGAGTCGGGCAAGCGGCTGACGCGAGTATTCGCGTTCGGTCTTTCGAGCCATATCAAAGCGACGATCACTCGCTCTCCGTCTGGGGCGAACCGCCCGCGGCCCCTTCCGAAACAAGCGAGTCAGGCGAGGAGGTTGAGGAGAAAGACAAACCGGCTATCTCCCGAAAAAATATTCTTGTTGTCACTCCGGTCAGGCCGCTTTCTCCGGGAACGAATTGGAAACTGGTCATCGAGGCTGGTCTGCCAGCTTCGGAATGGAGGGTGGTCCTGCCCGCGCGCAAGGAAATCGTCCTCGGCAACGTCAAGCCATTCGCAGTCAGCAGTGTCGCGGCGGAAAGCAATCGAATTGCCGGCCGGCGTGTCATCGTGGAATTTTCGAAAACTTTAGACGAGGAGATCACGCCGGAAACCGTTGCGCGCTGGATTTCAGTCGCGCCCGTGCCGGAAAATCTCACGGCGGAAATAGAAGACAAGACTGTCACCTTCAAGGGCAAGTTCGCGCTCGGGGTTCGATATAGTATCGCAATCAAGGCGGGTCTGCCCGCACGCGAACCGTTCAAGCTCGATCGTGCGCAGACGAATGAAGCCGTCTTTAAGGAAATCGCGCCGCGGCTTTACTTCGAGGATTTCGCCACCCATCAACATCTCGCGGGCACGCGCCGCTTTCGTTTGCTCTCGGTCAACGTGCCGCGCATTCACGTGACAGCGCGACTCTTCACAGGCGACACAACGCCAGTGGCGGTGAAGGCGTACGATCACTACGAAGAACAATCCGACGATTTGCCGGCGGACGAAGTGTACAATCGCGTCGACGTCGAAAAGCTGCCGGGGAAGATAATCTGGGAACGCGAGCTCGAGGCCGACGCGGGAGTCGATCAACCGCAAACGCTCCCGTTGAACTGGGACGAAATTCTCGGTGAACACAAGACCGGAGCGGTCTTGCTGACTGCGGAATCGGTCAACCCCGTGACCGCGCAACACAAACGCGTTGGCACGCAGGCCGTTGTTCAACTCACCGATCTGGGCGCGGTTTGGAAAAGCGATCGAAGCGGCCTGTCCGTTCACGTCTTTTCGCTCACGAAAGGCCAGGGAATCGCCGGCGTGAAGCTTCGTTTGCTCGACGGTGAAACCAAGGAAATAGAGAAGGGCGGGGCCACGACCGATAAGGACGGCAACGCGAGCCTGCCGGCAGAGGATGAAGCGCGTTGGGTTTTCGCCGAGCGCGAAGGCGATGGGCATCTCATCGCCATCCACAATAGCGATACCGCGGTGCCGCTCTATCGCCTCGGCGTCACAGAGAGTGGGGAGGGCGAAGAGGAAGTAAAATCAGTTTTTCTCTTCCTGGAACGGGGAGTTTATAAGCCGGGCGATGTTGTTCATTTAAAGGGTTTCGCCCGGAATCTGGATAACGAGCAATCGAGCCTTCCGGCGGAAAAGACGCTCAAGGTCACAGTGACGGACGCGAAAGACCGGGAAATTTTCCACAAACAGATAACGCTTTCCGATTTCGGTTCGTTCGCGGAAGAGATCAAGCTCCCGGCGGAAACGCTCGGAAGATATCGCGTCAGCGCGGTCGGTGCAGAAGGCGATCGGCTAACTGGTAACTGCAACTTTCAAGTACAGCAATATCGGCCGAACGCGTTCGAGATCACCATTCCGCCCCCGCCTTCCACTACCGGAGGGGCGCAACTCGATCTCGCGATCGCGGCGAAATATTTCATGGGCAAACCGCTTGTGAAAGCGAAGCTGGCCTGGTCGCTCGTCGCCCGGGATCTCGCCTTCAAGCCGGAAGGCCTCGATGATTTTGCATTCTGTAATGGGACCGAAGATCCTCGATTGGATCGCGCGCTCGATCGCGTCTCGCAGTTCAACGCGCAGGGAGAAGCGGACCTCGATGCGAGTGGCCTCGCGAAAGTCGCAACGCCATTGCCGATAAATCCAAACGCGCCGCAGCCGCGGGCGACCAAGCTGCTCTGCGAAGTTACCGACCTCAGCCAGCAAACCGTTTCCGAATCCCGCGCCTTTGTGCAACACAGTTCGGATTTTTACTTCGGCCTTCGTCATTTCGACGCAGTCTTTAAGGAGGGCGCCCCGCTGCCCATCGAGCTCATCGCGGTGGGGCTCGACGGCAAGGCACTGACCGCGCCGGTTAAATCCACGCTTCGTCTCAGGCGTTTCACCTGGCAAACGAACCGGCTCGCGGCCGCCGGCGATATTACCGAGTTCGACAGCAAAGCGCAGCTCGATGTGGTCTGGGAACGCGAGCTGTCGACCACCCCCGGCGCGGGGACCGATCGGAAACCGATCGCCGCGACGCTGCCCGACGCGATCGCGGGAAAGCCGGGCGAGTATTTACTTGAGGCCATTGGCAAGGACGCACAAGGCCACGACGTTCTGACCTCGATCACCTTCCTGGTCGCCGGCCCTGGCGAAACGGTTTGGAATTATCGCAATCCTTACGCGATCGATCTCGTCACCGACAAAGAGAGCTACGAGCCCGGCCAAAGCGCGACGATCCTGGTGAAAACTCCGATCGCCGGAGACGCGCTTGTGACGGTCGAGCGCGATCGTGTCCTGCGTTCGTTTGTCACGCGCCTTAGCGGCAACGCGCCTTCCATCCAGGTGCCGGTCACGAAAACGGACGCGCCGAATGTTTTCGTCTCGGTCATGCTCTTGCGCGGCGCGAATGACAGCCCACGAAAAATCAAAGCGCCCGAATATCGGATCGGCTACTGCGAACTAAGAGTCGCGCGCCCGGGCGACAAGCTCACTGTTCAGGTAAAACCGTTGAGCGCTGCTGCGAAACCCGGCGACAAAGTCGAGATCGAAGCGGACGTGCGCGATGTGAAGGGGGAGCCGGCGGCCGATTCCGAGGTCGTTCTTTACGCCGTCGATGAAGGAGTGCTCTCTCTCACCGATTACAAGACGCCGGACCCGCTCGCCTTTTTCAATCAGCAGCGTGCTCTCGGAGTGCAAACAAATCTCACGCTGCCGACGCTCTTGAAAGAGGATACCGAGGAGTCGGAGTTCGCGAACAAAGGATATCTGATCGGTGACGGCAAAGGCGGGCCCAACTTGCTCGATGGCTTGCGGAAGAATTTTCTCGCCTGCGCCTTCTGGAATGCAACGCTCCGCACCGACGCGCAGGGGCACGTGCGCGCGGAGTTCGTCGCGCCCGACAGCCTCACTCGATATCGCGTGATCGCCATCGTGGCTTCGAAGCAGAACCAATTCGGCACGGGTGAGTCGGCGTTCGAAATCAATAAGCCGGTGATGGTGGAAGCTTCGCTCCCGCACTTCGCCAATCTCGGGGACAAACTTGTCTTGCGCGGCGTGTTGCATAACACCACCGACCTCGCCGGCGAAGCGGACGTCGAGCTTCAACTCGATGCGATGGCGAAGGCAGGCGAGGTCAAGCGCCACGTCACGTTGCCCGCGCACGGCTCGGTGCCGATCGATTTTCCAACGGAGATCGTGGCGACCGGAAAGGCACAGTGGCGCTGGAGCGTCCATTTCGTTTCGACTGATAAGAAAACGGAATTTCATGACGCGCTGCAATCGGAAGTGAATGTCGGCTACCCCGCGCCGCTTCTGCGCGAAGTCGAGACGAAACGAGTTGAAAGCAACGATGCGGAACTGAAACGCATTTCCGATCCGCAAATTCTCGAGGGAATTGGGCAGGCGACTGTGGACGTCGCGAACACGCGCGTGATCGAGCTGCGCGAATCGCTCCGGTATTTGCTGCATTATCCCTATGGTTGTGTCGAGCAGACGACTTCGAGTCTTCTGCCCTGGCTAATGGTGCGCGATTTGCGCGCGACGCTGCCGGAGCTGGCGAAGACTGACGTCGAGATCGCCGACGCGGTGAATCGCGGCGTCGATCTGCTGATGTCGATGCAGACGAGCACGGGCGGACTGAGTTTTTGGCCGGGCGGCCGCGAGCCGATACTCTGGGGCAGCGCGTACGGCGGGCTGGCGTTAGCCGTGGCGCAGAAGCAAAAATTCTCGGTTCCGGAGGCGGAGACGAAAAGATTGTTCGGTTATCTGAGCGGACAACTTCGCGGCATGGCGAAGGATGCGACGGGCTACGGACTCTCCGCGCAGTGTCTCGCGGTCTATACGCTGGCGATTGCGGGCCAGCCGGAGCCGGCTTATCACGATCTCCTTTTTCAAAAACGCGCGAAACTGAGTGCGGAAGATCGGGTACTGGTCGCGCTCGCGGTGATCGAGAGCAAGGGCCCGAAAGCGATGATCGATGAATTGCTCCGAGCGCCTACGTCGAGCGACGCATACATCGACCAATTTTTCGGATCGGTCGCGCGTGAAAACGCCTTGCACTTGCTCGCATGGACGTTGCACGAGCCGCGGTCACCGCGCGTGGATGAGCTCGCGGTCGAACTTTTCCGGCGACGAAGCAACGGCCACTGGAACACAACTCAGGCGAACGCCTGGTCGTTGCTCGCGCTCTCCTCTTACCTGCGCCAGGTCGAAACAGGCGATGAGAATGCGACCGGCCAAATCTCGTGGGACAAAGCGACTGTGCCCTTCTCGGTGAGCAAAGACAAACCGCTCGCGACCACCGCGTTTCCGATCGTGAACAAGACGGCCGCGGAACCGATTCGTGTGAGCAAGAGCGGCGGACAGATTTTCTCCGAAGTGACGGTCGAGGCCAGGCCGAAGTTGATCGAGCGACCGCGGCAGGATCGTGGCTACTCGATCACGCGGCGTTACTCAAAGCTCGGAGATGATGGCCGGCTTTCGGCCGCGGAAGACTTGCGAGTGGGCGATCGCGTGTTGGTGACGCTCGACGTCGATGTGCGCCGGCGCGCGACCTATCTCGCGGTGGAGGATCCGTTGCCCGGTGTGTTCGAAGCGATTAATCCCGCGTTCAAGTCGCAGGAAGTTGCCGCGGGCGAAACGCTGGGGACAGAATGGGTGAGCGACTATCACGAATTGCGCGAAGATCGGGCCGTGTTTTTTGCGGACCTGCTCTATCCCGGGCGTTACACGCTGCGTTATCTCGCGCGTGTAATCTCCGCTGGAAATGCCATCGCAGCGTCAGCGAAGATCGAGGAGATGTACCATCCGGAACGGTTCGGAACGACTGAGACCGCTCACGTCATCACGCAATCGCTGCCATGAACGTGGACGCACGATCGGCGCGACGCTTGGCAATTGCCGCCGTCACAGTTTCTTGCGTCGCTCTGCTTTTCATTGGCGCGGGTGAGATCGGCCTTCGCTTTGTGCCTCTGCCGCCGGCGCTGCTCCGGCCGCCGGTGCAAAGCATTGCGTTGCTCGACCGAAACGGAATTCCATTGCGTGAAGCGCGAGTCGCGGAGCGTTTCAGCCGCGAGCTGACTCTCGAAGAAGTGCCGCGTCACGTGATCGATGCGGTGCTCGCCGCGGAGGACAAACGCTTTTTCAGGCATCGCGGAATCGATTGGCTCGCCGCCATCCGTGCCGCTGTCACGGGGCTGAGCCACGGGCGAATCACGTCCGGGGCATCAACGATTACGCAGCAGCTGGTAAAAATTTCCGAGCGCAGACCCCGCACGCTCCGGGCCAAGCTGATCGAGAGCGCGACTGCTCTTCGTCTCGAGCAATTATGGTCGAAAGACCAGATTCTCGCCGCCTATCTCAATCGTCTCGACTTCGGAAATCTGAACATCGGTCTCGGCTCTGCGGCTGATTACTATTTCGACAAGCCCGTGGCGGATTTGAGCGACGCGGAAGCTGCCTTTCTCGCAGGTCTTCCAAAAAATCCGCGCAAACTGAATCCACACGTGGCGCTTGCGGCGGCGCGAAATCGTCAGGAGACAGTGCTGCGCCGAATGCGCGCTAATGGTCGGCTCGACTCGTCGCGGTTCGAACGCGCGCGAGGCGAGGTGCTCGCGCTCCGCCCGCCGGCTCGCCGTTTTCGAGCGCCGCATTTCGTGGAGTTGGTTTTGCAGCAGCCGCAGGAAAGCCAGCGCGCGGAGCTGCAAACTACGCTCGATTTCCGTCTCAACGAGCAGGTGGAAAAAATTTTGCGGGAGCGCCTCTCGCAACTGCGCGATCAAAATGTGCGCAATGGCGCGGCCGTGGTCATCGATAACGCGAGTGGCGACGTCATCGCGTTGGTCGGTTCTGAGAATTACTTTGCACCTGGTGCAGGGCAGGTGAATGGCGCGTGGGCGCAGCGTTCCGCCGGATCGACCTTAAAGCCGTTCACCTATCTGCTCGCGCTCGAACGCGGCGCGACTCCCGCCAGCATAGTGGCGGACGTGCGCACGAGTTTTCCATCGGCCGATGGATTTTACCGGCCGGAAAATTACAATCGGCGTTGCTATGGTCCCGTCCGTTACCGGACCGCGCTCGCCAGTTCGCTGAACATCCCGGCGGTGAAAGTCCTGCTCGCGGCGGGAGGGCCGGAGGCGTTGCACGAGCGCTTGCGTCTTTGCGGCCTAACGACACTGAACAGGTCCGCTGAGGTCTACGGTCTTGGCCTCACGCTTGGAAATTGCGAGGGGCGTCTGCTCGAAATCACGAATGCGTATGCGAGTCTCGCGCGGCTGGGCGAGTACCGTCCCTGGCGTGTTCTCACTACCAGCCCAACCGCGGCACGCCGCTATTCGCGACCGGAGCTGGTCTGGCAAATCGCGGATATCATGAGCGACAATTCCGCCCGCACCCTGGCCTTCGGCATGAATTCGGCGCTCCGGTTCGATTATCCAGTCGCCTGCAAGACCGGGACGAGCACCGACTTCCGCGATAACTGGACGATCGGATTCACTCCCGAGTTTTCCGTCGGTGTCTGGGTGGGAAATTTCGACGGCTCGCCGATGCGCGACGTTTCTGGCGTAACCGGCGCCGGACCGATTCTCCATGCGGTCTTCGATTATCTGCACGCGAATCGCGGCACGAGCTGGTATCGCACACCGGCGGAGATCGTAGAGCGCAACGTGCATCCGCTCACCGGCAGATTGCTGGCCGATTCGGATCCACGCGGCGTCCACGAAAAATTTCTTCCGGAGCGGCTTCCCGCGGCGGAGTCGCCGGCCGATTATGATGCGGCTGGCAACGTCCAGCTCGGACCAGAGTACGCCGATTGGTTTAAGAGCGCTGAAAATGGTATCCGTGACCGCGCCATTCTCGCATCTACGAATGGGGAATTGCGCATCACCTCGCCCTTGCCGGGGAGCGTCTACGTCGTCGATCCGGATGTGCCCTCCACGCGGCGCATTCCATTGACCGCGAACGGAGGAACGCAAATGCGGTGGGAGAGCAAATCGCTCAGTTGCCGCTCTGAGCCGGGCGCCGATTTTGCATTGGCGGCGGAGGGCGAGCACCGAATCGTGGTGACGGATCTCGCCAGCGGACGGCGCGCGGAGACATGGATTCGCATTCGCTTCTTGTAGCGGCGATACAGTAGCCGCCACGACCCGCCGAAGAGCTTGACCGAAACTTCTGAAAAATCCCATTCTCACAGTCACCCATGAAAAGCCTTACTCGTGTAATTTTGTTGACCGTCGTCGCATTAGCACTGGGACTCACCTCCGCAGTGAGCGCGGCAGACCGTTACGCGGCAGTCGCCTTCTCTCCAAGCACCAGCCGGTGGGGTTACGGCAACGGATACTTCACGAGAGCGGAAGCGACCGCGCGCGCCGTTGTGGAGTGCGGACAAAGCGATGCCGTCACTAGCTGGTTCAAGAACGCATGGATTGCGCTCGCGATTTCCGACCGAAGCCCTGGCGGATACACGGATGGGCATGGGCATCCACGGCCTCCGGCGCGCGTCGCAGGGCGTTGGCCGAAAGCCGCGTGCGCAATGCTGACGCGCACATTGTCGCTTGCGTATCTGCCTATCGGTAGATTTGCGGAAGCCGCGCACTAAAAGCCGCTACTCAGATCGAGCGCCTGCAAACTGCGGGGTGGTCCGAAAACTTCGCGCAGAACAATCGCGCTGCGCAGATCCTTGGTCGACGCGAGTTTCAGCGTGAAGCCCGGTTGTTCTGCGGCGGCGCGTCGACCACTCGAGACTAGATCGCGTGATGCTTGCGCGCCGATATCGTGCACTTCGAAGCCCCCTTCCTGCACTACCGCGGGTATGAAGACTCGTCGCTGGATCAGGGGGGGCGGCGGCGCCTGCACCGTGGGAGTTGGCGAAGTGGGCAGCGGGGGCGGGACGGTAGTGAGCGGAGGTAACTTCGGAAAAATGCGTGGCTGCGTTTCCCGCTTGGGCGCCACCTTGGGCGGCGGCCTGGAACCCGCCGGCTGCCCGAGCGCCTCAAGAAAACGGCGAATGCGTTCCTCCTCAGTTTGGGTTTCACCACCGCGAGGAATTGGTTGGTCGGGAACCGTAGGCCTCTCCGGATCCGGCTTTCCCGCGTCGGACTTTTGCGAAAGCCAGCGCAGCAATGCCGCCACCACGACGATGATGAGGATGATCGGATGGTCGAGCATTTAGCGATTTAGTGAGTTAGCGAATGAACGCAGGAGCGAGTGTTGGATGTCGGCCGGTCAACTTTCTCGCTTTCACTTTCTACTTTGCTTTAGGTTGTTCCCTCGGTCCGCGGTTTGTCTCCGCCGGCGATTGATTCACGCATCGAAGTATCGGCCTGCACGTTTTTCATCCGGACGTAGTCCATGATGCCGAGATTGCCCGAGCGGAATGCGTCCGCCATCGCCTGCGGTATTAGCGCCTCGGCCTCGACGACTTTCGCCCGCATTTCCTGCGTGCGTGCGCGCATCTCCTGTTCGACCGCCACGGCGGCCGCGCGCCGAACCTCCGCCTTCGCCTGGGCGACGCGCTTGTCGGCTTCGGCTTGCTCGGTTTGGAGTTTTGCGCCGATGTTTTCGCCCACATCCACATCGGCGATGTCGATCGACAAAATTTCGAAGGCCGTTCCACTGTCGAGACCTTTCGCCAGGACGGTTTTCGAAATCCGATCGGGATTTTCCAGCACATCTTTATAAGAAGCGGCCGTTCCAATCGAGCTGACGATTCCTTCGCCGACGCGCGCAATGATCGTTTCTTCCGTGGCGCCGCCGACGAACCGGTCGAGGTGCGAGCGTACCGTCACACGCGCCTTGACCTTCACGCCGATGCCGTCCTGGGCCACGCCATCGATGGTCGTGCGTCCCATCGAGACATTCGGACAATCGATCACTTTCGGGTTGATGCTCGTGCGCACCGCTTCGAGGACCGTTTTTCCCGTGCCTTTCGTGGCCAGGTCGATCGCGCAGGCGCGATTAAAATCGAGTGAGATGCCGGCTTTGTCGGCGGCGATTAACGAGAGAATGACATGATTGACGTCACCGCCCGCGAGGTAATGCGCTTCGAGTGGATCGCTCGGGATATCGATGCCGGCTTTGACCGCGGTAATGCGGTTATCGACGATCATTCCGACCGGCACTTTGCGCAGCCGCATCCCGACCATTTTTCCGAGAGAGACCGGAGCATTTGCGATCCGCGCGCGAATCCAGAGCCCGAAGAAATTGAAAAGGATGATGCAAAGAATGAAAGCGACGACCGCGATGACCGCGACGCCGACAAAATAAAGCGAGTCCATGGCCAACGTTACGGGAAGCAGCTCGGCGCGGAAAGTTTAATCGGACGGAGAGCCGCGAAGCACCTAGCCGAACTCGAGATAGAGTGGCGTGAGCGGCGGAACTTCCGAAATCGAAATTCCGGCGCCGAGCGCTTCCGCGACCGTGCTTCTTATTTCTGGCGCGCGTGCCGCCCCAAGCCGATCGTTGAGCTCGATATTCCTGTTGGCGGTTTCATCCAGATTGAGAAAGTGCAGGGCAGTTTCCGGCAAACGCACACGCACCTCCCGCAGCGGACTTGTCGGGTGGAGATTGGCCAGGACAAGAAATTTTTGCTCCGTGGATCGATCGTAGCGAAGGAAAGCGTATAACCAGTGGCCGCTGGCTTGCTCGCCAGGCAAACGTCCGAATCCGGGATTGTCGTGGTTCGCGGGATTAAGCGGGAAAAATTCACCGTCCTGAAAAGCAGGTTCTCCCACGAGATTGATCAGCCGGCCGTAAAAAGCTCGCAGCGCCTTTTGCTCAGGGGACAACTGGCCGCCATCATATCGATGCCCGTCCACCCACTTCACGAGTTCGGGCATTGACCAATAATCGAAGATGCTCGTGCGCGCGTCGTCGCCACCGAAGCCTTCCGGGCCCGCCGCGGGTTCGCCCACTTCCTGTCCGTTGTAAAGCATGATGACGCCTCGCGACATCCCGTAAAGAATAGCGGACACTCCGCGGCCCACCTCCATGCCCACGCCACCCCATTCCGAAGGCGAAGCCAATCGGACCTCATCGTGGTTTTCCGCGTAGCGAACCGAATTGTGGCAGATGAAACCATCGGCGATTTCGCGATCGATATCGTTGGCCCAACCGGAGCCGTCGTAGATCCTTTTCAGCGCCCGGTAGGCCGGGGCATCGTAAACGGCGTCGAAGCCGGCATTCAACAAATCGAACATCACGTTTCCCTTGCCCCAGTTGAGACCCGCGATTACCGGATCGCTGCCCGGCACTTTGCTGGGGTCGTCATCGTACGCTTCGCCTATGAAAAAAACGTCCGGCTTACGCGCGCGCGCCTGCGCGATCGCCCACGACCAGAATTCCGGGGGAACCATGTGCGACATGTCGCAGCGAAATCCATCGACGCCCATCGACTGCCAGTGCTCGATGACCTGATCCATCTTCTTCCAGGTATCCGGGATAGCCTTCTCCGGCGCCCGAGCGTTAGGGTATTCGCGGATGGATTTCGACGGGTCGGTGAAATCGAAGCCATAGTTCAATTTCACCGTCTCGTACCAATCGTTCAGGTGCGGGGTCCAACTCACAACATTGTTGCCCGTGACGCGGCCGAACGTTGTTTCGCCCTCGAAAATTCCATCGCATCTCTGTAACGGCGCTCGGATCGTATCCTGCGCGGAGTCGAAGGGACTGCCGAGATCGTTTGGATTTCGCCGCTCACAAAGCGCCGCTACGACTTGGCATGTCGCGCTCTGGGGCACGCCGTCTTTCCACGTTGGAAGCCTGAGCGGGGGACCATTTCCGTCCGGTGTCAGATAGAAAAAATTGTTATTTGGATCGAAAAATTTGGTCACGTCGTCGCCCGCGCCGTTGCAACCGTAGCTACCGAAATTGCTGTCCGGTTTGATGCAGGAATCACAGCTTCGCGCGACGTGATTCGCGACAAGATCGATAATGGCTTTGAGATCGCGCGCGTGCAGCCGTTCGACCAAATGTCCGAATTCCTTCAGACGATCTGCTGGCTCTTGCGCGTAATCAGGGCAGACGTCGAAATAATCCTTGATGGCGTAGGGACTGCCCGCGAGTCCCTTTAACAAATCGGTGTCGTCGGCCGGCTGGCCGAACTCGGAATAATCTGTGGCCGTCGCCTGCTGAAGAACACCGGTCAGCCAAATGTGAGTGAATCCCATTTGCAGCAATGAGTTGAGCGCCGCGTCGTTGATGTCTGCGAACCGGCCAACACCATTCTCCGCCAAAGTGCCGTTTTGTTTGCGCGTTTCATTCGTATTGCCGAAGAGCCTAACGAATAGTTGGTAGATGCGAACCCTCGCTTTGTCCGGCCGATGCCGGCCGTGCAGCGTTGCCAGAGGACCGCGCACCGAATCCAGATCGAGCTGATGGAAATGCGAAATGTACTTATCGCCCAGGCCACTCGCGACGCTCCGGTCGGAGCATCCCCAAAACCAACCCCAGCCGTTGTTGGCGTTCGGATCTCTCGCATAGATTGCGAAGTCAATTTTTTTCGCCGCGCCCGCGAGCGGCTGCGGGATGCGAAAGACAAATTCCCCGTTCTCTTGGGTTATCTCGAAAGCTTGTGTTTGTTCCCGCTCACTCCAGCGCCAGCGCTCCCACCTGCGTAGGAAGCGGACGATCTGCCCGGCTCTTACCTCGACCGACAGGAGCAGATCGCTTTTGAAGGGTAGGAAGACGGTCGATCCTTCGAAGTGTTGAGCGAAAGGAAGGATCGCCGCGCCGATCTGCCGCTGCATTCCGAGCGCGACGCAAATATTTAACGCGCTCTTGCTTGGCTCCGGTGGACGGTAGCGGAAAAAAAACTCACGCTCAGAGACCGCGACCGTGATTGAGACAGTGTCGGAGCCGGCAATCGTTTGCTCGCGCAAAATCATCTCCCGCATTCCTTATTATGGTGGATGCGCCGCCGTTCAGGAAGCAGAACTCCGAAAGCTTTCGCAATTGGACGTTCCGCCGCTGTAACACGACAGGATAACTGTCCGATTTTCCAGCAATCGGGCGGCGAATCTTCGACCCCGAAGCGCTTTGGCGCGCCGGAGGCTGCGCGGGTCGGGATGACATAGATCGCAGGGGACCTGACCGAAGACTATCGGCTACGGCCCGCCGCCGCGGTCGTAGACTTCGACGAGACCGACGCCGATACCGTTGTTCAGTCCCGCGAGCAGCGCGGTGTAAAGGCCCGGCGGCAGCGTCGTCGCGATGGCCGCCTCGAGATTACTGCCGGGCGCCAGACCCGCAGCAATGAGTTCCGCCGCTTGAGCCGG
>PNAS01000071.1 GCA_003169695.1 Spartobacteria bacterium
GTTGGAGTTGGAGTTGGGGTCGGAGTTGGCGTCGGTGTGGGTGTTGGCGGCGGTGTTGGCGTTGGTGTGGGTGTTGGCGGCGGTGTTGGCGTTGGTGTTGGCGGCGGTGTTGGCGTTGGTGTTGGCGGCGGTGTTGGCGTCGGTATCGGTGTCGGCGTCGGCACCGGTGTCGGTGTCGGCGTGGCGGCCGGTATGAATCCGAAGTCGATTGAGTTGTCGATTGAGTCGTCTCTATCAAGAACGACGGTCGCCGGGTCCGGATTGCTGTCCTTTTCCGGATCCCCACCCGCGTTCGTGAGCGTCGGCGTGAAACCGGTGAGTGCTGCCGACGAAGTATCTATCTCCACCATATAGGTGTCGGCGCAAAGCCCGGTGAACTGATAGTAGCCCGGCATCAAGCCGATGTTCGCCGTTGTGGTCGTTTGGAGCACGGTGGTTCCAGTGCTGTCTTTAAGCTGGATGACGACCCCATTGATGCCGGGCTCATCCGCGTCCTGAATGCCGTTGCCGTTAAGGTCATTCCACACAAAATCGCCGATTTGCCCCGTGCACTCAGTAATTGTGCTAGAAGACGAGAACCTAAATATGAAGCCATTGCCAGTGCCTTCGAGAGACCAGTTCGCAGCTGTCGCATCCCCCCCGTTGATATATGCTATTCCCGTTCCGCTCAGTGCTATTGATCCGGTGGTTGTGGTGCCGGAAAGTAGAGAAAGCAGATCGAACGAATAAGTGTTTCCTCCGAATGAAAATGTCCACTCGGGAATGACCGTCCCGATGAGGGTGGCACCCGTACCGGTCCCAGTGAACGAAAAATTAGTGAAAGTTGCTAAGCTACCCTCTGTCCCCGTATAATCGCCATCCGCCCCAATTACGGTCCAAGGATTGGCGAAAGTGATTGTGGTGGTTCCTGCACCAGATACACCAGATGCACTGGCACCTCCACTAAACAGAACCGAACCGCTGACGGCGTGGGCTTGCTCGCAAAAGAGTCCGCAACTAAGCACGCTGGTCGCCAGGACTGCCAACATTGTCTTTGATAGGTTTCTCATTATTTTGATTTGTGCTTAGCGATTATTTTTGCGACGTAAACCGGTCCGCTTTTTTCAGAGCTGCTGCCGGCATTCCGATCTCTGTTTTCCATATTTGTCATAATTGAGTCGCAACGTCACCAATTATTTGCGTACCACCGGAATGTTTGTGGTTATTCTAACGGACCGCCTCACAAGCAGAGACGGTGCCATAAATTAGCTTATATTCATAAATAATTTATGGTAAGATGTTTACGATTCTTAAGTTTTTGTGAAAGCGCCAAATCAGATGAGAAAATCGTAAAGAGTTCCGACACAGAATGTTGAAGGTCAATTACTCTCACAAGTGAATGTTTGTGGTTTATTAGTCTGCTGCCTTCACAAGCCAGAGACGGTGCCACAACGGAGCGTAGATTCGTAAGTTATTTAATGGTATATGTTTGTGATTCTAAAAATCTTAAAGACGAGCATCAAATCAGATTTTAAAACGGTACAGATTTTCGACATCTTAGATATGAAAGTTCCAGAGATTAGATTGTTTATGGTCAAAGTTGAGTTTGGCGTGGCGGTGCCGAGGAACCAACTGGCCTCAACGGAGTTTCGATACTGGCGCGGCACGACTGCGATTCTGCTCGAGTTCGAAACGTCACTATCAATCCTGGGGGCGGAGTGTCAGGTGAGGGGCGTCAGAGGATGTTTATGCCGCGAGCGGGTATCGAAGCGGCAGTCACGCACGGATGCGGTATCACCGAGTCTATGGGGTGCCGAGAAGAATGCGACCTATGCCCGGTTGGGCGAGAACCCTGCACATGATCGGACAGGAGGATTCCGGAAATCAGGAAACCCATCCGGTTAATCCTGCAGATCCTGTCCGCCTGCGATTGGTGCGCGATGCAGGGTTCGAACCTGCAACACCTTGCCTGAACATCAAGGGGTTACAGCGGCAGACACACAAATAGACACACAAGAATTCCGGGAGAGCTTTGAATCCTTCTCTGATCATTCGCAAGCTCCACAAGATGAGTTAATTCCAGACTCGGCCTTAAGTGCGCATATACAAATACGCGCACAGATCACAGACGCATTGGGGCGCGATTTATCCCAAGTAGTCGCTGCGTGGTCTAAACTTCCCTCTCCGCTCAAGGCGGCGATTCTCGCCATCGTTCATTCGTCCACCGTTTCAGAGGAGGGCGAATCATGAACCCGTTTTCATGTCGGGCGCGGCCAATCCGATGTGCAAGTAGAACGGCCACCCCTCCCGTCTGTCCCGACGCGGCTGGAGCAAATCAAGGGACTGATCGTTGTGAAGATCAACGGCAAAGGTCGTGGCGTCGCCTCTTGCGTAATCAAGCCAACTAAAAAACATGAAACAAAACATCGCAGTTGAAGAATTCCTGGCTGGCCGTCGCGTGGTCATCGCCAAGTTTGTGACGCATCGTCACAAAGAAGTTCAGAACAAAGCAAAGAAGGTCGTCGGCATTGTGAACCTTTACGAAGTTCAATGCGCCGACGGGAAGGCTCCCACGGTTCAAACATGGTGCCCTCGCAGCATCCAGACAGTCGAGCAAGCAACTGCGCAATGTCCCTGCACGTTTAAAGAGGGGCAAAAGCTCGTGGTCCAGTTTGATTCGATGGAGCCGAACAATTTTGACGCCAAGAACGGCGTCATCATTCGTGCGGTGTCAGCATTGCCCTTGGAGTAGCTCGTAACGTGGTCACGCATGACGGCCCCGTGGAAAGGCGTGTCGTGTGCGGGCGTCAGCCCGCACACGACAACCATCCTTGTCCGAGAGGTGTGTACGGATGTCAGCAACGCATAAGGCAAAATGAATAAGGCACGAAATATTGAACCGAATTTGCGGCTCAAGGCCGCGCAACTCAATATCGAGATGGGGGATTGGGTTCACTCATTGGCACCGTGGCAAGTGATTTCGCACCTGACCTTTTCCTGGGAAGCTTCCATTTGGTCGGCGCAACGCTGTTACGAAAAGTTCATGCGTAACGAAATGCGAGGGGTCTCGTACTTCTACGCGCTGGAACAGAATCCAGGGAGGGATGGGTTTCATGCTCATGCGCTATGGTGTGACTGCAAAAATAAATCACGGCAGCACACTTGGCGTATTTGGTTCGAACGTTACGGTCGTAATCGGATTGAACCGGTGAACAGCCGGGACGATGTGGCCGATTATTGCGCCAAATACGTGTGCAAAGAAGGGGCGTGGTGGAACGTCAGGCTTTTGAGTCACCGTCACCCGCAGAATCCAACAACATTTTCGCTTTCAAATGGGTAAATCCTGAATGACAGGACGCACACCTTCCAAATCAAACCGCAGAGGCTGGAAGTCTGTGCTACTAATTAATCGTAAACGTCTGTGCGTTCGACGTGCCTCCACCGGGCGCGGCGTTCACCACCGTCACGGAAGCTGTTCCGGCCGTGGCGATATCGCCGGCGGAGATGGAAGCCGTCAGCTTGGTGCTATTGGAGAACGTTGTGCTGCGCGGCGATCCGTTCCAATCCACCACCGAGCCCGAAACGAAATTCGAGCCGGTCACGGTGAGCGCGAAGGCTGGGCCTCCGTGCGTGGCGCTGTTGGGCGAGAGCGAAGTAATCGCGGGCACAGGGTTGTTGATGGTAAACGTCTCAGCGTTTGAAGTGCCTCCTCCGGGCGCGGCGTTTACCACCGTCACGGAAGCTGTACCGGCGGTCTTGATGTCCAACGCAGGGACGGTAGCCTTGATTTGAGTGCTGCTGACAAAAGTGGTCATCAAGGCCGAACTGTTCCAGTGCACCTTCGAGCCCGAAACGAAATTCGAGCCGGTCACGGTGAGCGTGAAGGCTGGGCCTCCGGCAGTAGCGCTGCTGGGTGAGATCGAAGTAATCGCGGGCACAGGGTTGTTGATGGTAAACGTCATCGCGTTCGACGTGCCTCCTCCGGGCGCGGCATTCACCACCGTCACCGAAGCTGTTCCGCCATTCTTGATGTCAGCCGAAGGGACGGTGGCCGTGACTTGAGTGCTGCTGACAAAAGTAGTCGTCAAGAGCGAATTGTTCCAGTGCACCTTCGAGGTCGAAACGAAATTCGACCCGTTCACGGTGAGCGTGAAGGCTGGGCCTCCGGCAGTAGCGCTGCTGGGCGAGATCGAAGTAATCGCGGGCACAGGATTGTTGATGGTAAACGTCATTGCGTTCGACGTACCTCCACCGGGGGCGGCATTCACCACCGTCACCGAAGCTGTTCCGCCATTCTTGATGTCAGCCGAAGGGACGGTGGCTGTGACTTGAGTGCTGCTGACAAAAGTAGTCGTCAAGAGCGAATTGTTCCAGTGCACCTTCGAGGTCGAAACGAAATTCGACCCGTTCACGGTGAGCGTGAAGGACGCCCCGCCAGGAATAGCGCTGGTGGGGGAGATCGAACTAATCGCGGGCACGGGATTGGGGATTGCGGCATTCCGTACTGATTCCGTGAGGCTCTCCGAGCCGTTTAGGTATCCGCTGCTATAATAACCGCGAGCGCGGATGTAGAAGTTCGCTCCGGTCGACAAGTTCAAACCAGTTAGAGTCCAGTTGCTGCCGGCCGCCGTGCCGTTGCCCAGGGCAGTGTAGTGCACATTGTCGGTTGAATTCTCAAAGGTAACACGCGTGAA
The DNA here is from genome assembly GCA_003169695.1 of Spartobacteria bacterium. Lineage (GTDB taxonomy): Bacteria > Verrucomicrobiota > Verrucomicrobiia > Chthoniobacterales > UBA10450 > AV80. Next base: position 4,674 of record PNAS01000071.1, read on the forward strand.
TTGCGCGCTGGAGCCGCCGCGCGTCCAGGTAATGGTGGTTTGCGTCACAGCCAGGTTTTGCAGCGCGGCGGTGTCGTTACTCAAACGAGCGAAGAGGCTGCGCGGCTGTCCGCCGATGGTGTTGAAACTGCCGCCCGCTAAAATCTTGCCGTCCGCCTGCAGCGCGATTGAATTGACATTAACGTCCGTGTTCGGGTCGAACGAATCAGCCAATCCCGTCGTGGCATCGAGCCGGGCAATGTTGTTGCGCGTCTGTCCGCCCATGCTCGTGAACAACCCGCCCGCTAAAATCTTGCTGTCCGCCTGCACTGCGATTGAACTGACAGCACTGTTTATACCACCGTTCGCGTTCGGGTCGAACGAATCTGCCAAGCCGGTCGTGGCATCGAGCCGGGCGATGAGATTGCGCGTTTGTCCGCCGATGGTGTTGAAAGCGCCGCCCGCTAAAATTTTGCCGTCCGCCTGCACCGCGATTGAAAGGACTTCATTGTTCGCGTTCGGGTCGAACGAATCTGCCAAGCCGGTGGTGGCATCGAGGCGGGCGATGAAATTGCGCGTTTGTCCGCCGATGCTGTTCGCTCCAAAGAAATTGCCGCCCACTAAAATCATGCCGTCCGCCTGCACCACGATTGAATTGACAAAACTGTTCGCGTTCGGGTCGAACGAATCAGGCGATCCGGTCGTGGCATCGAGCCGAGCGATGTAGGTCCGCAGCTGTCCGCCGATGCTGCCGAAATTGCCGCCCACTAAAATTTTGCCGTCCGCTTGCACCGCGATTGAATTGACAACATCGCCCGCGTTCGGGTTGAACGAATCGGCCAATCCGGTCGTGGCAACGAGCCGGGCGATGTTGTTGCGCGTCTTTCCGCCGACTGTCGTGAAAGAGCCGCTTGCTAAAATCTTGCCGTCCGCCTGCAGCGCGATTGAATAGACAAGACCGTTCGCGTTCGGGTCGAAAGCGGTGTCGAGCGTGCCGTCCGTGTTCAATCGCGCAATGTTGTTGCGCGTCACGCCCAAAACGGTCGTAAAGCTGCCGCCGATGAGAATCTTGCCGTCCGGCTGCACGGCGGTAGCGATAACATAGTTGCCGACGGTGCTGAGATCGAGCGTCTGGTCGAGCCTACCGTCGGTTTCCAGACGGGCGATGTTGTTTCGCGTCACCGTCGCTCCCCCGTTAGGCGCGAGCGTGGTGAAACGGCCGCCCACTAAAATCTTGCCGTCCGCCTGTACCGCGATTGAATTGACAAGACTGCTCGCGTTCGGGTTCGGGTCGAACGAATCTGCCAATCCGGTCGTGGCATCGAGCCGGGCGATGCCGTTGCGTGTCTGTCCGCCGATGGTGTTGAAACCGCCGCCCGCTAGAATCTTGCCGTTCGCCTGCACCGCGATTGAAAAGACAAAAGTGCCGCCGCCGCCCGCGTTTGGATTGAACGAATCAGCCAAGCCGGTTGTGGCATCGAGCCGGGCGATGTTGTTGCGCGTCTGTCCGCCGATGCTCGTGAAAAAGCCGCCCGCCAAAATCTTGCCGTCCGCCTGCACCGCGATTGAATCGACCTCATTGTTCGTGTTCGGGTTGAACGCATCAGCCAATCCGGTCGTGGCATCGAGCCGGGCGATGTGGTTGCGCGTCTGTCCGCCGATTCCCGTGAAACGGCCGCCCGCCAAAATCTTGCCGTCCGCCTGTACCGCGATTGATTGGACACTATCGCTCGCGTTCGGATCGAACGAATCTGCCACTCCGGTCGTGGGATCGAGCCGGGCGATGTAATTGCGCGTCTGTCCGCCGATCTGTGTGAAAAAGCCGCCCACCAAAATCTTGCCGTCCGCCTGCACCGCGATTGAATCGACCTCACCGAACGCGCCCGGGTCGAACGAATCAGGCGATCCGGTCGTGGCATCGAGCCGAGCGATGTAGGTCCGCAGCTGTCCGCCGATGTGGGCGAAAGAGCCGCCCACTAAAATCTTGCCGTCCGCCTGTACCGCGATTGAAGAGACATAACTCCCGTCCCCCCCGCCCGGGTCGAAAGCCGTGTCGAGCGTGCCGTCCGGGTTTAGCCGGGCAATGTGGATGCGCGTGACGGCCACTCCACCGTTGGGAGAGAGCGTTGTAAATGAGCCGCCGAGAAGAATCTTGCCGTCCGGTTGGACGACGACGACGCGAACCTCGTCGTTCGCGTTCGGGTCGAAACCGTCGAGGGCGGATTGCCCGCGCACCTCCGCCGCGCCGCCCGCCAGCAGCACGGCAACGGAAAACAGGAACAGGGTAGCTTTCTTAGTTTTAGATGTTGTTGCTCTCATAAATGAAGTGAGCGCGGCGACGTGAATGGCTGGGATTATGGAACGCATGGGGATTCTCCTGAGTTTGGAAAAGTATTTGAAATTGCTGATAAACATTGCGTGGCAACCAATGCCGAAATCGATTCGTCTCCGGCAGTGCCTTTTTACGCAAGCAAAAATTTGATCGAAGGACCATTCTGCCTTCATTCGGGCTGGTGGCGTGATTGCTTACTTGGCGCAAGCGCCCCGCTTCAACTTGTGGGCGGCGTCGTAAGGCGCTGGCAACGGCGAAGAAAGTAAAGGTCAGTTACCTGAACGAAGTCAAAAACTGCTGTGAGCCAAGGTGTGAAATAACTGCTAGTTACGATCAAACGATCTCCGACTTTCGTTCGAAAGCTTGGATGGCGGCGAACAAACTCTGGCGTGACGATGCCAGCTGAGTGCACGACAAGATGGCGAACACCCCATAATCCTTCCATAGTCATCGGAGTGTTAGGGCTGTATCCGCGTGCGCCCATTGCTTCAAGCCGTCTCACCCACTGGGTAGGACCTCCGTTGTCGACCAACTTTCTCGCCCACTTCCCTCGCAATTCGTCGAGCAACTCTCGAAGCGACCCCGCATTTGCGATGTGCTTGTACGATGCGGTTTGCTCCGCTCGCGCCATAAGCGTGTGGTCAATTCCGGCGGCGTAGATTAGCACATCTTTTAGATAAGCTTCTACGATGGTAACGATTAGCACCGGCATTAGTTCATGAATAAGCAAGATGCCACCTGTGAGTTTCTCTGCCTGTTTAACGACTTCTTTAACGACTTCTTGAACAGTGCGAATGAGATTCTCGTTTTGATCGACACCAGGCGTGGCTTGAACGCCACTGATCTTGTTTGGGGCATCCGCAAGTTGTGGGAAAAAAGTTTCCGTAGCCCGGCGACTAAATTCGAGAAGGTAGGAAATTTTGTCGGTGTTAGGCGCGAAACTCTTCTCGTAGGCTGGAGTACGCTTCGGTTCCGCAACATTAGCTGCACTATCTTGATCGATTGATTTGGGTGCCGGGGGTGGGAGCGGGGACGATATCATTGCGGTTGCATGGACATGTTTTGCGATAGGCAGAAATTGGTGGCGAGAATAGGAGTGTCAAACGATTCCGCTGGTGGGGCGTCGAAGACGGGTCCGTGCCACGCGCGCAGCGCGTGGCATGGGTTGCTTGAAGGTGAATTATGCCTTGAGGAATTTTGCTGGCGAGAGAAACTGGATCGGGGATCGATTCATGATTTTTGCAACGGTAATTAAGTCTCTGTCGGCTTCGGATTCAGACGCAATTCGCGCTCGTCTTACAACTATCGCAAAATGTTCAGGAATTGGGCGACAAATAGAGGCGAACATTATGTGCGAAAGCAGGTTGCCGATTGGGGCTGCCAAAGCCATCGTGGATGGATTAATTGGTCAGGCCGACGAAGCGGGTCTTCTCCGATCCAAGTTCGAAGAAATATGTGAAGATAACCTGCTCGGTGGTCCGGAAATCGGCGGGAAGCGACCGAAGATACTGGGTCGGGCCGTAGTTCTCGACGCATTTTGCGCACGCTTGATAAAGTCGTCGCGCTTTCGAACGATGAAACAAGCAAGAGCGTGGGTAAAACGCCTATGCAAATTGAATGTCGCTGACTTGAAGAATGAATTGGCGAATCTCACGTTGGGCGGCTACGTGGTTTGGGCGACGTTTCGAGAACCCAATCGGGACGCGAATCCGTTTACGCCTTTGCCGGCGATGCCTGAACCGTTGCATGATGCTTTAGCGCTCGACCCGAAGAGTAGGGGGCGTCCACTGTTATTATTTGTATACTCTCCGCCGGATCACCTTGTATTAAGATTTCCGACTGTTGCAGATGCGCGCTGGGGCCGATTGTTTCGTCCTGCCGTAGAGGACGCAAGATGTGAATGTGGACTTACCGCCCCAGATACTGATAATGCGGATATTAAACCGGTTCCCGAGGTCGTTCATGAAACGGTTTTCGGTAATTTGGTGTCAGATGTCTTAAGTATTTTACGCTGATGACACACAAACCAGTTAGTCAGCCGGAGGAGCAAGTTCGGGTGATCAGTAGCTTGGATCGGGATTGCCTTCGAAACTGGATAATCGACCTCGTAGAGGGCCGGGACGTAATATTAGAGAGCGACGATGAAGGTGATACTTTCTATCCGGTTCTCGCAGTGTGCCGACTTGCTGCACCCGTTGTCCAGCAGCGTATTTCGGAAGCGGTAGCAGATTTGCTAGCCAACACTATTAAGAGCGAGCCATTACCGTCGCAATTTCTGTCAAATCTCCTTCTTTTAGCTCAGATTTTGGAAGTTCATGATGTTCGCGACGGCTTGGAAGGGTTTGCTCGAAGCGCAAAATTCGTAGCACTCGACGTCGAGCTCAAGTATCGAATTCTCCAGACTTTGATTTCGCTAAACGCTAATTTACGGCCCAGTTTTTGGTATCGTATGCTAGACCTTGAGCCAGAAAGATTCGCTGGAGTAGTTTTCGATGGTCTTGCACTTGTGTCTCCGAACCACGCCGTGGATTTTTTATCCAGGGCACCCAACGACGAAGAAGCTGTCCGCCAAATCGATGCTGGCCTGGCTGGTTTTATGGACGACGTGGTTGCCGCCAGCGAGCGTGCATCGGTACGTAACCTCATAGAGTCTCGGATCAATGAAATGCAACCGCTGGTTGCTAATGCTATTGCGGATTTTTTCGCTTCGGAAGAGACGCCAATTTCGTTTCTAAAGCTTGAGCTTGTGGCGCAACCTGTACGGTCACTATCAGAAGCCAAGATTTCCCCAGAAGCATTCCCGATGTTGGCTGCTTTGGGCGAAAGGTTGGATCAAGTGCTGAGCTCGAGGCTGAATCCTGCTCGTATGTTTCGAAGATTAGCACATCAATGAAGCCATATTGGGTGACCTTCTACTCTTATAAGGGAGGCGTCGGCAGAACGCTTGCCATGGTGAATAGTGCAGTGATCTTGGCTCGATCGGGACGGAATGTGCTTCTCGTGGACTTCGATCTTGAGGCACCGGGCCTCGACAGTTTTCCGGAGCTTGGATTAACGATCGGTCGACCCGGAGTGGTCGAATACTTCGCCGATTTTATTGCGTCGAGAAAAGCCCCAAAACTAGCAAATTATGTAGAAACACCGACACCTACATTCAGGACTCGCGGGAACATAATTGTGATGCCGAGTGGACGAAAAGACCGCGAATACAACCGGCGGCGGGACGGCCTCAATTGGAGCGAACAATATGATTCCGGCTTTGGGCAGCTAATGATCGCGGAGTGGAAGGCGACAATCGCTACTGAGTATCAGCTAGATTATGTTTTCGTCGATTCGCGAACGGGCCTGACAGATATTGGAGGCGTCTGCACTCTTGATTTGCCAGATCTTATTGTCGCTCTTTTGGCGCTTAACCGGCAGAATGTTGATGGCGTTGCCAGTGTAATTAGCGCGATCGATCGCGCGGATATAGGGCGTCGACCCGATGTCCTCGCCGTGGCTACCCCAGTTCCGAGCGGCAGTATCGACAACGCTGCGATCGACAACGCGGTATCTGCAGCCGAAGCGGTAGTCGGCCGAAGGATAGACCTGCGAATAAGTTATAATCCATCAGCGGCATTGTCGGAGAAGATTTTTGTGTTGGAGAGTACGGAAAAGCGATCTCAGCTCGTTTTGGAGTACGAAGACCTAGTGGAGAAAATTAAAACGAAGAACGTGTCCGGATTGGATGGGATCATAGGGCAATCGCGAACTGCGCGCGAAAATGAAGACGAACAGCGAACACTGATAAATGCCACAATTCTCGAACGGGATTTTGGCTCACGCGCGGACGCTGTGCTGGAGTTGGCAGAAGTCACTCGAAGGTTCGGCGATAGGCAATCGGCGTTGCCGCTTTGGGAGAAGGCGTTCGCTCTCGATCCAACTTTACTGGGTGCTCTCAACCCGCTCATTACCTCGGCCAGAATCGAACAAAACTACGGTCGTATTGTGGAATTGTGCGATAAATACTTGGTTGCAATAGGACCCGAGAGCGCGGGTGATATTGATGTGGGGTTCAAGAAAGCGGAGGCGCTTATGGCGCTAAGCCGACCTCAGGAGGCTATTCCGTATTATTTTACCTCTGCAGAAGCGGATCCGACGGATCTTACTAGCAAATTTAACGTCGCAGAAGCGATCCGTCGGACAACGGGGAAAGCCGATCAGTCGCAATGGAGCGAAGTCATTAAGTTATTTGAAAAGAAGCAGCCCGTCAGCGCAATGCGGGAATCGAATCAGGCGCAGGCAATGCACATTGCGTACGCTTGCGTGGGGAATCTAGAGAGGGCGAAGGATTTCCTTCAGCGGGCGGCGCTTTATGCGGCTCCTCTCCCCAATAAAGCCGTCATCTTCTCCGTCCGCCGTTATGCTTTCGTAGCAAAAACTGAATTCTTGGAAGACAATCGATATCTTCTTCTCGCACTGGAACGAGGAGAGTTGTGGGACGGAATGAAACTTGGCGATGCCACGGTGAAGTCCACAGGCGTCGAAGGAACATCCAACACGGCTGTCGGTTCCCTCTAGAAGGGGATTTTCTAAGGGGACGCAATGAGTCCCCTTATTACTTCTCGCCGAGCCCGCAAGAAGATGTGGGCTAATTTCAGGCCGGAAGTCCATCGCTCAGCCAAGACTTTGCGGTCCGGAGAAGAGGCGATGCTTAGGCGCGAGGGAAAACGCATTTTCCTGGGATTTTCAAGAGGGAGGCTGGTGTAAATAAATTGTTGACAAATAGTTCAGTGAGGTTACCCTCACGTCCATTACCGTAATCGAGATGACTACATTGGCCTCTTCAACATTCGCGCTGCAAGCGCCGGCGCGGGATCGCGCTGCGGCACGGCGTGCGGCCCGCAGCCAGCTGCAGGAAATGAGCAAGGTCTGGAATGACGAGGGCGGCTTGTTGAATTACGCCCAAGCTGCGCTGGTTCTTGATGTAAGCACAAAGCGCGTTAGCGAACTCGTTAAATTTAATAAATTGGAGAAGTTCGAGTTTCTGGGGCGTCCGTATGTATCGCTTGACCAGGTGTGCGAACGTGCGGACCAGGACTTAAAAGCAGGCCGCCCGAGACGGAGCCTTGGTCAGCGCGTAGTTACAACGGCCAAAGTGTTTGCGAACGCTGACAGCGTTCAAGCGCGAGCCGTGGCGGTGCCCGAATCGAAGGCCCGTCGCAAACAGGCGAGGAAGCAGAAATGATCATCGAGGACGAATTAATCACGTTGGAGGAAGTGGGCCGAATGCTTAGCGGAATCAGCGAGAAATCCGTTCGGCGGTTGATTGCTTCCGGTGAACTGCCGCAGCCGCTGAAAGTGCTGAGCGTTCCGACGCTCGCGAAATCTGACGTGCTCGCATATATCGAACGGTTGAAAGCAAAAAGGAGAGGGGACAAATGAACGCACAGGTATTCAGGCCGCAGCGAAAAAAGAAGGGCAAAATGGTTATCGGTCGGCTCTATCGAGGCCGATATCGTTTGCTGCCAACAGATAAGACGCGCGAAGTCCCGTTGCGCACAACGGATCGCCAAGTCGCGGAACAGCGATTGAAGCAGTTGATTCTAGATGAGCAGAGAGAACAGGCGGGAATGATTCCGCCAAAAGCGCAGCGCGAGGCAATGCAGCAACGGCTATCGGACCTTATCAAGAATTACATTGCGGATCTGCGCGCGATTGGACGCGATGAGAAGTACGTTTGCGCCAAAGAGCGGCAGTTGATAACGGTCGCTAAGGAGTGCGGGTGGGCGCGACTCGGCCAGGTTACGGCGGAAAGTTTTATGCATTGGCGTTCGAAGCAGAAGAAACACCCGAAAACGTTGAACGAGTATTTGAACGCGATCTCCGGTTTGATGACCTGGCTCGATTCTGCCATCCCGCACAATCCACTGCGTGGTGTGCAAAAAGTGCAAACTAGTGGAGCAGCGAAACGCGAACGGCGCGCGTTCACAGCGGACGAGATACGCGAATTACTCGCGGTCAGCGGCGAACGCGGACACGTCTATATCGTTGCGGCGCACACTGGCTTAAGACGCGGGGAGCTGGGCAAGCTCGAAGTGAGGGACGTTCACCTCAACGCTCCGCAGCCTTACATCGATGTCCGCGCATCAATCTCCAAGAACCACAAGTACGCACAACTGCCCTTGACCGCTGAGGCTGGGGCTGCGTTGCGTTGCGCATTGAGGGAGTGCGCAGGGCCGACCGATCTAATTTTGAAGCGGTTGATTCCGCGAATGAACCGGTTTCGGGACGATCTGATCGCAGCGGGAATTCCTTATGTGAACGCGAAAGGTGAGTTTGCCGATTTCCATGCGCTCCGAAAAACCTTCGGAACGTGGCTCATGCTCGCCGGGGTGCCGGAATTCGTTCGCATGAAGTTGATGCGCCATAGCGACATTCGATTGACGCAGGCGGTTTACACGGATGGCGGGATGGTCCCGATTTGGGATGCGGTTGGTTCATTGCCGAGCATCGGAGACACACAAATAGACACACACGTCTCAGTCTTAGACGGTCTTTCGTTGTCCGCGCCAGTCCTTGTTGGGAAAGATCAATCGGTTTTGCTAAGCGCTGCGGATCAGACGTTTAGTCCTTCTGAGTCTGCCTCCGTCCCGATAGGTCCCGAACAGGGAGAAAATGCGCGATGCAGGGTTCGAACCTGCGACTTCTTGCGTGTGAAGCAAGCGCTCTACCGCTGAGCTAATCGCGCCGTAGCGGAAAGTGATAAGTGACGAGTGACGGGTGAAGAGTCAAGGAGACTGAAACAGTTCGAAGGTGGATCGTGCGCTCCACCCAAACCGTCCGCTTGTCAGTCGCGGTCGCGCATTCTATTAAGAGGTATGTCCGAACATAAAGTTAATCTTCGTTGGGAACGCGGCGATGCGCCGTTCGAATACCAAAAATATCCGCGCGATCATAGTTGGAAATTCGACGGCGGCCACGAAATGGAGGCGTCCGCCGCGCCGGCTTATCTCGGGAATCCAAAAAATGTCGACCCCGAGGAGGCGTTTGTCGCTTCGCTCTCGAGCTGCCACATGCTCACGTTCCTCGCCGTCGCCTGCAAAAAAAAGTTCCTGCTCGACGAATACTCCGATGAGGCGGTCGGTCACATGGAGAAAAACGAGAACGGCAAGTTGGCGATCACCCGCGTGGAATTGCACCCGAAGCTCAAGTTTTCCGGCGAAAAACGACCGACTGAGCAAGAGCTCGACGAGATGCACCACTTCGCGCACACCGAATGTTTCATAGCGAACTCGGTCAAGACCAAGGTCACGGTCGAGAAGTAATTAACCGCGGATTGCGCGGACAACGCGGCTGTTTTTGAGCTTTGAACTTTCGCCCTCTTCATCCGTGTCATCCGCGTGATTCGCGGTCGCCCTCCCTGTGATCATGAGCGACAAGACTGATCCGCAGCGGATGGAGAAAATCGTCAGCTTGTGCAAGCGGCGCGGATTCATTTTCCAATCGAGCGAAATCTACGGCGGAATGAACGGTTGCTGGGATTACGGTCCGCTTGGGGTCGAGCTGAAAAATAATCTCAAGCAATACTGGTGGCGCGTGATGGTACGCGAGCGCGACGACGTCGTTGGGATGGACGGTTCGATTTTGACACATCGCGCCGTGCTGAAAGCGAGTGGCCATGAAAATACGTTCAGCGATCCGATGGTGGATTGCCGGACCTGCAAGGCGCGGCTGCGCGCGGATCAGCTACCGGAGAAGAACGGCATCAAACAATGTCCGAATTGCGGTGGCAAAGATCTAACGGAGGAGCGTCCGTTCAATCTCATGTTTTCGACACAAATGGGCGCGTCGGCTGATCCAGAATCGATCGCATATCTTCGACCGGAAACGGCGCAATCGATTTTCGTGCAGTTTAAGAACGTGCTCGATACGTCGCGGAAGAAATTGCCGTTCGGTATCGCACAGATTGGGAAAGCTTTTCGAAATGAGATCAATCCGCGCAATTTTACATTTCGCTCGCGCGAGTTCGAGCAGATGGAACTTGAATATTTTTGCCGGCCGGAGCAGGGGATGGAGCTGCTCGAATACTGGAAGGAAGAGCGCTTGAAGTTCTACGAAAACATCGGCATCCCGCGCGATAAGCTGCACGTGCTGACGGTGTCGGACGCAGACCGCGCCTTTTATTCCAAGGGAACGTACGACATCGAATATGAGTTTCCATTCGGAGTGCAGGAACTGGAAGGCGTGGCGTATCGCACGGATTACGATTTGAAGCAGCACCAGGAGGCAAGCGGAAAGCCGCTCGACTATTTCGACGAGGAAACGAAACAACGTTTCATCCCGCACGTGGTCGAGCCGAGCGCCGGCGTGGATCGGACGGTCCTCGCGCTCCTGTGCAACGCGTATGATGAAGAAACGGTCACCGACGAAAAGGGAAAGAGCGAAACCCGCATCGTCTTGCGTTTCCATCCGCGCATCGCGCCGATCAAGGTGGGCGTGTTTCCATTGTTGAAAAACAAGCCGGAGCTGGTGGCGAAGGCGCGCGAAGTGCAGGCGCTGCTAAGGCCACACATGAATGTCTTCTACGATGAAACCGGTGCGATCGGCCGACGGTATCGGCGCCAGGACGAAGCAGGAACGCCGTTCGGCATTACGGTCGATTTCGAAACACTCGGCGAAAAGGACGCGGCCCTGCTCGACACGGTCACATTGCGGCACCGAGATTCGATGAAGCAGGAGCGCGTAAAGATCAGTGAACTTCTGAGCTTTCTGCTTTCGCAGGTGCAATAAGGAGGCACCTCATTTCGTGGTTTTCGCCTTTGTTGTCAGGAAACTGCGATGGTTCGCGCGTATGCCTCTGTTGCCGCAGATCTTCGACACGATGCTGCTCGTGGCGACGGCTCTTTTTGATTGGAGCGCGCTCGCGGTAAGGGAATCGCTCGAACGAGAGGCGTGCCATTCGCTTGGCGTCAAGCTAAGTGTGCATCGCTTCGGTGGCGTCGGCTTCAATTCCGGTCGGCACGAGCTCGCTCATCTGCACGGCAATGGTTTGCTCGATGCGTTCGTCGGGGTAAGGGCGCGCGACAGCGTAGTGCGAAGCGGAATGGCATCGCCGCATCACGTTTTCCCGCGATCAGGCTGGGTCAGCTTTTGGATCAAGACCGAGTCGGATCTGCCAAATGCATTGGAGCTGATGCGAATCGCGCAGCGGTATCGAACAAACATGCCGACGGCTGCAGCATGAACATCGAAACCTTCCGCGAGTACTGTCTAAAGAAACCAGCGGCGACGGAGACGACGCCTTTTGGCCCCGACAACATCGTCTTCAAGGTCGAAGGCAAAATGTTTGCGCTAGCGGCCCTCGACGAAGTGCCGCCGGCCGTGAACCTGAAATGCGACCCGGACCTCGCACTCGAGTTGCGCGACCGCTACGAGCAAGTTCGTCCAGGTTACCACATGAACAAAAAACATTGGAACACAGTCGAGCTCGACGGCGTTATTCCGCAGGCCGAGATCAAGAAAATGATCGATCACTCTTACGATTTGGTTGTGCAGAGTCTCCCGAAATCTCATCGTGAAAAACTGTAGTCGCGGCGCTCTGTCGCCGCGTCGCGCACGCCCCGAAAGAGCGGGGCGGCTACAGGCCGAGAGCGACGTTACAGTGGCGCGTGAGCAGTGACATCGCGCAATTGCACTTCGCCGACGTCGAGCTGCAACGCTTCACGCGCGATTCGGAGAAAACTATCTGGTGGATCTGTCAAGGCGACTTGGAGGCTGCCGGCGTTCGTTTCGGGAGCGCGTAGGTTTTCTCGGATCAAGAGTTCGTGCACGGCATTCGCGCAGTTTTCGGCGGAATCGACTAATGTGATCGTATCACCGAGAAGTCGGGCCATGGCATTGCGCAGGAGCGGGTAATGCGTGCAGCCGAGCACAAGCGTATCGATCCCTTCGTCCACCAGAGGTCCGACATATTGCATGATGATCTGGTCCGTGATCGGGCGTTCGAGCCAGCCTTCCTCGATCAGTGGCACCAGGAGCGGACAAGCGCGGGCTGTCACTCGAATCTCGGAGTCGAGTGAGCGCAGGACGCGTTCGTACGCGCCGCTGTTAATCGTCGCACGTGTTCCAATCACGCCGACATGACCGGTGCGGGTCGCGGCGATGGCAGCCTGAGCACCGGGCAGAATGACTCCCGTCACCGTCACGGGGACGCTCGCCGTTAGCTGGGAAAGGGCAACGGCGGACGCCGTGTTGCAAGCGACCACGACAGTCTTCGCGTCCTCTTCGAGCAGCAACGCTGCGATCTCTAGACTGTAACGTTGGACGGTGGATGCACTTTTTCCTCCGTACGGCACGCGTGCGGTATCGCCGAGATAGAAAATGGACTCGTTAGGCAGCAGAGTGCGCAACGCGTTTACCACCGTCAGGCCGCCGATGCCGGAATCGAAAACACCGATCGGCTTCGATTTTTCGGCGGAACCGCCTGGCACTTTCTCGTTACTCATCGGCGTTGATTGAGATGGAGGGTGGATGAAGAGGGCTCGGTTCGAGGGGCCTGTCTGCGCCGAGCGGCTCGTTGATGGGATGCGCGTGAGGCGGCAGGTTTGTTCTCGCCACGGCGAAGCTCGTAACGCCGGCGCGATAATTTACGGCGGCGTTGTAATTCTGAATGCCCTGGGCAATCGCGGTCCCGAGTTGCTGTCGGTAATAACCCGTCGCGATGCGCTGTCCTTCGGCTGGATCGCTGATGAATCCTCCTTCGAGCAGGACCGCCGGGATTTTGATATCGCGCAGGACGTGAAAACGCGCGTGGCGCACACCGCGATCGAAAGCTGATACCCGCGACAAAACTGCGGCGTGAATGGAAGCAGTCAGCGCGATGTTTTGGCCATCCAGCGCATTGCCGGCGTGCCGCTCCACGTCGGCGGCCGAGACGTGGTGTTCGCTCGACGCATTCGAGAGCACACCTTCCGGCGCGAGCGCGTAACTCTCCACGCCGGCCCCGCCCGAGGACGAGTTGAAATGAATGCTCACGAAGACGGCTTTCGGAAAACGGTTGGCGAAATTTACCCGTTCCTCGAGTGAAACACCAACGTCGTTGACCCGCGTCATCTCCACTCTGTAGCCCGCGCGGATCAGTTCCCTCCGGGCAGCGAGCGCAACGTCCAGCGCGAACCCCTTCTCCGTCCCCCAGCTGCTCGATGCGCCCTGATCGGTGCCTCCATGACCTGGATCGAGCACGACGGTTTCCACCTTCTCCGCTTTTTGAATCCGGCTCGGGCGAAGCACCGGCTCGATGATCTTGCTGACATCCATCACCGAGATCAGGTCATCATCGCCGATGCTCAGGAGCGGAAAGTTCGCGAAAAAACGAACACCGTTGATCGAAAATTCGCTGGTTCCCGCCTGGGCACGGATGACACGGCGCTCGCTCCGGAGTGAGACGGTGCGGCTGACGTGCGTGTATTCCGGAAATTGGTAGAAGTGCGCGACATTGGCGAATGTCACGTACGGACGATCCCGCTGCCGGACAACCGTCCAGTCGCTGCCGACCGCAGCGGCGACGAGGAGTCCCAGCCCAGGGAAAAGACCGAGAAGGCGTCGGGCGTGCACGGTCGGGGAAAGTGGTGGCAGCTGGGTGGGGCCGCAAGTTTCAACTGCGCCGGTTTTCATTTTGCAATCCGGCATCGCACTCGCATCATTCCATCGCAATGTCTGAATTGCCTAAAACCTACGAACCCGCCGCGGTCGAGCCGAAATGGTACGCGCGCTGGGATGAGGCCGGCTGTTTTCGGGCGGACGCACATTCGGCGAAGCCAGCGTTCTCGATTGTGATTCCGCCTCCCAACGTCACCGGTATTTTGACTCTTGGCCATGTCCTCAACAACACGATTCAAGACATTCTGGCGCGGCGGGCGCGCATGCAGGGTTTCGAAGTGCTTTGGTTGCCGGGCACCGATCACGCCGGAGTGGGGACCCAGACAGCCGTTGAAAAGCATCTGCGCAAGACGGAGAAAAAAACGCGCCATGATCTCGGCCGGGAGGAATTTCTCCGCCGCGTCCTGGATTGGCAGGACAAACATGGCGGGATTATCATCGAACAGCTCAAGCGTCTGGGCTGTTCCTGCGATTGGTCGCGGCAACGCTATACCTTCGATAATGATTATGTCCGCGCCGTCCAGGAAGTGTTTGTCGATCTTTACGGCAAAGGACTGATTTATCGCGGTTGCCGGATGATTAACTGGGACCCGGCAGCGCAAACCGCGTTGTCGGACGAAGAGGTCATCGCGAAACCGCAGAAGGGAAGCCTTTACTACGTTCACTATGAGATCGTCGAAGAACCGGGGCGATACCTGGAAGTCGCGACGACGCGGCCGGAAACGATCATGGCTGATACCGCGGTCGCGGTTCATCCGAACGACAAGCGATATGTCGACCTGATCGGCAAGCACGCCTGGCGCCCGCTCGCGCGCGAAAAACTTCCGATAATCGGGGACGAGGTCATCGATCCGGAGTTCGGTACGGGTGTTTTGAAAGTGACGCCAGCTCACGACAAAACAGATTTCGAAATCGGCGTGCGACACTCACTTCCGGTGATCGACGTGCTCCATCCCGATGGCCGGATCAATTGCCCGGCAGTTCCCGAGTTGGACGGCCTGGACCGCTTTGTCGCGCGCAAGAAAGCGGCGGAAATGCTGAATGAGCGTGGTTTGCTCACAAAAGAGGAGCCGCACGAAAACAACGTTGGCTTCAGCGAACGCAGCGAAGTCCCGATTGAGCCGCGGCTCAGCGAGCAATGGTTCTTGCGGTATCCGAAAACGACCGAAGCGCTTGCCGTAGTGCGCGATCATCTCATCCGCTTCTTTCCCGGGCATTGGGAAAAAGTTTACGCGCAGTGGCTCGAGAATATCCAGGACTGGTGCATTAGCCGGCAGGTTTGGTGGGGTCATCGAATTCCGGCGTGGTACAGAGTAGCGCGAGCTTCTAGCTTGCGTCCCGACGAACGTGAGCTAGTTCGCGCTACCTACGTCGGTTTAGAGCCTCCGCCTGAAGCCGAGAACTGGACACCGGATCCCGACACGCTCGATACCTGGTTTTCGGCATGGCTCTGGGCCTATGAAACGATGGACGCGGAGACGCGCCGGAAATTTTATCCGACTTCAGTCCTGGTCACGGCGCCGGACATTATCTTTTTCTGGGTCGCGCGCATGATCATCGCCGGACTTGAGTTCAAACCGGGCAAGACGCCAGCGATTGAAGACAACATTCCGTTTCGCGATGTCTTCTTCACGGGGCTCATTCGCGACAAGCAGGGTCGCAAGATGAGCAAATCGTTAGGCAACTCGCCCGATCCGCTCGACTTGATCGCGAAATATGGAGCAGACGGATTGCGCTTTGGTTTGATGCGCATTGCACCAAGCGGACAGGACATCGCGTTCGATGAAAAGCAGATTGAAGAAGGCCGCAATTTCGCGACGAAGCTCTGGAACGCCGCGCGTTTTCGGCAGATGCACGGCCCGAGCGAGGCAGCGCCGCGCTTGGACGACCATGCGCTTTCCATTTACGCGCTTGAGGTTCTGACGAGTTTCGATGAGCTGCTGGCCACCACGGAAGCCGCTTATCGCGAATATAAATTCAACGAGGTCGCGCAGCGGCTCTACGATTTCTTCTGGAATGACTATTGCGATTGGTTCATCGAAGCGGCGAAGACGGAGATCTTCAGCGACGACGAGGCACGCAAGAAATCAGTGCTGGCGGTGATGGATTTCGTCCTGGCTGGATTTCTACGGCTGCTCCATCCGTTCATGCCCCATGTCACGGAAGAACTGTGGTCGGTCTTTGGATTCGGCGGGCACGAAGAGGAGATCAAGTCGAGCTCGATCCAGTTCGCTTTGCCGCCACCGGCCGCTTTGTCTTCGATCAATCCGGAGGCGATCGCCGAAGCGAGGAGCAAGGTGGCAAAGGTTTACGAAACAATCCTGGCTGGAAGGAACTTGCGCGCTACCTCGCGAATCCCTTCAAACAAAAAGGCGCGTTTCCGTTTGCGTCCTGCGGCCGGGGGAGGGGAAGGTGAATTGCCGACAATCTCCCGCTTGCTCAATGCCGAGGAGCTGACGTCCGATCCAAAGTATCAGCCCGAAGCAGGCGTTCCTGTGGCGATGACGCCGCTTGGGGAACTCTATCTCCTCATCGCAGGTGGTGACAAATCAGCGGAGCGCGTGCGGCTCGATAAAGAAATCGCGAAGCTCGAAAACGAACTGCGCATCGTTAGGGCGAAACTTGCCACCGCTTCGTTCGTCGACAAAGCGCCGCCGGCTGTCGTGCAGGAGCATCGGCAGAGGGAAACCGATTTTAGCGAGCAGCTGGCGCAGTTGCGGAAGGCGCGCGCCGCAATGGATTGAACAAGACGCGCTGCGTGTGGATTTCGGCGCCGCGCGCTTCGAAATACTCCTTCAACTCCGGTGTGTAGAGCGAGTCGTCGTATTCACGATTAAGTTCCAGACAAATCTGTCCGCCCGGCTTCAGCTGGCGCGTCGCCAAATCGTCGAGGAAAAATTCCCACTCCGATATCTTCCAGAGCTTGTTGCTCTTGTGGCCGTTGAAGCAAATCATATGGGCCGCGATGACATCGAATTTCGGGCCGAGATCGGGCAGGGGCTGGAACGCCTCGACCCGCCAGATTTTGCGCTTTACGCCGAGGAGCGCGATCATTTCCGTGAAGCCAGGTTCCTCGTCCAAGTCCAGCCCGAGAACGTCGTGGCCAAGATACTGGTTGATGTAGAGGAAATAGCCGGTGCCGCAACCGATATCGAGGACGCGCTTCCGTCCGCCCAAATCGAGGCCCAAATCCCGCACGCGGCGCAAATTGATTTCCATCCAAAGTTCCAAGTCGAGGTACTTTGGCCAGGCATCGCCCGGATCCTCCAAGGCGTGTCGCTGATACACCTGCCGGAACTTCTCGGGATCGACGGTCTTCGTGATGCGAGCGGCATCGAATCTGAGCGGCGCGCGACCGAGAAGAGCTTGTTTGACGTGACGCCGGGCGCTCGCGCAGGCATCGCCCGTGAGCACTTTTTTGAGTTTGTAGGAAAACCGCATAAACGAACTGGAGCGAAGCGGCTTGGTAATACGCTCGCCGCGCACTGTCAACCGGGTGATCGTGTTGTTATCGATTGTCGATTTCGTGTGATGTTTGAGGCATCCCTACCTGTTCCTGTTGTCAGCGAGGGTTGCTTTCGCCTAAAATCTCACCGGCGCGCATGGGATTCATTCGATGAATATCTGGAAAAAGTTGCTTTGGATTGCCGTCGCGGCCTTGGGTCTAATGGCGATCATCGTGCTCGCGTTTTCTCGCGGAGAACAAATCAGCGCGTTATGGATTGTCGCTGCAGGACTCTGCACGTTCGCGATCAGCTATCGCTTCTATAGCAAATGGCTGGCAACGAAGGTCCTGGTTCTGAACGATGAACGAGCCACGCCCGCGATCGCTAATGAAGATGGAAAAGATTTTGTCCCGACAAATCGTTGGATGGTTTTCGGCCATCATTTCGCCGCAATCGCCGGGCCGGGCCCACTGGTAGGGCCGGTCCTAGCGGCGCAATTCGGATTCTTGCCCGGGACACTTTGGATTTTGATCGGCGCCACTCTGGGCGGCGGCGTGCACGATATGATTGTGCTTTTCAGTTCGGTCAGACGCCGCGGCAAGACGCTCGGGCAAATGGTGAAGGAAGAAATCGGTCGCGGCGTTGGCGCGCTCGCACTTATCAGCGTGCTCCTGATTATGATCATGATCATGGCGGTGCTCGCTCTCGTGGTCGTGCAGGCACTGGCCAAGAGTCCGTGGGGCGTCTTCACGATCGCGACGACGATTCCGGTCGCGCTCCTCATGGGGATCGGATTGCGCAGCGGGAAGGTCAGCGTCTTCTGGATCACCGCCTTCGGACTTGCCGGCCTGGCCTTTGCGGTTTGGGGCGGGCAATTTCTTTCGCATAATCCGATGATCGAAGGCTGGTTCCGGCAGGACGAAAAGTGGCTCGCCTGGGCGGTCATGATCTACGGACTGGCCGCCTCGATTCTTCCAGTCTGGCTGTTACTCACGCCGCGCGACTATCTCAGCACCTTTTTGAAACTCGGCACCGTTGCGGCGCTGGCCGTTGCCGTGGTCCTGCTGCGGCCGATGCTTCTGATGCCGTCGCTGACCAGGTTCATCGATGGGACCGGACCGATTTTCGCAGGCCCGGTCTTTCCCTTTGTCTGCATCACCATTGCGTGCGGAGCTGTCTCTGGTTTTCACTCGTTGATCGCGTCGGGCACGACCTGCAAGATGGTCGCCCGTGAATCCCGGATCCGCGATATCGGTTACGGCGCGATGGTGACCGAGATGATGGTCGCGCTCATGGCGATGATCGCGGCCTGCGTCCTCCAGCCCGGCGAATACTTTGCGATCAACACCAAAGGCGCCCCGACTGAAGTGGTCGCGAAGATCAGCGCGGCGGGCTTTCCCGTGACTGAAGCGGATATGCAGAAGCTCGCGACCGGTCTGGGCGAGACGACGATGTTCGGCCGAGCGGGTGGAGCGCCTACATTCGCGGTCGGGATGGCGCACATGTTCTCGCGCGTCTCGTCGAATCCGACGGCGCTGGCGCTTTGGTATCACTTCGCCATTATGTTCGAAGCGCTTTTCATCTTGACCACGCTCGATGCCGGGACGCGCGTCGGGCGATTTTTGCTCCAGGACCTCCTGGGGAATTTGTGGAAACCGCTCGGCAATACGAGCTCGTGGTCCGCCAATCTTTTTTCCAGTGTTCTGCTGGTCGGCGCGTGGGGATGGTTTCTGTATCAAGGAGTGATCGATCCGCTCGGCGGCATTAATAGTCTCTGGCCACTCTTCGGGATCGCGAATCAGTTGCTCTCGATCATCGCGCTTTGTCTTGGCACGACCGTCCTGATAAAGATGGGGAAGGTGCGTTATCTTTTTGTGACGCTCGTGCCGCTCTCTTTCATGTGCGTGGTCACCTTCAGCGCCGCGTACCTAAAGATCCTCTCACCGGATCCGAGACTGGGATTTTTGAGCGGCGCCGAAGAGTTGACCCGAAAAGCAGCCACGATGGCCGACGCTGCCAAAGGGGCGGAGATGACACGACAGGCGGCGATCTGGCGCTTCGATGCTTTGGTGGCTTTCGGATTCGTAGTGCTTGTGTTCTTGATCGCCGCCGGAAGCGCCCGGGAATGGTGGCGGCTGTGGAATGGATCGAAACGCATCATTCTGCACGAGAGTGAATTCGTCCCGCTCAGCCGCGCTCAGTCAACCAGCATCTGATTCCATGCAACGCCGGGAATTGCTGCGCGTGGTGCGTGTTCTCCTCGAGCAACCGACTGCCCCATTTCATGAAGATGCGGTGCGCGATGCGATCGTTGCTGAGTTGGAGAAATGCGCGCACGTGAAGATCGAACACGACGCTTACGGAAACATGATTGCTCGGTATCGGCACGGAACTCGAAGGCGGCCGCGATGGGCGTTCGCGGCACACATGGATCATCCCGGTTGGGTTCGAAACAGGGACGGGGACTGGCGCTTTCTCGGCTCTGTGGCCGAGCGCTTCCTGATGAATCCGCGCACGCGGGAATTTGGAGATTTCGCGATGTGGGACCTCCCGGCCTTTGAGTTGAAAGATGGTCAAATCCACTCACGCGCCTGCGACGACTTGTTAGGCTGCGCCGAAATCATCTGTCTCTTCCGGGAATTGGAGGCCGCGAAGGCGGATGTCCATTGCCTTGGCATTTTTACCCGCGCCGAAGAAGTTGGTTTTTGGGGAGCGATTCAACTCGCACGCTCTGGGATACTTCCGAAAGACGTCACCGTTTTCTCACTGGAGACGAGCACACCCCGGGGTGGAGCGGAGATCGGCCGCGGCCCCATCGTACGGGTCGGCGACAGGTTGTCGATTTTTGACAGCGGCGAGACGGCGCGTGTCGTGAGTGCTGCCGTAGCAAACGGCATCCCAGTGCAACGCTGCCTGCTGGATGGCGGCGCCTGCGAAGCGAGCGCCTATCAGCTCTACGGTTACCGATCGGTGGCCGCGAGTATCGCGCTCGGCAATTATCACAACTGCGCTCCGGACGGCAGCATCCAGTGCGAGTACGTCTCCGCGGACGATTATGCGAATATGGTCCAGCTTTGTCTGGCACTTGCCAGCGGCGCAACGAAAAGGCTAGATCCGGTTAAGGTTCTTCGCGCCACACTAGAAAGAAAGGTCGCGACCTATGAGCCGTTTTTCCGGCAGCTAAAGTAGCGTAAACCTCCAGCTGATGATCCCAATGACGACGCGGAGTGATGACGCAAGTTGGAAGCTCGCTCCACCTTCGCTGCTACTTACGGCGGAGCGGAACGATGATTTCCTCATCGCGGCGCGCGAGGATTACGCGACCGTCCTCGATCGCCTTGACCGTAAGCTGATAGGTCTGGGTGCCGACCTGCAATCCAAATTGCTGACCTGCCTGCATCGCTTTTCCATTGATAATGGCGAAACGCCCGCCGTTATCGAGCGTGATCGAACTGACGACAAAGGCCGAGGGTTGGATTTCGGGGCCGACGTGCTCACTCGTGTTTGCCTTTGCAACTGGCTTCCAGCCGATCGGCCAAAATGGGTTGCGGCCGCTCGCTTCCATGACGAAGGATGACTTGTTCTTCAGCTCGATCGCGGCGGCCTGCTCGGCACGCGCGCACGTCAGGTTGAGCAACGTCAGAACAAAGATTGTTAGGAACGTTTTCATCGTTTTAGAATCGCAGTGGCGACGCTCAAGGTGACCTGTTGGAATTGAGGATCATCCGCCAGGGCGTGGATGTTAATGTGGTTGATCGAAAGAAGCGGCTCGGTGTTTTCCAGTTCGGCGACCGCTTTACCCAAGGTAGAGAAATCTGTCTGCGGCAGATCGAGCGTCCAATTGTATCGCATCCAACCGGAGAGATCAGCCTCTTTGTAGGGGACATTGCTCTCGAGGCGCGCGGTGGTTTTGTCGATCTGCTGGTTGGAAAAAAATATTTTCATTCGCGGTGGGAACCACGCGATAGGTGCGCCTTCCGGGCTTAGATTGGTGAGCGCTGCGTAGCGCATCGTCGCCGCGCTGGCTTGCTTTTCGAGATTGGCGGTTTTGGTCATCTCATTTGCCGAACTGCCTTTTTTGTTTCGAATATCGTTTCTCGAAGCCAGCATCGAATCGCGGCTCTTGCTGAGAGGCCCGAGGAAGAAACTAAAGTAAACGTAAAGCAAAACGACGAATCCGATCGTGCTAAGCGCGAGCTTCTGGATCTGGTCTTTGCTGAGGTTGAGTTTCTTCATTTCGTTGACGTTCGGGCGGGTGGGGGAGCGGCTTTCGCTGTGGCGGACGGATTGAAACTCGCGCTCAAGGCGAAGCGCGCCATCGCCATGTTAGCGCCGCCGATCTTCACGAGCGTGTCCAGATCTTCGAGCGTCTTGAACTCGACCTTCACATCGTGATAACTCTGACCGAGCTGTTCCAGAAGCAGTTGACGGAGCTCCTCGGCGGCGGCACGCGGTTCGCGGCCCGCAGCCAAACCTTCAATCATTACGCTCACGCCTTTGTTGTCGTCGAGAACAGCGCCGTCAATGCTCGTGATCTGTGCGTTCAAAGCGACGCAGCGCGAAAGTTTCTCCAGGAACGGCGCCCAGAAAAATCGACTATCGATCATTCCGTCGAGCACTTTTGTTGTGTTAATGATGTCGTTCAATTCCGCGGAACGCTTCTGCGCCGCAGTCACTTTTGGTTCGATCTTGCTCCAGTCATTCTGTTCTGCGTTGAGCTGGTTCCGGATTCCCAGCACCTGGTAAGCATTCCAGATGTAATAGAGGAACATGAGCGCACCGAGCGCGCCTAGTACCATCATGCCGATCTTGAGGGGATCGCGTTGACGCTGACGTTGTTCCCGGATTTCCTCGTGGAGGAGGTTGAGGTGGAGTGCCATGCGCGCTTTAGTTTCTCAGATATTCAAACGCGGCGCCGCAGGCGACGTTGAGCGAGACAAATTCATGTGGCAGCGCCTGGCGTTTCGCGGGTGGCAGCGCCACCTCACAGGTTTCGAGGGGATCCCAAATTTCACAGGGTAACCCCAGTTCGTCGCTCAGACTCTGCAGGATCGTCTCTGTGCGGGCGAGACCGCCGGAAACAAAAATCCGATGAATGTTTTGCTCGTGTTGTCCTTCGAAAAAGCCGATCGAGTTGCGCACTTCTGTCGCCAGTCGGGCGAGTGAAGTTCGGCAAATCTCAGCCATGCCGGCATCGCCTTCCTGCATCATCACGCGCGCGGCGCTTGCGTCGAGCGCGCCGTCGGCGGTGAGGGCGTGCGTCAGCGCCTTGCCGCCATAATCGATGCTTCGAACAAGAACGAGTTCCCTTTGGCTGCCGATCATCACCGTGCTTTGCAAGTGACCCATGTCGAGAAGCAGGAACGCTTCTTTTGCAAAAGTTTCCGGGTAGGCGAATTCGAAAGCATTGAACGAGCAGATCGGAGCGAGCTGCAGAATATCAGCCGGAACACGCGACTTGCTGCAAGCCTCGGAAATCTGTTTTACCGTCGGCCGCAACATCCCGCCCACAAGATATTTGGTTTTGGCGTTTCCGTTTGAAGCGGGCGCAGTAGCCTCCCCCGATCCATTGGCCGCGCCGTTTGTCCTGGAGCCGTTCGTGGCCTCAGGGGCAAGCGGCGCGCAATCGAGGATAAAATCCTTGCATTCCTGATTCAAGACCATCAGGCCGTTGAGCCGAAGGGCATTGCGCAGAAGATCGATGGGAGTATTAGGCTGTTCGATGATCCGGAGGAGCGATTCGGGATCAGAAACCGCGATCGCGCAACCTTTGGCGCTTCCGCCGAGGTCCTTCAACAAGAGCTTGAGCTGCTGCGCGAGCTCTTCCGGTGTGGTGAGTTCCTCCGGAACTTCCCGGGAAGCGTAGCTGGTGAGCACAAACCGGTCGTCACCCTTTCGTTGGAGCAATACTCCTTTGAAGACGTGCTTCCCCAGATCGATACCAAAGACAGAATTTCCGCGTCTCGCCATAATGCTGCCATTCCATATAGCGGGAACCGTGCCGACAGCCCGGTTTTCTGCCCGTGGCGCTACCTTCGGGAGAGAGGCAGTAACCAGCCGGAAAAGGGTTGTTAACTCGCGGAAACAGCACGATAACCAAAGAACTGGCGGCTCTTAATAATTTCCGCCACTTCTGGTGGGACCATTCGTTCCCAGGCCGGATCGCCCGACTGTAATTTCGCGAGCGCGTCCGGTGGATAAATACACAGATACTCCGGATTATAATCGGTGATTTCCTGGATGAACTCGTTGTCGATCAGGTAGCGGTAGAGCGAGCGCAAATTTGGCGCTACCTCCAGCTTCGTTGCCGGCACCAGCTCGCCTGTTTTCTCACCCATCATCGGATAGACGTAAAGCTTTAACCCACTCTTAAACATTCGCCCGAGCGCTTCGAGAATTCCGCCCTCGAGATTGAGATAGTATTTCTCGTCGAAAATCTCCATCAGACTCGGCACGCCCATCACCAGACCGATCATTCGGTTGGTATAACGCGCCAGGTAAGAGGCGAGCCGAAAATACTCGCCGAATTTCGAGACCATGACAGGGCGGCCGAGCGCGCCCAGGATATCCACGCGCGCGAGAAAATCGGCGTGATTAAGTTGGCCTTCGGAAAGCAGGTTCTCGAGCGTCATTTCCATCAGGACAACGAGTTCCTCTTCAGAGCACTCGCATTGTTTAAGAAAAGCGGTGCGCGCACGATTCAGCATGTCGTTTGTGGCATACGTCACCGGCCGAAAACTGCCGCGTTCGACCAGGATCGCTTTTTTATAGAGAATGTCGGCAGGCTGGACGGTTTCACCGTCAGCGGTAAACATGACTGCGTTGGTCAAGCCCTGGCTGACCAGTTGCAAGCTCATGAGGCGATTGTCGATGTTGGGAAACGCCGGTCCGGAGAACTTGATCATGTCCACCTGGATGCGATCCGGCGCGAGGTTCTCCTGTAACGATGCGATCAATTTCTCCGGCTGGCGATGGTAGAAAGCGCCGTAGAGAAGATTCACTCCGATAATGCCGAGCGCTTCCTGTTGATCGACATTCGACTCATCGAGCATTCGGATGTGGATGATAATCTGGCTCGGTTCGCCGCGCGTTTGCTCCTGAAAACGCACGCCCAACCAACCGTGCGATTCGTTGTGCTGCTTGAAGCTGCGAGCCGCGACGGTGTCGGCGAAAACAAAAAACGTTCGCTCGTTTCCAAATTTTTCTTTCAACCGCTCGATCAACAGATTGTACTCGTGGTCCAGCATCGTCTGGAGCCGGTTGCGACTGACATAGCGGTCGGCTGTTCCATAAATGGCGTCGCTAAACGTCATGTCGTAGGCCGACATCGTCTTGGCGACCGTTCCAGAAGCGCCGCCGACATGAAAGAATCGTCGAGCGACCTCCTGGCCGGCGCCGATCTCGGCGAAGGTCCCGTACTTCTTCGCGTCGAGATTAATCTGGAATGCCTTCTTATTGGTGCCGACATCCATCTCCGAGTTCATACGGAATCAAGATGTGGACAATTAGGCGCTTCTCAACTCCGGGCCAATCACGCGGGACGGAACATCCTGCAAAAAATCGACCGCGTTAATAACGGAGGGACAAGCTTCCGCACGTCCCTCCGGTCGCGTTGAACCTACATCCGCACGCGCTGCGCGGCGTTTGCTGGAATCCAGCCGCGCAGATCGTTCGGCAACGCTGCGTAGAGCCAGTCACCGCGTTGACTTAGAACCTCGATCTCACTGCCTGGCGGCAAGGACAGAACGCTATTCGCATTGTCCGCCGTCGCGAGTCGCGCTTCGATGTTCTTTCCAGTCACGATCGCGAGGGCTCTGCCTCTGTTGCTGGTTTCCAGCGAATAGAGTGCGAGAACCGCACCCGCGAAGACAATGGTCGAAAAAATAATCAACGAGACGAGAGCTGCCGAACGCCGGTGCAAAAAGAAAAGACGCGCTGCTCCGAAAAGCCCGAACCAGAACGCAATGGACGCAGCGATGGAATACTGCGCGGAAGTTCCGGCTTCGATGTAACGCTCGATCCCATTTCGCTTCAGCTCCAAAGCGCGCGCTTCATCACGCACCAGAACCAAATTTGCTGCGGCTTCCGGATGATGTGGATCGACCGCGAGCGCGCGTTCGTAGTTCAGGATCGCCTCGCCGAAATTTCCGAGCCGGAACCACGCATTGCCCAGATCGTAGAATAGATTGGCGCTCCATTGCCCAGACCGGATGAGATTTTCATAACCGTCAATCGCCTTCTGGAAACGTCCCTCGCTGTATTCTTGGTTCGCCTTTGCGAACCCCGGATTCTGATCTCCTCGAACCGCTGGCGTAGCCAGGCAGCTTAGGACAATCGCGGCAACGCTCACCCACAATAGATACGTTCTCTGTTTCATCTCCGGAGGCTATCGATCAAATCGAGAACTTCGGTTCGCGTCTCTGGCGGCACCAGGCGAATCCCGTTCTGCCCGCCGCCGCTATAGCGAACCTCATCGCTCTTCTCGAACAAATGACGAAGGCGCACGCGCGTATTTTCGTCCGCTTGGAACACCGACGCAGCGACTTCCGCGTCGACGGTGTTTGGATCAAGGTCTTTTGCCAACGCTGTCTTCAACTGAATCGCGCGCGAAGCCTGTGAAAAATATTCCTGCGGTGAAGCGTCGGCGCGACTCAGGCTGCGTTTCAGATCCGTCGCTTCGTGCTGCAAGGCCTCGCGACGGCGCGCCTCACGATTATCGAGATGCGCCTGTCGCATTTTCCAGCCGACATAGCCGAGCAAAACGAGGAGGGGGAAGAGTTGTGCGAGACAAAACGATCGGCGTACGAAGAAAGGCGTAAACGACTGCGGTGTCGACGGCAGCTCTGTGAGTTGATAAAGAATGTCCTGCTTCTTGGGAACGGCTGCGGGAGATGCGGATGGCGCGGGCGCCATTTCCGCAGCCCGGGGCGCGGTGGCAAAAGGGGCAGTCCCGCCTTCCACCCGAACCGGAATCGGATCGCTACGCAGGGTGACATATTGTTCCTTGAGGGAATCGAAATAGGTGAAGACCTGCGCCGGAAGTTTGTCTTTGCGCTCATTTGGACTGAGAACCGTCTCGAACGTTTTCGTGCCGCTGATTCCGACGTCGTCATCCTGTTTGAAGTCGGCCGAAGGCGGATACTTATGCCATCCATGCTCATCGTCGAAGGCTGGTCCCGTCACTCGATCGAAATTCCCGCGGCCCGAAATTTTCGCCGTAACGGTAATCGGATCGCCCACCTGCACGCTCTTCGGGTTTGCGTCGGCGGCCATCGTGAAATTGCCAACCGCGCCGCCAAAAGTGGGCGGCGCGTTGGGCGGCAACGCTTTTACTTCGATGTTAACGGGTTCGGTCGTTAGCTTAATCTGACGCGGAACGCTCGCCGTAAGCCAGGGATCATTAAAAAAATTATCGAGGGTTGGATCGTTCAAGCCGAACGGGTTTTGCGGGAAAGAACGATTCCGCTGCGACTGCGGGACCATGACGACTGCTGGAATCTCAACCGGACCGATCTCGATCGTTCCGGTGCGTGCGGCGGCGATTGCCGTCTTATAGGATACGACCTGGTAGGTTTTCCCCCCGATCATTTGCTGCGTTTCCGAGGCGCGCATCTTCTGCTTGGTAAAGCCTTGCCCCGGCAGGTCAATCTCTGGAGGCACCTCTCGCACCCGAGTTTGGATCTCGAATCCGACCCGCACCACGATCGGGATCATTTCTCCGACGTACGCGCTCGTCTTGGGGACAATGAGCTCCGCGAAAGTGTTTTTCTTTGGATCGACCGTGCCACCGGCGCGATTGGACTGCGACGACTGATTTGGGGAATTTGTGACGTTAAGAGTCAGCTCTGGAGTTCGCAGAGAATTGCTCCCTGCCCGAAGGGTCAGCGCGGGAATGGTGAACTTGCCGGCACGCTGCGGCAGAATCGTGTAGTTGAACGTAATGCTCGAAGTCACGTCGAAATTTCTCATTTCAAATGACTGCGTCTGGCCCGTTGACTGGATCTCCAATCCCTCCACTGAAATCTCGGAAGGGGGGGCGGCATTCCGGTCGCCTTTCACTTGAATCTGGAGCCCGACCGGCTGGCCGACGGTGGTCTCAGAACTCGTGAGGACAGAAGTGACCGACGGCTGATCCGCAGTGGCCGAACCGACGAGAGCAGCGAGCGCGATTGACGCTATTGCCGTGTGAGCGAGGGAACGTTTGAGAGACGAGCGATACATCGTGGACCGGTTACCAATCATTATAGACATGACGTGTAACCTTCCGTTCATCAAGCTGCACACGCCGTTCCTCGTCCTTCATCGACTCCAAGAGAAGCTCGGCTTGCTTCTCGCTCATTTGCCCTTCCTTCTCCGGTTCGGCCTCCGCCACTTGCGCGGTCTGCTCGTTCTGATTTGGATTTTCCTCGCCGGCTCCTTTCACTTCACCCGCTAATTTTTTCCCGGGAGAAGAACCAGGCGTCGGTGAAGTGCCGGATCCCTCACCTTCGCCGGGTGATGGGGAGGGATTTTCGTTTCCTTTGTCGGAAGGCGTCGGCGATTGCTCGGGCTTTTCCTGATCCTCGTTCGATGAATCCTGTTTGTCACCCTTGTCGGACTCTTTATCTTCTCGAGCCGAAGGCGATGGCGCGGGGCCTTGCTGATTCTGCTGCGATTTCTCGTCACTTCCCGGCGAGGGCGATGGACTTTCGTCAGCCTTGGGCTCGTCCTTCTTGTTCTCGTCTTTCCCAGAATCATTCTTTGCCTGCGATTGTTCTTTGCCCTTGTCCGGCTTTGGCTGATCACCCTTGCCCGATTGGTCTTTTTGATCCTGGTCCTTCTGGTCCTGCTTTTCTTGCTGATTCTGTTTCGACTGCTGTTGTTGATCTTTATCGTCCTTCTTGGAATCGTTCTTTTTGTTCTCCTGCGGTTTCGGTGAGGGCGAAGGAGGTGGCTGCTGTTCCCGTTTTCGTTTCAATTCCTCGATCTTCTTTTTCACATACTCCAGGTTGTCTTTCGCTTCTTTATTTTCCGGCGCGAGTTTAAGAGTTTGCTCGTAGTGCTGGAGAGCATTCGTCCAGTCCTTCAGTTTTTCATCGTCCTTCTTTTGCGTCTCGCCGCGCTGGTAGAGCGTGTTGCCAAGATTGTAGTGACTTCTGCTTTGCAAGCCGGCATCCGGTGATAGCAACGCCTGGCTAAACGAGTTCAACGCTTTGCCAAAGTCCTTCATTTTGTAGGCGGCCGCGCCGGCATCGAATTCGATTTTGTCCGCGGCGCTCGTTTGAGGGTGTTCCTTTAATGCTTTTTCAAATTCCTGGTAGGCTTCGCTGAACTTGTCCTGCCGATAAGCATCAAGACCCGGCGCTGAACCCAGGGAAATATTCACAAGGAGCAGAAGAGTCGCTGCCATCGCGAGCCCCTTTTTAGATTCGACTGTGCGGGGCAAGAAGGAACGGAGACGTTTTCGCTCGCGCATCATGAATGACGCTGCGAGAAAAAATATCGCCGCGCCCAACGGCCATTGGTAGCGCTCGATCGGCCGTCGCGAGAGCCGGGCGTCAATATCACCAGCCTGCATTTTCGTGAGTCCCTCGGTGAAGAGCTGCTTCATGGTGCGCGGTCCGTCTTCAAGATGAAGGTAAAATCCGCCGGTGCTTTCCGCGATCTCTTTCAAGCGCTTTTCGTCCAGCTTCGATTTCACGACCTGGCCGTTGCTGTCTTTGACGAAAGCCGTCCCTCCGCCGTCACCGTTGCTGACCGGAATGAGCGAGCCCTCCGGCGTGCCGACTCCGATCGTGAAGATTCGAACGCCTGCAGCCACCGCCGCTTTCGCGGTCTTCAAGGCATCACCGCTCAGCTCCTCGCCATCCGTGAAAATGATGAGTGCGCGATTGCCGATGGCGCTCTTGCCGAATGTGCGCACCGCGAGATCGATCGCCTCTGAGATATTTGTTCCCCCTTCTGGAATTGTGTTGGTATCGAGATCGTTGATTGCCTCCACGGCCGCGTCGTAGTCAATCGTGAGAGGAGCTTGCAAGAACGCGCGACCGGCGAACGCGATCAGGCCAGCACGGTCGCCCTGGAGTTCGTTGATGAGATCCTGTGCGGCGAGTTTCACTCGCTGAAGACGGTTTGGCGGCACGTCGTTTGAAAGCATGCTGCGCGAAGTATCCACCGCGAGGATGAGGTCGAGTCCTTTTCGCTTCGCGTCTTCATAAGTGTAGCCCCAGCGTGGTTGGGCCAGAGCAGTTATCGCGAGGGCGAGTCCCAAAAGGACGAACGAGAACCGCAAACTGCGTCGCCGGCGATCCAGGGTGCGCGCGAGATTTGGCAGCAATCGCTCGGACACGAATTCGCGCAACCGCAGGGTTGCTCGTCGTTCCGCGCGAACAAAAAGCACAACAAGAAACGGAATTATGAGCACAGCCCAGAACCACTGTGGCGCGCCGAAAGTCATAAGGAGAGCTTGCGCCACATTGTTTTCTTCACGGCAGTTTCTTCCAAATCGTTTGCGACAACAAAATCTGCGCTACGAACAGACTGCATCCCGCCATGATGCAGGCGGGAAAGAGATCGCGGTACTGTTGATATTTCTTTACCGCCACAGTCGTCTTTTCCAGTTTGTCGATATCCCGGAAAATCTGTTCCAGCGATTTCGTGTCTGTCGCTCGGAAGAATTGCCCGTCCGCGATTTTCGCAACCTCTTTCAAACCTTCTTCGTTAAACTGTACGCGCTGGTTTTCATACATGATGTTGCCGAGCATGTCGGTGAACGGTTTTCCAGTTCGGGGATTAAAGACCGGAGCGGGAGCAATCCCGTTTATGCCGGCGCCGATTGCATAGAAACGAATCTTCAGCGCTCTTACTGCCTCCGCCGCGGTCGGCGGCGGAATCTTGCCTGCGTTATTCTCGCCATCGGTCAACAGCACCATAACGCGGCTTTTCGAAGCCTTGTCTTTCAAACGATTCGCGGCGGATGCGATAGCGGAACCGATTGCAGTACCGTCTTCGACTACGCCCGTGCGAACACGCTCGAGATTCTGCAGGAGCCAATCGTGATCGAGTGTCATTGGGCTTATGACGTAGGGGTGTGCGGCAAATGCGATGATGCCGATCCTGTCGTTAGGCCGAGCCTCGATGAACTGGCGCGTCACCTCGCGAATCGCCTCGATGCGCGTGGCCCGGTCACCGCCAACCGAAAAATCCTTAGTCAGCATCGACTGGGAAACGTCGAGTACCAGCATGATGTCGATCCCACTGGCCTCCACCTGAGTGAGAGTTGTGCCTAGCTGCGGACGCGCCATGGCGATGCCAAAGAACGCGAGGCCCAGCAGGAAGAGGCTGCGCAAGAATTTTCCGGCGCGGGCGGCACTCGTTTTTCCGAGTGAGCGTAGCGTACTGGTAGAGGAAAAGGTGAGCGCGGCAGTGGATCCACTTCTCCCGCGGAAATACGCAAGCAATGGAATCGCCAGGAGGAGCAAAAGCATCCACGGTTGCGCAAAGGTCAGCGCCGAGTTTGCCGGCAGCCAATCACGCAGGTTCAAGCTTCCCTCCTTGTACAAAACGCGTTGCTTCCTCGAGAAGCAGCCGGCTGTCCTCGGCCGTTGCGTCGTAACGTGCAAACTTGATCAGGTCGCAACGGTTAAGAAAATCTTCGAGCAACGATTTCTCATCCTCGGAAAAGGGCGAAGCCTTCGTAAGCGCGGCGAGGAATTCGACGGATGTCTGACGCGTTACGGGCAGTTGATACTGGTCAGTAACATAGCGCCGGAGAATGTCGGAAACGCGGATGCTGAATTGGTAGGGAGACAAAGTTTCTATTTCGCGACTGATGCGATCGAGCAGTTCGAGGGTGCGTTCGCGCGGCGACGGTTGCGGTCTCGGGCGTTGCCACCGGCGTCGGATCCACCATCCGACTAAACCGCAGAGCACCAGTGCGACGAGAGCCCCGCAAAAAATTACCCACGGAGAGAGCAGCGAGTAATCAACCGGAGGCGTGATATCGTGGAATTCTTCGGCGGCAAGAAAGAGCATAAAGCAGGGAATTCATCGCACGGCCAGACGCCGCTCGCGCTGCTTGAAAAACGAGCGTAGCGCTGGCAGATAATCTTCGCCTGTGCGGAGTGAGATGGCGTCGATGCTATTGCGGCGAAGCGTGCGACTTAGTTCGGCGCGCCGCGTCTCCGCCAACGCGCTGAAGCGTGCCCGAGTCGTCCGGTCTGCTGTGTTGATCTCGATCTGCTCGCCGGTCTCGGCGTCTTCCAATGTAATGATTCCGACGTTCGGCAGCATTTCTTCGCGCTGGTCCTGGATGTGAATGGCAATAAAATCATGTCTCCGTCCACTTACGGAAAGTTCGCGCGAAAAATCGCCAGTCTGAAAATCTGAAACGAAAAAGACCACCGCGCGTCGCGTGACCACTTTGTTCAGATAATCGAGTGCGAGGGCTGGCGCCGTGCCGCGACCGGCTGGTTCGAAAAACAGAATTTCGCGAATGATGCGCAGTGTATGCGATCGGCCTTTTTTCGGCGGAATGAAAAGCTCGACCCGATCGCTGAAAAGAAGCAGACCCACCTTGTCGTTATTTCGGATGGCGCTGAACGCGAGTAGACAGGCGACCTCGGCGGCGAGCTCACGCTTGGATTGTGAAACGCTGCCAAAATTGCCGGAGGCACTAACGTCCACGACCAGCACAACCGTCAGCTCGCGCTCTTCCGTGAATTTCTTGACGAAAGCCGTCCCAAGTCGCGCAGTTACGTTCCAATCGATCGCTCGGATTTCATCGCCGGGCTGATATTCGCGCACATCCTCGAAGTTCATCCCGCGCCCCTTGAAGACGCTGTGGTAATCGCCAGCGAAAACACTCTGCACCAGGCCCTTGGTCTTGATCTCGAGAGCCCGGATCTTCTTAAGAATCTCCGCGGGGGTTTGGCGATTGTGTTCCATCTGCCGATTGGTCATTGGCAAATCACGGCACGGGCAGTCCAGCGAAGATCCGATCGACTATTGTTTCGCTCGTGATCGTTTCTGCCTCGGCCTCGTAGCTGACAATGACACGGTGACGCAACACGTCCGTCCCGATGCTTTTGACGTCTTGAGGTGTGACGTAGCCGCGACCATTCAGAAAAGCGTGCGCTCGCGCAGCCAGCGCCAGGTAAATCGTCGCGCGCGGCGACGCGCCGTAGCGAATGAGGCCGTCGAGATTCAGATTGTACGAGGCCGGTTGGCGCGTTGCCCAGACGACGTCGACGATGTAATCCTTCACGCGATCATCGATGTAGATGCTGTTCACGACCGCGCGCGCCGCGATGACCTGTTGCGGATCCACGACCGGCATTACGCTCAGGTTCGGCGCGGAAGTTGCCATCAAATCGAGGATCTGCCGCTCCTCGGATTTTTGCGGATAACCGATGTGCAATTTCAACATGAAGCGGTCGAGCTGCGCTTCCGGCAGTTGATAAGTGCCTTCCTGTTCGAGCGGATTTTGCGTGGCAAGAACAAGGAATGGATCGGAGAGGGGATAGGTTGTTTCGCCAATCGTTACCTGCCGCTCTTGCATCGCTTCGAGGAGCGCGCTCTGGACCTTGGCGGGCGCGCGATTGATTTCGTCGGCCAGAATCAGGTTGGAAAAGAGCGGGCCGAGCTTTGTCGTGAACTCGCCGGTGCGCGGATTGTAAATGAGCGTGCCGATTAAGTCCGCAGGCAGCAAATCAGGAGTGAACTGCAAACGCTGGAAACCGGTTTGGATGCAGGCCGCCAACGTTTTCACCGTGAGCGTCTTGGCCAGGCCCGGAACGCCTTCGAGCAGGATGTGACCGTTTGCGAGCAAGCCGAGTAACAACCGATCCACCAAATATTTCTGGCCGATCACGACGCGGCCAATCTGTTCGCGTAGCGGCGGAATCCATTGACCCATCTCCTGCACCTGCTGCGTGATTTCCTGCGTCGATTTCATAAGAAAGGGTGAGACAGACCAGGACCGAAGAATGTTCGATTTAACTAGACGTTCTCGCTTCGCGCGCGACAGCTTAAGAGCACGGGCAGGCCGGGATAAGGCTCCGCCCCGCGAATGCGACCTTCGAGATAACGCCCGTACGTCTCGCTGAGCAGCTTGGGTTGATTCACAAACAATATGAATTTTAAGGCTTCGAGCGTCCGCTCTTCATCGCCTCTCGCTTGCGCTGCATAGAATAATTTCAGCCGACGCGTTCCGATCGTCGGCGGGGGATTTTCCTCGAAGGCGGCGCGCAACAAACGATTCAACACGCCCGTCCCCAGGCGCACGTGCGCGGCCCGGCGGATATCCACGATCAAGCGAAAGAGCTGCTCGACGTTCTCGCCAGTTAGAGCCGAGGCGATCAAGACAGGCGCGTAGTCGAGAAAGAAGAGATCCTCCCGCGTCGCGGAAGCGATCCGCTCCATCTCTGCTTTCGCAGCGCGCTTCGGTTTCACCAGGTCCCATTTGTTCAAGATGACCAAGCAAGGTTTCTCAGCCTTTTGAATCAGCCCTGCGATCTTCTTGTCCTGGCCGGTCACACCGCTCGTTAGGTCGATCACGAGAATGCAAAGATCCGCGCGGCGGATCGTGCGCTCTGCACGCATCACGCTGAAGACTTCGACGGAGCTGGAATGTTTGCTGCGCGCGCGAATCCCGGCAGTGTCGATCAATAGAAAGCGCTGTCCGTCGCGCTCATACATGATGTCGATGGCATCGCGTGTCGTGCCAGGCAGTTCGCTCACGATGGTGCGTGCATCGTGCAGAATCGAATTGATGAGCGATGATTTTCCGGCGTTCGGCCGCCCGATGATGGCAAGCACCAGCGGATGACTGGTGGTTGATGGTTGATCGCTCTGCTCGCGAAAGCTTTCGGAGATGACGGCATCGGAAGCCGGCAACAGGGAATCGATCGTTTCCAGCAAGCCCGAGATGCCGCGGCCATGCGCTGCGCTGATCGGGTCAGAATTCGCGAAGCCAAGTCGCGCGAAATCACTCTCCAGATCTTCGTGTTTCGGGTGATCAATCTTATTGATTACGAGGATGACCGGTGTTTTGGATTTGCGCAGGATTCGCGCGAGCTCCTGATCGATGGGCGTGAGTCCGTCTTGCGCGTCCACCACAAGCAGAATCACGTCGCTTTCGCGCATGGCGGCGTCCGCCGCGCTTCGGACCTGCACCCGCAGCTCGACATCGCCTCCGCCGCCAATTCCTCCCGTGTCCCAAACCGTAAACGGCCGTCGCCCCCGCACACAGGGCGCGGCCAGCCGGTCCCGGGTGATGCCAGGTTGATCGTGCACGATCGCGATGTTTCGACCGGCGAGCCGGTTAAAGAGCGCCGATTTGCCTACATTGGGCCGGCCGACGATGGCGACTTTGCCCACGCTTTCGGGCGCGTTTTTCCGTTGCATGGTTGCGGTCGCGTTAATCCAACTTCGCGTTGGCGTGACCTTGTGCAGTTAGCTGCCGCACCCCGTCCCTCACGTAGATCATCCCGGAAACGAGCGTAAAAAATCCGGAGGCCGCCACCACATAGAGCAACGGCAGCATGTGGAGTTGCAACATGACCCACGCGATCGCCGCCATCTGCAAAACCGTCGCGACCTTCCCAGTCCAACTCGGCCTGACGCGAACGGTCCCGTTTAAAATATGAAGCACCGCGCTGCCGACCACAATGACCGCGTCGCGCGTGATGACGAGGACGGGAAACCATGCCGGAAATTTTCCGTAATGCTGGTCGCCCGTGCTCCAGTTGCTGATGCTGAGCGTAATGATGCCGCTCAGCAGGAGTCCCTTGTCCGCGATCGGATCGAGAATCATGCCGAGCGAGCTGCGTTGATTGTAACGCCGCGCGACGTAGCCATCGAGGCCGTCACTGACGGCCGCGAGGAGAAAGACCGCGATGGCAGCGAAGCGTTGCCAATCCTGCGGGCTGCCTTCCTGAATGCTTTGCCCATAATAAATCGCCAGCGTCACGAATATCGGGATCATCAGGATCCGGATCACGGTGATTTTGTTGGCGGTTGTCATCGGAAAGCGTCGCGATCATGAAACTTTGCAAGATTGTCGCGAAAACTTACAAGGAAATTTGCGGCTCAGGTTTCCAGCTCTGCCGAAGCGGTGCCAGACGTCCCAGTGTGCCGCCCCTCGCAAAATTCCTCGATCATCTTCTTGTTGAAGGCCGGGATATCGTCCGGTCTTCGGCTCGTGACCAGGCCGTTGTCCACGACGACTTCTTTATCGACCCAATGCGCGCCCGCGTTCCGAATATCAGTTTTGATCGCGGGCCAGGAAGTGACGGTCCGGCCGCGGATAACGCTTGCGTCGATCAGGACCCATGGGGCGTGGCAGATCGCAGCGACCGGTTTGCCCTCGCGAAAGAAATGGCGCACGAACTCGAGCGCCTCTTCAGACGAACGCAACGTATCCGGATTCATTAGCCCGCCAGGGATCATGAGCGCATCGAAATCTTCGGGCTTCGCTTCGGCCAGAGTCCTGTCCACCGCGACAGTGTCCCCTTTATCAGCGTGGTTCATTCCTTGAATCTTTCCCGGTTTGATCGAGACCACAGTCGTCTTGGCGCCCGCTTCATCGAGCGCTGCGCGCGGTTTCGTGAGCTCCACTTGCTCGAAGCCGTCTGTCGCCAGAATCGCCACTTTTTTGCCCGATAGTTTTTCCGCCATAAGAATTTCTCCCGTTCAACGCTTGCGCCATTCTACGCGCAAATACTACGAACCGCTCAAGCGCATCGGATGTAGCGGGCGTTTGTTGAAATCGGTTCGCGACGATTCCTGGCGGAAGTTGCGTTGGAATGACACCCTGGCATCTCAAAACCTCTTGGTCTGCGCATCAGGCTGGGTAAGGTGCAGGTCGCAGCGCCGATGTGGCGAAATGGCAGACGCAACGGACTTAAAATCCGTTTCCATTAAACTGGAGTGTGGGTTCGAGTCCCGCCATCGGCACTCTCTGAAGAGCAGTGTTACGAGGGGAAAGCGAGCGTCGCGCTCCTTTTAATGATCGCGCAGCTTCGCGCAAGGAAACGGAGCAATTACAGCTATTTGCCAACTAATTGGCAGGTAAGACTTCGCTTGGCGTTGCCGTTTCAGTTCTTACTGACGGTAACAGCCGCCTGATTCGTGAGCACGTTGGTGGTCAGGGATCCTCCAACCGTGGAATCGCCCAGGCCGTAATTCAGTCGAGTCACTCGATGATATTTCTCGATCTTGTCTGACTTCGCCAGGATGTAAGTTGATCAAGCTTTGAGAGTTGAGCGCCAACCTTTCGATACGACTTAATGTCGTGATCTACCAGACCGTCGAAGTATTGCTTCAACGCTACAGCCACTTGGTCGTCTGCCACGTAGGCCTCTAGAGTCGCGCGAACCTGGGCAATTAGCCATTCTGTTTCCGCCCCGGAGTCAACAAACAAGGTGCTCGTGGCCGACCCGCCGCCGCGAAGTTCGCAAGTGTCTTGGAAGGCTTTTCTCAAGATCGGCCTCGGTGCTCGCCTCTTCGGGTTTGCAGCGTTGTTAATCGGGGCCGCTTCTCGTATTCTGTCGCTAACGTGACTTGAACGCTCTTCCAAAGAGTCGGCGAACGAGCGAGCAGCGGCTCAAGGTCTACGTAATGTTCGTAGTCGATTCAGTCGCGGCGCGATCTTGAAACCGTCCTTCGTGAAATAGTGAGGAATAAGTTCCACACGGACAATCCTTTCGGCGACCGCATGCTCGTTATCGTGATCCTCTGTTTGCCGAAAAAACGCGCGTGGCGAAGGCCAGCCCGAGACTAAGCACGCACACTCGCATGATCGAGGTCACGATTCTGTTCAACGTAGAACGCTCAGAGTAAGGGGGATCACCTCGCGACCGCAATAAAAAAGTCCCCCTGACTTCCTACCTCCCATCGGCATTAATCTTGAACCGTTGCGGCTTTTGTCGGCTAACACGCTGGATATCCGTCCAAATTGTCGGCATAATCACATGTTAGACCTCAACGCACATGTCCATGAAACTAATCCCGCGATTCTACTAAGTCCCGCTCGAAACGTCGGCAACCTTTACGGTTTTCCCCTTGGAATAACCACAGACATTTCGGTGGTACGAAAATAATTAATGACGTTGCGATTAAATTATGACAAATATGGAAAAGAGGTGGGAATGCCAGCAGCAGCTCTAAAGAGGCGGGCCGGGTTAAGTCGCAAAAATAATCCCTAAACACACTAAAATAATGAGAAACCCATCAAAGACAATGTTAGCGGTCCTAGCGACCGGCCTTCTTAGTTGCGGGCTCTTCTGCCAGCAGGCGCGAGCCTTCAGCGGTGATGTCATGTTTGCTGGAAGGGTCAAGGCGTCCGGGAGTTCAGGTGCAGGTACCACTCACCTCACCTTCACGAACCCTTGGACTGTGGCTTCCTTACCAGCCCCGGATGGTGCTTATATAGGGACGGCCGGCAGCTCGGCCACCATGACTAATTTTTCCTTCACGGGGACTGGCACAGGTGCTGTCTTAGTCGGAGGGACGGTCGCCAATGAATGGTCATTTTCACACGGAGGAAACACTTATTCGTTCGATCTAGTATCTTTGATTAGCGCTACCATAACCCACGGAACAATAGATATGAGTGGAACCGGAATAGCACGTATTAACGGGGGGGATGCCTCGGCTGCGACCTGGGCTCTCCAAGGCACTGGCCGTAACTTCACATTTAACTTCGCGTCTTCTTCCACCTCAGCTGTACCGGATGGTGGTTCCGCGGTTGCTCTGCTAGGGATTGCGCTCGCCGGAATAGAAACCGTGCGCAGGAGAGCTAAGGCTGCTTAAAAGAGCGCCTGCGCTTAACACGGTCATCAAGCTAATGCCTGCCGAACCGCGCCTAAGAGCTCTTCCGCTTCGTACGGCTTCTCGAAATATCCTGCTGCGCCCATTTTTCTTGCCTTTTCTCTGAATCCCGGCTGCCTGCTGGCGGTAAGAAAAATAATCGGAGTACGCGTGGGAATGAGGGCTTGGATTCGTTCGGCAACGGAAAAACCGTCGCCGGCGGGCATGGAGATGTCCAAGAGCACCAGGGCTGGAGGATTGCGGACGGCGGCGTTCAATCCTGTCAGCGCGTCATAAGTCGTAGTAGCCTTATATCCGGCAGCCTTCAGGCGAACGGCCAGGGCCATCGCAATCTTCTGGTCGTCTTCGATGATGAGAATCGGCTTGGACTCCGTGCGATCTTGTTTTGGGCCTGTGGATGAAGCGGATTTCCTGGCTTCGACTGAGTCCATACGATTTAATTCCCGTTCGATGCTGTAGAGCAGTTTTTCGGTGTCGAAAGGTTTCTGGAACAGGCCAGCGGCCCCCAAGTCCATGACCTTTTGTAAGAGTTCCGGACTCTTAGACGCGGTAATGAAAATAATCGGCGTTCCCTGGGTTTCGAGCATATGCTGGAAGGTTTCTGCCAGTTGGAAGCCATCGCCCGCTGGCATGGAAATGTCCAGGAGGATCAAGTCAGGTTTGACTGCGCGGCCCAGGCTTGCTCCTCCGATCGCATCAGACGCGACTGATACTGCGTAACGATTTGCTTTGAGTCGAACTTGCAGAGCCAGCGCGATTTTTTCATCATCTTCGACAATTAATATTCTTTTCATTTATTGATTCCTTCGTGGAGTGGTTTCAACAGCTGGCGATAGCACGTTTCCGAAAGACTCAGCGATTTTTCGGAGTGCGCGTGCTCGGCGAGGCCGCGTTCCGGCAGGATCCGTTGTCCTGTTAGAATCGAAGCGGCAGCTTGCACTCAATCAGTCTAAGCATGACGCAATTGCTACCCATACGGGTTTGGCATAGAGCAGGAACCATTCCGGTGCGGTTGATCCCAGCGCGGATAAGAAGGGCGGTACGCGAATCCGAACGGAACCGACTTTAAGTAGAGGGGTGGGCCATTCCCCAACTCACATTTCTTTCAAACCTTCGACGTCGGCGCGTTTCCTCTTTCGAAACAAAACTCTTCATCGCCGTAAGAATCTTTTCCCGAGCGATTGCGTCGATTCAAATTTGGGCGGCCTTTGCCGGAAACGTGCCCGATCCCTCGTGCGTAGGAATTTGCCGTACACGAGGTTCAGCATGGCGGTGAGGCGGGATGAACGACCGCCGAGTGATATTCGCCAATAACCCCGATCAGCCGTAAGCTAACTCTGGAAGCGCATTTCAATCCTGCCGTCGCGATCCGTGAAAATGTCTGCAAAAAAACAAGAAAATGCGGCTCAACCGTCCAGAACAAA
The DNA here is from genome assembly GCA_003169695.1 of Spartobacteria bacterium. GTDB lineage: Bacteria > Verrucomicrobiota > Verrucomicrobiia > Chthoniobacterales > UBA10450 > AV80. The sequence continues at coordinate 44,306 of PNAS01000071.1, forward strand.
CAACAAGCACTGGGCAAAAATAGGTGGCTTCTAAGCTCACATCCCAATTTGTAAGGCAGGTGCGTCGCCTGCCATTCTTCCTCGTTGCCGCGGGAAGCGTTTCGCTTGCCCTGCAATTGCAGAGTGGCCACGCCCAGGATGCGCGCGAGCAGGTCACGCTTGATACTAAAACGCACGCAGTCCAGAATCCGGTCATTGATGCCACTAGTGGCGTCACTTTTCTTAACTTGAGTAGCGACACTCTCACTTCTGGAACAACAGGATCGTTCAGTGGTAAGACCACCGCTGGCGGAACGCTTGGCGTCACCGGCACTGAGACGGTGGGAGGAACACTTACGACCTCGGGCGCCATCACCGGCCCAACCCTAGACAAAGGTGGTCAAGTTGTAAACGTTAAAGCATTCGGAGCAATAGGCGACGGCGTAACGAATGATACTGCGGCGTTTAATGCGGCCTTAACGTCGTTGGCGACCGACGGCGGAATGTGTTTGGTTCCCAAAGGAACTTATCTTATTTCTGCTTCGGGCATAACGTCACATGTAAAGTCGGGTGTGCATCTGGTGGGCGTGGAGCGCGAAGTATCCATCCTGAAGATTGCCGCGATGCCGACGGGCGCTCTTATATGGGGGGATGGAGACAACTGGAGCGTGGAAAACCTGACGCTTGACATGCAGGACTATTTCCCTGCCCCACTTCACAATTATTCGGCTATCGCATGCAAGGGCAACAACTGGCGAGTGGCAAAATGTTCGATTCTGAAAATCGGTAGGATAGGAATAGGTGTTGTTGGCGGCGACAACTGGTCTATCGAAGGAAACTATATCACCAAAACAACGCCGGTTCAAACCCTGAACCAATCAATTCTTGTCACCAAATACGGCGACAAAAGAGCGACCGATGCCCGCATCATCGACAACGTTTGTGATGGCTCGGGGATTTTGTTCTGGGGTTTTTCTTCCACCATCGCCCGCAACCGGATAAGCAATACGGGATTTGGCTCAGGTATCGCCACAGGACAAGTCGCCAATTGTCACACAATGAACATAATAGGCAACACCTGCACCGGCGGGCGCGGCTTTGACGAGAATCATACGTGGGTGAGTGGGTTTGAATTATGGGCATCGGACTCTGTGATTACCAATAACACGGCCTATGACAACGGTAGCTCCGGAATTATCGTGGGCGGGCAAAATTGCGTAGTCACAGGGAACCGCAGTTACAACAATGGAGTCCAAGCGGAGGGCTACGGGTTCTCCGCCCGCTATCAAAACTCCACAATCAACGCATCCTACACGATCTTTAAAGGAAACTCGGCGTACGATACCCGTTACCCAGGAAGGGGTATGACTCAGACTTACGGCTACCACGAACAGTCTGGCGGACTGAAATTCATCAAACACATAGGGAATAACTATAACGGTAATAAGATCGGGCCGACTTCCTATAATAGCCTTTACGGTCAACCAAACGGTGCGGAAATCCCCCGCGATGAGGCAGGTTCCGGTCGACGAAAATAACATGCCGGCGGGGATTGTCTATGCGCCCGGACCACGCGGTTTGCAAGCAGACTCGAGCGGCGTGTTTGATAGGACGCCCTCTGAAGTTGCTCTGCCAGATGGTCCAGCGCCGTACTTATCGGCGCGCAAACGCTGTTGGCGCGGCGCGGTTATTGCCGCAGTGGAACCGGCGGCGTCTACGCAAGGCACGGGGATTCGCAGTGCGCGCGTATCAGTCGCTAGTCGGTGCCGAACCCGATGGCCGTTTGGACCTCGACACGTTATCCTCGTTCAGCTTCCTTCCCGCCCAACAGACGCCCGGATTTGCGCCGCCTTGGCGACGTTTACACGCCCCAATGGTTGAGCCAACTCGCCCATCTCGCGGCTAAAGGGCGGGAAGGTCGGAATTCCAGGCGCGGAGCCAAGAGCCCCGAGCGGCAAGCAGTGGATATTCAAAGACACGCCGGAGCTGGCACTGGATTGCCGCCCTTGTTGAAAGGAAGATCGTCCGTTACCGGCTAGAGCGGAAGCGAAAAGACCAGCGACGACCGAGCTTCGTCATTCAGGCCCACAACCGTGAAAATCTCAACCTCGCCTTGGACCTCTTTCGCTTTGCCTGCCGCCTTAGCATGATTCGTTAGGCAATGGCCGCGTGCCCTTGCGAAGTTGAGCGTAACGATGAGCACGTGCCGGAAATTGTTTCGCGTTGTCGCCGCGACCGGCAGTCCGCGCAGCCATTCGTCAATTTCCGTCGCCGTGATCTCCGCAACCGGCTTGCCGTTGAATGCCGCCGCGAATTGTCCCAACCGGCTCGACAAATCTTGCAGATAACGCACCGCTGCCGAATTGGTCGCGGGACTTTTGAAGGTCAAAGCCGTCGATGGCGCGAGCGAACGTAAAATCCGTTGGGCTTAACGGCCCGTGCCGGTTCGAGTCCGGCCATGGCATGCTCTGAGCACCGAGCCCTAATACGGGTCATACGGTTTGCCGCAGTCTGGGCAAATCCACACACCTTTTGTATCATTGACGACGTTATGGCGCGCACCGCAGTTGGGGCATACAGAAAACATTCGAGTGCTCCGGCCGCCTACCTCGCCCTTTTTCGTGGCAGCTTTTTCCGCGATTTCGCTACTCTCATTGTTCTCAGTCATACTTTCTAATACGGCCGCAGCGGGTTGGTTTGCAATAGAATAACAAGTCGGATTGGAACCTGATTATCGGAATTGCTTGAGGAAAATTCAAAGCGCTTTGCGAAGATTGTTACCGGCAAAAAGTCAGAGCCCGTCGCCGCGGCGACGCCGATGACTCCTGCTCCCCCGACGAGAAAAAGACCGCTCACGAGCACGATCGGGAGGGGGCGGTGGATAAACTGCAAGATTGCCGGCCCGATCCGTGTTAGATGCCATGAAGCATTTTCTTTTCGCTGGATTCGTTCTTCTCAGTCCATTGACCGCCCGAAGTGAGTTCACGGATCTAAGCGTTATCACGAGCAAGGGCTATTTCTCCTATAGTGTTGGGGACGATTGGTCTCTCGTGAGCATGCAGACAAAGCCGCCGAAAACCGCGGCTGTTTTTCAGGTTCCAAATCCAGCAAATAAAGCCGCGCGTGAAACCGCCAGGCTCTCATTGATGACGTTTGAGGTCGACTCCCCGGTCGCCATGGCGGCCTTAAAGAAGCTATTAGTCAGAGCGCGTGCCGAAGCCAAGCAAAAGACGAAATACAAGCAATGGCAACTGTACTCGCGGGATGTGGAGGAGGGGAACGCAAACTACGCGATTCGCGAGGCATGCAAGCAAATATCGGGTGTATGCGCCATGGTCCGGATCACCTGGCCGCGCTTGCGATCAAGCAACGAAAGTCATGATATCCAGATGGAGGATCTGTTTCGATCTGCCTTGGACTCGGTTACTGGTGGTATTGGACCACTCCCACCAAGAGATGATCAACAAGCCTTCAGAACGTTGTAAGCCGTAAAAAGAACACTTGGCATGCGACGGAGAGCCGACTGCGATTTCTTGCGAATCTAAATGAAAATAACATTGCTTCTGGCCTGCGTTTGCCTTTCAACGACGTCCGCTTTTGCCACATCGGCCGGCGAAGAGTATAAACTTGCAGATGGTGCGATAATCATTGAAACGCAGCCTGTCACGCCTAACCGGTCGCTGATTTTGTGGATGGTTCGCCCAACGAAGCATCCGCGTGACACGCCTGCCGATCCTTACACGTGTCCAGAATACACGAGGGGAAGTTACTACAGTGGCGCCACGAGGGTATCATTAGTCGATCCTCGAACGCGCAAAGTCATCAACACCGTGAAGATCTCGCAAGAACTGGGCGAGGGAGCGGATGAATTCGATATTCCCTATAATATCCGATCAGACCATTACTATCGCGTCGAAGGTGTGCCGAAGGAGACTGAAGGAACACCTACCATAATGTGGTTGAGAGATTACAATGGAGACGGCAAAGCGTGGGAGTTCGCCCTGTTTGACGCCCAGGCGTGTATGGGGCTTGCGACAACGTTGATTGGATATAGCGAACGCCAAGACAAGGTCATTCAATATCAAACTCATTTGGTCGTGAACGATTCAAAAAGAAAGCGTTCCACCACAACAGAATATTGGACGGATTACTTATTCAGCGAAAAGCGAGCGAGTCCGGATTCCTGGAAGTATGAGATCGATTATCGAGGCAGGGGCGGTTCCCTCGATAAGTACGAGATCCACTACGATAAACAAGCGGAGAGGTTTGAGGGCAAGCTTGTCCAGACAGGCGGCGAATAAAAGCAAGCAACGGTGCTAAGCTCGCCAAGGGAAACAACTAACCGGGAATCGGACAGGTGCTCCCCTGGATGGGTGAGAATGAACTTGCAAAGGCCGCCTCGATCATTTGCTCTTTCATCATGCCAGCGACGGAACGACCACTTTTTATTCCGGTCATCCTCGGGACACCGAGGCAAGGAAGGCGCAGCGAACATCCGGCGCATCTGGTGTTGGAGGAGACGAATAAGCGCGCCGGTGTCGAGACGGAGCTGATCGATGTGCGGGCGCTGCACATGCGCATGGATGACGCCGGGGAGGAGATGAAGGATCCGGCGTTCTCCGCGACAGTCGAGCGGGCGGACGCACTCATCTTGATCGTGCCGGAATACAATCACGGTTATCCGGGACTTCTGAAACACGCACTCGACATGAACCTGAAGGAGTACATTCACAAAGCCGTCGGGCTTTGTGGCGTTTCCGCGGGTCCCTTCGGTGGTGCGCGTGTGATCGAACATCTTCTCCCGGTCATGCGCGAGCTGGGACTGGTGACGACTTTTACGGACGTGAATTTCAGCAACGTGAAAACGCTCTTCAATGAAAACGGGAAATTGCTCGACGAAAGTTTCGTGGGCCGCATAAACAAGTTTCTGGATGAGCTCTTGTGGATGGCGCGCATGTTACGTCACGGCCGCGAAAACATCGCGCCGCAATAGTCGCGCTGCGCATGTCGATGGGCCGATCGATTGAGCAGCGGATGAAAGAGCTCGGTGTCTTGGAGTCTGAGCTCGAGGAGATCTTTGCGCGATCGGGTGGGCCAGGCGGCCAAAACGTCAACAAGGTGTCGACTGCCGTAACATTGCGGCATTTGCCCTCCGGATTGCGTGTCACCGCGCAGGATTCGCGCTCGCAAGCTCGCAATCGTGCGCTCGCGCGCGAGCGGCTGCTTGATGCGATTGAGCGGCGCCGGCAGGATGAGCGGGCGGTTGAGCTCAGTCGCCGTGAAAAGTTACGCCGACAGCGCTCGCCACGTCCACGCGCTTTGAAAAGGCGAATCCTCGAAGGGAAGCGACGGAGGTCTAAACTGAAAAAACTTAGAACGAATGTCGACGATTGAACAGATGGCGCTCTTGGTTCGAGCTTGTCGGTAGGGCGGAGTCGCTGACTCTGCCGGTGTGAGACGTCGCTTGCACCAAGGCGGGATCAGCGCCCCCCTACAGAAGGCAGTCAGGAAATCTTCCTCCGAAATACATCTGGCCGAGGAACCTGCACCGATTTGTCCTTGAAGGAACAACTTCAACTATGAAAAAACTCATTATTCTTACTCCACTGCTAGCGGTTGCCGCCGTGCTCCTGACTTCGTGCACCACGGTCGTGGAAAAACCAGCCCCGACCACGACGACGACGACACAGTCAGAAACGATCAAGAGGGCGCCCACAAGCACCACCGAGACGACGGTCCGTTCGTCCGGGAACTACTAAGCTCGCCTCAAGCGACAACACGATCAGGAAGGGACACGCTCTGCGTGTCCTTTTCTTTTTACGCCGCCGCTGTCGGGGCCGCGTCTGGCTCGACCTCAGCACTTTCCTGGCTCACCACAGGCGCGATCGCTTGTAGTTTTTCCACACCACGCAAATCCATTAGCTTCACGCCCATCGTGTTTCTCCCGACGGCCCGAATTTCTTTTACGCGAGTTCGCACCATCTGGCCCTTGGTCGTAATCAGCATCAGCTCGTCGGTCTCTGTGACCGTGAGCGCACCAACGACATTGCCAGTTTTTTCGCCCGTTTTCATCGTGATGATACCTTTGCCTCCGCGCGACTGGCGCCGGTAGTCATCAAACGGTGTGCGTTTTCCGATGCCGTTCTCGCCTGCGACCAGCAGCATGGCGTTCTGATTTACGATCGCGATGGCCACAATCAGGTCACCCTTCTCCGGGCGAATCCCCCAAACACCGACAGTGTTACGTCCCTGATCGCGCAATTGCTCTTCATGGAAACGCAAGCTCATGCCCTCTTTGGTGATGAGCACGATCTCGTTGTCGCCATTCGTCAGCTTCGCGTCGATCAGGCAATCATCTTTTTCGATCTGGATGGCGATAATGCCGCCTTTCCGAACGTTGCTGTAATCCGAGAGGTTCGATTTCTTCACGATCCCGGACCGCGTCGCGAAAACGATGTGAAAATTCTCGTCCCATGTTTCGTCCACGGTGTTCGCACCCGTTCCCGATTTCTTTGCCTGGACTCGAATCGTGGCTGCGATTTTTTCGTCGGCGCGCAATTCGAGCAAATTGGCGATCGAACGACCCTTGGATGCGCGACCCATTTCCGGAATTTCGTAAACTTTTTCGACGTAAGCGCGCCCAGACGCTGTGAAAAACATCAAGTAATCGTGCGTCGTGGCGGTGAAGAGATGCTCGATGAAATCGCCCTCTTCTTCTTCCGTGGCCCCTTCACGCGTCGTCATCCCGATCACGCCCTTGCCACCGCGCCGCTGCGCGCGAAACGCGCTCACGGCGGTGCGTTTGATGAAGCCTCCGTGTGTAATGCTGATGATGCAGCCTTCGTTGGCGATGAGATCCTCCATGTTGATCTCGCCCTCATCTGGCACCAGCTGCGTAAGCCGCGGTGACGCATGTTTATCGCGAATGTCGCGCAGCTCCTTCTTGATGATCTGAAACACGCGCGACTCTTTCGCGAGGATATCGCGCAGGTCCTGGATCGTATCGATCAATTCCTTGTATTCACTGGTGATCTTTTCGCGTTCGAGACCGGTGAGCTGATAGAGGCGGAGATCGAGAATCTGATTCGCCTGATGTTCGCTGAAGGCGTAACGCCCATCGACCAGCCGGGCTTCGTTCCGGATCAGGATCCCGATTTTTTCGACCTGTTTCCGTGTGAATTCGAACGCGAGCAATTTCACTCGTGCTTCATCGCGGTTGGCGGAGCCGCGAATGATCCGGATGAATTCATCCAAATTCGCCAGGGCGATGAGATAACCTTCAAGCGTTTCCGCCCGTTCCTCCGCTTTGCGCAGCTCAAAGCGGGTCCTGCGCAGGATAACCTCGCGCCGATGATCGATGTAGGCCTGGTTTGCTTGCTTTAGCGGGAGCAATTTCGGACGGCCGTGATCGATCGCCAGCATGTTGACCGCGAACGAGCTTTCCATCGCGGTATGCTTGTAGAGGTTGTTGATGACAATCTTGGGGTTTGCGTCGCGCTTCAGTTCGATCACCACGCGAGTGTTTTCGTCCGATTCGTCCCGGATCGCCGTGATGTCGGTCAACACCTTCTCATTCACCAAATCTGCAATGCGCTCGACCAGCGTCGCCCGATTCACGTTATACGGAATCTCAGTGATGACGATCTGCTCACGATTGCCCTTCAGCTCTTCGACGCCGGCTTTGCCGCGGACTTTCATGCCGCCGCGGCCGGTTTCGAGATATTGCTTGATGCCCGCAAGGCCGAGGATGGCGCAACCGGTCGGAAAGTCCGGGCCCTTCACGTGCTTCATCAGGCCATCAAGCGTGATGTCCGGATCGTCGATCTGCGCGCAAATCCCATCGATTACTTCGCCCAGGTTGTGCGGCGGCATATTGGTCGCCATGCCGACCGCGATCCCGGTGCCGCCGTTGACAAGAAGATTTGGGAACGCTGCCGGAAAGACTGTTGGCTCGGTGCGGGTCTCGTCGTAGTTCGGGACGAAGTTGACCGTGTCCTTGTCCATATCGGTCATAAGCGCGGCGCCGAGATGCGTCATGCGCGCCTCGGTGTAACGCATTGCCGCCGGCGGATCGCCTTCGACCGAACCGAAATTTCCCTGTCCATCGACGAGCGTTTCACGCATCGCCCACGCCTGCGCCATGTGGACGAGAGTTGGGTAAATCACCGCCTCGCCGTGCGGGTGATAGTTACCACTCGTGTCACCGCAAATCTTCGCGCACTTCCGGTGCTGCCGGTTCGGGAAAAGCGAAAGATCATGCATCGCATAAAGGATGCGGCGTTGCGAAGGCTTCAGTCCGTCTCGCGCATCCGGTAGCGCGCGAGAGATGATCACCGACATCGAGTAATCGAGAAACGACCTCGACACTTCCTCGGCGACGTTAATCAGCTCTATTTTTTCGTTCGGGTTATACATTTTGGCAGGTCGCGTTACAAAGGCGCATCACCGCTGTCATCCCGAGCCGCGCTTACACATCCAGATTGCGAACATTCAGCGCGTTGTCCTCGATAAATTGGCGGCGGGGCTCGACCACGTCGCCCATCAGGATCGTGAACATCTTGTCGGCGTCGACCGCATTATCATCATTCAAGTCGACTTTGAGCAGCTTGCGTTTCTCCGGATCCATCGTCGTGTTGAAAAGCTCCTTCGCGTTCATTTCGCCCAAGCCCTTGAACCGCTTGATCTGCACGCCACGCCGCCCGATCTCGACAATCTTCTGGTGAATCTCGGGAATTGAGAACAAGGGATGCACCGTCGCTTTTTCGCCTTCGCCTTCAATCAACTCAAAGATCGGGTGATCGCTGGCAGCGTAGTGGTCAACCTTTAACCCTTTACGCGCCAGCTCCGTGATCAGCTTTTGAATCGTGGCGGACTCGTGCAGTTCGACCAGTTTCGCGCGCCGCCGAATGCCACCGTTGGATTTAACCGGAGCCGTGGTGAGCGGCAGCAGTTCCTGCCCCATCTCGGCGTCGAACAAATTCAGGTCGAGGTTCTCTTCATGAAATTCTCGCACCTCGCGCTGATCGTGAAAGTAGCGCACCGACTCCTCGTTTCCCTCACGCACTTTAACGAGATGAACCGGAAGCTTGCCGCTCTTCGGGTCGCGCGCCGCAAGGTAGCTTTCAAAGTCGCCACCGTGTCGTCGCACCGACTCACTCAGCTTCGCCAGTCTCTCCAGCGATTCGAGAATGTCTTTGAGCTGCGCGGCGCTGAGCTCTTTGTTGTCGGCCAGGTTCTTAAGTCGAACGTCCTCGGCGCCTAACGAGATCAAGATTTTGTTCAGCTGGATGTCGTCATCCACGTACTCCTCGCGCTTCTTGCGCTTGATTTGGTAGAGCGGGGGTTGAGCGATGTAGATTTTTCCGGCGCGCACGAGCTCCGTCATTTGCCGGTAGAAAAATGTGAGGAGCAGGGTGCGAATATGCGAACCGTCGACGTCCGCGTCGGTCATGATAATGATGCGACCGTAGCGAAGTTTCGTGATATCGAATGACGCTTCATCCTTGGCGGTGTTTTCATCTCTCGGCTTTCCGATACCGGTTCCGATCGCGGTAATCATCGACTGAATTTCCGTGTTCTTGAGCGCCTGATCGAGGCGGGCCTTTTCGACGTTGATCAGTTTGCCGCGAATCGGAAGAATCGCCTGGTAGCGCCGGTCGCGCCCTTGCTTTGCCGACCCACCGGCCGAATCGCCCTCGACGATGTAAAGCTCAGTCAGGTCCGGATCGCGCTCCGAGCAATCCGCCAGTTTCCCGGGAAGACCGCCACCGGTAAGTGCGCCTTTGCGAATTGTCTCCCGCGCCTTGCGAGCGGCCTCGCGTGCGCGTGCCGCCGTCAGCACTTTATCAAAGATCCGTTTCGCGATGGGCGGGTTCTGATCGAAGAACGTCATCAAACCGTCGTAAACAACCGAGTTCACGATTCCGTCGATTTCCGTGTTCACGAGCTTCACCTTTGTCTGCGATTCGAAACGCGGATTCGGCAGCTTGATGCTCAGGACGCAAATCAAACCTTCCCGAACATCGTCGCCGGAAATCGCGGGGTCCTTGTCTTTCAAGAGGCCGTTCGACTTGGCATACTGGTTGACCGCCTTCGTGAGCGCGGTTCGGAAACCCGTCAGGTGCGTGCCACCGTCCGGGTTTGGAATTGAGTTGGCGAACGGGAGAATCTGATCGTTGTAGCTGTCGTTATACTGGAGGACGACGTCGACAAACACTTCGTCGCGCTGCCGCGAGAGCACGACCGGTTTCGGGTGAATGACCTGCTTGTTTTCGCCCAGTTGCTTTACGAATTCTTCAATCCCGTGTTTGTAGAGAAACGTCTCCTTCTTCGGCGTGTCGCCCCGCTCGTCGGTGAGCGTTATTTCAAGGCCGGGGTTGAGGAAAGCGAGCTCGCGCAGGCGCGACCCGAGGCGCTCGAACTTAAACTCCGTTGTGATCGTGAAGATCGTCGGATCGGGCGCAAACGTGATCAGCGTGCCCGTGTTCTTTTTACTTTTGACTTCACCGATAACTTCCAGCTTCTGCGTGGTCTTGCCCCGCTCGAAGCCCATTGCATAAACTTTTCCGTCGCGGGAAACCTCGACCTTGAACCAATCGGAAAGCGCGTTCACGCATTTCGCGCCGACGCCATGAAGACCGCCCGAGTATTTGTAGGCGCCCTGCCCGAATTTGCCGCCGGCATGCAAATTGGTCAGGACCAGTTCCACGGCCGGCATCTTGAATTTCGGATGCATGTCGACGGGAATGCCACGGCCGTTGTCACGCACTGAAACAGAGCCGTCCACGTGGACGGCCACCTCAATTTTTGTGCAGTAGCCCGCGAGATGTTCGTCGATCGAGTTGTCGAGGACCTCGAAAACCATGTGGTGCAAACCACGCTCGTCCGGGTCGCCGATATACATGCCCGGGCGTTTTCGGACAGCTTCGAGCCCTTCGAGTTTGTCGATTTGCGCGGCGTCGTATTTCTGGCTGGTTGCGATCCCGGTGGCTGCGTCTACAGCGGATTTTCCGAGGGAAATTTCGTCTTGGGCTTGGAGCATAAATGCCTGTCAAAGGACAGAGTAAAAAGATAGGCGAAAGCGGCGCTCCCAACAACTAATATCTTGGGTGCGGAGAGGCCTATTTTCCGCTACAAATGGGGGAGGCCCAACGGGCTCGGCCCACTATCTTGTGGTTCGAGAGACGCTCTACGCGGGCCTCTAGCCGCCGCCTTCTGGACGGCGTTTTATCGGCTGAATGTTCCCGGCGCTTCGCAGAGCGAAGCGGCCACAGCGCATGACTTGACCAGCGCCGTCACTCCCTCGAAAATGCGGGCCACCATGCGATTTCAAACTCTGTATGAAGCACGATGGATCTTTGCCGTTCTGGTTCTTCTCGGAGTCGCGAGCTGTTTTGTTTCGCTCTGGCTTCTCCTGCCGCTTCTCGTGCTTTTCGTTTATACGATTTCATTTTTTCGCGATCCGGAGCGCGTCGCTCCCGCAGATCCCGATGCCGTTCTGGCCGCGGCTGACGGCACAGTTGCAGATATCGTCGAGATCGAAGAAACCGAAGTGCTGGACGCGAGGACGCGGCGGGTCGGAATATTTCTTTCCGTCTTCGATGTGCACACGAACCGCGCTCCCATGGATGGCCGCGTCATTTATCGAAAGAGCCATGAAGGCCTTTGTCTCGACGCGCGTCATCTCGACTGCACCACAAAAAACAGAGCGATGACCTGGGCCTTCGAGAATCCCCGCGTGACGCTCGTGGTTCGGCAGCTTACCGGCATGATTGCGCGAAGAATTGTCGGTTGGTCGAAGGTGGGGGACGAACTCAGGAAAGGGGAACGCTTCGGGATGATTCGCTTCGGCTCGCGAACAGAAGTATACTTACCGCTCGATGCCGTCGTTCTGGTGAAGGTGGGGGATCGGGTGTCCGGCGGTTCGAGCGTGATTGCGCGACTTGCGAGAAAATGAGCCAACCGAGCCCCAAGATTTATCTCCTGCCGAATCTCATGACGGCGGGCAATCTTTTTTGCGGCTTCGCGGCCGTCCTCTGCATCTACGACGGGGCGCAGGATTCCAACGACAGCGTCGCGGCCATGAAGTTTCACGACGCGATCTGGTTCATTCTCGCGGCGTGCATTTTCGATTTGCTCGATGGCCGGCTCGCGCGCCTGGGCGGACACGATAGCCCATTTGGCCGCGAGTTCGATTCGCTCGCCGACGTGGTTTCGTTCGGGATGGCGCCCGCGCTGCTCGTTTATCAGATCGTGTTGGGTGAATTCCAGAACCTTGGGTGGATGATCGCGTTTGTGTATCTGGCCTGCGGCACACTCCGTCTCGCGCGCTTCAATTGCGTTGCCGCGAATGGCGACGCTGCTGGCGCCGACAAGAACTTTACGGGTTTTCCGATCACGGCTGCGGCCGGCGTGATTGCTTCGATCACGCTGTTTCTACTCTGGCTGGATGAAGGCCAGCGGACGATAGGCAGGTGGAAATATGCGCTCCCGCCTTTGATGCTTTTCCTGTCGTTCATGATGTTCAGCAAGTTTCGTTATCCCAGCTTCAAAGCGATCAACTGGCGCACGACGCAAACGACCCCGCGCTTCTTGTTCCTCATCGCGCTTATTGCGGTGACCGTGAAGTTCTATCAATGGATGGCGGCGATTGTTTTCCTCATCTACCTGCTCTACGGATTTCTGCGACCGTTCCTGTCTCCCAGACGTCGACGTGAGATCGAGGAAGAGATTGGCGAAGAACCTCCTGATGAGACGGCCGAAGAAGCGCCTGAGCACCTGTAGCGGTCTATGACCGCCGAGCGTGTGTGGTTGGCGCGAAGATACTACTGAACTCCGAGGGCGTCACGGACCTCCGCTACAATCAGCGATTGAGTTGCGCGAGAATTTCCGGATCGCGCACGTCGGCCCAGTTGCCCGCTAACTCGAACGCTTGCACTTTGTTTCCGGCGAGCGCGAGATTGCGAATCGCGTCGGTCAGCTCGAATTCGCCGCGCGGGGACCGTTCCAATTTCGCGATGTAATCAAAAATGCTCGACCGGAAGGCGTAAATGCCGGCGTTGTACCACGGACTTGTCGGCTCTTCCGGTTTCGGCTTTTCGCGCAAATCGATCAACTCGAAATTTTCATTCACGAAAACTGCTCCGCCCTGGGTCACGTCTTCGTTTCGTTTTACGCTCACGACTGCTTCGGCTCCGGCCAGGGCGGCGCAAATGCATGGATAATTTTGCGGCCCGATTAGAATGTCGCCGTAGCTTAGCACGAATGGCTCGCTTCCGACAAATTCGCGCGCGAGTTCCACAACTTTCCCTGTGCCGTCTTGCACCATCTGGGTCGCGTATTCCATGCGCACGCCCAGTTTGGAACCATCGCCAAAAAAGTCGCGAACCACCTCGGCGTGCCATCCCACGATGATTAGAAAATCCGTCAGATCCGCGTCGCGTAAGCCTTCAATAATGTGCTGCAAAACCGGTTTTCCCCGGACTTGCAGCATCGGTTTGGGGAGCTCTTGCGTCAGCTCGCGCATGCGCGTCCCGCGCCCGGCGGCTAGAAGGACAGCTTTGGCAATGTTCGTTTGCATTTAAGGCCCGAGCTGTTCAATTTCGCGCCATGCGTCTGGCCTTCCTGGCGAAATACCGTGAAGCTGGGTTACTTCTAATTCGCGTCAGCATTGGGCTGCTTTTCATTCTTTATACCGCTCCCACGTTGATCGGTGGGCCCAAGGCGTGGGCACATTTCGGTGCAGGTGCGGGTCATTTTGGTTTGCATTCCCATTTTCAAATCTGGGGAATTCTCGGATCGCTTCTAGGCTGCCTGGGCGGAGTGCTGATGATCTTCGGGCTCTTCTTTCGGATTGGTGTTCTGCTCGTTCTCGTCCTCGCCATCGGTCATGCGATCGCGGTCTACAAGGGAACCGGTTTTCGCGGAGCCCTGCCTTCAATCGAAATGTGCTTTGTGCTGGCCGGACTTCTCTTCATTGGGCCAGGCAAGTACAGCGTCGATAAGACATAGCCACGATTTTACCTTATTTTCCGGCTCCCGATTTTCCGCCGACCGAGATCGCGGGCAATTCCATCTGCTTGATCAGCGTGGCGATCTTCGGAATTTCGTCGGATTTGAGCTGCGCCCACTTCTTCAGCTGTTCGTCCAACCGCTCGCTCAGCATTTTGAACAATTCGTATTGCGGCTGTGTCGGTCCGTAGTCAGCGGCCTGGATCGTGAGGCTGAACGAATAGAACGCCTCGTTCAGCATATTCGGAAAAGCCAGGTTGCCCTCGGTACCTTTCATGTTCACCTGAATCAATTGCTCTTCGACCGTCGACATTTTCTTGGCTAACTCGTCCGCCGCCGTCAGAGCCGGCTTTAATCGCTCCTCTGCGCCAAATCGTTTGCGCATCGATTGGATCTGCGTTTTTACGTCGCGAATTTCGTTGATCGCCTGATGCAATTCTCCGATTCGGCTCACTACCTTCGACGATAGGTCGAACTGCTTCGGCAGCGCAGCCTCGGCGTCTTTGATTCGCGGATCGATCGCGAGATGCAACGGCGCGGTCTGGCTCTTGCCCGTCACGGTCAGCTTCACCTGAAAATCGCCCGGGAGCGCGAGCGGTCCGCGCGGCCCTTCGCCGTAATAGAATGCGCCGGGCGTTTGGATCGGATCGTCGTAATGCAGGTCCCAGGCGAAACGGTTCATTCCTTCCGCCGCGGGAATTGTCCGGGGCGTTTCGACTTGGTCGGGCCATTCCGGTGGCTGATCGTTCTCTTTTTTTTCCTTGCTTGAAAGGTGACGGACGAGTTTTCCCTGCGCATCGAGGATATCGAGCGTGACTTCATCCTTCGCCGCAGTTTTCAGGAAGTAATTGATGATCGCGCCGGCGGGCGGATTTTCGCCAACAGGCTGCCGCTTATCGAACTCGGTCGGATAATGCAAACGCAGCGCGGTCTGTGGCTGGTAGAGGATCGCGTCCATCTGCGCCGATTGCGCGTTGACCTGGCGCAGAGGAGTAATGTCGTCCAGGATCCAGAACGAGCGTCCGTGCGTGGCGACGACGAGATCGTCATCCTTCACAACTAGATCATGGATGGGCGAGACCGGGAGATTCAATTGGAGCGGCTGCCAATGCGCGCCATCATCGAACGAAACAAATACGCCGAGCTCGGTGCCGGCGTAGAGCAATCCGCGTCGCTTTGGGTCTTCTCGGACAGCATGGACGTTCGCCCCTTCAGGAATGCCGGTGGTGATCGCGCTCCACGTTTTCCCCGCGTCTGTCGTCTTGAAAATGTACGGCTTTACGTCATCGAGCTTGTGTCGGTCGATTGCGACATAAGCGGTGTTCGCATCGTGCGGCGACGGCTCGATCAAATCGATGGTGCTCCATTCCGGCATTTTCGGCGAAACGTTCGTCCAGTGCTGTCCCCCATCCATCGTCAGGTGGACAAGTCCGTCGTCAGTCCCCGCCCAAAGCATTCCTTTCTTCAGCGGCGACTCTGTCAGCGCGAAAATCGTATCGTAGTATTCGACCGACGTGATGTCGTTGGTGAGCGGCCCGCCGCTGGGCTGCTGCTTGCTCTTGTCATTGCGGGTCAAATCTTCGCTGATCTGTGTCCAACTGTTGCCTTGATCGGTCGATTTAAAAACGCATTCGGCCGCGGTGTAAATCGTGTCCGGATCATGCGGTGAAAGTAGGAGCGGAGAGACCCACTGGAATCGGTGGGCCAGATCAACCGCGCCGTGACCGGAGTTGTCGAGCGGAAGGACGCTCGCGTCGTGAGAGTGCTCTTTGTTCTTGTCGTAACGAGTCAGATACCCTTCGCTATTGGAGTAAATGATTCGCCAGTCGCGCGGGTCGGGAATGACGAAACCGCATTCGCCGCCGCCGGCCTGGAACCAGTCTTGAGTGCCGATCACGCCAGAGTCGGTCCGGCTGGCGATGCCGACATTCGAGTTATCCTGTTGCGCGCCGTAGAGGTGATACGGAAACGCGTCATCCACTGCTACGTGGTAAAACTGCGCGGTCGGCTGGTTGTTCTGCGTTGTCCACGTCTTGCCGCCATCGGTCGAGATGCTGGCGCCGCCGTCGTTCGCGTTTGCAATGCGCTGGGGATTATCCGGATCGATCCAAAGCCCGTGGTGATCGCCATGGCGCGCGGGAAGCAGGGTGAATGATTTTCCGCCATCGACCGAGCGAAATAGCCCTGTGTTTAAGACATAAACCGTATCCGGTGCCTTGGGGTCCGCGTAAATCTTGCTGAAATACCAGGCGCGCTGACGAAAGCGGCCATCTTCATTCACGCGGGCCCACTTCGTTCCGCCGTCTTCGGAGCGAAATAATCCGCCCTCTTTCGCTTCGATCGTTGCATAGATGCGATTCGAGTCCGCGCCGGAGACCGACACGCCGATCCGCCCCAGAATTCCTTCCGGCAGCCCATTGCCTTCCAGCCGCTTCCAGGTCGCACCGGCATCTTCCGATCGATACAACCCGCTGCCCGGTCCGCCGCTGGAGAAAAACCACGGTTGCCGGCGCGCCTGCCAAAGCGCAGCGAAGACAACGCTCGGATTGTGCGGATCAAAAACTACATCTATCCCGCCCGTGTCCTGATCCTTGCTGAGAACCTTCGTCCATGCCTTGCCACCGTCAGTGGTGCGAAAAATTCCGCGCTCCTGATTTGGACCAAACGCGTGGCCGAGTGCGGCGACGAGAACGATGTCGGCATTTTTCGGATTGACGATAAGCGCGCCGATCTGGCGCGTATCTTTTAGTCCGATATTTTTCCAGGTCTTCCCCGCGTCCACTGATTTATAAACGCCAGCGCCGTAGGAAATATCGCCGCGCACGGCAGCTTCACCAGTTCCGACGTAAACGACGTTATGATCCGATGGAGCGACGGCGATCGCGCCGATGGATGAGATCGCTTCTTTATCGAAAAGCGGTATCCAATTTGAGCCGCCGTCCGCTGTCTTCCAGACGCCGCCCGCCACTGCGCCGAAATAATAAGTGCCGGGTTCGCCTGAGATGCCTTCCACGGCCAGGGCTCGGCCACCGCGGAAGGGGCCGACCTGACGCCACTGTATCCCACGAAAAAGCTTCTCGTCGATCGCAGCCGCGGGCGGCGCCGCCGGATCTGCGGCCCTTGCGATTGCCAGAAACGAGAGGGCAGCTACGAACGCGAGAAAAGCGCGGAACAAAGAACGAGAAGACATCTCACAAGGTGAGAGAGAAGGCCGGCGGTTCAACCGGAATGTTCAGTCTGAAGCGATGAACCTTTCGCCACGCGCCCTAGCGTTTGGCCGGGGGTGACGGCGGGGAGCATGAAGCAATTTCGTCCTCGTCGATGATTCGAATGGGTTCGGGAATATTCAGCCTAAGGCCAGACGGAACCTGTGCGCTCACAGTACCGTTTCGTTTCTGAATCAGGTCCAGCTCGCGGCGGACTTTTCCTTTGTTCGTGCAAGAGAGCATCGCCGTTTCTTCAGTCACGATACCGGCCTGATATGCTGCGATGAGCGATTGGTCGAAGGTATGCCAGCCGAGCGTCGAGCCGGCCTCGATGATTTCGCTGAAAGATTTGTTCTCCGATTCGCCGTAGATAATCGTTTCACGTGTCCTCAAATTGCTCCCCATGATTTCCGTGACGAGCAAACGTCCACCCTCGATTTTGTTCACGAGCCTCTGGCTGATGACGTAGCGGAGCGTCTCGGAAAGACGCTGGCGCAATTGCTGTTCCTCCTCGCGCGGGAACATCCCAATGATCCGGTTGATTGTCTGTCCAGCATTAATCGTGTGCAGCGTGCTGAAAACGATATGACCGGTCTCTGACGCGGTCATCGCGATCTCAAGCGTTTGAGGATCGCGAATCTCGCCGACCAGGATCGCTTTCGGCGCCTGGCGCAAGGCCGCGCGCAAGCCATCCGCGAAGTTTGGAAAATCCTTGCTGAGCTCGCGCTGACTGATCGCGGCTTTTCCGTGAGAGTGAAAGAATTCGATCGGATCCTCCAGCGTTACGATGTGGATCTCCTGAGTGTGATTCAGTTCGTTCAGCATTGCGGCCAGGGTAGTGGTTTTGCCGGTCCCCGTTCCGCCGGTGACGAGAATGATCCCGTTTTTCTCTTTGACGATTTCACGAAATACCGGCGGCAGTCCCAACTTATCCAGCGTCGGGACCTCCGATTGCAACTTCCGCATCACAACCGCGTGCCGGCCATTCTGCTTGAAGATATTGACGCGAAATCGCGCGAGATTTTCGATCGCGTAGCTGCAGTCGCAGGAGCCGCTGACGGCGAATTCCATTTTGAGCCGTTCGCTTCCGTTTATGATATGGCCGGCGAGCTGTTCGATGAACAGCGGAGTGAGGACCGAACCCGGCCCATCGAAGGAGAATTTGTTCAAACGGCCATGGGTCTCGACAAGAGGCGGTTTGCCCGAGATAAAAAGTAAATCAGAGATACCCTCCGCGCTCTGGAGCATGCCGGTCAGCAGTGAATCAACGATCTCGCGGTCCATGGCCTGGCGAGCAACAAAGCTAGGATCGTGCCCTTGCTGACGCGCACTCCACTGCCCGCAATGTCATTCAGTGAGCTGGAGACGACGAACCGTAAATAAATGTTGCAGCAAAGCCTCACGCTCCTCGGGACTGAGGTATGCCCATGGGACTCGAAGGGCTATGGAGTCGCCTGGCGTTTCGCCAAGGCCGGATGCGCGCCGAAGGATTCTGTCTGATGCGCCTCCGCCATCGCTCGGGCCCCTCGCCGAGCCGCCTGTATTTTCACGAACAACCATGCGGCGATCACATAAGCGAAACCGAGCAGAGGAATGGCGATGCCTTCCACTGACGGGTAAAATCCGAGCCAGAAACCGGCCCAGCTTGGCAGATGCAACCCCGGAATGGGATGAATCGGAAGCCAGCCGACCGTTTGGAAGAGACGGACTGTTGATCCGAGAAACGTGACCAGAATGGTAACAACCAGCAGGCCGGTAAAAACGAGCAGCTTCCTGTACGGAAGTCGCGCGCCGATGACGAAAATGAGAACGCCGGCTGCGGCTACCATGACCGCGCCACAAGCGACACCGACGAGCACCCACTTCATTCCGCTTTCGAGAATGAGCGATTGCAGGAAGAGCGTTGTCTCAAAACCTTCACGGTAAATCGTGAGAAAACCGACCATGACCAGCGACAACCATTCGAGGCGGGACTCAGTGCCTGCTTCGCCCGGTTTGCTCAGCTTCCGCAATTTCGCGTTCCAGCCGACCCAATAAACTTTGTGAAAGACCCAGTTAGTCACCATAAGCAGGACGAGGACGGCCAGAACGGAAATAACCGACTCGAGTTTTTCGCCGTAACGGCTGAGTGATTGAATCACCGTCCGCGAAATCCAGAAGGTGAGCGCGGTGGCAGCGAGCGCCAGCCACGCGCCAGTGGCAATACGCCGTCGCGTGTAACGATGCTCAAGACCTCTCATTCCAGCGAGAAGCGCGGCGAGCACCACAACGGCCTCCAATCCTTCCCGGGCGGAAATGGCGAGCACCGTGTAAATCACCGTCGCCGGCGAAAGATTCACTCTCAGTAGCGCGGTGCACTGATCGACGGCCGCGAGCGTCCGGGCAAAAGCGGCCTCCAGCGCCGGCCCTTTTATGCGTTGATCGAACAGCGCTTTGATGCCCGGCTGGTTTTCCTCGCCGTCCAGAAAACTGCGCTCCGCACGCAAGCCCAGTTCCGGATCTCGCGGCAGGACGCGTTTTTCCAACTCGGTATCGAACGTGGTATAGGCATCCACGCGCAGCGTTTCCGCCTCGCTCCATCGACCCGCCTGGGCGGTCGCGAGCGAGCTTTTTAGTCCGGTGCGCACTTCCAGCGCGATTTCTTCGACAACGCCTTTACCCGAACCGGTGCGCTGAACGCTTAGACCGAATCGGCTCACGAGAATGTTTTCGATTTCCTTCGCGGCGCTTTCGACCTCCGACGGATCACCCTTTGCGATAATGAGACGCTCGGTTGCTTCCATTTTCCCGATCAGTGCCGTGGAATATTTTTCGAATGCTTTCGCTTTGGATTGCCGCCATGCACCGCTCAACTCGCTCACGAGTTGTTGGGCCTGCACGATGAAATCTTTTGCCTCCCGGTACTCAAGTGGAACCACGATCTGTCCGCCCCGGACGCCGTTGTGGTATTCCTTCGGCACCAACCGCACGAGCTTCACCAGCAATCTGCCGTGCCGTTCGATTTCCTCTGGCGTCAGGAGATTCGGCAGTTCGGATTCCAGGCGCGTTTGCCACTCCACAAAGTTTTCCAGGAAGGCCGGCCAATCCGATCCTGCCGCGAGCGTGAGCAGCCCCCGGGAGTCTGGCAAACCCTTCCCCGCCGTAGGCGGCACGTGCGCCAGCGCGCAGAGTTCCGCGGGAAAGTTTGCGAGCGTGGAAATTTCAGCAATCCGTGCGGCGACTAATTCCTCATTCGCTCGGTCCGCGCTGGCCGCGCGCTTGAGACCATCGAGTCTCTCGCGCACCCGCGTTGCCTGCCAGGCAATGTACTCGCGCGTGAGCAACGCGCTCACGGCATCCTGCTGCAATTTGTTGTTGCCCAGGCGCTGCAGAGCCAACGCGCCCTCGACCGCATTCGCGTGTTTCGGCAGGGCAATCACCGCGCGCCAGGCCTGCGCGCCGACAGTGTCGCCGCGCCGCAAGTGGTCGAGCATCTCCAAAGCGGCGGTGTGCTCCAAAATAGCGTCGAGTGTCCCGCAAAATTCCGCTACGCGAATGGCTTCGTTCGGCTCTGCGTCTCGCATCGCCGCGGTTGCGTTCGCCCACAACGCCTTTGCCGCCGCTGCTTGCAACCCACCGGCGAAAGTCCTTTCCCTTTGTTGCAGCGCGGCCCAATCTTGCGAGTCGAGTCGATTGCCTAACGAGTCCAACAAAACCTCTTCAACTTGCGATTGGATCGCCTCGAAATCAGTCGAGACATCCGCGCGGACCGTCGGTGTAACTGCGCAGAAAGTGGTGGCGATGGCCGCCACCAAAATGACGCCCCGTCGATGTCTCATGCGCCGGTCGTCGTCAGATCGAGGAGCGCCGCGGCCTGCTCCACTTGGGGCGCGAGCTTGTCGGCCTTTTGCTTTGCCTGTTCGCCGAGCTCGTCGACTTCCGGAGGCGTCATCGCCGCGCCGGCTTTTTTCTCGCGCTGGTCGACGCGATCGATGAACGCGAGAATGCCGTCGAAGCCGCGCTGGATCGAATTCGCGAGCGCTAGATCCTTGGCCGCGACCTGGGTGTAGACGGCGCTATATAGGACCGCGACGCTGAACATGATTCCGCGCATGTCCGAGACACGGCTGATCGCGCTGAACTTCCCGGAAGTCTCCGGTGCGTAACGCGATTCCTTCCAATCATCGAAATAACCCGAGAGGGTCGGCGTCATGGTGATGATGGCAGAAAAATAATCGGAGGTGGACGGCTGCCACGCAATCGCCGTTTCATTGAGTTCGTGAATCTTGGCGCGTACGTCCTTTGCAACGGCGCTGAGAACGTCCGCCCGTGGCAGCGATTCACGCGGGGCGATTTTCCCGTCATGATCGAGATCCACCGGCACGACGAGCTTCTTGTTCGAGCCCCAGAGCATCGGCTCGATCAAGTAAGTGAAGAGGCAACCTTCCCGGTCGATTTTGGATCCGTCCGACAACGAGAGAACGACCGGAGCGACCGGCGTCCCGCTGCCCGCCTGGTCTTTCGGCACGCCGGCATCGAGATAAACATCGAAGTCCGACAGCTTGGGCACGCCGGCGACGATGCCTTCGATGGTTTCGTACCCGAAGCTGTCCATCGCTTTATAGTTTTCCCGCAAGGCCGCAACGAGCCGCATCACCTCGTCTGGTGATTGCGCGAAAGCCTTCGTTGAATCGCCGCCATTCGCGTCGACTAACTTCTGATAGGCAATTGCGTTGGCGAGGAATTCATTCGACGCCTGCTCCATTTTTGTGAGCGTTCCGAGCAAATAGCCCTTCACGTCGCGGGATCCCGCCAGCAAGCCGGCCGATTCGGCCGGCGCGTGGATCACCGCAAAAACCGCAGCCAGAAAGGCTGCGGTTCGAACCAAGAAAGCCATTCTCATCCTACGCGAAGTTACCATACGGCATGGCATGCTGCTGCCGTTCGCTTGCGTTTTTTTAGCGCAGTCTTGCGAAATTCTTACGATCCGCCCGTAGCCGCGCCGCGCTGTCGCCGCGTCCTGGCACCCCGACAAGCTACAGAAATCAGCCCTTTTGTTGTGATTTGCGGCTGAGCGCGTAACATTTTTAGATGCGACGCCGGGATGGTTTCACTTTGATCGAGATTGTGATTGCAGTCGTGATCCTGCTGGTGGTTCTCCTGTTGGCGGTGCCCAGCTTGACTGGCGTCCTGGCCGATCGCCGGCTGCGTCGGTCGCTCGATGATGTGAATCGTCTCGTCCTGCAAGCGCAGGAACGCAGCATCTCGGAACGCCGCTCTTATCTCATCGTCTGGCGCGATAAACAGTTCGCGCTTCGTCCGGAAGGGTTCCTCAAAGGAGAGGATCCGAAAGCGACGGCGACTCTGAGGTGGCAAAAAGGAGATTCTTTCACGCTCTCGTTCCCGGCCGCGCTCGAGGACGAGCCGCCCTCGGAATGGATATTCTGGTCATCAGGAAACTGCGAGCCGGCCCTGGTGACGTATCGTGGGCCCAATGGCGCATGGACGGCAAAATACTCGGCCCTCACGGCACGGCCGGAATTGGTAAATTATGGGGCGCGCTAAACGCATGGCGCGGGCCTTCGCGCTCTACGAGGTTCTCCTCGGCTTGGCGATTTTCAGTGTGGGAGTGCTCGTGCTCGGCCGCTCGGTCGAGAATTGCCTGAACGCGAGCACGCTTAGTTCCGAAGGGGATCGGGTGCGCCAGATTCTGTCGAATCGGATGGCCGAGATACAAGCGACTCCCGGGTTCCCGGACGAGCAAAAGGAGACGAAAATCGATACGGGCTACGGCGAAGTGAAGCTGATTCAAAGCTCCGTGCCGGCGGGCCTAAAGGATGAACAGGATTTGGAATTGGGCGGAATCAATCGCGTGACCCTGATCGTGGAGTGGACACGCGGCGGCCAAGCCCAATCAAGGAAAATCGAATTCTATGTCTATCGCGCTGGTTAAACGCTGCCGGCGGGCGTTCACCCTGCTCGAGATCACGCTCGCGGTGGCGATCCTCGGAATGATGTCGCTCGCGATCTATCGCTTTGTAGCCACCAACATCACCGTCCTCCGGATTTCTTCGGAGGAAAACGCGGCCGAAGCGCGTTATTCCGGACTCATCAATCTTGTCACTGCGCAATTGCAAGCCCTGCCAAGCGGGGTGGGGGCACTCAGTGGCGAACCATTTAAGTTCAACGATCGACCGCGCGATGAGATCAATTGGATATGTGGGAGCGGGCCGGGGCTTGTGACACGCTACGCCCCGGGCGAGTTCATTGTGGGCATGCGACTCCGGCGTGTCAGTGATAAAGGCGACCGGATGGAGATCGGGTTCATGCGCAAGCCGCGGGGGACGGCTGAGGGAGAAACGGAAGGCACGAGCTGGGTCCCACTGCTCGATGATGTGCGCAGCCTGCAAATACGCTACTTCGATCCAATCGTGAACGTGTGGGTGGAGAAATGGACCGATCCGAGCAGATTGCCACCACTCGTTAGGCTGGTGATCGGGCGGCCCGACCGAGAACCGCTGGAGGCCGTCATCGCACTTCGACGGACTCCGCTCCAGCTAATGCCAACGCAACTGCAACCACTGGCGCAACCGCAGACACAACCACAAGGGCAACCACCGCAGCCGCCAAAGCGACCGTAATAATGGAAGCTCTTCGCAAGACCAAGCGTCGCGGCGCTGCACTGATGCTGTCGCTCTGGGCGTTATTTTTGCTCAGCGCGATGGTGATTTCGTGGGCGCTGGACATCGATTCGCGCCTAACCCTGTCCGGCAACGCGAATCGGAACCTCGAAGCGGAGGCGCTGGCTTGCTCGGGCGCGGAGGTCGCGCTGCATCCCGCCATCACCCCCGGTTCGACGGCACTGATTGGAGGATTCGGAAGAGATCAAAGATACCAGGTGCGCATCACGGGCGAGGGGGGACGACTAAACATCAACTGGGTGGCGGCCCACGAGTTGGCTACCCCGGGTTCGCCACAGCTCGAAGTGTTACGAAAATTTTTGGAGATCAAAGGTGTCGACCTCAATGAACGCGACCTGATGATTGATACCCTGCTCGACTGGGTGGGACCGAATACTGGATTGCATCGCTTGAACGCGCCGCCGGACAGCGAAAATTACCATCCATCGCATGCCTTACTCAAGCAGATCGACGAGTTGAAAAAAATCAAGGGCTGGGAAGAATTCACGTCTGCGAAGAATTGGGACTCCGACCTTACCTTGGACAGCACTGTTAACCCTGGAGGGATCGACCTTAAGTGGGCGTCGCGCGATGTTCTTCTATCCTTGCCGGGGGCGAGCGAAGACCGCGTCGATCAATTCCTTGCGTTGCGCTCCGGAGCGGATGGAATCGATGGCACACAGGACGATCCGCCGATCCCGATCGCGCAAGCACTGGTTGCGCTGGGTCTACCGCCGCAGCAGGTTCTAGGTCTCATCGGCACGGATCCAGTGTTGCGCGTGGTCAGTGTCGGAAAATCCGGGGACGTCACGCGGACGGTGCGAGTGGTGTTCGTGAAGGGTAATACTCAATTAAAATCGTGGAAGGAGTTTTGATATCGAGCCGGCAGCGCAACGGATTTATTTAATTCCGGCCCTGAGCGGCTGGAACTTGGTGCGCTTTGCCCAGCACAGCAGTGCGTGGGAAGTGCGCGGGTTGGCGACGCTGGACGAGGCTGGAGCGTTGCTGCAGCCGGGCGAGGATTTCGTTCTCGGCCTGCCAGTGGCAATCGTGCTCGCGCAACGACTGCGCCTCCCCACGATCGACCGTGACGAGTTCGTTGAGATGGTCCGCATTCAAATCGAGAAGGCAATGCCCTACTCGACGGAAGAAATGACGACCGATTCCGAGATCATTTCTCAAACAGAAGAAGGCAGCGTCATTTCGGCTGTCGCCGTCCATAATGAGAAACTTTCTGAACTCGCGGCGCCACTTCTTTCGCTCGGCCTGATTCCGAGTCAGGTGACTGTGTATGCCGCGCAACGCGCCGCTACGCATGCTCCCGTGGGGGCCGCTCTTCTGATTTATCCCGAGAGCGAAGCGATCGTTTGCGCCATCGCCGAGGAAGGCAAGCTTAGCTTCACGCGCACCCTCGATGCCGCAGACCCATTGCAGCTCCAGCGGGATTTGCCGCAGCTGGCCTTAAGCGCGGAGTTGCAGGGGATCAACACTTCCTTTCCGAAAATCCTGCTCGATGAGAGCTTGTACGGCTTGCGCGATACCGTGCAGGGAATCTTCGCCAGCACCGCGGAGCTCATCGCCGTGGAGGTGCCGCCGGCAGACACCGGGCTGAATCTCCTGCCGGAAAGCTGGCGTCAACGCCGTGCTCAACTCGTTAGGCGGGGAGAATGGCGGCAGCGGGTCCTTTGGGCGAGTGGCGCGTATGCCGCCTTGCTGGTCCTCTTCCTGGCTTATCTGCTCATCCTGCGGCTGGAGATTGGGCAATTGGGTCGCCGGATTGAGCGGGACGCGCCGCGGACTGAATTCGTCAAGATGACGGACGCCAAATGGAGGGCGCTCGCTCCCGCGATTGATCCGCGCTATTACCCGATTGAGCTGCTCGTGCATCTCTCTGGCAGTCTCCCGTCGGCGGACGTGCGCATAACCAAGTTTGATCAATCGGCTCGCCAGGTATCGGTCGAAGGTGAAGCAAACTCTGCGGCCCTCGCGTACCAGTTCGCCGATAAAGTGAAAAAGAACCCGGACCTGCAAATGTTTCAGTTCGAGATGGCGGCGCCCCGAATTTTGCCGAATGATCATGCCCAGTTTCGGGTGGAGGGAAAACCGCGATGATGCCCGCCTGGTATCAGCGGATGAATCAGCGCGAGCGCAGGCTCGTGTTGATTGTGGCGGGCGCGCTCTTCCTGCTCATCAACCTCGTGATTTGGAGCAAGCTCTTCGGCATTCTGGGCAACGCCCGGACGGAACTCGCACTACGAAAAGCCACCCGGGACGAACAAGACGTTTATATAAAGGAGCGCGATCTCTGGACCCGCCGCGATCAATGGCTGAAGCAGCACCAACCGACTCTCAAGAGCGCGGTCGAAGCGTCCACACTCCTCGACCAGGTGAAACAAATCGCGGGCAAGCACAATGTCTTGATCGAGAATCCCGCCATTGGCGCAGGCGATTCCACTCCCGATCATCAATCGGTTTTCGCTTCGTTCGAAACGAAAAGCCCGTGGCCGCCGCTCGTCCACTTTCTTTTCGACGTCCAGCAGCCCGAAGCTTTCGTCGTCTTTGAAAGCGTTCAGCTCCAAGTCGACAGCGGCGATCCGACGATGATGCGCGGGAAGTTCAAGATTGCCCGCTGGTTCGTGCCGTCGGGGGGATAAATTTGTGGTATGTTCGAATAATCAGCGTCCGGCGTGAAGCTGATAATATTTGGATTACGGTTATGACAAAGATGAATTTAAAGCGTTTTGCTTTGCTGCTGCTGCTGGGTCTTCCGCTGCGCGTGATTATCGCGGACGATTTGCCGAAGCCGTTCAGTTTCGCCCGCTACCAGGCGATGATGGATCGTTCGCCATTTGCGGTTGCCACGGCGGTGGCGGGCCCGGCGGCCGGGCCTAGTTTCGCGAAAGATCTCTACGTCGCGAACGCCGCGCGGTCGAAGGAGGGGGATTTGGTAACGGTTGCATCGAGTACCGACAAGAACTTCAAGAAATACCTGACGACAAATGCGCCGGTGGACGGATACAGCATCTCCAGCATCGAATGGTCCGATAAAGTCGGTGCCACTAAGGTCACTATCGCCAAGGACGGCCAATTCGCGACCCTCAGTTTTAATGAAGCGCTCTTGCATCAGCCCGCGGCTCCGGGACAAAATCCTGTCCCGCAGCAGCCGCAGCCACAAGAGCGTAACGCGGCGGTCCAACCCACGTTGCCGACTGTTCCTGGGGCGCAGCAGAATGTGCCCAGGCCGATGCCGGTGCCGGCGTTACCGACTCCGCCCACGCGCGTGCGCGGCTTGATCCCGCGCAATCCGGCCGCGAGCCCGGTTACGCCGGCGCCGCCTCAGCCACAAGTGTAGCGAGGTCAACTGGCGCGTCTCGCGGATTGCGCGCTTCGCCTGAAATGGCAGGCGGCTGCGGAAAGCCTGGTCTTAATTGCCCCAGTCGTCGTCGGCGGTATCAGGTATCCGGTCGGGTCCGGCGGAAAAAAGATCGTAGCCGCCCACGTTTTTTCTGCCCGGGTAGCGGTAAACATAGACCATTCCCCAGGCATCTTTCGGCACGTCATCCATTAAGCGCCTCCAGGACGTTGGCGCCGGCTCGCTGCTCGGCCTCATCACCAAGGCGCCCAGTCCCTGCTCGGTCGTGGGATAAAATCCATTCGCCGCATTATAGGAGAGAAGCATCGTTCGGATCATCTGAATGTCAGCCCTGGTCCGCGTCCCCTTGGCGACATCGAGGGTCGGAGCCATTTTGTAAATTGCCGCCGCGAGGAGGACGCCAATAATCGCAACCACCAGCATGATTTCCAAAAGGGTGAAAGCGCTCTGTCGATTTTTCATACTTTTCTAACGATCGGTCTGGAGTTGGTAATCAGATTTGTCCCAAAGATATTTCAATTGAATCTGCGTGGCGCGAATCGCCGAAGCCGGCGTGCCGGGTCCGCCGATGATAATGAGATCGTTGGTGCCGACTTTTAGGCTGCTCACCGGCAACAGTTTTTGCGCGCGGAGCCAGCCCGTGTATTGAAACCGCATTTGCTTGAGGAGTGATGCACTCTCGCCGCGGTAAGCGGGATCGGCGAGCTCCGGCAGAGTGAGCGTGACCGCGCCCAGGCTCTCTCCATTCACAAAAACTTCCGGCGGCGCATCGATGTTCGGGCTCGCTACCTCGAAGCTGAGCAGCACGACTAGCGGTTGCGCCTCGATCCCGAATTGAAACGCCGCGCCCTGTGAGAAGCTCGCGCCGATTCGAATTGTCTCATCCGCCAGCGTCGCGGTCACAGTGCCAAACATCTCCCTGTCCTGACTCGGGGCATGGAGCGGCGACATCGCTGCGAATGGCTCCGGAATCAGGTCTCTCTGTTCGGCGCTGAGCGGGTGCAGCACTTCAGCCGTGGCCATCCAGTCCAGGTAAGCGCCGCGAATCGTTTTCCCATCGCCAGGAACTTCCACATCGATGGTTGAAACTGCGACCATCGGCACCATCACGCTTTCTGATGTCGGCAAGCCTACGCCCAGACCGAGTGGACCGGATTGCAGTACTTGTGTGCCAGACTCATCCCACGCTACCAGCTGCGGTTTCTGGTCCGGGTTGTCGTCAAAAAACAAGCGGAAGAACAACACCTGAAATTCCGCTCTCGGGCGTGCGAGCCGAATCCGAAATATGGTTTTGGGCAGGGTGCCTTCCTTCGCTTCTCCGGGAATGAGCGTGACCGATTCTACCCAATCGGGAGCAGTCTGCGGTTTCGAATTTGCTGTTGCGGTCTGACGCAGATCCAGCCACGCGCTCTCGATGTTTCCGGTCGGTCCGCTCGCCGGATTCCGCGGCGAGCTCTTGACGAATGCTTCCTGTCCGCGCGCCAGCGACACTACGAGCAGGACAAGGGCGGACGCAATGGCGCGAGAAAGCATGTGCGGCGCGAGATTAGCTCAGTGCGGGCGTAACTGCAAACTGTGCGTCATCTCAAAAACCGCGGAGAGAATACTGTAGACAACGAAACCGACCACGACCGCGATCATTATGATGATGACCGGCGGAATCAGCGCGGAGATAATTTGCACCGTGCGATCCAGCTCGCGCTCGTAGACGTCAGCGATGGTTTGCATCGTTTGCGCGAAGTGTCCGGTTTGCTCGCCTACCGCCATCATGTCGGTGAACAACTCGGGAAACAATTTCTGCGCGCTCAGGGCCGTTGATAATGTCGCGCCATCGATGACCGCGCGTCGCACTTCACCCAGCTTCGCTTCGAGGAACCGGTTGCCCGCGATTTCTGTGACGAGGTCAAGCGCTTTGAGCAGCGGGATGCCGTTTTCCATCAGCGTGCCGAGCGTGCGCGAAAACTGTGCGTAATAACGGTGCCGGATGATACGGCCGTATCCGGGAAGTATTAACCGAAGGCGATCCCAGGCGATTCGTCCTTCGTCCGTGCGGACGAATGCACGGAATCCGGTATACCCGCCGACCACAATCAAACCAACCACCCACCAGTAACCAGTGATGACATGATGCGCTCCGAGCAAAATTCGCGTCGGCAATGGAAGCGTTCCGCCGTTTTGCGTCAGGAACGCTGTCAGCTGCGGGACCATGAAGGTGATGAAAATGGCGATCAGACCCGCGCCAGCGAGAGCGAGGAAGGCCGGATAAATCAGCGCTTGTTGCACACGGTCGCGCAGGTTTTTCGCCTGCATCAGGTGTTCGACGAGGCGGGTTAAGATATCGGGGAGCGCGCCACTCGCTTCGCCGGCGGCGACGAGATTCACATAGATCGTCGGAAAAATGCGGGGGAAATCCCGGAGGGCCTGCGAGAAGCTGCGGCCATCCACCAGCGCCTGGTGAAGCGCATGCGTCATCTGTTGCATCTTCGGTTGCTTGAGACGCTTTTCGAGGACCGACAAGCCCTCGTCGAGTGTCATTCCGGCCCGGAGCAGATGGCCAAGCTGTTCGGTGAAAATCAGCAACTGGCCGTGGGGGATCTTTAGCTTTTGTGTGGCTAGAGGGAGCGAAGCCGCGGGAGCGAAAGCCGCGCCGTTACTCGACCGCTTGTCGGCCGGCGGCTCACTCCCGACCGCGTCGATTCGAACCGGGATGTAGTGCAACTGTTCGATCTGTCTGATAGCCACCGCGCGATCCGGGCAATCAAGGACGCCTTCGACAAGACCGCCCTGCGAGTTGCGGGCGCGGTAGGAAAACTGTGGCATTGGGCGAGAAATTACTTCCAAACCAGAATTGGGAAAGTCGAATTCGCGCTCCCCCTCGCTTTTCTTGCAGCGCCGCTCGCGAAGAGGCGACTGAGCGCTTCACCTGAAAATGCGCGCGGCCGACAGCTTCGATCTTGCGGAAACCTGAGGATGCCTGTTACGGTCGCGTTCGGTCATGAACAGTTTGCGTTTTTCGCAGGCGCTCATTCCTGGCCTCATCGCCGGTGTTCTGTCGATTTTCACGAGCTGGTTGTGGATGGGTTCGATTTTTCATCGATTTCAAAAACTGACTCCCCAGACCTGGCGCCCCGAGACGGCGCGAAGTCACGCGCTTTCCAGCGCGGTGCACATTCTGGCGGCTCTCGGGATCGCTCTCCTCTTCAGGATCGTTGCGGGTGATCAAATTTCGCCCTTCGCCGCGGGGATAGGCGGCGGCCTGCGCTTCGCTTTGGCATGCTGGTTTGTGTTCGCGTTGCCGATCGTCCTTGGGGCCGCGATTTACATTAACCTTCATCCGCTGGTGGTTGTCGGGCAGCTTCTCGACTGGCTTTCCACTTCCCTGCTGGCAACAGTGATCACCGCGTGGTGGCGGAATCGTTAGGCTGCGCCGGGCGTGAGAGAGGCGGGGGCGGGAATCGAACCCGCGAATAGAGGTTTTGCAGACCCCGACCTTACCACTTGGCTACCCCGCCCTTTAAAGGCGAACGGAGAGTATGAGCGGCGCATCGCGGTGTCAATCTGGCGACTCTCCCCAGCATTCAACGATGGACGATGGACGATGGACGATGGACGTTTCCGCGATTGGTAGATTGCTCCAGACCCATGAATTCTCGTTCGTCCCAACTCTTTGCCGAAGCGTTGAACCACATCCCCGGCGGTGTGAACTCCCCCGTGCGGGCCTTTCGCGGGCTTGGGCGCGAACCATTTTTTGTCGATCGTGCAGAAGGCGCAAGAATTTGGGACGTCGACGGCCAGGAATACATCGATTACGTCGGCTCGTGGGGTCCGGCGATTCTTGGGCATGCGCCTCAGATTGTCGTCAATGCGATCCGTGAGACTGCTGCTCGCGGCATCAGTTTTGGAATTCCGAATCCGTTGGAAGTGGAAATGGCGGAATTGATCTGCCGCTGGGTTCCCTCGATCGAGAAAGTGCGAATGGTAAACAGCGGCACGGAGGCGACGATGTCCTGCCTCCGGCTTGCGCGCGGGTTCACTGGTCGGGACAAAATCATCAAGTTTGAAGGCTGTTATCACGGCCACGTCGATTCTTTGCTCGTGCAGGCTGGCAGTGGCGCGCTCACGCACGGACGACCGGATAGCGCGGGCGTGCCGGCAGATTTCGCGGCGCTGACAATTTCCCTTCCGTTCAACGACATCGAAGCTGTCCACTCAGCTTTCCGGGAGAACGCAAAGACGATCGCAGCCGTGATCCTGGAACCGATCCCGGCAAACGCTGGCTTATATTTTCCACGCGGGAATTTTCTCGAGGCGCTGCGCAACGAGTGCACGCAAAATGGCGCGTTGTTGATCTTCGATGAAGTAATGACTGGCTTCCGCGTGGCGCGTGGCGGCGCTCAGGAGCTGTTCGGCATTCGGCCTGATCTTACTGCGCTTGGCAAAGTCGTTGGCGGCGGACTGCCAGTCGGCGCTTTCGGCGGACGTGCCGATATCATGGAGCAATTATCACCCGCGGGCCCGGTCTATCAGGCGGGGACGCTTTCGGGCAATCCCCTCGCCATGGCCGCGGGACTCGCGCAACTCCGCGAACTCGAGCGGATCGATGGCTGGAAAATGCTGGAGGCGGCAGGCGCGGCATTCGAAGAAACTGCACGCGCGACGCTCCATGATCTGAAATTGCCCTGGGTGTTTCATCGGGTCGGTTCAATGTTCTGCCTTTTCTTCACGGCGGATCCCGTGGTCGATCTCGCCAGCGCAAAACGCAGCGATCTCACAAAGTTTTCGCGTTATTTCCTGGGTTGCCTCGATCGCGGCATTTATTTCGCGCCCTCACAATTCGAAAGCGGCTTTCTTTCTGTCGCGCATGATGCTACCGATTTGAAAACGACGGCGCGTGTCATGCGCGAGAGCCTGAAAGACCTGTAGCGCCAGGCGCATCGCCTGCAATTTCTCGTGAGCAGCCTACATTGCTGCGTCTAGTGTTAAAATCTTTGCGTCGCCGCGCCGCTTGGACTATCGAACTCCCGCTGTGAGCTCCGCTTCCTCGGGCCCGATTCGCGCCGTCGCGAAATTTTTCTTCGAAGGCGACCGAAAATTCTTCGTTAAAGGCGTCACCTACGGGCCGTTCAAACCAGACGCGGAAGGGCATTACCTCGGCCGCCGCGATCAGGTGGAACGCGATCTCGCGCAGATGCGGGAAGCAGGATTGAACGTCGTTCGGATCTATCACGTCCCGCCTCTTTGGTTTTTGGATTGTTGTGCGGCGGCGGGAATGCGCGTTCTCATCACGCTGCCTTGGGCGAAGCATGTAGAGTTCCTTGGCCAGAAGGCCCGGCACGAGATCGTTGCGATGGTTCGAACGGCGGTGGCCACGAACCGCGGTCATCCGGCAATCTTCGGTTATCTCGTCGGCAACGAGATCTCCAGCACGATGGTGCGCTGGCTTGGCGTGAGGCGTGTGACGGAATTTGTCGAGCACTTGATTCGCATCGGGCGCGAGACCGATCCGAACGTTCTCTTCTCTTATGCGAGCTACCCGCCGACAGAATTTCTTCTTCCGCAGAACAGCGATTTCTCCTGCTTCAACGTGTATCTTCACAACCAGCGGGACTTCGAGCGCTACCTGCTTCGCCTGCAAAATCTTTCAGAAGACCGGCCCCTCATTCTGGGGGAATTCGGCATGGACACGATCCGTCACACGGAACAAGAGCAGGCAGAAATGCTCGGCTGGCATGTCGAAAGCGTGGTGAAGTGCGGGCTTGCTGGCACCGTCTTTTTTACCTGGACGGACGAATGGTTCACTGGCGACCAGGAGATCACCGATTGGGCATTTGGAATCGTGACGCGCACGCGCGAGCCGAAAAAGGCATTCTTCGCGTTACGCGAGAAGCTCGGACAAGATAATGCAGCGCTGCCCCATCGCCCGTTGCCGAGTTCGCCTTTCGTCTCTGTGATCGTCTGCTCATACAACGGAGCGAAAACGCTGGGTCGATGCCTGGAGTCGTTAGGCAAGCTCGATTATCCCAACTGTGAAGTCATTCTGGTGGACGATGGATCGACTGACGAGACGCGCGAAATTGCCGCCTGCTTTCCGCACGTCCGTTACTTCCACCAAACCAATCACGGTTTGAGTCACGCTCGAAACTACGGCGCGGCCGTCGCAAAAGGCGAAATTTTCGCGTACACCGACTCGGACTGCATGGCCGATCCGGATTGGCTCTATTATCTCTTGAGCACGCTCTTGAGCGGCAAATATGCGGGAGTAGGTGGACCGAATGTTTCGCCGCCGGCGCGGAATTGGGTGCAGGCCTGCGTCGCCGCCGCGCCGGGCGGACCGAGTCATGTCCTCCTGACGGACACCGTCGCCGAACACATTCCCGGCTGTAACATGGCGTGGTACCGCTGGGCGTTTGAAAGCGTCGGTGGATTCGATCCAGAGTACCACAAGGCCGGCGACGACGTCGATTTTTGCTGGCGGGTCCAGCAGGCGGGACACGAGATCGCCTTCAGTCCGACAGCGCTCGTTTGGCATTATCGCCGTTTCACGCTGCGCGCGTTTCGCAAACAACAAGAAGGCTACGGCGAGGCCGAATCAATGCTTCGTTTCAAGCATCTGATCTTCTTCGGGCCGACCGGCACAGCCAAGTGGCGCGGGCAGATTTATGGCACACCTCGCTTCAGTTGGTTCATCAACCGGCCGATCATCTATCACGGGATTTTTGGCGAAGGCCTGTTCCAGTCGATTTATCCCACACCGCAATCGGAAGTCGCAGGGTACTTGAGCAGCATCGAATGGTTTGCACTGACGATTTTTCTGTTTGGACTGGGAATCTTTCTGCCCGCGCTCCGGATCGTTCCCTATTTGATGTTTGGCGGAACTCTATGCGTTGCGATCTCTTATATGCTGCGTGCGCGGATCGAGCCGAAGTTCGACACGATCGCCGCCCGTCTCCTGGTAACGTTCCTCGCCTTTGCCCAGCCGCTCGTCCGTGGATGGTCGCGCTATTTCACCTGGCTCCACTTCAAGCGCACACCGCGCACCGTCATCAGCAGGCACGAACGTCTGCCGGCGGGCGCGGAATTCGCCGGGAGTTTGCGGCGTCGCAGTTATTGGAGTGAGGCAGGTAAGGATCGCCATCACCTGCTCGGTGCGACCTTTACCCTGCTCAACGAGGAAGACTGGCGCTATTCCACCGATACCGGCTGGAATGAATGGGACATTCAGATTTACGGAAATTTTTGGTGGAGCGTTGCGCTGCAAACGGTGACCGAATACCACGGCGGCTTGAAATGTCTGACGCGCGCCGGTCTTCGCTATCGGTTCGTGACCACGACGGTAATCATCAATCTCGTCGCGCTCAGTCTTCTGGTTTACCGGCAGCTGAACGTAGGCCACGCCGAGCCATGGCTCATCGCAATTTATTCTTGTTTCGTCATTTTCCTGGCGGTTCATGCACGGCGGTTAAAATATCGTGTCGCGGAACTGATAGATCTTGCCGCCTATCGAGCTGGCCTTCAGCGCATCCTTCGCCGCAGCGTCTCGGTGGAAACGACTTCGGTAAAAACGGCGCCGAAGGTTGAGGTTGGCTAGTTCAGGAAACAGGAATCAATGCGCCGCCAGCAGGTTCTCCGCTTCTCGATCGCATTGACGGCTGAAATTCTCTGCTGTGCCTCGCTGAATCTGTTTGACGACTGGACGCTCGAAGAGATGCCGGTCAAGTTCGTCGCCGCCGCTATGCTCTGCGGCATCGCTTGCCTTTTCGCGGTCAAAGAGTTTCCCGTTCTGACGAGTCGGCGCGCTCAGGCACTCGTTTTCTGGGCGGTTGCCATCGCTTTGCGCTTGATCGCAATGCCACTCGCGCCGGGCGACGATTTGTGGCGGTATCAGTGGGAAGGGAAAATTCAGCGGGCCGGTTTCAACCCGTATGTCCACGCGCCGGACGATCCGAAACTCGAGCCAGTCCGCGCCGAGTTTCCAGAGTGGGAGAAGATCAATCATCGCGATTTTCGCGCAATCTACCCCCCCGGCGCCGAGCTTCTCTTTGCTGGGCTGAGCAGAATTTCCGATCGGCCCCTGCTCTACAAGCTTCTTTTCACTGGCGCGGATCTCGGGACGATCGCCGTTCTCTTGCTTCTGTTAGGCGGAACGTCGCGCTACGCGAATGCGGCTTGGTACGCCTGGAATCCGCTGGTCGTTTATAGCTTCGCCGGCGCGGCTCATTTCGACAGTTTGATGATTTTGCCGATGACCGCCGGAATTTTGTTCCTCACGCGCTTCGAGGCTGCGAGAGATTCATGGAGGAAATGGTTTCTGGCTCTCGCCACCTGCGCGGCCCTCGGCGTTGCCATCTCGATGAAACTCGTTCCGGTCCTCCTTCTCTTGACCTGCGTATTCGCGCTCGGTTTCCGAGCGATCACTCTCCTGGTGAGCGCTGGGATCCCAGCGCTCTTGAGTACGTTTTACGGTTATCCGAAAATCAACATCTGGGAGTCGTTAGGCCGTTTCGTCCAAGTGACGAGATTGAACGATCTTTTTTGGTGGCTGATTGAAGAAACAGTTTGGCCGAACCCGCACCAGAAAAATTATCATTACAATGTCATCCTGGTTATCTGCGTTGCGCTGGTCTCCCTGTTGTTTTGGCGAAACTGGAAGCGCGGGATGATTTGGGCATTCGGGACCGCGCTTATTCTTAGTCCGGTCTTGCATCCCTGGTATTGCGCCTGGATCCTGCCGGTCGCCGCCTGGCGACGCGCCTACGCTTGGTTTGTTCTCTCCATCACGCTCTTCGCATATTTTTTGTTTTGGAATGAGCGGCTTTTTGCTTTGCCATGGCACGCGGAGCTCTGGATGCGGGCGATCATTATTGTCCCGGCCCTCGCCGCGGCGATCCTGTTCGGTATCCGAAGACGGCCGGCCGCAGAAGAATCGACGAACTCGTAATCGCTCAGGGACTGTCGGGAAGCTGACGCATCGCTTCCGCAAAGTCCGATGGGATGGGGGCTTCGAATGTCATTACCTCGCCCGTGCGCGGGTGACGGAACGCGAGCTTCCACGCATGCAGCATTTGGCGCGGAAAAGTTCCGGCATGTTTTCCCCCATATAATTTATCGCCAAGCACCGGGTGGGCGAGGTGATGGAGGTGCACCCGTATTTGATGCGTCCGGCCACTGTGCAGCGTGCATTCCAACAGGCTCATGCCGGCGCCGGCGCGCAGGACGCGATACTCGGTCTTGGCCACCCGTCCCTGCCTACGCGCGATACTCATCCGCTGCCGATGGATCGGATGCCGGGCGATGGCCGCATCGATCACTCCATTCGATTTCCGCGGAATGCCTGTCACAAGCGCGAGATAGATTTTCTGCATCGTGCGCGCGGCAAATTGCTTCGATAGATCACGGTGTGTCGAATCGTTCTTGGCGACGACGAGACAGCCGCTCGTCTCCTTGTCGAGTCGATGAACAATTCCCGGACGCTCCCGTCCACCAATGCCCGAGAGATTTTTGCAATGAGCGAGCAAGGCGTTTACCAGCGTATGCTGCTGATGGCCCGCGCCAGGATGCATGACCAACCCAGCCGGCTTGTTCAGTACGAGCAGGTCGTCGTCCTCAAACAAAATCTCGAGCGCCATTTTCTCCGGCCGGGCTTCGATTTTCTCCACGGCAGGCTCGGTCAGCTCCACGATGTCGCCCGCGCGTACTAGATCACGTGGTCGAGGCGGCTTCCCATTCCGCCTAACGAATCCCCCGCGAATCAACGTTTGAAGGCGAGCCCGGGAAAAATCCGTGAGTTCGAGGGCGAGAAAACGATCCAGCCGCAAACCGGCGTGTTCGCGCGCCACGTTCAGCGCGATCATGACCAAGCCCTAAAGGGGCAAGGCAATCTCAACGAGGTCGCCGAAAACGACCAAGCGTCTCTCAACTGCCGACCCCGTGAGCTGGCAAAACCGCTATCAAGGGCCATTCACGCCCCGCAAATAACACACTCGACTAGTGATGACTGATCTGGATCCCGGGATAACGGGACAGTTGATCCGCAATCGGTAGATTGCCGTTCCGCTCCATCTCTCTTTGATCGATAGTCAAAACCGGACCGTCCTTTCCGACCGTGATAATGTTACGCTTCAGTACCCTCTGTGGAATATGCGAACCGGTGAGGTAAACGTATTCATAATCGGCATTATCCTTTTGCGTTTTCTGTCCGACCACCGGCCGATCAGCCATGGCAGACCCCAGAGACAGTGCGCCAATCGTCACACCTAGTATTAACCGTTTCATGCGGGTAAATTACGCGTGCTCTGACCTCCGGTCAAATGAACGATTCATCTGAAATCGAGCGTTCCGCCTCCCGATGCTGTCCAACAATGGCACTCCCGCAAGTTTACAGCCGAATTGACGATGCTAGGTTACTGCTTCTCGACTCGCTCCATGCTCGCGAGGCGCCATCCAATGAGCCAAAACCCTCCATTTCCATCGCCAGAAGAATTGAAAGCGAAGCTCTCCGAATTCATGAAAACGAATTTTGGCGACAAGGTTTCCTTTGCGACCTACGCCGAGCCGGAGACCGCCGATGCCGGAGCGGAGGAAAAGCCGAAGCGAAATAACGACGAGCAATTTGTCTTTGATTTTCTGCCGCGCGACATCAAAGCGCACCTCGATCGGTTCGTAATCAAGCAGGACGAGGCGAAGAAGGTCCTCTCGATCGCGGTCTGCGATCATTACAATCACGTTAATTATTTGCGCCGGCTGGAAAAAGAGGACACCGCGCGCGCGGAAGAAACGGAATACGCAAAGCAAAACGTAATCCTGGTCGGGCCAACTGGCGTCGGAAAAACCTATCTCATCAAACACATCGCGGAACTGATAAAAGTTCCTTTCGTAAAGGCGGACGCGACGAAGTTTAGTGAGACCGGTTACGTGGGGGGTGACGTGGAGGATCTCGTGCGCGAACTCGTGGACAAAGCCGACGGGGACGTGCAACTCGCGCAATTCGGCATCATCTACATCGACGAGATCGACAAGATTGCGGCGGCGGGAAATCTAGTGGGACGCGATGTGAGTGGACGCGGCGTGCAAACCACGCTTCTCAAGTTGATGGAAGAAACCGACGTGCCGTTACGGAGCGCCAACGATTTGCAGGCGCAACTCCAGGCGGCCTTCGAATTTCAGAAGCGGGGCGGGAAAGCGAAGCGTGAAACGATCAGCACGCGGCACATCCTTTTTGTGGTGAGTGGAGCGTTCGAGCGCTTGAAGCAGCAGGTTTCGCGGCGTCTCGCACAAGGGCAGATTGGATTCAATGCCGAGCCCAGGCCGGTGATGGACAACGAGTTGTTTCAGTACGTCACGACCCAGGATTTTATCGAGTACGGGTTCGAACCGGAATTCATCGGCCGGCTGCCGATTCGCGTCGTCTGCGAGGAATTGATCGCGGACGATCTTTATCAGATCATGAAGTTCTCGGAGGGCAGCATCCTTCGACAGTACGAGCGTGCCTTCCGCGCTTATGGGATCGAAATCAGTTTCGAGGATGAAGCGTTGCGCTTGATGGCGGAAGCTGCGGCGAAGGAGAAAACTGGCGCGCGGGGACTCCTCACGGTTTGGGAAAAATTGTTTCGCGATTATAAATATTACCTCGCCGGCTCCGGTCTCAGCCAATTACGCGTCTCGGAAGAACTCGTGCGAGAGCCCAAACGGGTGCTCGATCGTCTCATGGCGGAAGGGCACAAACAGGAAGAAGCCGCCTTGGAACAGAGTGCGCGCACCTTTTCGGATCAATTTGGAAATGAGCATGGACTCGAAATTGCGTTTGACGAAGCTGCTCTCGCGCGCCTGATCGAACGGGCGCAGGCCGAGCGCATGACGATGCCCGAACTTTGCGCGCACCTCTTTAAGGACTTCCAGTTCGGACTCAATCTCATTCGGAAAAACACCGGACAAAAGGCTTTCGTCCTAGGTCGCGGCGCGGTCGACGCTCCGGACAGGTTTTTGAGCGATCTGGTGGTGCAGTCTCACTATCCACTTGCACCGGGTGAAAAGAATTGAGAGCAATCCACAGATGAAGCGGTCTCTTCTTTCGGCGCTCATCATTGGTTTGACGGCAGGTGGAATCGTTATGGGTTTGCATTGGAGCGGCGTGCTGCTCCGGCCCGAACTGGCGATTACCGATCTTCTGTCGCGTCAGGCCGTTGCCACAAGGATGGTGAGCGATAAGTGGCAGTATGTTTTCGTCTTCATCTTGGCCCTCGGCGTGGCTTGGATGACTTTGGTGACCACGCGCCGCGCGCGGCTCGGTTCGATCATTGCGATTCTGCTCGTCGAATTGGCGGGGGTTGCCTGGGTTTGTTCGCTTTATCATGTCCTCTTTCAGCCGCTCCCGTCCCTTGCCGGAACGGCGCTCGGTTTTCTCATGCCGATCGGATTCCTGGAATTAGTCGGATTCGCTCAGCGACGCCGCGATCGCGCACCTGTTTTGTCCCCTGAAGCGGTTTCTGCAAAACCTCGGGTTTCCGTCAAACGCGGGGATCTCGGGTTCGATTCAGTTGCGAAAGCCTGCGAAGTGACGGCCGTCGTTTGCGACATCGCGAACAAGCATGATCTGGCGGAGGAATGTGAGCCCGCTGTCTTCGCAGAAATTACGGAGAAATTTCTTGCGCACGCCACCGAGGCGTTTCGCAAGGCCGGTGCTTACATCGAGTCGGCTGGCGGCGAGGGCATCGTCGCCATCTTTGGCTTCCCGGAGAGCGACAAACAACACGCGGAAAAAGCGACCCGCAAGGCAATGGCGCTAACCCAGGCGTTTTCTGATTCCAATAAATCCGGCAAATCCGACGGGCCAACAAGCGCCGGTGTGCACGCGGGTGTCAGCTCCGGAATGATGATCATGGCGCCGGTGAAAAATAACGGCCAGCGCAGCATGCTCGCGACCGGCGAGCCGGTGGAGTTGGCGCGACGATTCTGCATTGCGAATCGCTTTTATGGCTCACGAGTTCTGCTCGGGCCGCGCACCTTTGAGCTGGCCAGCAAAATTCTCGTGGCGCGGCCCATCGATTTTTTGAGCGGAGTGGATGTGCGCGAACGGCACGAAATTTACGAGCCGGTCGCGCTGGCTCTCGAAGCGTCACGGGACCAGATCACGCGGCGCGACGCGTTCTGGAATGGCGTCGTGCTGTATCGAGAAAAACGATGGGCGGAAGCCTATTCTCAATTTCAAAATGCGCGCGGCCCCGAAGGTGAAGAAGATCGCCCGCTGCAATTGTATCTCCGCCGGCTCGAGCCCCTCGCCTTGCAGTTGACCAATACGCCGCTGGACGAGTAAGGGGCCGCCGGTTTTGAGGAAAACGGAATACCCGTCGTCGATCCGGGATTTGATCGCGCAGTTGCGGCAAATGCCCGGGATCGGACCGCGCTCGGCGGAGCGGATTGCCTTGTGGATCGTGCAGTCGCGCGGCGACCAGCCGGAGAATATTGCGCACGCGATCACGGCGACGCGGCAATCAGTGCGGCCGTGCCCGTGCTGCGGATTCTTTACCATGGAAGAGATCTGTGCAATTTGCTCGGACACATCACGCGTCCCGGATCTGCTTTGCGTGGTCGAGCAGCCGACCGATATTCTGCCTCTCGAAAAAACGGGCGCGTTCCGCGGGCGCTACCACTCGTTAGGCGGGCGCATCTCTCCGCTCGATCACGTTGGTCCCGATGATTTGCGCATCAAGGAATTGGTGGCGCGCGTCGAACAGGAGAAATTTTCCGAGATCATCCTCGCCCTCGCAGCCGACGTGGAAGGAGAAGCGACGACCAATTACCTCGTCGAACTGCTGAAGCCGTTTCCGGTCTCTCTAACCCGCATCGCGCACGGTTTGCCTGCAGGCGGTGGCCTTGAGTCCGCGGACGAGTTGACGCTCTATCAAGCGCTCTCCGGTCGCACGAAGTTGTAAAGCGGCTCGGGACGACAACCCGGATACGCTTCACCGTAATGTCTGAAGGTGGACTTTGTGCGTTGGACGTTCCGCGGCGTCGCGCCGCGGCTCTCCCCTGCCGTGGTTGCTTTCCCCATCGGCGCGAATAGCTTCGCCGTGATGTCCTGCGCGAAAATCGATCCCGCGTTGCACCAGGCGCAGAAACCGCCATGGATCAAAGTTCGATTACCCTCCAATCCGGTTTTCTTTTCCACGAAAGCGCTCATCTCGGACTTACGGCTGCACACCGTCTGCGAAAGCGCGCAGTGCCCGAACCGCTGGGAATGTTGGAGCCAGGGCACGGCGACGATGATGATCGCGGGCGAGCGCTGCACCCGGGCCTGCGGATTTTGCGCAGTGACCACCGCCAGACCGCTCGCGCTGGAAGAGGATGAACCACAGCGCGTAGCCGAGGCCGTGCGCCGGATGGGTTTGAAGCACGTCGTCGTTACCGCCGTCGCGCGAGACGATCTGGAAGATGGTGGCGCGAATCATTTTGCGCGCACGATCGAAGCGATTCGCGCTATGGATCCCTCGGTCATTATCGAGGTTTTGGTTCCCGACTTCCACGCCCAGGCATGGTGTATCCAAATCGTCCTCGAGGCCGCGCCCGACATCTTTAACCACAACATGGAAACCGTCGAACGGTTGACGCCGGCAGTGCGTTCGCGCGCGAAATATCGGACCTCGCTCGATGTCTTGCGCAAAGCGAAAGAGCTTTCCCCGAAGATTGTCACAAAAAGTGGAGTGATGCTCGGGCTCGGCGAAAAGGAGCCGGAACTTTTTCAGACGATGGACGACCTGCGCGAAATCGGTTGCCAGGTGCTCACGCTGGGTCAGTATCTCCGACCGACTCCACAGCATCTTCCGGTAGTCGAGTTTGTCCCGCCGGATCGCTTCGATGCCTACGGTGAAATCGCCCGCGCGAAAGGCTTCGAGCACGTCGCGTCCGGTCCACTCGTGCGCAGTTCATATCATGCGGCCGATTTCCATCCAGTAGTTCGATAAAATGGCGGTGCCCCCGGACGCCACGATCGACCGGAAGACGGTCGCCGCGGTCATTCCCGCTTATCTCGAAGAAAAACATATCGCCGATGTTGTCCGGCGTACGCTTGAGCAGCTCGATAATGTCTTGGTGATCGATGACGGCTCGACAGACGCGACCGCGACCATCGCGCGAAATGCAGGAGCCGAAGTCATTGTCCATCCACAAAACGGCGGCAAAGGCGAATCGATCAAAACGGGCTTGCGTCACTGGCTTGATCGTAACTTCATCTTCGTCGTAGTTCTCGATGGCGATGGCCAGCATCTGCCCGAAGAAATCGCGCGTTTTCTCGCGGCTGCATCCTCGGCGCGCGCAGAACTCTTGATCGGCACCCGAATGAAGGACGTGCGCGGGATGCCTCTGTTGAGGCGTTTGGTCAATCGTTACATGAGCGACAAGATCAGCCGTCTCTGCGGTCAGGCAATTCCCGACACGCAGTGCGGCTTTCGCATGGTGCACCGCTGCCTTATCCCAGATCTGCTCGGTGGCGCGGAGCGCTTCGATTACGAAACCGAAATGCTCATCCTGGCCAGCCGCAAAGGTTGCCGGATCGAGTCAGTTCCGATCACCACGATTTATTCCGACGAAGTGAGCAGCATCCACCCCGTACGCGACACCATACGATTCTTCAAGCTCATACGGCGCTATAAAAAACTGGAGGCGTGATCTTAGACCAATCCACGCCGTCGGAAATCGCCCATATTACCGCCGGTGGAACGCTCGATAAGGTCGATGGTGAATTTTAGCAGGCAAACCTCCCAGGCGTCGTCCACGCCTTGAATCACGGCGCTGAGGGGTTCTTCCGAATGTTCGACCTTGAGCTTGGTCCGCGCGATCACGGCTTCGAGGCTGTCGCGCACGGTGTTCTCGGTGACATCCGTTTTCCGAAACTGAAATCCGTAGCGAAGCACGGCCACATCGCGCGTGCGCTCGCGCAATTGGTCGACGTATTTCTGCGCCTTCTCGCCGAAACCCTCGAGCAAGAGGCGGCAGTAGTGTTCGGGCGTCAGGATCTGTGGCCGCTCGGCATGAATTCTTCCATCCCGGACGCGCACTTCGTTGACCTGATCCATCAACTCCGAGATCAGATAAAAGCGAAAGCTGGTACTTCCGAAGCTGGCGATCTGGCGTTCCGGCGCGAGGATCACGCGCGTGTTTTCGATCGCGTATTGGAAGTCATCTTCGGTCATCTGTGGCGTGCTACGATAAGCGACCTCCTCGCAAAGGGAAACGCGATGGCAGAGCGACGCTCTGCGGAGCCGCGTTGGTTGTCTCTCGGTTCGACAGAGTCTCGCCCTACCGTTTCAGGTTAGGCCGCCGAATCCGCGAGCGGGACGACGCTCGAGACGGGTTCACGACCCGAATGCCATCGCAAAACCGCTTCAACAGTAAAGAGAGCGAGCGCGGCCCAAATGAAACTAAACGTGATCAAGTGAGCACGAGTGAAGGGCTCGTGATAGAGGAATACACCGAGAAGAAAACTGCCGGTGGGCGCGAGATACTGGAGGAAACCGATTGTCGTCAGGCGAAGGTGGCGCGCGGCATGACCGAACCAGACCAGAGGCAGACCAGTTACGATGCCAGTACTGACCAGCAGCAGTGCAAGCGACTGATGCGCTGGACCGAAGATCAACGCGCCTCCGCGTTGTAGATTCAGCAAGTACAGGAGAGCAATCGGAGTGAGCAGCGTCGTCTCGAGGAAAAGGCCCGGGATCGGACGCGTCGCGGATTTCTTGCGGAGCAGACCGTAGATTCCGAATGAGACGCAGAGGATCATGGCGACCCAGGGAAATTTTCCATAACCGAGGGTGAGATTGAGCACACCGACCAGAGCGAGAAGGACGGAGATCAACTGCCAGCGCGTAAGGCGCTCGCGCAGAAAAATCGCACCGAAGAGAACGTTGACCAGCGGCGTCATGAAATA
Organism: Spartobacteria bacterium; assembly: GCA_003169695.1. Lineage (GTDB taxonomy): Bacteria > Verrucomicrobiota > Verrucomicrobiia > Chthoniobacterales > UBA10450 > AV80. Next base: position 88,451 of record PNAS01000071.1, read on the forward strand.
TCCCAGGCTGGTTTCGACGACGCGACCGACGTTTACGGCCCAAATGAAGAAGAGCCAGTTGATCGAAAGCGCGAGTCCGCTGGCGAGGCAATAGAGTAGGGTGCGTCGAGAGCGTGCCGCTTCGCGAAGTTCCGGCCAGCGCCGTTGCCAGGTCAACAAGACGATCAAGAAAAAGGTAGTCCAAACAAAGCGGTGCGCGAGAATCTCGGCCGCGGGAACGGTCTTGAGCAGTTTCCAATAAACCGGGATGAGACCCCACGTGGCGAAGGCGGCGAAGCCGGCAATGAGCGCAGAGCGTTCGTCACGTTGCGGGGCGGAAGGTTTTGCGCTCGGGTGCATCGAATTGCATTCCTATTTCACGGTTCGCCCACTGGGGCAAACGCACACGTCGCATGCGCTTGTTCGTAAGAAGAATTAGGGGAGCAATGTAGAGGCGCTCGCCCTGACCAGCCGCCTGTTGTATCGGTTAGGCGCTCGCCGCGGCGAGCGCCTCTAAGTCTTAGACAAACTGGGGATGGGCGATTGAGTGAAAACGAAGAATTTTTTTGCCGAACTCAAGCGGCGCAAGGTTTACCGGGTGGCGGTCGCGTACGCGATCGTGAGCTGGCTGCTCATCCAGATCGCGACGCAGGTCTTTCCGTTTTTCGAAATCCCGATGTGGGTGGTTCGACTTGTGGTCGTGTTACTGGCTTTGGGTTTTCCGGTCGCTCTCCTTCTCGCCTGGGCTTTCGACCTCACGCCCGGCGGAATCAAACGCACTGACGATCTCGACGAATCGCTTCAGCAAAACGTACCTGGCAGTTCGAAATCAAATCGGAGGACCCACATAGCGCCGCCGCCGGAAAAAAGCATCGCCGTGCTGCCTTTCGAAAATTTTAGCGACGACGTGCAGAACGCGTATTTCGCGGACGGCATCCAGGATGACGTTCTCTCGAGCCTCGCCAAGGTGGCCGACCTCAAAGTGACCAGCCGGACATCCGTTCGGCAGTACAAGACGGGAACGCGCAATCTTCGCGAGATCGGGGAAGCATTGGGTGTGGCTTATATTCTTGAAGGCTCGGTCCGGCGCGAAAGCAATCGCGTGCGGATCAACGCCCAGCTGATCGACGCCCGGACAGATCAGCATGTTTGGAATGATACCTATGATCGCGAAATCACTGATCTGTTCGAACTCCAAAGCGAGTTAGCCCGGCGGATTACTTTCGCGCTTCGGGCAAACCTCTCGCCGCGCGAAAAGGCCAGCCTGCAAATTCATCCGACTGCGGACATGGCGGCCTATGAATTTTTCCTGCGAGCGCGCGATCTCTTTCGCTGGAGCGGCTCGGGAGATCCGCGCGAAAACGGTGAGCGCGCTCTGGGCCTGCTGGACGACGCCATCAAGCGCGATCCGCGGTTCGCTGTCGCGCACTGTCTAGTTTCGCGTGTTCACGGCGAACTCTATTGGTTTGGTTACGACAGAAGCCGAGCTCGTCTGACCCAGGCCAAGCTGGCGGCGGACGGCGCGTTGCGGCTCCAGCCGGATCTGGGCGATGCGCGTCTCGCCCTCGCGTACTATTACTACTACGGATATCGCGATTACGAGCTGGCCCGCACGGAACTGGCCATCGCCCACCTCGCCACGCCGAACGATGCCGAGGTATGGGACGCTGCGGGTGCGATCGATCGGCGCCAGGGCCGCTGGGATGACGCGGTTCCGAACTTCGAAAAGGCGAGAGAACTCGATCCTCGTAACAGCGCGGTGCTTTGGAACCTGGCCGAGACCTATGCCTGTGTCGGCCGCTTCGCTGATGCGGAGCGCGCTTTTGCCGATGGTCTCACGGTTCATCCCGAAGCCCATTTATTCTCGCTCGCACAGGCTGCGATCGAAATAAAGACGAATGGCAATACAGGGCCGTTGCGCGCCGCGTTGCGCAGGATTCCAGGCGACTTCGATCCAGGCGGCGCGGTGACCACGGTCGCACTGCGTCTGAGTCTGATCGATGGCGATTATGCGGAAGGCGCGCGTGTGCTCCGAGCATCGCGTTACGAAAAGTTCAACGATTCCGGAGTAGGAGGACCTGCGGCGGTGTTTGATGGTTGCACGCTCCCGAAGTCTTGGTTCGAAGGTCTCATCGCGCGTGGTCAGGGCCAGCTCGATGCGGCCGAGCGGGCCTTCAGAGCTGCACAACGCGTTGTTGAAACCGACTTGGTTCAGTGGCGCGACGACGCGAAGACGATCGCCATGCTCGGGGTGCTGCAGGCAATGCGCGGCCAAAAGGAGGAAGCAGTGCGCGCGGGCCGGCGCGCGGTGGAGTTGCTGCCGATTTCGAAGGACGCCTACGACGGACCATTGATGGCGACAAAGCTGGCGGTGATTTACGCGCAGGTCGGCGAACTCGATCTCGCGCATGAGCTGCTCGCCGATTTAGTAAAATCTCCGAATGGTCCGACCTCGGGCAGCTTGCGCGTGGAACCGGAATGGGAACCACTGCGCGGCGATCCCCGATTCGAAAAACTGATAAATGCAGCAGGTGCGAACGGGTAATAGGCAGTGCGTCTTTGGGGGCGCAACCAAGCTGTCATCCCGAGCCGCGCGCAGACGGCGAGGTCCCTCGCATTCTCGGGGGAACCCGCCGAAAGACGCTTCGCGATCCACCGGCTTTCAGGCGATTCAGGTTTCGGCCTTCGAGAACAACGTTCCCCGAGGTCGCTGGAATCGGTTGCAAGATGGTGCGATCGAGCGTTGATTTTCCGCAGCCGGATTCGCCCACCAAGCCGAGCACTTCGCCTTTCCGCAGTAAAAACGTATGCCGTCAACCGCCTTGGACGTTCCGATGCGGCGTTTGAAGACGAAACCGCTTTCGACCCGGAAATGCGTCTGGACTTTGTCTACTTCGAGAAACGAAACAGGCATTTGCCCGCCGTCCGCGATTATTTCGGCGGCTCGTTTTTCGGTTGCTCGAAAAGCGAAAGGTAGTCGCGGTAGCCTTCTTCCTTCAATTTTTCTACCGGGATAAAGCGCAACGCCGCTGAATTCACGCAATAGCGCAGACCGGTGGGCGGCGGACCACCATCGCCGATGTTACGCATTTTTCCTGCGCAAATTGGCAGCGCGGCGCAAACGGACCGTCGATGCGCTTCAATACGTCCGGCCGCGAGCCAAGAATGGTAGACAGTTCCGTGCCTTTCTCGTTCAAGACCGGAATCGTTCTTTGCAGTGCTTGATTGTACGGTTGCATCATCTGCCGAAAATCTCCACTGTCGCCGCGGACTTGATCGCGCGTCAGGCTTACATGGCGAGCATTCAGTCGCAGAAGGTCGCCACCACGGCGATGTCGCACGTGGTAAAAAGGACTCCGCGCCCAGCTCCTGAATTTCGCTAGTCGACATCCTGCCGCCCGGCTTCGGGGACGCGAATGTAGCGACGCAGCACAACCAATCCAATCGGCGCGACCGAGGCCGCCAGTGCGAAGATAAGCCACATCGTACCGGAATGTCGCGGACCATGTTCTGGACAAAACGCAACTAATAACCAACCCGCGCTTCCGACGAGTAGTTTGCCTAGAAGAAACGGAATATAGGAAAGCGCGCCATAGGATGCTTCCTGACCTCTTGGAGCAATCGCGGCAGCATACTCATAGACTCGCGGTGAGTAGAACGCTTCGCCGACCGAGAAGATGCCGATATAAATCGCAGTCATGATGTAGTAAGGATGAATACCACCTTTCAATCCGAGATACGTGTGCCCGAGCCATTGCCCGATCGCGCCGTTAGCGGGGCCTTGGAACCAAGCCGTAGGCAAAGCCATTACGAAGACCGAAGCAGCACAGATAACTCCGCCAACTATGACCATCCGATACGCCGTGAATTGTTGCGTAAGGGCCCCAATCGTTGGCACAAACACAATGATGAGAAGGTAATTGATGCCTAAGAGCTGACCTATCGGAGCGCCTTCTCCTAACTCGCGAATACCGAATTTGGGAAACACGTAGTCCATTTGCATGACGATGAGTTTCAGAAATCCGATCAAGAGAAGAAAAGCAAGGAGCCGGTAGAAACCGGACTGACTGAGGAGCTTCCTGAATAGCCGGACGGTATCGAGGGCGCTGTCACGGATGGTTAGCCAGATACGCTCCCAAAACGCGCCCGTTACGTATCTCACCGGCTCGGCGGTGAACTTAACACCTTCATCTGTCGCTTCAGCTCCTCTGCGCAGAAAATAAATCGCCGGAAAAAGCAACAGCTCGAAACCGAGGCTGACCAGGAAGAGCGTGCGGTACGTTGTGATCTGCAATCCAAAGAGATTCAAATGCCCGTGTTCGCCTAACGACTGCCGCACGTAGTCGTAGATGCGTGCCGCGATATAGAAGCCGACGTTCATCACCATGTAGATGATCGAAAAGGAGATCGAGCGTTGTCGCACAGTCGAATACCGCCGCGCGGCTGCGATCAGCACCGGCGTTCCCAGCGCCTCGCCGATGACTAATGGAAATAAGCCGCCGGCGAGCGCCAGCCATGGTATCGTCGAAAACCCCATCACGGCGCGCGCAACTAGGCAGACACCGGCACCAAGGAAGAAAGTTCGGCGAAGGCCTACCGCGTCGGTGACAGAGCCGGCTAACAACGTGAAAACGGTCATCGCCGGCGCCCAGACCCACCCTACTAAAGCGCCCGCGGACTGATCGTTGAATCCAAGATCTGACGAAAGCCATAAGATCAGCGTCTTGTTCGTAACCGAGTAGGCCGTAATGATGAGCAGCTTTATCAGGAAGGTGAGCCACAATTCGCGTTGAGCTCCCTTGAGGACGGTGAATTTCCCCAGAAAACCGCGTAGTCCTGTCGCTGCGATTGGAGCGATGCCATCTTCCGGCACGAACGTCTCTTTGATTGGTTCTCCTTCGGGTCTTAACTTCAGCTACAACATCTGCTCGATAAACGCCGGGCCGTCGAAGAGTTCGAGGTCTTCGAGTTTTTCACCGGTCCCGACAAAGCGCGTCGGAATTCCGAGTTCATCCTGGATCGCGATGACGATGCCGCCTTTGCCGCTGCCATCGAGCTTCGTCACGATCAGTCCGGTCAGACCGACCGACTGGTGGAATTCCCGCGCCTGCGCGAGAGCATTGCTGCCGGTCGTCGCATCCACGACGAGCAGCGTCTCATGCGGTGCTTTCGGATCATGTTTCGCGAGGCTGCGTTTCACCTTGCCGAGTTCCGCCATTAAATTGCTTTTGGTGTGCAGCCGCCCGGCTGTGTCGCAAAGCAGGAACTCGATGTTTCTGCGATCGGCTGCTTCGTAGGCTTCGTAGCAAAGCGCGGCCGGGTCAGCGTTGTATTGACCGCGAATCATCTCGACGCCCAGCCGTTCGGCCCAGATGCCGAGCTGTTCGATCGCCGCCGCGCGAAATGTATCCGCGGCCGCGAGCAGCACGCTATGCCGGTTTCGTTTAAAGAAATGCGCGAGTTTGGCGGTTGAGGTTGTCTTGCCCGTTCCATTCACGCCCACGATCAAGAGCACTTTTGGTTTAGCCGGCAGCGGTGTGATCGGAACCGGGGCGATCGGCAGGATTCGACCGATTTCTTCCCGCGCAACCTCTGTGATGTCCGCCGCAGTAATCGGGGAAAATTGCGCGCGTTCCTGAAGCGCCTTGATGATCCGCAGCGTCATCGGTACGCCGAGATCAGCGCGAATGAGCGATTCCTCAAGTTCATCCCAATCGACCGGCTTGCCGGTAAATTTTTGGACGAGGGATTTGAGGAAGTTCATTTGGTTGGTATGCTCGAGCGCCAGTCCACTTTGTCATTCCGAGCGCAGTCGAGGAATCTCCCGCTGTCTCTCCTGCCGTGGGAGACTGCGCCGCGCCTCTCCGGCATAGAGAGAGATTCTTCAACTGCGTTTCGCTCTGCGAAACGTCGCCAGAATGACAGGGAAGAGGAAGACTTTGCGTTATTCCATCTCTTCTGCTTTCTTCGTTGTCGCTTCGCGCAAGGGCCGCGTGAGATCATCTTTTACCCGGTCGAGAATGCCATTAACGAACCGGCCGGAATCCGGGCCGCCGAAAGTCTTTGCCAGCTCAATCGCCTCGTTGATCGAAACGACGGGTGGTATGTCGTCGCGGTAGAGCATTTCGTAGATCGCAAGCCGGAGAATGTTGCGATCAACTGCCGAGATCCGATGAAATTCATAGTTGTCGCAGTACTTGCGGATCCGATCGTCGATCTCCGGCAAGTGGGCGATCATGCCGTCGATCAGCGGTTGTGCGAACTCGCGCACGCGCGGTGTCGCGGGGCAAAACTCCCAGAATTCGTCCATGCGTTCCGGAGCGCCATCGCCATGCAAATCGCGCCAGAAATGAAATTGAACCGCCGCCTGCCTGGCGACTCGCCGTTTTCCCATAACAGTTATTTGGCGCGCAAATCTCCCATGACATTTGCGATCTCAACGGCCGCTTGCGCGGCTTCCGTCCCGCGGTTGATCTCCGAGCCAAGACAGCGCTCTTGCGCCTGCGCCTCCGTTTCCAAACTCAGAACCGCGTTGATCACGGGAATACCGTGCTCGAGCGCGATCTGCTGCAACGCGTGTGTGACGGAACCGGCGAGGTTCTGCGCGTGGCTGGTTTTCCCTTGCAGGATCACGCCGAGAGCGAGAATCGCATCCGTCTTTTTTTGCAGCGCGAGCTCCCGCACCACTACCGGTATTTCGAATGCGCCCGGAACTTGATGGAGTGAGATCGACGCGTCCGGCGAAAGCGACTTCAATTCCGCCGTGGCATGATCCACGAGCCCCCGAACGTATTGCCCGTTGAAGTGGCTCGCGACAATCGAGAAGTGACGCTTCCCACCGGTGGCATGGGAGCGGGACGGGGAAAGATTCGACATTTTCAGAACTCGTTAGGCGAAGGCCGGCCCTAGAGCAGATGCCCCATCTTGGTCCTCTTGGTCTCGAGGTACTTCGCATTATGCGGATTCGATTTGGTCCGGATGGGGACCTGCTCGACCATCTGAATTCCGTAGCCCTCCAGACCCACGACCTTCTTGGGATTGTTTGTGAGGAATCGAAACTTGCGCACACCGAGATCGAACAGGATTTGCGCGCCGAGGCCGTAATCGCGCAGGTCGGTGGCAAAACCGAGCCTGGCATTCGCCTCCACCGTATCGAGCCCTTCTTCTTGTAATTTGTAAGCGTGAATTTTCGCAGCCAACCCAATGCCACGTCCCTCCTGCCGCATATAAAGGAGGACGCCATTTCCTTCATCGGCGATTTGCTGCAGCGCGGCGTGCAGCTGGTTGCCGCAATCGCAGCGGCGCGAGCCGAAAACGTCGCCAGTCAAACATTCGCTGTGCACGCGGACGAGCGTGGGGCGCGTTTTTGAAATCTTGCCTTTCACGAGCGCAAGGTGATGCGCGCCGTCCAGCGTCGACCGATAGAGATGCAGATCGAAGTCGCCGTAATCAGTCGGCAATTTCACGATCTGTTCCGCTTCGATCAATTTTTCTTTGAGACGGCGATGGCCGATCAAGCTCTGGATCGTGCAGATGCGCAGCCCGTGCTTCTTGCGGAACTCCATCAACTCGGGCAGGCGCGCCATCGTTCCGTCGTCGTGCAAGATTTCGCAGAGAACGCCGGCCGGTTGGAGGCCCGCCATGCGCGCGAGATCAACGGCCGCCTCCGTGTGGCCCGCGCGGCGCAACACGCCGCCATCCTTGGCTCGCAACGGGAAAACATGGCCCGGTTGCACCAAATCCTCCGGGCCAGATTTCGGGTTCGCGATGGTCTGGATCGTCGCGGCGCGATCGTGCGCACTGATGCCGGTGGTAACTCCGCGCGCTGCATCGACCGAGACCGTAAAATCCGTGCGATACATTTCGCGGTTCTGCGCCACCATGCGCTGTAAACCAAGCTGCTCGGCGCGCTGGTTCGATATCGGCACGCAGATCAATCCGCGACCGTGCATGGCCATGAAGTTGATGGCTTTTGGCGTCGCCTTCTCGGCCGCCATGACGAGGTCGCCTTCGTTCTCCCGGTCCGCGTCGTCGGTCACAATTACGATCTTTCCGGTCGCGATATCGCGCAGGACATCGTCGACCGCATCGAATTCAAGGTTTGCCGCCGCCTCCGCAATCATCTCCGATACCATTGCTTCCAGGCGACCTTTCAGCAATGTGAATTCACTTGGCTCGTCCCGACGACCCGCCGCCTGTCTTGATTTTCTGCGCACTGGCTGCAAATTCGCGATCGCGGTTGTCTTTCCGAGTGTCGATTCCACGACCGAAAGGCGGTCCCTGGGTAGCCAGTTCCTCGGGGGTTCTCCAGGACATTATCAGGGGCTTTCGGTGCAATCCGCGCGCGGAGCAATTTCGCTTGGAGGACATGGCATAAGTAAACCAGCCAAAGTGTTGGAGATCTTTAAACCGCGCGCTCAGAAACGGCCAACCGAGCAGCAATTGCAGACCGATCATCCATTGGACAGCTGATAGCCTGGTGACAGGGCGATCGCCCGGTAGTACCTCTCTTCGATTCGAAACCTCATCAATTTCTTTTGAGAACTTCGAAGTAACAGTTCCGTAGTAAGCGGACGGAGAGCTTTGTATATGCACCGATGCTACCTTACGCAGCTGGAGGCCCCACTAACCCGCGGTGCCTCCTTGCGTCATCGAACTGCTGGTCGGGCCAAAGGTCAAGCGGACCCCTATACCATGGATGAGGCGCGAGCGGTAGCCTTGATACACTTATCGATTTCGACTTGATCAAGGTGTGCAGGCCTGCTTATAACCATCGCTATGCAGACGATTGAATCGGCGCCGAATCTGAATGTCCGAATTTCCTAAAGGAGAATCCATATGCTTCTCATCCTTGATCTCGCCATAGGCCTGAGCTTTGTTTTTCTGCTCTTCAGTCTTGTAGTTACCGCGCTCAACGAATTGCTCCTTTCGTGGTTCGATAAGCGTGCCAAGTTTCTTGAGCAAGGCATCACCGAGCTGCTTGGTCAAAACGATGCGACAATCAAACGATTCTTTGCTCATGGACTGATCGATTCTTTGTCCCGCCAGCCGAACGGAAAGCCTTCTTACATTACTGCGGATGCTTTTGTTTCAGCCGTTCTCGACGAACTCTCCACTTTCGTGGTGGACCCGGCTGCACCTAGCAAAGTGCGCGATATTGAAGCGTTCGCCTCGGCGCTAGCCGGCCCCGCGCTCAACGCCAACCCCAAATTGAAACAGAGCCTCCTCGCCTTGTTCGATCGAGCAGGAGGCGATCTCGCGGCGTTCAAACAAGAAATCGGGCGCTGGTTCGATGAGAGCATGGATCGGGTTACTGGCTGGTACAAGCGCTTCGCCCAGCAAGTACTTTTTGGCTTGGCTCTCGTCGCCGCGATCGCTTGCAACGTGGACGCCCTGCACATCATCCAAGGACTCACGGCCGATCCGAACCTTCGGAGCAGCCTCGTCGACGTAGCGACGGGCTATATCAAGAAGAACACGGCGAGCGAGGCTAATGCTCCACAAGAAAAAACAAAGACAGCTACCCCCGCATCGGACCCGAATGCCCCCCCCGCGACGGAGGGCGCTACACCGGCCACCGTGACTGAGAAAAAGACGCCCACTTCAGCCGAGCCTCTCCTGGAAACTCCGCAAGCGTTGAAGGCGCTAACCAAGCAAGTCCAGGATTCACTCGCCCAACTGAATGTTGTTTCCCTGCCCATCGGCTGGGGGGATAGTCAATATAACTACTACTTCAAGGACTCCGGTCACGGCCGCGGAATGTGGGAGGCGACTGATTATGGTTGGAATTGGAGTCACCTTCTCACCGCCCTTTTGGGGTGGTTTATTACCGCCCTCGCGGCTTCTCTCGGCGCGCCCTTTTGGTTTGAGACCCTCCAGCGGTTTGTCAACATTCGCGGGAATGGACGCTCACCGGCAGAAGTGCAAAAGGCGGCCATCGGCAAAGTCGCAGAAGAAGCTAAGGCGGTCGCTCCCGTAGTCGCTGCCGCTACCCCCGAAGTCGTCACCGGCGGGCCGACTCTAATTTCTCCAAGTAAACCGTTGCCACCTAGCTGAGCCTGCCGCAGCGCTGCCTTGGTGCGCCAGGTATCTCCCGGAATGATGTCTCCGTCTCACTCGATCTCAATCGCCTCCTCTAAGATCGGCGGGACTGAGAGCAAAGCTTGATCGGTTCGCGAGTGGACAAATGGCAGCGGCTCGTCCTTCTCGACGCGCTCGCCGATTTTCTTGGTACCGGATAGGCTTACGTCAAAATCGATTGCATCATCTGCGGCTTTGCTGGCCGCCTCCAAGATAGAGCGATGCTCGACCGATTGTTTCGGCATCGATTTTTTGACAGTCCCAGCGGACTTCGTGAGCAAGGGATGAATGATCGGTGCGTACATTTCCGCGATTTTTCGAGCGGAGATGTATCGCCGCCCTGCGCCTAAACCGGCGAGACGGACCGTGCGATCGAAGAGCCAGCGGGCAAGCTGTGCTAAATATACTTCGTTGATGGCCGGCCTACCGCGCTGAGGCAAGCTCGCGCCGTGCGACCTCGGACATCCAAAGCGAGGCCTCTTTGCTCAACTCCGCGGCGCTTTGCAGGCCCAGCTTCTCCTTGATCCTCATTTGATGCGTCTCGATCGTCTTCACGCTCAGATGCAGCTCCGCCGCGAGTCGCGTCGCGCCGAAGCCACGTCCGAACAATGAAAAAACCTGAAGCTCCCGATCGCTCAGTGACGTGACCTTCGAGTCGTGTGGTCTTATCTGACCGCCGGCCAGATTTTCGAGCAACCGGCGCCCGACGCTCACGCTGGCGTAGAGCTCACCCGCCAGAATCCGGTCCAGCGCCTCCAAAATCTCCGCTGTCTCATCGCCAGCCATGAGATAAGCGCGCGCGCCGGCCCGAAACGCCCGTTGAACTGCGAGCGCATCGTCGCGCTTGCTCAGAACCAGCGTGCGTGATGTCGGACGCAGCTTGCGGAAATCCTTGATCAACCCGATGCCGTCTCCGCCGCGAAGAGTGAGGCCGGTAACGACCAGTTCCGGCTGATGCTGTTCGAACAGCTCGCGCGCCGTGGACGCCGCATCGGCCTGCGCGCAGACCGCGAACCGTCCACTATCTGCCAGGAGGATCGCCAGACCGAGGCGCGTAACCGGCGAGCTGTGGACGATGAGAACGCGTGGGCTGCGGTTCCTTCTTGTAGGGGAAAATCCCTTAGGCCGTTTTGGTATGCGGCGGCTCCGCGAAAAGCTCCGACCATCCTTGGCCGATCCGTTTCCAGAGCGTGCTAGCAAGTCTCCATCGGGTGATTGTCGTCGCATAGACGCAAGAAGTATTCGCCTCGCCAGGTGAATACGAGAAATAGCGGTTGAAGTTTCAAAAAATTTCAGGGGTACCCCCCGACAGACAAAAAAGCCCGGTCTGCTGAAATAGCCACATGCCTGTGTTTGATGCGGAAGCGCCTGGTTTCAGCGCCGGGAATGCGCTCATTCTCGCGCAGCTTTGTGAAGCTGCTTATCTCGACCAAGTCCCCGCCCGAGCTGCGGCCCAGCAACTGGGTTTAACCGGTTTCATCTGGATCGATCTCACGGAGCACTTCGAGGATGTCTACGCCATCGCCGCCGGCGGCGCCGGGTTTGTCGTGATCGCCTTTCGCGGAACCAAAGACTTCAACAACTGGATGACCGACTTGCAGGCGACGCCGGTTGGCTTCCCTTGGATCTTCGATCGCGGGCCCGATATTGGCGACATCCACGCTGGATTTGGCCACGCTCTGCGCGATGCTTGGCCCAAGATTCAGGCCGCCTTGGACGGGCTCATTCCGACGCCCGATGTCGCGCCGGGCATGACGCAACCGCCAACCCTCTGGCTCACGGGCCACAGCCTCGGAGGTGCGCTCGCTGTCCTTGCCGGCGCAGCGTTCTCGATGTGGTCCGATGCCCCGATCCGATCCGTCAACGGCATCTACACCTTTGGGCAACCACGTGTCGGCCTCTACGAATTCTGCGGTAATTACGATCACCTTCTGAGCCGAAAGACGTTTCGCTTCGTCAACAATCAGGACTTGGTCCCGCGGGTGCCATTTCGCGGATGGGATTACGCCGATCTCGGCCAGATGATCCACTTCGACAGTAGTGGTGAACCGAAGCTCCAAAGTTCCCAGTGGAGCGGCTTCTTGAGCCGCGCGCTCCAGAGCTTCAAAGAATTCTTCGATATCGCCGGCCACACCCAGAGCGACGTCCGCGACCACGACATAAACGGCTACGCCCGCCTCGTCCAAACGCAAGCCCCCGCGCTCAGCGCCCTGAAGTTTTGAACATGCTTAAACTGAAATTCGCCACTCTCTTCTCGACGGCCCTTCTTCTCGCCGCCTGCAGCGCGATGTTCGTCGCGCCGTACGACGAAACCACCGACCATTTACTCACTGATCTCTCGGTGAAAACCGAAACCGCGATCGCGCAGGCGGACGCCGGTCAGCTCTCGGTCACCGATCGCGAGAAACTCTTCGACGAGGCGCTCGGCGCCGTCCGCACGCTGAAAGCACGCTCATCGCTCTTCCAAAAGAATGAAGATGAAGTGAAAGCCCTCAGCCAGCTCGAGCAGCGCTACCAGGATCTCAAACAACACGGCGCTTCGCCGCGCAGTTCCCTTGCGACGGGATTGCGCGCCACCCTGCTTGATTTGCAGCAGATCCAGATCGCGAAAAAACGAAGCTCCGTCTTCAGTGCCGGTCTTAAGAAAACCAACTCAAGCCAATAACATATGTCCATCAATCCATCTGATCTGATCAAAGACATGCTCGCGGCGGCCACCGGCGCAGCGAAGGGCCACGCCGCGGACCTTAGGACTTATCTGGAGGCGCGCGCGAAATTGATCGCCGATGGTATCGTTCAGCTCGCCGCTGATCGCGCGGCAAATCTAATCACCGATGACGATGTAAGGTTTTCTCTTCAGCAAATAAAGGAGTCCGAGGCGACATCCCTTCTTGCGATCGATGCAACGCTGAAGGCTGCCGCGCAAGACGCGATAAATGCCGCTTTGGCCATCGCGACCGACGCGCTGAACAAAGCAGTCGGCTTCGCTCTCCTTTAGAGACAAACCCACGACTAGCGTTCGAGCCGTACCGCCAGCTTTAGTACCGCCCTCACCTACACATTCATGAATCCTCTCATCTTTCTCGCGCAAACTCCTGCGCTGACGCCTTCCACCACCGCGACAGCCACAGCTACTCCGATACCGACGGCGACGCCATTTCATGTCTACATGGAACATGAGACGTTCTGGAACTCGTCAGCCGATTTTCATGCGCTGATACCAACATCGTTAAACCCGAATAGAAATGTCTCCTATGAATGCAAAAATTAACAAACGTTCCCCTAAATGGTATGGATGGTTACCTGATCTGCCCGATCATCGTGATCTCTTATACGCCGCGATTGCTCCGAAGGCGGCGAAGCTTCCTCCGAAAGTGGATTTGCGCGCGGGTTGCTCGCCCGTTGAAGATCAAGGACAACTCGGCAGTTGCACAGCTAATGCGCTTGTGGGCACCCTCGAGTTTCTCGAAAAAAAAGATGGCGTTACGACCTTTATAGATCTTAGCCGCCTGTTCGTTTACTACAACGAGCGCGTCATCGAAGGGACCGCGGATCAGGACAGCGGCGCATTTATTCGCGACGGCGTGAAATCACTGGCCAAGCAAGGTGTTTGTCCGGAAAGCGAATGGCCTTACAAGATCGCGGCCTTCAAAAAGAAACCGAAAGCGGACTGCTACAATAAAGCGAAGAAACATCGGATCACCTCTTATCATCGCATCAACGCCGTCGATGAAATGCGGACTTGCCTGGCCGATGGCTATCCTTTCGTCTTTGGATTTACCGTTTATGAATCCTTCGAGTCGGCCGCGGTGGCGAAGTCCGGCGTTTTAGCTCTGCCCAAGCCGAAGGAAAAAACAATAGGCGGACACGCCGTCATGGCCGTGGGCTACAACGATGCGCAGAAACGATTTATCATTCGCAACTCCTGGAACACAGATTGGGGAATGAAAGGTTACTTCACCATGCCTTATGCATACCTCGCCGATCGGAATCTCTCGGACGACTTCTGGACGATCCGCTCTTCCGAAGAAGGCTAAGGTGGTAATTCATCGCCAAGATCACCAGCGCCGCATCCGGGGATTTGTCTTTCGATGGGACGGATGAAAGTGATCGATAGGACGCCTACCCTCCACTGTGGCGCAGGACATCTCCAAGGAACAAAAGGGGGAGCAAAAGCCACAGAGCCGCAATGAAACCAAAGCGAGGCCACCGCCGACGATCTAAGCGAGACGGTCTCGCCTTAACGTGTGACGAATTTGCTTGTCTTCGCTGGAACGCGAAAACATGCTGCCGACTCCGCTGGGTCCCCCTAAAGGCATGCAGACCGTTCCAGATCCTCCCCCGTGCTAGCGCGAATATCCATGGCTTTCGATCGGCCGGCCAAGATCGCCGATTGCCGCTTGACGTTGCGATTCGCTCGTCGGAAAGGACGCGTGTCTCCGGCCGAGCTTTGCGTGGACATCGCACGTTTACCTAACGAACCGCCATTTGGCGAACCGCAAACAACAATCGAGAAAGACTGAACCCCATGGCACAACTAAAATTACTGAAACGCATCGGTTATTCCGACATCAATACACTTCAGGACGATGACTCCGCCTTCTTCTATGAAGCTGGGTTCATGATCGACGCTGATGGCGCCTACCACGCCTACCATCCCGATAACCGGTCGGGCTTGGACTACCTGGGCAACGCCGGCAAACCGGGCAATTGGTGGGCGCTCGTCACGGACAACGGTAAACCGAGCGGCAACCCGATCATTCAGTCGAAATCCGATCCCGCGCCGGGCTTTTACATTTCCACCACCTCTCTCGAGGATACTTCCAAGGATGCGGACGATCCACGCCGTTACGTAGATGCGGAGTCGGTGAACTTCTTCGTCCTTCCCGGCAAACTCGGCCTTGGAGCGAAACTAGGCGACTTCGGCGTAGTCATCAGGCCGGATCAGAACGACTACGATTATGCCATCTATGCCGATGTCGGTCCCGCGAACAAGATTGGTGAAGGGTCGATTGCGCTGGCCGCTGCGCTCGGTCTTCCCTCAAGTCCGAAAAATGGGGGCGCCGGTCACGGGATTATCTGCATCGTATTTCCCGGTAGCCAGCAAGGCTGGCCTCTCAGCCAGGCGCAGATCGATCAGTACGGGGCCGCGTTGTTCGCAAAGTGGGGCGGCTTGGAGAAGGCCAAGGATTGTTTTCCCGGCGCTGCCTGGATGCAAGGCGCACCGGTTGTCAAGATTGCCACACCGGGATGAAGAGATGCTTTCCTCCGGTGGTTAGGCGGCCTGCCGGCGCGGTGCCTTTTCGCGGATGATTTTAGTAGTCGATCTCGACGGCTTGCTCCAGGAGCGGGAGGGCGGAAACAGCGTCTGGTCGTCTCGTGCGTGGACAAATGACAACGACTCCTGCGCGTTCACGCGCTTGCCGATTTTCTTGAGACCAGAAAGGCAGACGGCAAGATCGATGGTGTCATCTGCAGTCTGGCGGCCGCCGCCCAGAAAGAGCGATATCCGTCCGATTGTTCCAGCGTCCATTTTTTTTACCGCCGCAGACGTAACGAAATTCTGGAAAAGTGGCGTATTGGTGAAACGGAATATTCAGCTGCAGCAATCAGCTATCTCGACACGTCCGCTCTCCACGGACAAAATTTCCGCCCATTAAGAGCTTGCCCGTTTTCCAAACCCAGGTGCGTTCCGGGTTTTCGCACGAACTGAGGATTGCGCATTGGCGCAAAAAAGAAAATGGTAAACGGCAGTCATCCGACCGCTTGTGCAAAAATCTGACAAAATATTCGTCGCTGGTCATCGAGGCCTCGTCGGGAGCGCGTTGATTCGCAAACTGAAACGGGACGGTTTTACCAGCCTGGTGACGCGAGATCGCTCTCAGCTTGATCTGATGAGCGAAGCGGGAGTGGATCGCCTTTTCGCGGAAGAGAAGCCAGCCATTGTCATCTTCGCGGCCGCCAGAGTGGGGGGCATCAAGGCGAATAATGACCTGCCAGTGGAGTTTCTGCTCGAGAATATTCAGGTGCAGAACAACGTCATTCGCGCTGCGCACCAAGCTGGTGTTCGTAAGCTTTTATTCCTGGGGAGTTCCTGCACTTATCCGAAATACGCGCCGCAACCGATCCCTGAAGCGGCGCTTCTGACGGGGCCGCTCGAACCAACGAATGAAGCCTATGCGATCGCGAAAATCGCAGGGATAAAGCTTTGCCAGGCTTATGCGCGGGAGTACCGCGCGAACTTCATTTCGGCCATGCCGACGAATCTTTACGGGCCTAACGACAATTTCGATTTGCTCTCGTCGCATGCTCTGCCCGCGCTTCTCCGCAAGGCGCACGAAGCAAAAAAAAGAGGGGAGCGCGAGATGCTTGTCTGGGGCTCAGGCAGACCGCGGCGGGAATTTCTCCATGTCGACGATCTGGCCGCAGCCTGCCTCTTCTTGCTCGAGAAATATGACAGCGCCGAAATCATTAATGTTGGCTGCGGCGAAGATATTTCCATCCACGAACTGGCCGAGCTGATCTGTGAGATCGTAGGATTTCAGGGTAAACTCGTCTGGGATGCGACCAAACCGGACGGCACACCGCGGAAACTTCTCGATGTTTCCAAACTGCACGGCCTTGGCTGGCGCCACACCATCGCGTTGCGAGAAGGGATCGCGCGGACCTACGAATGGTTCTTGCAAAACGCCCCGCAGGAATCATCCCAGCCGCAATGAAAAAGCTCCGCGTTGGCGTAGTCGGCGTCGGGCATATTGGGAAAAATCACGCGCGCCTTTATGCGGAACTTTCGGGCGCGCAATTCACCGCAATCTACGACACGGATCAGGCGAGAGCGCATCGACTGGCCGATGAATTTGGCATCATGGTCGCCGCTTCCCTCGAAGAGTTTACCGATGAGGTGGACGCCGCCTCGATCGCCACACCGACGAACACGCATTTCGACATCGCGCACGAACTTCTGACCCGGGGCAAACATCTTCTGATCGAAAAACCAATCGCGGAAAACTTCGCGCACGCGAGCGAATTGGCGGAACTGGCGGCCAGTCGCCGGCTCGTCCTTCAAGTTGGTCACGTGGAACGTTTCAATCCCATCTTGAGCGCGCTCGAAAAACGCCTGACGAATCCGCGTTTCATCGAGGCGCATCGGCTCTCCCCTTATCCAAACCGCAGCACCGACATCGGAGTCGTGCTCGATCTGATGATCCACGATCTCGAAATTATTTTGCATCTGGTCCGTTCGCCCGTGCAGACGATCGACGCGGTCGGTGTGCCGGTCTTAAGTCGCCGCGAGGATATTGCGAACGCGCGGCTTCGTTTCGAAAATGGCTGCGTGGCCAACATTACTTCCAGCCGGATCAGTCCCGAGCAGATGAGGAAGATCCGTGTCTTCCAAGAGGACACCTATCTCTCGCTCGATTATCAAAATCAAAGCGGCGAGATCTACCGGCGCTCGGCGGATGGGCTGACGCGCGAAGAGGTGGAAATCGAGCGCGAGGAACCGCTCAAGCGCCAGCTCGCTTCGTTTATCGAATGCGCGCACACAGGCCGCGCTCCGAAGGTCTCTGGGTTTCAAGCGGCCGCCGCATTGGAGTTGGCGGTGGAAATTACGAAACGAATCGGGATGAATGCTTGAGGTGGATCGGCCGCTCCGCCGCCCGATGGCAAATTCGACGCGTCTTCGCGCCATTTGTTTGTCATCGCGCGCTGAGCGCCCAATCCACCTGGCGTTTAGATTTCCCTGATGGGTACCATGTCCACCATTTACTTTGTCGCGGGCGAAGCGAGCGGCGACGAACACGGCGCGGCTTTGATGCGAGCGCTCCGCGAGCTTATTCCCAATCTGGATTTCGCGGGACGCGGTGGTCCAAAGATGCGGGCGGTTGCCGGCGATGTGTTCATCAATTGGAGCGATTCCGCCGCGGTCGTCGGGCTTTGGGAAGTCGTGAAGCGGTATGGATATTTTCGAGAACAATTCCAAAACGCGCTCCGCGAGATTGCGAGCATCAATCCGGACGCGGTGGTTCTGATTGATTACCCCGGATTCAATTTGCGCCTTGCTCGCGCACTTCGGAAGAGATCACCGAAGCTCAAAATAATTTACTACATCAGTCCCCAGGTTTGGGCATGGAACCGGGGAAGAATCGGCCAGATGGCGCGCTTTCTGGATTTGATGCTCTGCATCTTTCCGTTCGAGGCTGAGCTCTATAACAAATCCGGCTTGCGGACGGTTTTCGTCGGGCATCCGATGATCGAGAATCTCGCGAGGCTCCGAACGGGCGAAGAACGTCAGTCGAATTTGATTGGGCTGTTCCCAGGCAGCCGCGCCCGCGAGGTCCGCAAGATTTTCCCGATCATGATGGAAGCCGCGCGCGAGATTGTGAGCCAACGGGCGGAGATGCGCTTTGAAGTGGCCGCTGCCTCGGAACCGCTAGCCTTGGAGATTCAGCAAATGTTGGGATCTGCGTCGCTGCGGGAACCCGTGCGGATCGTCAGGGGAGACGCTGCTGGAACGATGCAACGCGCCTTCGCCGGCATGGTCGCCTCGGGCACCGCGACTCTGGAAGCGGCGTATTTCAGGCTGCCGTTCATACTGATCTATAAGGTATCGTGGCCGACTTATTTTGCGGCGCGTCTCGTCCTGAAGACCAAACACCTGGGTATGCCGAATGTCCTTGCCGGCCGGGAGATCATCCCCGAGTTCATCCAGCATGAAGCCCGCCCGGATACGATCTCCAAAGCGGTCGTGAAGTTAACGAATGATCAAGCTGCCCGTGACGCGATGACTTCGGAGTTCGATGCGATCATCGCAGAACTTGGCGAAAGCGGCGCGAGCACGAAGGCAGCGCGAGTCATTGTCGATGAGCTGAACCAGAAGTAGCGACAGATGAACACGGATTCTCACGGATGAAGGACGGAGTTCTCCTTTTATCCGTGTTTCCTCGTATGAATCCGTGGCTCAATAAGGAACCAAACTGGACTTGATGGAAATCTTCGATATCTCGCGCGCGCTTTCGTCCGGCCTCGCACCGTGGCCCGGTGACACACCGTTTCATTTCGAGTTGAAATGGAAGATGGCGGAAGGCGCGACGGTGAACGTGGGAGCCATCAGCATGGGTGTGCACAACGGGACGCACGCAGACGCGCCGTTCCATTTCGACGAGGGCGGAGATTCGATTGAACGCATGCCCCTCGATGTCTACGTCGGCGACGCGGTCGTCGTTGATCTGACGAACCTGTTCGCAGGGGATCGGCTCGACAAGGCGCGACAAATCGGCGTTGCGGATTGTGAAGCTTTTTCGGCTCAACTCGAGGAGGCGCCGCGGCTCTTACTCAAGACGGGAGTTTGGAAAGATTCAAAAGTTTTTCCGGATTGGATTCCGGTGGTGGCTCCTGATGTGCCCGAGTGGCTGCGGGAGCGGAAGGTGAAATTGCTCGGACTGGATCTGCCGTCGGTTGATCCCATCGAGGCGAAAAAGCTAACCAACCATTACGCGTTGGCGGCCGCGCGCGTCGCCATTGTTGAATCGCTCGATCTGAGTGAAGTCGCGGCGGGAATCTACCACTTCTCGGGGTTACCCTTAAGAATTGCCGGGAGCGATGCCGGTCCCGTTCGCGCCATTCTTTGGCGGGATTGATCCGTTGCTCTAAACAATGGAGTCCCCGGCGGTAATCGGAATGTCCGAGCCGGCGAGGCGGTTCCGCAAGCGGTAGATCTTTCTGGAGCACCCTTGATCGCTCGCAGGCGACGTCGGTCAAAAGCCGCTCGACTTTGCGGCTGTGATTTGTAGGCTCGCCTCCGATTGAACGACCTGATGGAATTTCCGAAAGCAGAAATTGAAGCGCTTTGGTGTCCCTGGCGCGTCGAGTATTTCGAACAGGAAAAGCCCAACCCCCATTTCCTTTCCGACGCGGCGCGCGCGAGTGATGACGCTGCGCATCTCGTGATCACGCGCCGAAAGAACGCATTCCTGATGATGAATCGCTATCCATACAGCGTGGGTCATTTGATGGCCGTGCCCTATCGAAAAACGGCTGACGCTTCATCGTTAGGCGAAAATGAAGTGCTCGAGCTTTGGAATCTGGCCACGCATGGACAGATGTTGCTGCGTGAAACGATGCATGCGCAGGGTTTCAATGTCGGTTTGAACCTCGGGCAATGCGCCGGCGCGGGAGTGCCCGATCACTTGCATCTCCACATCGTGCCCCGTTGGAGTGGCGACACGAATTTCATGCCGGTCCTGTCCGGCACGCGCTTGCTCTCCGAAGGGTTGCGCGGGCTCTACGATAAATTGATCGCGACTCAGGGTCGGGTTGCGGATAAGACTTCTCACTCATGACCAGCTGGATCGAGCCGCCGCCAAAGCAAAAGGGAGTGGGTTGTCTCGGCAAAGGTTGTTTACTGATTGTCATTTTCCTTGTCTTGCTTGTCCTCGCGTTTGTTATCGGCGGCTACACTGGCATCCGATATGTCGTGACTTCTCCAAAGCCGAAGGAAATTCCCCCGGTGCAAACTTCAGAGGACGAACAGAACGCAGTTCGCGCTCGGTGGGATGAATTCGACGCTGCGAGCCGAAACAAACAGGAGACGAGTCCTGTGCTCCCGCCGGCTCCCGATGGGACGCCAACTCCGGACGCGACGCCCGCTTCAGCTAATCGGATCGAGCTTACGGCCAGCGACATTAACCAGTTGATTGCCAGAAGTCGTAAGGCTCGGGGCAAGGCTTTCGTTTCCATCGACAACGATGTCGCCCGCGTTCAGGTCAGTGTTCCGCTGGAGAAAGTTGGATTCCGCGGGCGCTATTTGAATGGGGAGTTCGCTGTTCGCGCGTCGCCGGACCGCGATCCCCGGAACCTTCAGGTCACGCAAATGTCGTTGACGGGTGTTCCGGACGCAGTGCTGAAGGCGCTGCTCGGCACCCGTTCGCTCCGCAGTTATGTGGACGACTTTGCCAACGAGCACGGAATCGCGACGTTCACGATCGAGGACAATAAGGTGATTCTCGAGACCAACAGTGGCCGTTGATCACTGCATGATCTCGCGCACAAAGACGTTTAACTGACCATCGCTCTGTTTGCGCACTTCGGTGATCTCATAAGGGCGTACTTCATCACGGATAACGGTCGTGCCGCGGGCCGGCGGAGTATAACCGGCCGGGAAATCCACGACGATTCGCACCGACTGTCCCCCTCCAAGAGGGTGCAAGACGGCGTCGGTTAATCGCGTTTTCGGCCGCAGGACAGCGCGGTTCGGCTCCGTGAAATTAACGACGAACTGACCTTTCAGGTAAACGCGCTCGCCGGCGAGCCCGCGGTCTGCGAGATCGCCCAGATCAGAAGTCTGAATGAGCCGGCCCACGGGCATTTTACCCGGTGGAAATGTTTTCCACACTCCGCCACCCGCGGTGGAGGCCAGCGAATTGTCTGTGGTTACTGATTGCGCCGGTGAAGCGAGAGGCGCGGAAGAAACGGGTGAGGCGGCGGCGATGACCGGAGG
This sequence comes from Spartobacteria bacterium, assembly GCA_003169695.1. Lineage (GTDB taxonomy): Bacteria > Verrucomicrobiota > Verrucomicrobiia > Chthoniobacterales > UBA10450 > AV80. The sequence goes on from PNAS01000071.1 coordinate 110,007, forward strand.
CGTGGCTGCGAATGGAATGGAAGCGGCGGATTTCGCGGGCGCGGCGGACGGAATGGCAGGCGGTGGATTTTGCGCAATCACAGGCGGGACAGTTGAGCTCGCCGGTGCAGGGGTTGGTGTGAGCTTCTTATTCTTCGCCAGCTTCCCGCCTTTTGGCGTGGCAGCGGGTTTCGGCGGTGGCGTCGGCGAGACGGCGGCAACTTTCGGCGCGTCGACTTGCTGGGCAGGTTCCACCCGAATCAGTGCGTTTTCTGCCGGGGGTGGCGGAGTGGGGGCAAGTCCAGCGACCACGGAGCTCTGGCGGTTTGGCGAGATACGCTCGCGATAGCGGGTCTCCGCGCCAACGCGGGTCGATTCTTTGAAAAGCGGCCAGCCGGCCTTCAGGTTCAAATCGAGCGGAGGCTCGAGCGTGAAGGTGCCGGGCCCACGCGTCACGGTGTAACTGCCGTAAAGCAGAGGCATCGCAGTGATCATGATGCGGCCGTCCGACAATCGCTCCGCATGAATCACCGCGGAGAGATCGTGCGTGCGCTCAAGTTTGATTTCCAGCCCGGTGACAAGCGTTTGCCTCATCAGTGGCAGAACCTGCGGGTCGGACGGGTAGACATGCTCCATCAACGTTTCACCGTGATCGACCGCGTTCGTGAGCGCGATCATCCCTGAAGTGAAAACATCATTCGGCGTCAGCTCCCGCGCTTCCATGATATTGAAGCGACCCACGACATATGGAACGAGGCCGCGCACACTCTGGAAATTTCGGATGTAGTTCCGAGCGAGCTCCGCATTGGTTTTTCCCAGCTCCGTCGGGCTCATCGCGATGTATCGATCGTAAAGTTGTTTCGCGGTAAGGAATTCCCCTGAGGGCGCCGCCGTTAATTCAAAGCGCTTGGTCGGATCGATCTTGTGCAGCTTCTTCAGAATGCGGTAGCTGTCCGGTCGTTCCGGTTGGCCGAAAATGTAAAAACTTCCGAGCCACGCAGCGAAGGCAAGACCAGTGAGGAGAAGGATTGCGACCGACCATCCGAACAGATTGCTTTTCCGCCGTGGACGCCCGTACGACTCCTCGTAGCGAAAATAGTCTCGATCCATCTACACGCGCCCGCTTCGCGAACGATTCGTTTTCAAGCAGGGCGTGCTGCTTCGAAAGACGTACCGCAGCCGCAGGTCCGGGCAGCATTCGGATTTTCGATATGAAAGCCGGTCCCGGTCAGCCCGTCGTGATAATCGAGGGTCGAGCCGCGCAAATAATCTGCGCTTTCGCTGTCGACCAGAAATTCGACACCTTCCTTTTCGACAATCGAATCCCCGGCTTTTTGGCGGTCGAGTGACATTTCGTATTGCAGCCCGGAGCATCCGCCTTTTGCGATCTGCACCCGCAGTCCTTTTCGATCATTCGGGGCTTGAGCCTTGAGCAAGACGCGAAGCTGGCGCACTGCGTTGTCCGTTACGTTGATCATCGAGCGTACGAAATTATCGCGTCGCTGGGTCAAGTCAAACCAGGTGGTCGGTCTAAGAGCGGCGCGGGCAATAATATCTTACAAGGAATCTGCGCTTCGCACAGCGAAGGGGCTACACCAGCGCCGTGAATCAATCGAGCTAGAGAAATCCGGATTTTAATTCGCCCAATTCGAGGGAAAATCTAAATTACCAGAGATGAGCCGCATTCGCCTACTGCCGGAAATTCTTGCGAGTCAGGTGGCCGCTGGCGAAGTGGTGGAGCGGCCGGCCTCAGTCGTGAAGGAGCTGGTCGAGAACAGCATCGATGCCGGTGCGCGCAAAATAGAGGTCATCATTCGGCGCGGTGGGATTTCACTTGTCCGCGTCGTCGATGACGGCTGCGGGATGGACCGAGACGATGCTTTGCTTTCCCTGGAACGGCACGCGACCAGCAAGATCCGCACGGCGGCTGATCTGGCAGCGATCGCGACGCTTGGCTTTAGGGGCGAAGCGTTGCCGAGCATTGCAAGCGTGTCGCGGTTCCGGTTGACCACGCGCGAACCCGAGGCAATTGCCGGCACCGAAATCATTGTCGCGGGCGGACGCATCGAAACGGTCCGCGATGGTGGAGAAGCGCCGGGAACGCAAGTGGAGGTGCGATCGATTTTTTACAATCTGCCGGCGCGGCGGAAATTTTTGCGTTCCGAAAACACGGAGAGCCGGAACATCGAGCACCAGCTTCATCTGCAAGCGACCGGTCATCCGGAAATCGCTTTTGCGTTGGTGCGCGATGACCGGATCGCGTTCCAACTTCCGGCCGCCGCGAACCTGCTCGAACGCATTCGCGATTTACACGGAAGCGAACTCGTCGAGCGTCTTCTGCCGGTCGATGAATCTTCCGCCTCCGCCAGGATTCGAATCCGCGGATTGATCGGCCAGGCGGGGGTGAGCCGGCAGAGCCGCGCCCAACAACTCGTCTTTGTCAACGGCCGCGCGATTGAAAGCCCGGTGCTTACCGCCGCACTGCGAGAGGGATACCACACCGCTCTCATGAAAGGTCAATTTCCTGTAACATTTCTTTTTCTCGACCTCGATCCTTCCGCGGTGGATGTGAACGTGCATCCGGCAAAGCGCGAAGTGCGCTTTCGCGATCCCGCCGGCGTGCGGGAAGCGGTGGTCGAAACGATTCGCGAGACACTGGAAAGTGGACGGCGCGATTGGCAGAAGCAGTTTCAAAAACCTTCCATCGGGCCGATTGCGTCCCATCAGGAAGATACCTTCGCTGCGGCGCCCACATTCCAACCTGCCGCGCTCTCGCCATCTAGCGAACCCGCCTTCCATTCTGTCAGCTGGAGCGAAGGCGAGGGACCTCGCGATCTACGGGACGTGTGGAAATCAAACGATGCGATCAATATCGCGGGCGTCTCGCGTCAATTCCAGATCATCGGCATCCTAAACAAGCTTTATGTCCTGATGGAAAACCAGGACGGCCTCGTCCTCGTCGATCAGCATGCAGCACATGAACGGATCTTGTTTGAAGAGCTGCGCCGGCGCATGGAGGAGCAGGGGGTTCCTTCGCAGCGATTGCTCCTCGCGCAAACATTCGAGCTCGCGCCACGCGACGCGGAATGGGTGGAGCGCAACGCGGCGACCCTGCAAAAGATGGGTATCGGTATCGAGCCCTTTGGTCAAAACGCCTTCAAGATCGACAGCCTCCCGACGTTTCTCGACGTCTCGGATCCGATCTCTTTCATGCGCAAAGTTATCGACGGCCTCAAAAGCGCGAGCAACGGAAGCTCACCGCTCCGGCTGGGCGAAGATATGATCGCGAAAACGGTTTGCCGGCATGCGGTCAAGGCAAACGATCCGCTGGGTTACCTGGAGGTCGAGAAACTGATCAGCGATTTGCTCGAGTGCGATTTGCCTTACTGCTGTCCACATGGCCGGCCGACGATGATTCAGATCTCGCTGACCGAGCTGGAGAAAAAGTTTGGCCGGAAAGTGTAGCACGGCCTTCCAGGTTGCATTCCAGAAGGTCGCGAGCGGGAAGCTCGCGCTACCCCTTCCAGTGCTTCGCGATCAAGGCTTTGATCGGTGCGGTTTGCAATCGGTAGTTTTCCTGTTCGTGGTGCGGTATCTCCGGAAGCCACTTCCACCAATACATTCCCGCGAGAAAAGGGTGTTTGGCCGGAAGGCCCAGGGCGATGTCAATGCAACGCGCCTGGATTTCCGTCGCGTGCTCGCCACCGGTCTTGAATGCCCACGGCTCGGTCGCGGCGCGCGAGCTTTCGTTGTAGCCGATCTCAGTAAAGAGAAATTGTTTGCCGTTTTGTTTTGAGAATCTCTCGAGCTCCGCGCATCGCTTTTCCCACGCCGCCGCGATTTCAGGCGCGCTCGGGTCGGCTGTTTTCGTCAGTGGGAAATAAGCGAGCACGCCGATGTAATCGAGCGCGTCCCAAAATTTCACCTCTGCATATTCATTCCAGTTCGCGCCGTATGTCACTTTGCCGTGGTAGACCGCTCGCACCGCGGCGATGATCTTCCGCCAGTGCTCATCATACTTCTGCGCGTAGGAGTATTCGAGTCCCACGCAAAACACCTCGGCATGCTCGGCTTCGGCGAGCGCTGCCATTTGCACGATCCACGTCTCGTATTCATCGAAAAAGGTGTTCCATTCTTCCGGCGTGGCAAAATTGATCTCGCCGCGCCATAAAAATTTTGTGCCCCAGTAGGCGATGTGCGGAATAAGCATGGTCGACATTCCGCGCTCGTGTGCCCATCGCAGTGGCGTCGTGATGTGAGTGGTGCTGGCGCCCGACCGGCGCCCGCTTATGACATGTCCGTCTTCGCGGATTTGCGCATAAGGATGGATCGCGATGCTGTTCACGCCTAACGACTTCAATTCATCGAGCGCCGTCTCCATCTCTGGCATCTGCCATTCAATGCCCCACGTCTGGCACGAGACGGTTACGCCTTTGAAAAGCGGCAACGGAGCAGACTGCCCAGCGGGCGATGGGATTGCCGCGCTGATGAGCAGTAGTCCGGAAAGCGCAAAGGCTGAAGGCCAGAGTAATCGTTTCATGGTGGCCGTCGCGCAGTTTAGCTGCGAAAGAGCCGCGCACAAAGGGGAGCTGCGGCTTGAGCGATTGGGAAACGAATTTCCGCGAGCGAGTACGGTGCCAATACTGGGTTCGTCCTTGTGTCAGCGATAGCCTTCGCTGATTGGTGTTAGACGAAAGGCGAGTTGATGAATCGAAACCCAAAGACTGCGCTGATAACCGGCATCACCGGCCAGGATGGTTCGTACCTTGCGGAATTGCTTCTCGGAAAAGGGTACGCCGTCCATGGTGTTGTTCGGCGAACCAGCAATCTCCTGCGCTCGCGCGTCGAACATTTGCGGCGCGACGAAAACGTTTACGACAAACGTCTTTTCTTGCATTACGGAGATCTTTCCGATGGAACCACCTTGCGGCGCATCTTTTCGAAAGTGCAGCCCGCGGAAATCTATCATCTCGCCGGGCAGAGCCACGTGGGTTTGAGCTTCGAAATTCCGGAATCCACTTGCGATGAAATCGGAATGGCGACGCTGCGGCTGCTTGAGATCGCGCGCGATCAGGCAGAGCCGGTGAAAATTTATCACGCCTCCAGCTCCGAGATTTTTGGGAATGCAACGGAATCGCCGCAGACAGAAACAACTCCACTCCTGCCGTCGAGCCCTTACGGTTGCGCCAAAGCTTTCGCCACGCAGCTTGCTCGCGTCTACCGCGATTCGTACGGTCTCTTTGTTTGCAACGGTATTCTTTATAACCATGAATCGCCGCGGCGGGGCGAAAACTTTGTCACTCGCAAAATCGCGCGCGCCGTGGCGCGGATCGCCCGTGGTCTCGAGGACGAACTGGTTCTCGGCAGCCTGGAAAGTCGGCGCGACTGGGGCCGCGCGCAGGATTACGTTGTCGCGATGTGGCTGATGTTGCAGCACGAAAAACCGGACGATTATGTTGTCGCGACCGGCGAGACGCACTCGGTGCGCGAGTTTGTCGAAGCCGCCTTCGCGGTCGTTAAGTTGCCGTGGGAAAAATACGTGAGGCACAACCGCGCGTTCGATCGGCTTAACGATCCAGCACATCTGGTTGGTTCGGCTGAAAAGATTAAAGCGACCTTGGGTTGGCAGCCCACCGGCTCTTTCGTCGAGCTCGTCCGCGAGATGGTTGAAGCAGAGCTGGCAGACGCCTCCATAAAATCATGAATGATTATCTCATCTCCGTCCTGCTTGGCATCGTCGAAGGCCTGACTGAGTTCCTGCCGATCAGCTCGACGGCCCATCTGCGGATCGCCGAAGTGCTGCTCCGGCTCGATCTCCACGACAGCTTTTGGAAAATGTACACTATCGTGATTCAGCTCGGCGCCATCCTGGCGCTGCCGGTCTATTTTCGAGAAACCATCGCGAAATTTATTTCTTCGTTTCCGGCTGGAGAACGTGGGGACCGCACTGTTTTTACGCATCCATTGAGCTTGACGCTCATCGCGTTTGTCATCACCGCCATTCCAGCGTGGCTGCTGACAAAGCAGATCGGCCGGAATTTGGAGAGCCTGACGGTGATGGCGTGGGCCATTCTCATCGGTGGCGTGATCATGTGGATCGTGGACGCGATTTGCACGAGGCCGCGAACGGCACACATGGAAGAGATGAGTTTGCCGCAAGCGGCGTGGATCGGAGCGGTGCAGATTCTCTCCGCGGTGTTTCCGGGCACTTCGCGCTCCATGTGCACGATCGCGGCGGGACAAACTGGTGGATTGTCGCGCTCGGCTGCGCTCGAGTTTTCGTTTTTTCTCTCGATGCCGACGATGGCTGTCGCGACTGGTTACGATCTACTCAAGACAATCGCGCCGCATCAACACGATACATCTGATGCTGCCATCGCTCCGCTCGCGATGAACGCCCACGGATGGGTCGTACTCGGGATCGGGTTCGCCGTTTCGTTTGTCGTCGCATTAGGCGTCGTAGCGTGGTTCATGCGCTGGGTGCGCGCCCGTGGTTTCGCGCCCTTTGCCATTTACCGGATCGTGCTGGGCATCACGTTGCTGGTGCTCATAGCCCGAGGTCTGATTTAGCGAAAGAAGTGAAGGACGACGCCATCTGCCGGACTTGCAGAGCTGCGTACTTTGCGAGGACGTTCGCTGCGAATTCGATGGAATGCAGACGCTCATCGGCGTGGTTAACGTGATTCCGGCCCAGTCGCTCCCGGTCAATTACCTTCGGCTCTGTATTTGGTCCCGCTGGTGCAGCGGTTCCGGGAGGTTCCGGCAAAAATCGCGGATTGCGGGCGCGGACGAGCAACAAGTGATTGCGTTGAACTGAAGGAAATGGAAGGGCATGCCACGAATGTCCACTACTGCGGCGGCATTCAATTCCAGCAATTCGGCTTGCACCACGTAGAGATTTTTCTGGAGAACGAGCTGCGTTTGCGCTTTTCGTTACCAGTCGTGCGAGTCATCGCCGCACAGCCACAATAAGTTACGGCAAAAATCAGAACAGAGCGCTTGCCAGAAAGCGCCGGGAAGCCTAAAAAGGGCGCTTCATGTTGCGAACGATTCCGACCGCGCTTCTTTGCTGGCTGTTTCTCGTCGCGCAATCTCACGGGCAGGACGTATTTGTGCCGCGGGAATTGAAGGCAATTGCGGTTACACAGTCGGAAAAGGAGCACCAGCCGCAGATCCAGAAGGCACTGCCGGCAAAAGAACCTGTAGCCGCCAAGCAACCGGTCGCGACGCAACCCATAAGGACAGCGCCAGTGAAGGCACCGGTGTTGAAGGAGTCCCCGGCGAATCCACACTCGGAGAAAGTCCAATCGGTGAAAGCGGAACCAGTGAAAACGCCAGCGGTGAAGGAAGGGCCGGCTAATGCGAAATCTGAGAAAATCCAGTCGGTGAAAGCCGAACCAGGGAAGTCGCCGGCAGTGAAGGAGGCACCGACAAATCCGAAATCTGAGAAAGTCCAGTCGGTGAAAGCGGAACCAGTGAAAACGCCAGCGGT
>PNAS01000048.1:0-84423 GCA_003169695.1 Spartobacteria bacterium
GAAGCCGCGCGCGCCGCTGGCGAGCTGCTCCGGCACCATTTTCAACAGCCGCTCCGCGTCAATTCTTCCGAGGCGCACGACATCAAACTCGAGATCGATGTGCGGACGCAGGAATTGATCACCGAATCGCTTTTGAAAAAATTTCCGGAGCACGCGCTTTATGGCGAGGAAGGAATTGTAGGCGATCAAGAAAGCGATCATCAATGGGTCGTCGATCCGCTCGACGGCACCGTAAATTATTTTTATGGCATTCCACATTTTTGCGTTTCGATTGCGCTGCGTTTTATGGGCGAAATCATCGTCGGGGTAATTTATGATCCGATGCGTGACGAAATCTGGGCGACGCAAAAAGGCGGCAAGCCGACGCTGAACGGCAAACCATTTCGGGTGAGCGAGCGCGCCGATCTCGCGGAGGCAGTGATTTCGGTCGGGCTTTCCAAGACCGGCGTCACAATCGCAGCGGGTCTTCCGCTGCTGCAGGAAATGGTGCATCGTGCGCGCAAGTGCCGGCTCATGGGCAGCGCCGCGCTCGATATGGCGTATGTGGCTTGCGGGCGTTTCGATGCCTACATCGAACAGGGAATCAGCCTTTGGGACATAGCGGCGGGCTGGATCCTGGTGGAGAATGCCGGCGGCACCGTCGAGATGAAACCGCGGACCGACATGAAGGAGAAATACAGCATCGTTGCGTCAAATGGTGTGATCGACTTGAAACTCTAACGCATGATCAGGTGTGGCACCGGCTACGACGCACATCGGCTTGCGCCGGGCCGCAAACTAATTCTTGGCGGGATCGAGATTCCGCATGATAGCGGATTAGAGGGGCATTCCGATGCGGACGTTCTCTGCCACGCAATTGCCGATGCTCTACTCGGCGCGATCGGTGAACGCGATATCGGGCATCACTTTCCAAATACGGATGAATCGATTCGCGGAATCAGCAGCCTCGAAATCTTGCACAAGGTGAACTCGGTGCTCGATCGGCAGAACGCCCGCGCTGTAAACGTCGATGCGACATTGATCGCCGAAGCACCGAAGATCGCGCCACATATTCCAGCCATGAAGGAGAAGATCGCCGCGGCGCTGAATCTCGAAACTTCACGAGTCAGCATCAAAGCCACGACGAACGAAGGGCTCGGTGCGATCGGGCGTGGCGAAGGCATGGCCGCGATGGCGGTGGCGACGGTCGAGACGACAAATTAATGCCGCTTCGACTCTTCAATACCTACTCGCGCACGCTCGAGGAATTTCATCCGCTCGATTCGGCGGGACGCGAAGTGAAGATGTACACCTGCGGACCGACGGTCTACAGCCACGCACACATTGGTAATTTCCGCGCTTACCTTTTCGAAGATCTGCTCCAGCGACATCTCGAGCTGCGCGAGTTCAAGGTACGTCGCGTGATGAACATCACGGACGTCGACGACAAAACGATTCAAGGCTCCAGGAGCGCCGGCATTCCGCTGGCGGAATTCACTTCGCCTTTCAAGCAGGCATTCTTCGAAGACCTGGATACTCTTCGCATCAAACGCGCTGATTCTTTTCCGGAAGCGACTGACGCGGACCAGATCGCGGCCATGATCGAGATGATCAAGACGTTGATGGCGCGCGATCTCGCGTATCAAGCGGAGGACAAATCAGTTTACTTTCGGATCAACAAATTTCCTGCGTACGGCCGGCTCGCGCATTTCGATTTATCGGAACTGCGCTCGACTGGGCGGGTGAAGAGCGACGAATACGACAAGGAACACGTGGGCGATTTCGCGCTCTGGAAAGCGTGGGATGAAGAAGATGGGCCGGTCTGTTGGGAGAGTCCGTGGGGACCCGGCCGGCCCGGCTGGCACATTGAATGCAGCGCGATGGCGACGCAACTCCTAGGCGAGCAACTCGACATTCATTGCGGCGGTGTGGACAACATTTTCCCGCATCACGAAGCAGAGATTGCGCAGACGGAAGGTTGCACCGGCAAGAAATTTGTCCGCTACTGGATGCACTGCGCGCATCTGATGGTTGACGGGCAGAAAATGTCCAAGTCGGTCGGCAATTTTTACACCCTGCGTGATGTGCTTGCGAAGGGCTACAGCGGCCGGGAAGTCCGCTACGCGTTGATGCGTGTGCATTATCGTGCGCCGCTAAACTTCACCTGGGAAGGGATGGAAGAATCGCGCCAGGCGCTGGGTCGAATCGACGACTGGCTCGCGCGTTTGCGCGAAAAGGCCAATGGAGCCGGCGCGAGTCAGTCAACAAAACAAGGCGAGCAATTCGAAGAAGGACTCGACGACGATCTGAACATTTCCGCCGCGCTCGGCTTTCTGTTTGAGACGATCCGTGAAACTAATCGCGCGCTCGACCTGGGCAGTCTCGATGCCGGCGAGGCCAGTGCGTGGTTGCAATGGTGGGAACGAATCGATCGCGTCCTGGCGATAACTGGGAAAGAAAGCGCACTGCCACCGGAAGTTGCGGTTCTCGCGGAAGCCCGTGTGCAGGCCAGACTTGCAAAGGATTGGAGAAAAAGTGATGAATTGCGCGACGAACTCGCCGCTCGAGGTTGGGAGGCCCGCGATACGAAAGACGGGCAGAAGATCACGCGGCGCAGTGGCGTTTGAAATATGTTTGCGCCGGCGGAATTCCTAAGCCTCGAACACACGGCGCATCCCAAGCTGTTTGAATCGCAGAAGTATGTTTGGGACGCGCTCAAGCAGATCGCGAGTTATCTGCAATTTCGGCTGAAGCCGGTCGTGCTCGGTGAGCTCGTCGGAAAGCCGTTCATCAGCAACTCCGTTTTTATCGGCGCCGGCACGATTGTCGAACAAGGCGCGGTCTTGAAAGGGCCGGCCTGGATCGGAGAGAACTGTCACATTCGCAGCGGCTGTTACGTGCGGGAAAATGTGATCGTCGGCGACGGCGTGGTAATGGGAAACTCGTGCGAATTCAAGAACTGCATCCTGTTTGATGAAGCACAGGTGCCGCATTTCAATTACGTCGGCGACTCCATTCTCGGTTACCGCGCGCATCTCGGCGCGGGCGTGATCCTCTCGAATGTAAAACTGGATCACCAGGAAATTCACGTGAGCGCGACCGATGGCGATATCGCAACGGGACTGACGAAATTTGGCGCGATCGTTGGAGACCGGACGGAAATAGGTTGTAATGCTGTGATCAATCCGGGCTCCGTGCTAGGCCGCGATTGTCTGATATATCCGGGCGCGAATTTTCGGGGAGTATTACCGAATGCCAGCGTGGTAAAGCTGCGTCAGAATCTCCAGGTGTTGCCGCGGCGGGCCATTGACGGGCAGTAGGTGGATCGCGCGCTCCGTCGCTCGATGGTACGTGGCGGCGAAGCTGCGTAGAACAAGCACATCGGACGCCTGGCGGATGGGCAGGGATTCGAACCCTGGTTGCCTTTCGGCAAACACGCTTTCCAGGCGTGCGCATTAGACCACTCTGCCACCCATCCGAGTGGAGCGAAGCTCAAAGCTGCAACCGGCGGAACAGTTCGTCGAGCGGCAGTTGCAGCCCGAGGTAAAATTCGCCGAAGTCTCCGTAGACCGCGCTCACTTCGTCGAAGCGCATTTGGTAAACGATCGCCTTGATCTGGAAGGTGTCGCGGGCGAAAAGCGTCACGCCCCATTCTGCGTCATCGAGGCCGCTCGACCCGGTGATGAGTTGCTTGATCTTGCCTGCATATTCGCGCCCGACCTTCGCGTGACCCGCCATGAGACGCCGGCGCTCGGCATAAGGAAGCGTATACCAATTGCGCTGCTCGCCGCGGCGTTTGGTCATATTATAAAAGCAGACGACCGCCCAGTCGGGCAGTGTTGGATAGACGCGCTCGTGGCGGTATTTCGCCATGCGTTCGCGGAATGCCGCCATGGCTTGCGCGAATTCGGGAGAATCGGACTTCAGTTTTTCTTCCGTCTCCAGCGTGCGCGCGTATTCCTCGTCGGTGGTGGCGTATTCGCTTTCCTCGGTGAGGGAGAGATAGCTGTAAACGGGGATGAGAACATCCGCGCCGAGCGACAGAGAGAGTTGTTTCTCGATTCGATTTGCGGCGTGCAGATCAGGCGTGATCAACATGAACCCGAGATCGGCCTTCGGCGTCACGATGCTCAGCGTGAGCAACTGAGTGGATTCGAGCGCGCGAACTTCCTGCACAAGTGAAGAGAGCGCGACCTTCGCGGTGCGCTGTTCCTCCGCGCTGAGGAGTTGCCATTGGCTGAACTCGATCCGGTAATAGAGATGCAGACAATGCCAGCCCTGTTCGGGCACCAGCGCTGCTTCTTTGTCACTCATCGCGCCAGTGTCATGGTCGAGCGGAACTGGGTCAAGCGATGCGCGCGCCGAAGATGACGCGCCGGGGAAACGTTCCTCCAGTCAGACGGCAGCGTTCGCCGGTCGCGGAAGATGCGCGATGCAATACTCCTCTCCGTCGCGCGCCACGCGGAATTCGAGACTGGGATCGGTTAATTCCGTCGCTCCGCAGGTGGCGCAACGGTGGAGCGGTTCTTCTTCACTGCGCGATTGAATCTCGAAACGGTTGCGCCGAACGGCCACTTCCTTGCGCTGCCGGAGATAGCGAATCACTCCAGGCCCAAAGAAGATCAGGTAATTGCTCAGCGCTACAACGAGGGCCATCCGGTAGGAATTCGATTGCGTCGCGAAGCCGAGCAAAAGGAAGCCCGCGTAAATCCAGGCGATCCATTTGATCTTCAGCGGCAGGATGAAGAAAACATAAATGATCTCCTCCGGATAAAAATGCGCGAAGGCGAAGAAAAGTGTGGTGAAAAGCATCTGGCTGGAAAACTGACTGTTAGAGAGAACAGCGGCGACCGTTGTTCCGATCATCCCAACCAGAAAATAAAGCGTAAGACGGAACGGACCCCAGGCGCGCTCGAGACCGTCACCGATGAACCACAGAAACCAGAGCGCAACAACGACCAACAGAAAATGGCCGGTTTGCGGAACGAAGATGTAGGTCACGAGCCGCCAGACTTCTCCGGCGCGAATCCGCGCGATATCGAGGGCGAGATAAGAATCAAACCCCTTGTTCAAGAGGACGAGAACAAAAACGAGCGCGTTCAAGGTCACGACGGCGCGGATCAAACCGGGGATCGCGATGAAGCCAAGACGCCGTTCAAGTTTGTCCAGAAAGCTCATCGTTCCGTTCACGGTAGCGGGGCGAAGCGGCTCTTCAAGCGAACCGGTCTTCACACCCACGCGGCTTGATTGACACTCCGGACTCGACGTCTAGGATGACGCCCGTGAGTGATGCCGCGCAGAAGAAAACGCCGCTTTACGAGGAGCACGTGCGGCTCGGCGCGAAGATGATCCCGTTCGGCAACTGGATCATGCCAGTGCAATACTCGGGCATCATGGATGAGCACCAGGCGGTGCGAAAGAATGTTGGCGTCTTCGATATCTCGCACATGGGCCAACTGGTCGCGACGGGCCCGACCGCGGGCGTCTGGCTCAACGAGATGCTCACCAACAACACCCAGAAACTCGAAGTCGGCACTGGTCAGTATACGTTTCTACTGAACGAGAGCGGCGGAATCATCGACGACCTGATCGTTTATCGGACAGCTCCGGAGGAATTCCTTTTGGTGGTGAACGCGTCGCGCACGGATGAAGACTTCGCCTGGCTGGAGCGACATCGTGCGAACGACCTCGCTCTTTCCAATCGCAGCGCCGATTACGGTGGGCTGGCAATCCAGGGCCCACGCGTTGTCGATCTTTTCCAATCCATTCTTGGCGACGATGTCGATCTCCCGCCGCGCAACGCGATTGTCGATCTGGCAGCCAAAGGAAAGGAACTTTTGATCGCGCGCACCGGGTATACCGGCGAAGACGGCGTGGAAGTTTTCTTCCCCACGAAGGACGCCGCGATGGTGTGGAACGAAGTGCTCGACAAGGGAAAAGCGCTTGGCATTCGCCCCTGCGGTCTGGGCGCGCGTGACACGCTGCGTCTCGAGATGTGCTATCCGCTGAACGGCTCGGATCTTTCCCCAGAGCACAACCCGATCGAAGCCGGCCTGGGTTTTTTCGTCGATCTGAAAAAGCCGAAATTCATCGGCCGCGAAGAGCTCGTAAAAGCAAAGGAAACTGGAACAGCAAACCGGCTCGTCCCCTTTCGCATGAAGAGCAAAGGACCGCCGCCACGTCCGCATTATTCGGTTTGGCGCGACGGCGAACAGATCGGCGAAGCCACCAGCGGCACCCTATCGCCGAGCTTGAACCAGGGGATTGGGATGGCCTACGTTGCTGCGCCGCACGCGCGCGCCGGCACAGAGATTGAGATCGAAATTCGCGGCCAAAAATTTCCCGGCACCATCGAGAAGAAACCACTCTACAAAAAATCATGAATGTTCCCGACGATCTTTTTTACACTGAGTCGCACGAATGGGTCCGCCAGGAAGGCGAGAATGCGCGCGTCGGCATCACTGATCACGCGCAAGCCGAGCTAACCGACGTCGTCTATGTCGAGCTGCCGAAAATCGGCGCGCAGACGGAGGCGCGCGGACAGATTGCGGTCGTTGAATCCGTCAAAGCGGCCAGCGATATTTACGCGCCGGTTAAGGGGACCGTCGTCGAAGTGAACAAAGCACTGGAAGGCAATCCCGCCTTGATCAATACGGATCCATTTGGTGAAGGCTGGATCTTCGTTCTGAAGATGGATTCCACCGACGACGTCAAACGGTTGAAAGACGCCGCCGCCTACCGCAAGGCGATCGCGTAGATCAGCGCCCGGGCCTAACGAGTGGCCCTGGCCCGCACTCGAGCGGCGGGTGCAGCCGGGGCAGGATTCAAAATTTCATCCACGCAGCGAATGAGATCGTCGAGGGAGACCGCGGTCGCGAGGAAGCTGTATCCGTTAAGAAATCCACCGGTCATCACTTTCTTTTCCGGAGCCGCGTTCCCGCTCAGAAATAGAAACGGCGTGTTCTTCAGCGCTGGGTCGGACTGCAACTGGCGATTTACGTCCTCGCCCTCCGACTCGGCCTTTGCCCCATCAAGCAAAATGAGATCAGGCAAGAACCAAGGTGCCGCGTGCAAGGCAAGCCGGTTGTCTAGTTCCACCCTAATGAGATACTTGCCCGTGCTTTCAAGTGCGTGCCGGACGAGCGCTGCCACTTTCGGCTCGCGATCCACCAGCAAGATCTTTTTTAGAAACTTCATTGCGCGGTGCTCAATCTGGAAATGACTTAGCATCGCGTGTGCCAGAGGAGCACTGGCGGGAGGACGTATCAGAGCAACGTTGAAACGGTGTTGATCGCTAGGGCAAGGATCACGGTATTGAATCCAAACGAGAGCATGCCGTGCAAAAGCACCAGCTGTCGCAATTCGCGCGAAGTAATCTGCACGTCCGAGACTTGGAACGTCATGCCAATGACGAACGAGAAGTAGGCAAAATCCATGTAGTCAGGAGACCGGCCACCGGGAAAATCAAGCCCACCCGCCTGCTGCTGCGGCCCCGCCGGGCCGTCAGGATCGCCGTAATAAGTGTGCGCGTAACGGAGGCCAAAAACCGTGTGGACCAGCAACCAGGAGGAAACGACCGCGACCAGACTCATCAACAGGTGCAGAATGATGTGGGGACGTTGCACATTCTTGTTGGCGAAAAAAAGAAAACCGACCGCGAACAAGCCGGCACAGGCCGCCAGGACAACGAAAACGAAAATGACAGTGCGACTGACATCTTGCTCCTGCGCCCGCGAGCGAAGTTTGTGCGGCGGCGTGGTGACGATCGTCAGCCAGGCCAGGACAAGAACGCACAATGCAAAAACGTCCCAGGTGGCGATTGATTGGGTCGAGGGTTGAACCCGGCCATGCAGGCCAAACCAAACAAGCCCGGCGGCAAGGAGCGATATGACGAGCCGATGCCGGGCATCTTGTCTTGCAATCCAGTTCAGTGTGTTCGCCATAGGTTCGAATCCTGTAATTCGCCTATCGGTGGATTCACGCAAGCGTCAAGCGGGCAAGAGTGGGCCAATTCCAAGGACGAGACAGATCTCGCCCCATCAACAAAAATTCGGTCCGAGCCTAACCGAAGATTCCGAGATTCGGCTGAGCGAATCGTCCGATGTTCGGCAGCACAGTTGGCAGGTCTGAACCGCTCACGCCGAACCATGTCGCCAGTGTCGCGGAGAATTCATCCACGGAGGTTGTCGTCGGATTTCTCCAGCAGCAATTCGAGGAAATTACCGCGATGAAACACTCGGTTCTGGCAGAAGTCGCGCTTTTTATCCACCGTCCCTATGCTTAATTGCTCCCAGCTTTCCTATGCCGACCGCAAAAAAACCTGAACCTGGGCAAAATTTCGAAAGCTCGATGGACCGACTCGAGGAAATCGTAGAACAAATGGAGTCTGGCAAAATGATGCTGGAAGAGCTCATTGTGCGCTACGAAGAAGGAATGAAGCTGGTGAAGGTTTGTCAGGAACGCCTGGCCAGCGCAGAGCAAAGAATTGAAATCATCACCCGCAACGATGCAGGCAAGCCGATTGTAAAGGATTTCGAACCGACGGTTGAAAAACAGCGCGCCGCGAAATCGGACGAAAAAGGAGAAACCGCAAATGACGAAGTCAGACTCTTCTAAGCCAGCGAGCGCCAAACGGCTTCTCGATGGCATCCATTCTCCGGCGGACGTAAAAGCTCTGCGTGAGCAGGATCTGCCACAGCTCGCGCAGGAAGTGCGCGATGAGCTAATAAAGGTCTTGTCGCAAACCGGCGGCCACCTCGGTCCGAACCTCGGCGTCGTGGAGCTGACGATCGCCCTGCACCGCGTCTTCGAAACCCCCAAGGACAGATTTGTCTTCGACGTCAGCCATCAGGGTTACGTCCACAAGATGTTTACGGGCCGTCTCGACCGCATCGGCACGATGCGGCAATACCAGGGGTTGAACGGCTTTTTGCTCCGGACCGAGAGCGAACATGATTGCTACGGCGCCGGACACGCTGGCACGGCCTTGTCCGCGGGCTTGGGGATGGCGGTCGGCCGTGATCTTCGCGGCGGAAATGAGAACGTCGTCGTTGTGGCCGGAGATGCCGCCTTCACTTGCGGGATAAGTTATGAAGCGCTCAACAACGCGAAGTCACAAACGCGGCGCTTCATCGTCGTGTTGAACGACAACGAATGGTCCATTGCCAAGAATGTCGGCGCGATCGCGAGTTACCTGAACAATATCGTCGCCAACCCGATCTACGCTGGTCTGCATGACAAGGCGCGGCGTTTCATCGAAGCCGTCGCAGGCCGGAGCGCGGTCGAGTTCGCGCACAAAGTCGAGGAGGGTGTGAAAAACTTGCTCCTGCCCAGCGTGATCTTCGAGGAGTTAGGCTTGCGCTACTACGGGCCGATCGATGGCCATGACATTCCGCTGCTGACGAAAACATTCGAGTTCCTCAAGAGCCAAGACGAGCCGGTCCTACTGCACATTCTGACCAAGAAGGGAAAAGGCTACCAGCCGGCGATCGCCAAACCCGACAAATTCCATGGTCTCGGAAAATTCGCCCCCGACACTGGTGAAACCGCGGCCGCCGCCACCCCAACCTATTCGGAGCTCATGGGCAAGACGCTGGCGAAATTTGCTGATTCAAATCAAAAAATTGTCGCGATCACCGCCGCCATGCCCAGCGGAACAGGCCTCGGATTTTTCCAGGCCCAACATCCGACGCGTTACTTCGACGTCGGAATCGCGGAGGAACATGCGGCGCTCTTCGCCTGCGGTCTGGCCACGCAAGGCTTGAAGCCGTTTCTGACGATTTACTCGACCTTCATGCAACGCGCTTACGACATGATCATTCACGACATTGCGCTTCAGAACTTGAACGTCGCGCTATGCATGGATCGCGCCGGATTGAGTGGAGACGATGGTCCGACGCATCACGGACTTTTCGATATTGGCTATCTGCGGCACATCCCCAACTTCGTTCATATGCAGCCGAAGAATGAAGATGAATTCATCGACATGCTCTGGACGATAGCCAATTACAATTCTGGGCCGATCGCCATCCGTTACCCGCGCGGCCCTGGCACAGGTGCCGTCCCGAAGGAGTCTCCCAAACTGCTCGAAATCGGCAAAGCCGAGGTCGTGCAACACGGTCGCGAAGTGGCCATTTTCGGATTGGGAAACATGTTCGAAGTGGCGGAAGAAGCGGCGCGCAAACTGGAAGAAAAAGGCATCTCAGTCGCACTCATCAATCCGCGTTGGATCAAGCCGCTCGACACGGGAACGTTGGAGTTTTTTGCGCGCGGCGTCGACGTCATCTGCACGATCGAGGATCACGTTTTGCACAATGGCTTCGGTTGCGCCGTCATGGAGCATTTGCACAGCCAGATGATCAATACACCGGTGGTGCGGATTGGCTGGCCCGATCAGTTTGTCGAACACGGCACGATACCGATCCTTCGGAAGAAGCACGGCATTACGGCAGACGCGCTCGTGGAAAAGGTCCTCCCGCTTTTGACGCGGAAAGACGCGAAAGCGCAATCGAGCGCCGCGTGAACGTCGAGAAATCGACGAGCGGCCGCTCATGGCAAAGCACATGAGTGTCATCGAATCACGTGGGCTGACCAAGATTTACCGAACGTACCGAAAGGAGAGCGGCCTCCGGGGATCGATCAAGGGACTCGTTAGGCGAAAACATGAGGAAACCCGCGCTGCGGACGATGTCTCCTTTACCATTGAGGAAGGCGAGCTCGTCGGGTTCCTCGGGCCGAACGGGGCCGGCAAAACAACCGTCCTTAAAATGCTGTCCGGCCTGCTCAATCCCACCTCGGGCGACGCGCGTGTGCTCGGTTTTGTTCCTTGGGAACGGCGCAACGAGATGAAGCGTCAGTTCAGCCTGCTCATGGGACAGAAAAACGCGCTTTGGTGGGACCTTCCCGCGCAGGAATCGCTGGAACTCAATCGCGCCATCTACGGAATCGAGCGCGACCGGTTCAAAAAAGTAGTCGGCGGCCTGAGCGAGCTCCTGGACGTCGAGGACAAGATGAACGTGATGGTGCGCGAGCTTTCGTTAGGCGAGCGCATGAAGATGGAATTGATCTCGGCGCTCATCCACGAGCCTCGCGTTCTTTTCCTCGATGAACCGACCATCGGCCTCGATGTCGTGAGTCAGAAGCGCGTGCGCGAATTTCTGCGGCTCTACAACTCCGAGCACCGGATTGTAACGATGCTGACAAGTCATTACATGCAGGACATTGAAGAGCTTTGCGATCGCGTCATCATTATCGATCACGGCAAAATCTTTTTTGATGGACCGCTCAATTCCATCATCGATCGATTCTCCGGATACAAAATTATCAGCCTGACGTTTCAGGACGCGGGCGACCGGGATTTTTCGTCATTAGGCGAAATCATCGCGCAGACTCCGGTTTCCGTGCAGCTGAAGGTGCCGCGCGCCAAGGTGACTGAAACCTGCCGTCAGGTACTCGAGGGGTGTGCCGTGATCGATATCAACGTCCAGGAATTGCCCGTGGAAGAGGTCATCCGTCAGCTTTTCGGCGAACGTACCACCTTGCGCGAATCTGCGGAGCCCACGCTTTCAACCAGCGCGAAAGGCTAAACGTTATCGACGAAGAAGCGCCTGCTTTAATTCCTGGACGTAACCCGGATTCAATTCGAAGGCGGTCACGGGCATTTCAGCGATCTGCACCTCTTCATAATACGGCACGCTCTCCACGTACCCGGCCGACATTAAGCTGTTGAGCGTGTCGGTCACGTCTTCGACCTCCATGTGGGCGCGATCGTGAATCTCTGCGCCCATCATCGCTTCGGTAAAGCCAATCGCGCGCACGACCGTCGCCTCGCGACCGCTGAGTTTGATGTGACGCATACGAATTTTTTCTAAGCAGCTTCCATACCGGCTACGATTGGCTGATTTACCCTTCGAATCCGAAACTCGGGAGGATGCTTTCCGTCATGGCGACGACAAAATTCGGGTAGCGGGGCTCCCATCCGAGAGCGCGGAGCTTCCTGTTAGATACTCGCTTATTACTGTCTCCGCGCTTCCTCCCGGCGGCGACTTTTCCCGTCAGTAAAGACCGCTGCAATTTCGCGCTCAACCACTGGTAAGTGTCGCGCGCCAGGATCGGTTGATTATCCACCACATTATAGATCTGGCGTCCGAGATCGGCTCGCCGCTCCACCAGAAGCAACAATGCTGACACGATGTCGTCACGATGCACCTGGTTGACAAAATGATCGCCTGCGTCATCCGGCACTCCTTCACCTGCGAGAAACTTGCGCAGAAGGAAAGAACGACCCGGTCCATAAATTCCTCCCAGCCGCGCCACCATTCCGTTGTGCGAAAGAACAAGCTCTTCGGCTTCGCGCAAGATCTGTCCCTTCTCGTGAGCAGGATTGGCCGGACTCGTCTCATCCACGATGTCTCCGCGCTTTTGGGCATAAACGCTCGTGCTACTGGTGAAAAGCAGGCTGGTACGCGGGAAGGCGTGAAGGAGGTTCCGCGCCCCCGCCAAATAAATCCGACGATATTCTTCCGCGTCGCCGCCGCCGGAGCTCGCACATTGAATGACAACATCGAATTCCTCGTGAACGGATGATACCGCGGCGCGATTGGTGACGTCGACCGCACGGACGGCGTACGGCTTGGCGGCAAGTTGCCGGGCCGATGGCGCGGAAGCCGTCCATCCCTCGACCTTCCATCCCCGCTCATGAAGAAGATCGGCGGTCGCTTGCCCGAGGTAGCCGCAACCGGCGATCAAAATTCGCGGCATGGGCTTCGTGCGTTCGCTAGTTCGACGCGGACGCGATCTCGATTTCATCGAACGGGTTCATCTGCCTGACCCGAACCTGTTTGAGACGAATCAATTCAAGCAGCGCGAGAAACGTCACAACAATCTCAACCCGTGACGCAATCTCGGCGAACAGCTCTGAAAATTTCAACGCCACGCCACCCGAGACGCGCTGCAAGATTGAATCGATCTTTTCTGAGACGGTGAAATGCTCCCCGAAAATTTCGCGCAAATTTTCCCGGGCTTCTACTCGTTTGATGACGGTTTGGAAAGCGTTGATCAATTGGAAAATGCCGACTTCCCCAAGCGGAAGAGGCGCGAGAAGGCTTGCCGCCGAGCCGGTTCCGGCGCGCGCAAAGATCCGCTCCTGTTCCAAGGCGAGCGTCTGTAATTGCGCGGCCGCTTCCTTGAATTTTTTGTATTCAATCAGCTGCCGAATCAAGTCCCAGCGTGGATCATCCTCAGCCGCATCTTCGTCGGGGGGTTGCTGATCAACCGGCAAGAGGCTGCGACTTTTTAGGTAAATCAGATTCGCAGCCATGACGATGAATTCGCCCGCGATGTCGATGTTTAACTCCTTGAAAGCCTGGAGATATTCGAGGTACTGGCTGGTGATCCGTTCGAGCGAGATTTCGTAAATGTCGATCTCGTCTTGCTTGATCAGGTAAAGCAGCAGATCGAGCGGACCTTCGAAAATCTCGAGCTTGACCTTGTAGTCAGTTTCCATGCGGGCGCCGCGGATTTTAGGGACGCAGAATGCGAAAGTAAACTGCGGTGCTTTGGCGCAGCCTTGGCTCAGCGCTCCAGTGCGTTTCGGTGCACCCAGACACTATTGACGATTCCCAGGCCGAACATAATCATGAGCACGAAGGAGCCGCTGTAACTGATCAGGGGCAACGGAACACCCGTGATGGGCAGCATGGAAATGGTCATTCCAATGTTCTGAAAAACGTGCGTGAAAATGAGCGCAGTAACTCCAATCACAAGCAGGAGACCAAATTGATCTCCTGCAAAAAACGCTACGAAGAGGCACGTCAAAAGGAGCAACCCGAATGCGCCGACCAGAAACATGCCACCAACAAAACCCCACTGCTCTCCGATCGCCGAGAAGATGTAATCGTTGTGCACCGCGGTGGCGGGGAGGAAACCGAGTTCGATTTGAGTGTTCGGCGCCTTGAATCCCTTGCCCGACCAACCGCCGGAGCCGATGGCAATGAGCGATTGATTGATCGCCCACGACGCGCCTCTCGGATCAATCTCCGGATGAACAAATGCGGTGAGCCGCTCCTGTTGATAGGCCTTCAGGCCAAGGTTCGCGGCCAGGGGAATCGCAGTCGCGACAATGAGCAATATGCAAATCAAATAGCGAAGCGGTATTCCACCTACGAATAGCAATGCCAGCAAGACCGGTCCCCAAATAATGCATTCCCCCAAGTCCGGTTGCATCAGAATGAGAAGACACGGCGCCCCGACAATTACGCCGCAAAGCAGCAGCCGAAGCATGGGATGCATCTCCCGGAATTGACTAAGAAACAAAGCGAGCACCATGATCCCGGCGACGACTGCCAGTTGCGCGGGCTGAAAATTAATCGGTCCCAGATGAAGCCAGCTGCGCGATCCGTACACTTTCGTACCCATGAATTTGGTCAGAATCAAAAAGCCGATGCCCGCGAGATACATCGGGAGAGCGCCCCAGCGAACCCATCGATAATCAATCAGGCTTGTGACCATGAAGGCACAAAAGCCGACCGCCACCCAGTTGGCTTGCTTGCGCCAGAACTCGGCGGAAACCGAGTCTTCGCGCATATAAGTGGCGCTGTATATCGCGACAACACCGAAGATCGCGAGGGCCAGCATGTTGGCGAGCAGGAGCCAGTTAAGGCCTAGCAATTTTCTTAAGAACGGTGTCATGTTGAGAGCGCGGCGGAGTATAAGCGCACTCTGGATTCCCGTAAAACGGGATCATCCTTGCATTCCACCTTCGACTCACGGCTTGTGCGCTGAATAGCGACGTGGTCGATGCCAACCGGGCCCCGCGGGAGAGAAGAATCACAAAGCAGCTAGTCTGCGACAAGACCAAAGCCATTACGCTGACCTCCAACGCTTTGTAGTCTTCTTCCTAACCAAAACACCCAATCGATTCTCACATCGGAGGTATTTCTCATGATTGCGAGGCCGATAGTATAACATACTGATTATAAATTCTTTGCAGGAATGTATTAGTTTTTCTGCGCCTTAGCTTGTGAACCCAGACGAAGCCCAGTAAAATGCTCTGACATTGGGCGCTATTTCAATCTAGAGAACGCATTATGGCAAAGAAAACGAAACGGAAAATAGCCCACCCGAAATTGCCGATGCAGCGGCAACTCAATCTGCAGCATGAAGGAAAATACTTCGATCTTCGGGCAATTTTCGATCGACTGAACGAGCGATATTTCAGAGTTCGTTTACGCGGATACAAAGTGATGTGGGGCCGGCGACAAAAGCGACGTCCGAAGGAGTATTTCATCTTCGGGACAATTCAGGAAGAAGACCGCGTCATTCGGATCAATCCCCTTTTGGATCAGCCCTTTGTTCCGCTTTGGTTTCTCCAGTACGTGCTTTATCACGAAATGTTGCACTCGGTGGTGCCGGATGAAGTGGGATCTGATGGACGGCGCCGGGTTCACACCGAAAAATTCTACCGGCGCGAACGCGAGTTCCCGAATTACCGGCGGGCGCGGCGCTGGGAAGAAGAAAATCTCGCGCGTTTCTTGCGCTAGCGCGAGTTAGCGCTTCTCTGTCACGGGAGTTTCGCTCCCTAGCTGATCAGACGGCAAGGGTGTCGTTGCTACGTTCTTTTTGATGAGGTACCAAAGGGTTGTCGCGAGTAGGAGGGAGGTCAACTTCGCGCGCCAGTTGTTCAGGATCAGTTTCTTCATAAGTGCCTTGCAGGAGAATCTCGCCAATGCGCTTTCGGAATGTTTCCGGAGTAAAATTGCGCTCGATCCGGCGCCGGTGGCAGATCGAAATCCCGCCGGTCTCTTCCGAAACAACCACTGCGATCGCATCTGATTCCTCAGTGATTCCCAAGCCGGCGCGATGCCGCAGACCGAGGCTGCGATCGAGTGTTTCCCGCTGGCTGACCGGAAAGATGCAAGCGGCGGCGGCAATGCGTCCGTTGCGCACGACCACTCCTCCATCATGCAGGGCGGCTTTCGGATGAAAGAGCGTCAGAAGAAGCTCGACCGAAAAAATTGAATCGATGATCACGCCGGTCTCTTCGTAAACGCGAATTGAGGTATCGCGCTCAATCGCAATGAGCGCCCCAAATTGCTTGTTCGCCAGCTGGGTTACAGCCTCAGCGAGATCGTGCACCGTCTCACGCTTTTCGCTCGTGAGGGAAAAAATCGGGTGTCCGCCCAGCTCGGCTAGGCCGCGACGCAGCTCCGGTTGAAAAATCACGACGAGGGCCACGGCCAGGAAGACGGAAAAGCTGCGGATGATCCAGCCAATGACAACGAGATTCAGTAGCTGTGAAATCAGCGTCAGAGTTAAAAAAACGATTGCCAAACCTGTGAGGACTTTGGCGCCGCGCGTCCCGCGAAAGTAGAGATAGCCATAGTAAATCCCCACACTCAGCAGGATAATCTCGATGAGACTTCTCCATTTTCCAATCCAGAGCTGAAGAATTTGCTGAGTCATTTAGCGGTTTCGAGAAGCCTTTCCGTGACGCGCAAAGCAGACGCGTTTTCTTTAACGTCATGCACCCGCAGGACGTTCGCACCACGCTCGCGCAACATCGCAGTGAAAGCGATTGTGGGCGCGAGGCGATCGCTCATCTCGGCTGATCCAATCATCTCGCCGAGGGATGATTTGCGTGAAACACCGACCACGATTGGACGATCGTGAACTCGAAGCCGCGGCAGGTTGGAGAGCAACTCGATATTGTGCGCAACGGTTTTACCGAATCCAATTCCCGGATCAAACGCGATGGCCATGGAATCAATGCCGCACTCTAGGGCGCGCGCATATTGTTGTCGAAAAAAATCAGCCACCTCGGTGACGACGTCATCGTAGTGCGGATTGGTTTGCATGGTTTGCGGAGTACCCTGCATGTGCATGATGATAAAAGCGGCTTTTTTTTCAGCCGCGAGCATCATCATCTCCGGATCGGCGCGCCCACCGGTCACGTCATTGATGATCGATGCTCCGGCTTCCAGCGCCCGTAGCGCGACGGCAGCTTTGGTCGTGTCGATCGAAATAAACGCTGAGACCTTCTCGCGCAATTTCACAATCACGGGCAACACTCGCGCCAGCTCGTCTTCCGCCGAAACGGGTTCCGCGCCGGGACGAGTCGACTCTCCTCCTACATCAATGATTTGCGCGCCCTCGGCGGCCATACGGGCGCCATGTTCGACGGCTTTTTCCGCCGTGAAAAATTCGCCGCCGTCAGAAAAAGAATCCGGGGTCACGTTGAGCACTCCCATGATCAGAGAGTGCTGCGAAAGATCGATCGAGCGACCGGTTATTTTCCAAAGCGTCCCTCCCATTGAGAATGAGACTATCATAACGCCCCGTTTATTCGATTGCGTGGAGCGTGCAAAAAAGGAGAGTGCTCCCATTATGATTAGCCGCCGACGCGCGCCGGCGCGGACATCGTGAAATCAGAAAACGATCAGCTTCGCCAACAAATCCTCCGATTGCTGAGCGCGCCGAAATATCGGCCGCTCGATAAGCTTGAGCTGGGAAAAGCTCTCGGCCGGAAAAGTGGCATTCGCATGGGATTAAACGAGGTGCTGCGGCAGCTCGAGCAATCCGGGGAAATCGCCCGCATCCGGAAAAACCGCTACGTCCTGCCCTCGGAAGCGGATCTCGTTACGGGCACGTTGCATGTTCATCAGGCGGGCTACGCATTTCTTTCGCGGGAGAAACCGGGAGAGCAGGATCTTTTCATCGCGGCCGAAAATACCGGCACGGCGATGCACGGCGACAAAGTGGTGGCGCGGATCACCCGCGATGAACGTTACTCGCGCGCGAAAAGCGGTCGAGATCGCACTGAGGGCCGGGTGATTCGCATTCTCGAACGCGCGCATGATTCGCTCGTTGGAACTTTGCAGCAGTCGAAAAACTTCTTCTACGTTGTTCCGGATGATCCGCGCATCGTTCATAACGTTTACGTTCAGGTTCCGCCGCAACCGCCGCTCCCGAAGACACCGGACCGCGGCGATAAAGTCGTCGTCCGTCTCGAACCGTGGGAATCGCGCCACGTCAATCCGGAGGGGCAAATCATCGAAGTCCTCGGGCCCAGCTCCGCACCCGGGGTGGACATGCTGTCGATCATCCGGAAGTACCATCTTCCGACCGCATTCCCGAGCGATATCCTTAACGAAGCACAGAAAATTCCGGAGACTGTCGGCGAGGAGATGTTCGAAGGACGCGAGGATCTGCGCGGCCAATTCATCGTCACGATCGACCCCGACGATGCGCGCGACTTTGATGACGCGATCAATGTCGAACGGATCCCGGGCGGCGGCTGGAGCCTCGGTGTGCATATCGCCGACGTTGCCGCATACGTGAAGCCGGGAGCGGCGCTGGACCGTGAAGCCTACAAACGCGGCAACAGCGTTTATCTCCCCGATCGCGTCATACCAATGTTGCCGGAGCGGTTGAGCAACGGCGTTTGCAGTCTGAATCCAGCAGTGAACCGCCTCACGCATTCGGTCTTCATTCAATTCACAAAAGATGGCCGCAGCAAGAGCAGCCGCTTTGCCAGAACGGTCATCCGCAGCGCGCGCCGCCTGACGTACCGCGAGGCCCACGCCATTCTTCGCGCCGCACCTAACGACCAGTTGAGCGAGCGGCTGCATGTGGCGTGGGAACTTGCATCCCTCTTGCGCCGAAAGCGCTTCGAACAAGGGTCCCTCGACCTCGACTTTCCAGAAGTGAAAGTGCGATTGGACAAGGAAGGCCAGCCGATCCTCCTCGAACGCATCGAAAACGATGAATCGCATCAACTGGTCGAAGAGTTCATGCTCGCGGCGAACGAAGCAGTGGCGCGCGAGCTCAAGAACCGGTCCATCCCCACGATTTATCGCGTCCACGAAAATCCTGAGCCGGACAAATTGGCGGAATATCGCGAGCTGGTCCTCAGCTACAATTACAAGGCCGGCGATCTGACGAACCGCGCAGAACTGCAGCGATTGCTCGCTTCACTTGCCGGCAAGCCTGAAGAACAAGCGCTCAAGATCGGACTTCTGAAAAGTTTGAAGCGCGCCCGATATGCGGCGCAACCGCTGGGCCACTTCGGTCTCGCGAAAAACAATTACACTCACTTCACGAGCCCGATTCGGCGCTACGCCGATTTGATCGTCCATCGCGCCCTGGCGGAGCGCGACCAGGCCCGACGTTCCCGGGCGGACATGGGACAGATGGTTTCCGCCGCGGAACATATCTCGATTACGGAACGCGTGGCAGCTGAGGCCGAGATCGATTCAGTGAAGATGAAGAAGCTCGAGTTCTTTCAGCGCCAACTCGACGCCCGCGATCCACAAGTCTTTCGCGCGACGGTCATCGATGTCCGGAATTACGGACTCCTACTCGAGTTGCCGGACGTGCTCCTGACCGGCCTCGTGCACGTTTCCTCGCTGACGGACGACTTTTATGTTTTCCACCCGACGCAACGACGATTCATTGGCCGGCAATCCCGACGCCGGTTTTCTGTAGGCGATCAATTGCGCGTTTTCGTGGCGCGCGTCGATATCTTTAAGCGCCAGGTGGATTTTGCGATCGCGAATGGCGCGGCGCCAAAACAAGTACGCGCTCGGAGTAACAATCGGCCCGCGCATCCGCAGCGTCGTTAGAAGCCGCTCCCGCCAAAGAGCTTGCGGTGCGGAACCGCGCAGAATTTGCTTCCAATTCTTCCAATGACGTCTGTAAACTCAGGCGAGGTCTTCAAATGGACAGCATTCTCGAAGCGAAGGAAGTTCAAATCGAACGGAAGCGTTTTCATTTTGAATTCCGCGAGAACGAGCGCGGAAAATTCCTGCGCATAACCGAGGAAGCTCACGGCCGGCGGAACACGATCATCGTTCCGAGCACGGGGTTGAATGATTTCACCGCGGCGATCGAGGACGTCCTTGACGCCGGCGGCCACGCCCCGAGGGCTTGAGTCGACACCTCTCTAGGCGCGCGTTCGTTGACACCTTGGGGACGGGACTTAGCTTTGCGTCCGTTCGGCTCCGCCGCTCCTCTTTTCAATCTCGCCATGGCCAACAAAAAGGAAGCTTCCGCCCGCACTTCAACGCGACGTGCGAAATCCAAAGCGGCCTCCGGGAAAGCGAAGACACCGCAGTTTGTTTATTATTTCGGGGATGGAAGGGCGGACGGTGCCGGAAACATGAAGCCGCTCCTCGGCGGTAAAGGCGCAAATCTCGCGGAAATGACCCGCATCGGTCTTCCCGTTCCTCCGGGATTCACGATCACGACTGAAGTCTGCACTTATTTTTACGCGAACAAGCGCACCTATCCCGCGTCGCTCCAGGCGGAGATGGAGAAGGGTGTGGCGAACATGGAACGGATCATGACCACCAGGTTTGGCGATACCGAAAAGATGCCTCTGCTCGTGGCGGTCCGCTCCGGCGCGCGCGATTCGATGCCGGGCATGATGGACACGATTCTAAACCTCGGCCTCAACGACGAGACGATTAAGGCGCTCGTCCGTGCGACGAAGAACGAGCGTTTCGCGTGGGATTGCTACCGTCGTTTCATTCAGATGTATGGCGACGTGGTCATGGGCGTACAAAAGCGCGAAGGCGAAGATCATGATCCCTTTGAATCCGTTATCGAACACTACAAAGACGAGAAGTACGGCCGGCACAATATCGACGATTCGAAGCTCGACGCCTCCGATTACCAGGAGCTCGTGGTCCGCTTTAAGAAGCTGGTGAAAGAACGCACCGGCCGGGCCTTTCCGAACGATCCATGGGATCAGCTCAAAGGCGCCGCAGGCGCCGTCTTCGGCTCCTGGATGAACGATCGCGCGATTGTGTATCGCCGGAAATACAACATCCCGCAGGACTGGGGCACGGCCGTGAACGTGCAGGCGATGGTCTATGGAAATACCGGCGAGAACTCTGGTTCAGGTGTCGCATTCACCCGCAACCCGGCCAACGGCGCGAACGAGTTCTACGGCGAGTTTCTGATCAATGCGCAAGGCGAAGACGTCGTGGCTGGGGTGCGCACACCGCAGCCCGTCATCGAGTTGAAGAAGCTGATGCCGAAGTGCTACGCGGAATTGCTTGAGATCCGCGCGACGCTCGAGAAGCATTTCAAGGACGTGCAGGACATCGAATTCACAATCCAGGATGGCAAGCTGTTCATGCTGCAGACGCGCAACGGAAAGCGCACCGCTATGGCCGCGCTCAAGTTCTCCATGGACATGGTCAGGGAAAAGCTCATCGACTGGAAAACCGCGATTCTGCGAAATCCCGCCGACCAGTTTGACCAGTTACTCGCGCCAATCTTCGACCGTGATGATTTGGAAAAAGCCGAAAGGGCTGGGCGCAGAGTTGGGCATGGTTTACCTGCTGGTCCCGGTGCCGCTTCTGGGAAGGTCTATCTGAATGCGAATCGGGCGGCCGCCGCCGCCGAAAAGGGCGAGACAGTTCTCCTCGTTCGTAACGAAACGTCCCCGGAAGATCTGCGCGGCATGATTGCGGCCGAAGGCATTCTCACGGCCAAGGGCGGCGTCAGTTCGCACGCGGCGCTTGTCGCTCGGCAGATGGGCAAGGTTTGCATCTGCGGTGCTAGTAGCGTGGAGATTGATTACGCTTCCAAAACCGTCAAGGCGTCTGGTCGAACATTTAATGAAGGGGATTTCCTCTCGATTGATGGCACTAGCGGCTTCGTTTATGCAGGAGCGATCAAGACAATGCCCTCTGAAATTGTCACCGGCCTACTGCACGGTGACACGGTCGCCCAAGCTACCGAGAAGTTCGTGAGCTTTTTCCGATTGATGAAGTGGTGCTCCAAGGTCACCCGCCTCGATGTCCGCTGCAATGCAGACAACCCGGAGCAAGCCGAGAATGCCCTCGCCTTTGGTGCAGTCGGCATCGGTCTCACTCGCACCGAGCACATGTTCTTCGAGGGCGACCGCATCGACGCGATGCGCGAGATGATTATTTTCGCTGGCGACTACGGCGAGTATCGCAAAAAGGCGAATGATCTGAAGCCAGACCAAACTGCACAACTTGCGGAGCTAAAGAAGGAATATGAGGAGGCCATTGCGCACTTCAGTGACGGTTTGAGCAAGTTGCTACCTATGCAGCGAGGCGACTTCATAGGCATTTTCAAGGTGCTAAAAGGCTACCCGGCCACGATTCGCTTCCTCGATCCGCCGCTCCACGAATTCCTGCCGCACGACGCTAAGTCGCAGGTTGAACTCGCAAAAAAGATCGGCGTGCCGGCCACAAAAATCGCCCGGCGCGTTTCGCAGCTCCATGAGGTTAATCCGATGCTCGGTCATCGCGGCTGCCGTCTCGGCATTGCCTACCCCGAGATCACCGAGATGCAAGCCCGCGCCGTCTTCGAAGCGGCGTCCGATGTCACGAAAAAGAAGATCAAGGTGAAACCGGAAATCATGATCCCGCTCGTTGGGTTCAAGAAAGAGTTCGATCTTCAGGCAGAGATCGTCCATCGCGTCGCGAAGGAAGTGATGTCGAAGAAGAAGGTGAAATTCGATTATCTGGTCGGCACGATGATCGAAGTTCCCCGCGGCGCGCTCACCGCGGACGAAGTCGCAAAAACTGCGGAGTTCTTCAGCTTCGGCACGAACGATTTGACGCAAATGGCGCTCGGCATCAGCCGCGACGACATGGGCCACTTCCTGATGCCCTATGTGGAGAACGAGATTTTCAAGAGGGACCCCTTCGCTACGCTCGATCAGACCGGCGTGGGCCAGCTCATGCAAATCGCGGTCGAGAAAGGCCGCAGCAGTCGCCCGAACATTAAGCTAGGCATTTGCGGCGAACATGGCGGCGATCCGGAGAGCGTGAAATTTTGCCATCGTCTCGGATTGGACTACGTCAGTTGCAGTCCGTTCCGTGTCCCGATCGCACGCCTTGCAGCGGCACAGGCAGCGCTAGCTGAGAAGTAGCGCGAGCTTCCAGCTTGCGAATTCCCTGACGCACGCTATCTCGGCGAGTGCCGCTTCAAAGATACGCGCACAAGCTCTGCGATCGTGCGTGACGCTTTCAGGATGCAGCCGCAAGGGTAGGCGCTGAGCGAAGCCGTCGCGCTAAAATAGGCTGTAAATGAACGGGGCGAGGGCCGAACCTTCGGTCACGACCAGAATCAATCCGAGCGTTAGCAGCAGTATGACGATGGGTGCGAGCCACCATTTCTTGCGGACGCGCAAGAAGCTCCAAAATTCCCGCAGGATAGACAATTTCCCATTCATCCTAGAACTGCTTTTCGTAATCTTCCGGCATCGGAGGCGCCGTTCGTGACTGCCAATAACTGGCCACGTCAGCCTTAAAAGCAACCTCAATCGCGCGCTTTCCGAAAAGCCGCTGGAGCAAGCCGATCGGTGTAACCACGAAAAAGAAGACGATCGTCAAAAGAATTCGGGTGACGATCCATCCGAGCGCCAGCGAGAGAATCATCCATGGGGCGTGAACCCATTTGAGCGTCAGCGGAACGAAACCGGCGGCAAGGACCAGAATAGTTCCGATCGAGATCAGAGGCCAGCCGGCCCCACGATGGCGCCACAACAACACGCAACCTAGAAACAGAATTACCAATCCGACCGTGAGCCCAAACCGCCTTAAGGCACGCGGGGAACGGTCGAGCTTCTGATATTCGTCGTTAATCCAGGACATCGACGGCTTGGCCCTTCACCACGTTTGCGGGGTTTTGCTGTGCCTTATCGAGGACGAAATTTCCCAGCACGAGGTAATCCATCTCCGTGCGCATGAAACATCTGAAGGCATCTTCGGGCGTGCAGACCGGCGGCTCGCCGCGAACATTGAAAGAGGTATTCACCAGCACCGGGCAGCTGGTGTTCTTTTCGAACTCGCTGAGCAACCGGTGAAAGCGCGGATTGTCTTCGGCGGCGACGGTCTGAATGCGGGCCGAATAATCAATGTGGGTCACCGCCGGAAGAGTCGAGCGAGGCGTCTTCAACCGAACCATGAAATCGCCGCCGACTCCTTCGCCCAGCCCGTCTAGCCGAACCGATTGCTTAACGGGCGCAACCAGAAGCATGTAGGGACTTGCCTGGTTCAGCTCAAAACAATCACCGACGCGCTCGCGTAAAACCGACGGCGCGAATGGGCGAAAGCTTTCTCTAAACTTTATCTTCAGGTTCAACGTCTCTTGCATCTCGGGCGAACGAGCGTCACCGAGGATCGAGCGGTTTCCAAGCGCGCGCGGACCGAACTCCATCCGTCCCTGGAACCATCCGATCACCTTTCCCTCCTCGAGCAATCCCGCAACGCACCTCATCAATTCGTCTTCATCCATTTCCTCGTGCGGGATCGCCGCGCGTTTCAGAAACGCCGCGGCATCGTACGCCGGGCCGAGAAACGAACCGCATTGGGCGTCACCGTCGCCCGAAACTTTTCTCGGTTGTTTGTAGTAATGATGCCAGCCGAGTAGCGCCGCGCCGATCGCGCCACCTGCATCTCCGGCAGCAGGTTGAATCCAGATTTTATCGAAAGGTCCTTCGCGGAGAATCCGGCCGTTTCCGACGCAATTGAGCGCCACGCCCCCCGCGAGACAAAGGTTCCTCGCGCCGGTGAGCGCGTGGGCGTGGCGAGCGAGGCGCAACATCACTTCCTCCGTCACCGCCTGCATCGAGCGCGCAATGTCCATGTGCCGCTGCGTGAGCTCCGTTTCCGGCTTCCTCGGCGGTCCGCCGAAGAGCCGATCGAACGCTCCGTTCGTCATCGTGAGACCCACCATGAAATCGAAGTAGCGCAGGTTGAGACGGAAGGAGCCGTCGTCCTTGAGATCGATTAGCTCCGACAGAATCAGGTCGCGGAATGCCGGCTGGCCGTAGGGGGCGAGACCCATCACCTTGTATTCGCCGGAGTTGACGCGGAAACCGAGATAGTAAGTGAAGGCGGAATAGAGCAATCCGATCGAATGCGGGAAGCGCAAATCGGCGAGCAGCCCGACCCGGTTCCCTTCCCCGCGACCGACGCTCGTGGTCGTCCATTCCCCAACACCATCGATAGTCAGCACCGCCGCGTTTTCAAAGGGCGAAGGGAAAAAGGCGGAGGCGGCGTGAGACTCATGATGCTCCGGGAAAATGACCGGGCCTTCAAACGGAAGCTCGTTCCGAATCGTGTCCTTGATCCAGATCTTTTGTTTCATCCAGACCGGGACTGCTTTCAGGAATGAGCGCAACCCGAATGGAGCGCAACCCAGATAAGTGGAGAGAAGCCGGTCGCACTTTAAGAAAGGCTTCTCGTAAAAGGCGATGAGATCGAGTTGGCTACCGCCAGATAGATCCGCTTCTCGCAGACAGTAGTCGATGGCGTGTCGCGGAAACCCGGCGTCGTGCTTCTTTCTCGTGAAGCGCTCCTCCTGCGCAGCCGCGATGATAATCCCATCGCGCACCAGACACGCGGCGCTGTCGTGATAGAAGGCCGAGATGCCGAGAATGTTCACTGTTGGAGCGCGAGAAATTTCGCCAACTCCTGTGCGGCGACCTCGTGTCCCGCGGCGTTCCAGTGAGCGTCGTCGGGGAAATAAACCGCGCGACCAGCCGCTGCGTTTTGTTCCAGCGCCGGCGTCAGATCGAGGAATTGGATTTTTGCCTCGGCGCAAAAATCGTGGAGAAGATCGTTTTGCGCGAGACGGTTCGCTTGAATTTCGGCGGCGCGCAGCTGCATGTGATTGTAGCGGCAGGAAAAGTCGATTGCGCGCTGCAATTCCTCCGCGCCTAACGAGTGCTCAATCAGAGGCCAGTAGACCTCAGCCTTTGCCGGAACAAACATGACCGTCAATCGACTGGCGGCGCGATCGCACGTCTCCTTCATCCGCAGAAGAGTTGCTTGTGTGAGCTCCCATCCCCGGCTGCGCTCAAATTCCTGGCGCGGACTTCCGAGCTTTTGCAGGTAGGCCGGCATGACCGCAAAGCGAAGGATGCCGCCTCCCGGAACGGGGATTTCATAGATGCCGCGATCAAAGCGAGGTCCAGGATTTCTGTTCTCCAGTGAAGCCGCCGGGGTTCTTTGCGAGCCAATAGCCGGCAGAGCCACGCGAGCGAGGGTCGTGAGGAAAAGCGTTTCGTAACGCCGAGATCTTTTTGGGAGACGCCAACCCGTCGTCTCTTCGCCGGGTTTCTCATCGGCCTGCTCCCAACGATCGAAGTGTTCGGCATCAAAAAGATCGTTCCCAGCAAAGAAGGCGAGGATGACGTTGCGCGGCTGATGTTGGATAGCATAATCCTGCAGAACGTACAGTTCCTGTTGCGGCCCGAACGCGGAGGTTCCATAGTTTTGAACTTTCTTCCCGGTGATTTGCTCGAGGCGCGCGGGCCATCCTTCTTCCAACGGCGAAGTCATGGCATCGGTGAAGGAATCTCCCAGCGCGGCGATGTCGATCTTCGAGCGGACAGTTGGATTTCGGAAACCTTCCGCGTCGGTCTGAAACGGATAACGGTGCTTTTCGCCCTGAGACAGTTCCGGCCGAATAAATCCCATCCGCACGATGTCGCCGAACTGCCATTCGCAAACGGTGTTCAAATTCGGACGAAACCGCTGCTTGTAGCGCGGTGAATCGATCCAGCGGGGATCAGGTGCGGACAATCCAAGATCATGGCGGGCGCTCAGCACCGCAGGAGGGAGCTTCAATGCAACATGCCGCAGGACAAATTCAATCAACCCAAGACACACGACCGTGCTCGCGATCAGGGCCAGCCAGTTACCAATGCTCGCCCGAGTGGCCGGCGGCGAAGGACGGTTTCTTAACGCCAGGGTTAACGCGAGAAAGGCACCGAGATAAACCGGCCAAAGAAAGAATTTCCGCACGAGACGCGGATCGAACCACGCGACGCGCCCGTGAACGACAAATTGCAACTCCCCGTCGCCCGCAGGCAGCGAAATCTTTTCGGAGACAGCGCTGGTGATCTTTCGCCCTGCAATCTGCTGTGACGCCGCTCCGCTTCGCAAAATAATTTTGTACTCCGCATCTCCTTCCGGTTGCGCCGTGAACAACAGCCAATGAGGCGTCGCCAACGAAACGGGAAACACGAATCGCGCTTCATCACCGCTAATGATTTCCGGCACAACATCATTCCCCCGCACACCAAAATGCTGCCAAACCGTGCCCTCCTGCCGGTTCGCCGCGCTATTTTCGTCCACGTAGAGACGCAGGGTGCCAACTGTGAACCAATCGGCCGCCACGCAAAGGCAAAGCGAAAGAAGCGCCGCAAAGAGCCAAACCGGTCGAGCCGACGCTTTAGCGCGCGCTCGCGTCGTTCGGGCAGAGCGAGGCAGCGTCTCGATGTAGCCGTTCATTGCTTCCCTGCCGTTTGAAATTTCTCCCACGCTTTCCATGCGCGTTCCCAGTTTTCTTTTGCGGCCCAGCCTTCCGCTTCGAGAAAATGAAAGTAACGGGGGCAACTCGCAAGCTCGGTAAAGTACCTCGCCGTCACGAGCGCTTCATCGATTTTGCCTTCGCGCATCTGCTCGCGGTAGAGTTGATAGCCAACTCCGTAATTGTCCGGCATTGCATGAAGTGCTTGTCGGAGCTGGTCGATCGAAGAGCCGGCGGCAGCTTCAGGCAAGGGCGGTGTTTCGCCAAAACGCCGGACGACCTCGAAGGCGCTGCGAAAATCACTCCGGCTTGCGTGATACTTCGCCAGCGCGCGCCAGGCATGACTCATCCAATCAGGATGCGTCTCAACCGCGCGCGCCAACTCGTTGAGATCGCCGCGCTCCGCCCAAAGCGAAAAGAACTTGATCTTCTCTTCGCTGGAGAAGGTTTGCAGGTTCGGATCATATTCGAGAAAGCTATAAAGCGCGGTCATGAAACCTCGGCCGGCGGCGCCCTGGAGATAGATGAGCGCAAGATCATGGTGGACCATGCCGACTTCTTCGAGGCCTTGACGCACAATTGGACTGTATTGGGAGGCGAGCGCGAGCATTTGCCCGTACATTTCGAGCCGCTGCACGCCACCGCGCCGCAACGCTTCCCGCCATGCCGTGATCGCAAGGGGCGGGTCTGTCGCCAGCCAGACGATTCCTTCCTCGTAGGGAACTTCGTGAGCGTTTGGTTCCAGAAAACGCGCGCGCCGAAAATCATCGAGCGCGTCGGAGGGAGGCTGTTTCGCGCCCACCTTTCCAATCGCGCGCGAAAAGTAGAGCTGCCACTTGAGCGGCTCCCAGTCGAGGGCGCGCGTCGTGCGTTGAATTGTTTCGCCGAAATTTCGGCCCTGACTCGCGGCCGATGCCTTGCGCATTTCATTCTCGGCACCCACCGCTCCAGGTAGAGGCATTTCATAACGGGTCGCGACAAGCCAGGCGATCCCGGAAATCAAAAGCAGTAGCCCTATCAGCCGGAATAATCGAGGAAGCCAGGCGTTGGGATGCAGTTGCGCCGGACGCCGAAGCGCCATCCCAAGGAGAAAAATGCCCGAGAAGGCGGTCCCCACCCGATGCCCGGAAACATCCACTAATCCGTGAAGCGCAAAGAGGACCGCTGCGAGCAAGGCGGCGAGCCGGAAGCGCTGATTTGTACCCTCGTGCAAAGGAAAAACTCGTCGAACGAGGATTGCGATGCCAGCAACGGCCAAAACAACTACGGGCCATCCGACTTCGACCCAGAGCCAAAACCAATCGCTCTCGGGATGGATCGTGCGGGCACCACTCAGAGATGCGTCGCGAAAGACCGCGAAGACTCCGTCGAAATTCCCCAGACCGATGCCGCACCAGGGCGAAGCGCGAATGAGTTGGAGTGCGTCGCGGAAAATTGCCCAGCGAAGATCCGTGGCCATGTCTCCCGCATCGCCCGCACGGAGATGAAAGCGTTCGAACGTTTGCCCGCCGAAGACCAGCATCACCGTCAACAAAACGAGCAGCGCGGAAAGACCAAGTGCAATCCGCGCGGCCGAGCCCTTGCGCATGGCGAACGCGCCGAGCCAGAGTGCGCTTCCGGCCACAAGAATGAGGATGCCGGCGCGAGAGAAATCGAGGAGGATCGCGGCGACGACGATAGCAAGTCCGAGCAGCCAAACGATCCAGCGTTTCCTGCTGTGCCGGATATCATCCTGGCCGCACGCCAGGATCACGACCGCCGTGAGACCGAAGAGATTGGCCGTTTGATTGCGATTTGGAAAAGGCCCGAATCCACGCTGGTTGTGCCAGAAAGGAAGGGCGGTGTGAGCGGAATGGAGTGCGAGGCAAAGCGCGGCGAGTAGGACGATGCCAGCAGCGAAAAGTCGAAGCTGTTGGCGCACTTCCCGCAGCTCGAGATCGAGCGCGCTGACGTAGTAAAGCCAGCTCAGGCCGGCCAGAAAACTGACAAAGCACCCAAGGGAAATCCAAGGCTGCGGCGAAAGTGTGCCGGGGAGGCTGATGCCGAAATCGTTCTCCAACACAAGACGCCACGCCGGCTGTAGAAACCAACGTGCAGGCAAAAAAGCCGTAGCCGCACACGCGACGGTGGCGAGCAAGATCAGGTTAAAACCCCGCCCAAGCGAGAACCTTGGGGGATCAGCCAGCAAGATGAGGCCCAGCAAAACAACAACAATGCCTTCACTCCATTTCTCGGTCGCGCCACCGAGGAAACACGCGAGCACGGGGAGCGTGGGGATTGCAATATTCTTCCACCACCGGGCGGGGGCGGCGGTGAAACTGGGGCGGGTCCTGGATCGCTTTTTTTGCATTGGCCGGGCGTGGTGTCTTGGTATGGGAGTAGCTATTTAGAAAGCAAGCGCCTGGGGAGCTCTTACAGTTATATCGACGTGCCGGTTCTACCACGGGTTGAACGCGGGCTGCCATCGCGTACTCTTATCATCGGCTTCGGGAAATAATCATGGTTACGCAACGCACGCAGGGTTTATATCGCGTTTTCCTGCTCTGCCAGATCGTACTCGTGGCGATTCTTTTCTGGTTCGGCGTCTGGGTGATGGTCACCTTTTATTCCGCGGGAGCGCAACTGACGTGGCGCCGCTATAGCATTTACTGCGGGTTGCTGGTTTTGGGAATGACGGTCGAGTCGTTCAGCCGCGACGGCTCGAAGAACTATTTTCTCCAGAACGAACTGCTGCGCCAGCATCGACTGAGTCTGCGGCAAGTTTTCGCCAGCATCGGCACCCTCGTTCTTTACTTGATTGCGACCAAGGACGCCTTCATCTCGCGAATCTTCTTCTTTAATTTTGTTCCATGGCTCTACGTAGCCCTGCTCTTCTCGCATCATTATCTTCCTTCATTTCTCGCCCGGCGAATCTTTACTGGTGCGCGTGAAGAAAAAACTCTTCTCGTTGGGTCGACCGAGAAAGCCGCACAACTGCGAGGCTGGTTGCGTCGCAAAGCGGATATTGGGTTGCGCACCGTGGGTCTCGTTTGCGACGAGCGTATTGACAAGACTGAGGACGGCATCCCCGTCCTGGGTAATTCCGATGATCTCGAAAAGATCATCGTCGAGCGCGGTATCACGCAAATCATCATGCTGGAGTTTCCGCTCTTCACTGAGATCAACCGCTATATCATCAGCGTTTGCGATCATCTTGGTGTCCGGCTGCTCATCGTCAGCGATCTCGAGGAGAAATTGCGCCACCCCGTAACGCACTTTGAAGACGATGGCTTTCGCTTTATCGGATTGCGCGAAGAGCCTTTGGAGAATCCGCTCAACCGGTTCTTCAAACGCGCAATCGACGTTGCGATTTCACTGCCCGTAATCCTGTTCGTTTTTCCGGTCCTCACCGTCATTGTCTGGATTGCCCAACGCCTCCAATCGCCGGGACCCCTTTTTCATGTGCAGACGCGCGCCGGCATGCAAAACCGGCAATTCAAGATCTACAAGTTCCGCACCATGCGGCCCGATCACGAAGAGGTCGTGCGCCAGGCGCGGGACGGAGATGAACGGGTGTATCCGCTCGGAAAATGGTTTCGGAAGCTGAGCATCGACGAGGTCCCACAATTTTGGAACGTACTTTTGGGCGACATGAGCATCGTCGGGCCGCGGCCGCACCTGATCGAACATAACAAACAATTCTCCCAACTGATGGCGAACTATCACGTCCGCGCTTTTGTGAAGCCCGGGATCACCGGCCTGGCGCAAGTTCGAGGATTTCGCGGCGAAGCCCGAAACAGTTCCGACATCGAAAACCGCGTCGCCTGCGACATCGAGTATCTCGAAAACTGGAATCTCTCTCTCGAGTGCGGAATCATTCTGCGCACTTTCGTGCATGTGATCATCCCGCCGCGGAGCGCCTACTAAGCATGTCGCTGTTAGGTGGATCGCGCGCGCCGGAGGCGCGTTAGATTTGTCATCGTGCGCGAAGTGCACGATCCAGCTAAACCTTGCCTAACGAATCCAATTCTTCCGCAAAACTTTGGAAGACGCGGTTCTTCTCGAATTGTTGGACGTAACGGCGGCCGGCGGCGCCGTACGCTGCGAGACGCTGCGGATCCTGTGCGAGAGAATCGAGAAGATCCGCCAATTCCCGGGCGTGGCCGGGCGGAATATTTATGCCAAACTTTCCTTCGGCTAACGAAAGTGCCAGCTCGCATTCCGGCGCCGCGACTGTGACAACGGGTTTTGATTCCGCGAGGAGACCGAGGAACTTGCTCGGGAAAAAGGAATTCCCGGCTCCGACTTGCTGTGTGATGAAGCAGACGTCCGCATCGACGAGCAAGGCGCGATAATCCCGACCCACCTGCAACGGAAGCATGCTGACATTCGGAAGCTTCAGTTCGCGCACACGCTGCACGAGTGACTCGCGCTGGGCGCCGTCGCCAACGATCAAGATCCGAATCCGCGGATCGCGCAAAAGCGGCGCGGTTTCCAGGAGCATATCCAGGCCCTGTTTCACACCGAGATTCCCAGCGTAAATGGCCAGAAATTCTTCCGACGCGAACCCATGCCGGCTTCGAAATTCACCGCATACCGGAGGGGGCGCCGTGTCGTTCAACGCAATCGCGTTTGGAAAACAGACGAGTTTCGATTCGGGCACTCCCTTAACACGAAAACTCTTGAGCATGCCCGGGGTAATGCCGGAGACGCGG
Organism: Spartobacteria bacterium; assembly: GCA_003169695.1. Lineage (GTDB taxonomy): Bacteria > Verrucomicrobiota > Verrucomicrobiia > Chthoniobacterales > UBA10450 > AV80. The sequence goes on from PNAS01000048.1 coordinate 31,977, forward strand.
GCTGCATGCCGGTAGGCGAACGATTCGAGCCAATACAACGCGCGCGTAAACCAACTCGCTTTCAGCATCCCGAGTCCGACGGCGGCGTCCGGTTGCATGTCCTGGACATGAAACACGAAGGGTGCGCTTTTGATTTTTCCCACGAGCCATCCCGCGACGCCGAGGACCAGTGGAGGAGAAACGAGCACATAAACATCGGCGCGCGAAAGAGAGAGCGCGCGCAAGGTGGAGGTGAAGACAAAACTCGCCTCATGGAAAATACGTTTCAGAGCGGAAACCCGCTTCGGGACAAACTGCCAGCACCGATGCACCGACACTCCGTTGATTTGGTCAGTGCGATAGAGGCGTCCGCAATCTGCCGAGAGCTTTTCCCACGAGGGATAATAAGGGAAGCCCGTGACCATCGACACGTCGTCTCCGCGCGCGTGCAGGAATTCGCAGAGTGCGACGCTATGCGGCGCGATGCCGGTAAACTCCGGCGCGTAGTTGATTCCCCAGACAATGGCGCGCATCTCGTCTACGCGTCAGGGGCAGGCTTTGTCTTGGTCAGCTCGTACGTTTTCGCGACGGAAAGGAATTCATACATGGCGTGCATCCGTGCAAAGTAATAACCCTCGCGGCCGTCGAGAAAGCCTTTCTGCCAAACAAAGATATAGAGGAAACGCAGAAGCGGTCGGCAAGGCAGGTGTTGCGAAAGGAGCTTCAGTTTTCGGCGCCGTTCCACCGTGCCACTCCGGATCTGGGCGGCGCTGCCGGAGAGCCGGCGATCTGCCGAGACTCGTGCTTCCCAGTTTGAATACCGGTTATGCTTTTCCACGAAAACTTCCACGGACGGAAAGGCGTAATGATCCATTTCACAATGCAGACGGCCGGTCGGACCCTGCACGATCACATGCTCGTGCACTTCGTTGTCACCGCTGTACGTATTCGCATCGGTCAGTTTTTCATATCGGCCTAACGAGTGACGAAATAAGCGAAGGTTCCAATTCGGATAATACGAATGCCGAAGCCAGCGGCCCATGAACATGAAATGGCGGTTGATCCAATATCCGGCGATCTCACCCGCGTTCGCAATCGCGCGCGCAAACTCTCCCTGCGCTTCCGGCGGCAACACCTCATCGGCATCGAGGATAAATATCCATTCGTTCCGGAAAGGAAGATTCTCGAGTGCCCAATTCTTTTTCTTTGGCCATGTCCCGCTAAAATGAAACTGCACAACGTGGGCGCCGTATTCCTGCGCGATTTCGAGCGAGCCGTCCGTGCTCTGCGAGTCGACGACGAAGATTTCGCCCGCCCACATTACCGAATCGAGGCATTTTCTCAGATTCGCGACTTCGTTCTTGATCGGGACAAGCACCGAAACCGGCACCGTCGTTTTCTCGCTCATACTGCGCGAAGTGCGATCGGATTTCCTGGATCGACAAAACTCTTTGGCAGTGTGTGCCGAGGATGAATGCGGCCAAGTCTTTCGGTAAAATTCATCATGAGGCAGGCGGCGTTCGCGGCTGAAGAACGCGGCACGGGTTACCGGCCGCCATTACGTCGGGCGGAACGTCCTTGGTCACAACAGAACACGCGCCGATAACGCTTCGCGCGCCGATCGTTACCCCCGGCATGATAAAAGCGCGCGCGCCGATAAAGGCGTCTTCGCCGATGGTGATCTTTGCTGTGACGAGTGGAATTTCCGATCGCGCAAAATCGTGCGTGCCTGTGCTTAGATAAACTTCCTGAGCAACCGTCGCGCGTGCGCCGATTTCGACCTGGCCTAACGAGTAGGCGTTGGCGCGGTCGCCGAGACAGGCACGATCGTGCAGCGTCAAATTCCAGGGAATCGCGATCCGCGCGCGCTGATGCACAAAAGGTGTCCCATGGATTTTCGTCCCGAATAGCCGAAGCCAAAAGAGTCGCCAGGGGTTCAGCGGCTTCGGAGTCCATTCACAGAAAACGAACCAGGAGAACTCCCACAACAAACGAAGCAGGCGATCCTCGGCCGGCCAGGGCGATTCCTGGGCCGAAGTCTGGCCGGGCTTTACGAGTTTCTTTTCCTCCATGGCGAAGATCGGGTGATTAAGGCGTAATCGTCAAAAAGCAGATGAAACGCTACAAATGAACACAGATTTCCATAGATTAGGAGCGGCGATTTTCATCCCGCGCCGCCGTGCCGACCTTCGAGGACCTCAAGCAGCGAATCGGTGGCGCGGTTGACCTCGAAGTGCCGGGCGAAGCATTTTCTCGCATTTTCTTGCATGGCGGCACGAACATCCGGCGCGGCGCCCATCCAGCGTTCGATCAAGCGCGCGGTCCCCACGAGATCATCATTTTCCACGTATCCCGCGTCGTCCGCGGCAATTTCGCGCCAGATGTTTACCTTGTTCGAGATGAGGACGGGGGTCCCGCACGCCAGCGCCTCCACGACTGCGATTCCGAAATTTTCCTGATGAGAAGGGAGGATGAACGCATCCGCGGCACTGAACGCGCCCCATTTCTGGGGACCCGCCAGCATTCCGGTGAATGTGATCGCGGATGCCGGCGCGGCCATGCACTCTAAATGCTCCTGGTAGCCTTCGTCCGCGCATGGACCGGCGACGACAAGATGGAGTGATTGATCGGCGCGCGCGGAATTGTAAATAGCGGCGAACGCTTCGATCAAGAGGTCGCAGCCTTTCTTTTCGTGCAGACGACCAAGGAAGAGCAGAAAACGCTTGCCGCGAAGTTGTGGAAAGCCGTTGAAGAAATCCTCTCGCGCATTTGCAAGATCGATTTCCGGTGCCGCTGTTCCGTAATTCACGACCACTTCATTGCATCGATAGAGCGAGAATGATTCGCGAGCCAAACGCCGTTCCTCTTCCGAGGTGAAAAGGACAGCCACGGCATCGCGCAGCACGCGATATTCAGCCCAGGGCCAGTAGAGCAATTTCTTCAGGTGTTTCAGCGGATAGGTTTGCTTAAACCATGGGTCGAGCATTCCGTGAGGAAAAACGAAGTAAGGCGTTGGAGTGCCGCGTAAAGCGCGCCAGACGCCGAAACTGCTGTATTGCCAAATTCCTTGAACAATGACGGCGTCATACTTCGCGTGCCGCTCCTTGAGCCACCGAGAAAAACGCGGCGCGTATCCGTAACTGCTTCGGCCTGGACCAAGCGCATGCACTGGCAGCGGGCAGTCCCGCACCCACCAGTCCGTCGGCGCATCCAGCGAAATGATCTCCACGTCATGGCCCCGGCGGGCGAGAATGGCGGACGACTGCTTGACTGACTCAATCGGGCCACCGAGGGCCGGATTAACTGAGTGAATGGATCGGAGTATCTTCATCCGGAGAGCGAAACAGTTGCGAGCGCTTGGCGTAGTGGCCCAGGACAACGATGCTCCACACACGCGTCCAGTGCAGGCGGCCGCGCTGAAACGCGCCACTGATTTCGTTAACCAACGCTTGAGGGAGCAGCCGGCGTGAAACTGTTTCGCGCAGCCCCTCTTCTACAAAGGAAGCGAGCGGCCCGAGCATCCAGACTTTCATGGGCAAGACGAAGCCTGCCTTCGGGCGGCGGTACACGGAAGGAGGAAGAAGATCGCGGCACGCTTCCACAAGCAATCCCTTGGGTCCCGGATATCGTTTCTTCGCCGCCTCCGGAAGTCCCAGGACATACTCGACGAGTTCGTGATCGAGGAAGGGGACGCGCAGCTCGAGGGAAACGGCCATGCTCATTTGATCTGCGTCGCGCAGCAGCATTCGACGCATGTAGCCGGTCAGTTCCGCCCAACTCACGCGCGCGTAATCGTCCGGCAGCTCGACGGGGCATTCGAAGGGGGCCGGCGAACTTGGAAGCCCCGCGCGACGGATCATGTCATCGGTGAAAAATCGCCTGCGCCATCTGGCCAGCTCACCTGCACCGGCATTGTCGGGAAGATCTGCCAACCGGTCGCCAACTCTGGCAACGCTCCCGAGGATCCTCCGAAAGGGGCGCGGTAATCCGGCGATTAGCTTGAGTCGAGGAACATCACGGAAACTGGGATAACCGCCGAACAATTCGTCACCGCCGAGACCCGACAATGCCACTTTCACACCATGCGCCGCCACCGCGCGCGAGACGATGTAGGTGTTGATCGCATCGACTGATGGCAGATCGAGCTTCTCGACCGCTTCCGTCACCGAGTGAAGCACTTCTTCCTCCGAAAGTTGAATCCGATGATGTTCCGTCCGGTAACGTTCTGCGATCTCCTGCGCAATCGCCGTTTCGTCGAATTCGGCAATGTCGAAACCGATGGAGAATGTCTGCAGCTTTTTCTCTAATTTTTGCGCGGCCACCGCGGTCACGATGGACGAGTCAATCCCGCCGCTGAGAAAACTGGCGACTGGGACGTCGGAGAGAAGATGTTCATCCACGGCCAGGTCGATCAGATCGCGCACTTGCCGGAGAATGTTATCCGTCGAAGAAGCAAAGATTTTACGCGATGGCCAATATCTCCATGTCCCGATTTGTCCCTGACGCGTGATCGTCATGGCGTGGCCGGCAGGCAAGACGCGGAGGTTGGAGTAAAGAAGATTTCCTTCGGGGCAGGCGCCCCATTGCAGATAGCCTGAAATGGATTGCCCTGTGATTCCGCTCGATCCGGGGGCGACGAGCATTCTCACTTCCGAAGCGGCGCGGAGGCCATTCGCATCCATTGTGTAATAGAGCGGTTTTATTCCGAGGCGGTCGCGCGCGAAAAATAATTCGTCACGCGCGGCGTCATAGATCGCGAAGGCAAACATTCCCTTGAGGTGGTCGAGCACGTCACGACCCCAGCGCGCATAGCCCTGCAAGAGTGTCTCGGTATCGCTCGTGCCTTTCCAATTTACGTCCGGCCCCAGGCGCGCGCGCAACGCCCGGTGATTATAGATTTCGCCGTTCACCACAATCACATTGCCGGTGGCCGGGTCTGTCATCGGTTGCGCGCCGGACGGGGAAAGATCGACGATCGCCAGCCGCGTGTTGCCCAACCAGCATCCGCCATCCGGGGACGTCCATTCTCCTGAAGAGTCCGGGCCGCGATGTCTGATCAGCTGGAGGTCCAGCGGCTTTGCGGGACCGTTTAGACTCAAGTGAACTGCAATTCCGCACATGTTGCTTTATCCCGCGCGCGGTTGACGCGCGGCTACCAGACGAATCCCCCGGTGCGGCGGAAATATTCCATGTCTTGCGACAGGTCCTTCAATGGTTTCGCCGGAACGCCCCCGTAGAGGCGATAAGGTTCATCCCATTTCTTGTTGAGAAGCGATTGGGCGCCGAGAACCGAATGATGCGGCAGACTGCTCCCACCCAACATCACACAATTCGTACCGACAAAGCAGTATTCTCCAATGTCGATTGGCTCCGCTGATTGCCGACCGGCTTCGAGATCGATGCTGTGCGTGATGAGCTGAGATCGAAATCCGCCGACGGTGGCGAATGCACCAATGCGCACACGCGCGGTGCAGTCAATCAAATGCCGGCTGCTAATCCCGGCATGGGTTTCGACGACAAGCTCGGGGCGCCGTTCCGTTTGATGTGCGAAATGCCGGCTCGTGCCCGTGGGGAAGCCGGTGATCCAATTCAGCTGTCCGATGATTGCGTGGGCCCCGAGATGCAGCAGGTCGATGTTCTTGCAAAGAGTAAAGTGCCCGATACGGGAGTTCTCCTCCATGATCAAGCGCCGTGGAAAAATCCAGCAGAAGCCGATGTAACTGCTGGGATGAATTGAATAGCCGAACTGTTTCTCCAGCAAGGAACGCCGCAGTTGCCACGGAAGCAGCACCGAAAGGGACATCAGGATTTGCTTCATCATACCGGCGCGAGCGAGCGATAGAGCTCGCAGTATTTCGCGATCATGCGCACGGAAGAAAATCGCTTTGCGTTCTCGAGCGCCTTCGCGCTCCAGGGCTCGCGTTCCGCACGGTTCGTGAGACGCAAAAGATCAGCGGCGAATCCCGCTTCGTCCTCGACGTCGTGAGTCAGCCCCGCGTTTCCGGCCACTTCTGTCATCGGTTCACGATCGGTGCAGATGACCGGGCAGCCACAGGCATGCGCCTCGGCGATGGGCCAGCCGAAACCTTCGAAAGTCGAAGGAAAAAGCAGCACGGTCGCGCAGTTGTATAGCGCTTCGAGTAGTTCGCTCGTTGCATGAGGGACCTCGACCACCCGATCCAAGACGCCCAATTGCCGGCCCAACGCACGGAGCGCGTCCGAGAGCGGTTCTCCGGCGAAAACGAGCGACCCGTTCCACTGATCTTTGCAGCGCGCGAAAATGCGCAGGACGCCTTCGCGATTTTTCCGCTGCAAGTTCGAGCCGACGTGCAGGACGAACGATATGCCAGGCGCGAGAACGGAATGTTCCGCCAATCGTGCACGAGCTTCGTGCGGAGGAAGCTCCCGATATGGATAGTTCAAGCCCAGTAAGATCACTGCCAGCTTGGGTTTCCCGTCCCGGCATGTCACGAGTCTCCGAGCGTCTTCAAGTGTCGCCTGCGACACACAACTTATGACCGCCGCTTCCTCCAGACCGGAGATGATCCAACGCTGAAGCAGCTTTCCGGTGGAGCTGGCTGGACAATCGGTTTGTTCGCCCAATGCGCCCCGAACGGCGAGCAGATCGTGGCAGGTAGAGACCACCGGCACGCCGCGAATGTGCTGTGCGTACATCGCATTCGAGTGATCGCAGATATGGACCAACGCAGGCGCAGCTTTCAATTTGCTCCGCAGCCGCTGCGGAAAGAGGACGAACTTATCGATATAAGCCAGCCATTTCGCGACGAAGCCGCCCGCATATCGAAAGCGCCCAAAAAACGGCTGCGGCTGAATCAGTTCTGCCGGGACGCCCGCGGCGGTCAGGCCATCCAGCATCATCAGGGCGAAGCGATGCATGCTTTGCTGGCGATCGGGCGGGTAGTTACCGATCAACAGAACCATTGCTTTTATCGCGTGGAGCAGCGGGACCATGCATACGATCGGCATAGGCCGAGCGGCGTCGCACGACTCGCTCGCTCGCTTCTGCGCTTTTTATGGGGGCAGTGGCCGCAATCTCGCTTTCGTCGTCAGCATTTCGCGCCGCCAAAGCGAGACCTGTGGTGAAAACAGCGAAACCCAGAATCGTAGGCGGACCGAATTGCCCATTCATCAGTGGCAGGCCACTCGAACTGAAAAGCAAAAGCGGCAGGACATTGCCGCGCCGCACTGATTGCAGACAGAGCAATCCGATGCGGACCACCACACCGCAACGCCAGAGCAAAAAAGCGAGGCCAAGGACGGGTCCGCTCTCGAGAAGCATGCGAGCCCACTCGCCTTCCGAAAGAAGGAAAGTGTTTTCGCCCGTGAGGAACTTTGCGCCGGCGTTGGTGCCGATGCCCAAGCCGTAACCGAAAAACGGCGCATTGGGAAAGACGTGAACGCCTTCTGAAAAACCTTCAAACACCCGCGCGATCAGACCTACCGCGATCGAATGTTCTTCCGATTCGGCTACATCGCTAAACCGCGTCGTCAAGACGTTAAGACCCTCCTTGAAGACGGGTGTCTGCGTCACAATGAACCCGAGGATGACTGTCACGAGCAATGCTTGTCCGAAGCGATTGACCGCGCCGGGGCGCAGGAAGAGGACGAGCAGGAGGGACGAAACCACTACGGCACACGCGCCTACCACCGAGCGGCTGCCTGAGACAGCGACCCCGATGAGAAGAGCGATACCAGCGGCAAACAGCACCCAATTCTTGTAGACACCGCGCTTCAGGGCCGCCCAGACCAGGAAACCAGTGGCCAGGGCGAAATAGGCGACCACCCCCACAACAAAGGAGAACGTCCCGGCCGTGCGAACTTTTCCCAACGCCGCTGTCATCATTTCGCCCTCTCCACTGGCGGTCCGATTAAGCAACGCGTCCGGCGCCGCGCGAAACTGCGCGACCATGAGGAGTGACATGGGCACGACGAGAAGCAGCGACCACCACCCGATCCGCTTCACATCTTCCGGCCGCAGCACGCGCGGCATCAAAAAAATCAGCGGCAAGTGAAGGAAATCCGCGCGAAAACCGAACCCACTTACGAGGGCGATCCGGCCAGGTGGGAGATAAGGCCAAAGCGCGATGAAACTCACCGCCAAAGACAAAAAGGCAATGATGGCGAGCGACACCACCCAGGCATTGCGCGGAAACACCCGGGCTCGAATCGCGAGAAGGTAAATGAGCAGGACGACTGGATCGCGGACGATGAGGAGTGGATTCGAAAGTTGAGGCAGCACCCACTTGCGCAGCGCGCCCTCGAGCAAGAGCAGCCAAAAATATAGCCAGATGAGCCGGCGGATGTGCCGGATCGTCGGGTTTTCGGGGTTGTTCGGGTTCATTCGCCAGTCAAGAATCGGATCGCGGCGAGGATTTTTTCGCCGTAACCATGCCAGGTAAGTTCGCTCGCCCGTCTTTGGGCTGCAATCGCCATGCCAGAGATGCTCGCACGGTTCGTTGCGCACCAGTTTATTTTTTCCGCAATTGCCTCGGGCGCGCGAATTGGTATGAGAAAGCCGGTTTCCCCTTCCGCGATCAAGTCGTCGCCCCCGGCATTCTTTGTGACGATTAAGGGAAGACCGCACGCCATCGCCTCCTGCTGCACGAGGGCGCGGCCTTCCACGATCGAGGGCAAAACGAGAACGTCACAGGTCCGCATCAGCCGGAGCACATCGCGATGCGGACGCGGTGGTTCATAAATGAAGCGGGGAAATTGTTCGCGATACCAGGTCAACGGGCGCAAGAGCGAGCCCATGACGACAAGCTCGATCTCTTTCGAAGCGACAAGCTTCATCGCCGCGAAAAGATCGGCCAGGCCTTTCCTTTGCGTGAGAGCGCCTGCGAAAAGGATGCGCATCGGTCCCTTGTTCGGTTTGCGTTCAGCAAGCTCGACCTGCTCAAGAGACGGTGAGCCAAACGGTGCGACCACGCATGGCTTGGAAGCGCGCGCGCTTTCCGGCAGCGAATCCAGGACAAAAGCACTGGGGCAAATCACGAGTTCGGCGAGATCGAGTTCGCGCGTTTTGCGCGCGAGCTTTTCTTCGGAATCACGCGTGCCGCCCAGCGTGGGTTCCCACTCCGGATAGCGCTGCGCCTCTTCTTGCAAGAGACGCTGGACGCTTTGCCAGTACGCGATGGGCAAATCGTAGATGCGACGTACCCCGATGTCTTGCGCCGTTTCAAACAATCGCTCCGCGCAATCTTCATAAGCGTAAACGGCGCGGATGCTCTGCCTCTGATGAGATTCGCGCAGGGAGTCGGCCGCGAATTTGTCGAGCTCGCGCCAGACTCGATCAATGCTGGCCCATCCCCGCTCGTGCTCGACCAACCATTGTTGGCGCATCTTTTGAGCCATGAGCCGGACGATCTCGCGCGCCGGGAAAATCTTTATTTTGTAATGCGGCAGCTCATAACCGCGGCGCGCCATTTGGGAGCGCAATTTCGGTGGAAGCTCATGCACGAGCGGCGAAGCATTGGACCAACCGAGCGCGGTTACGAACTTCGCGAGCAGTCCAGCCTGGTCGAGTGCGCTTAAGACCGCGCGCACGTTCGCGTTTCCAAACGGATGCGCGAGCAGAATCATCAGGTTCCTTCCACCGGCTCGGCCTGGAGGATTCGTCGATAAGCCCGCGCGTAAAATTCTATCGGCTCAAGCTCGATCGCGAGCTCTTCCCGGGTTAGGTGCGCGCGTTCCGCATATTCCGCTTCGCTCATCTGCGACGCTTGCTCGAGCAGTTTCGCCAGGCCCGCGACATCGCCTGGTTCGCAGCTAAGCGCCTGCCGGCCGCCCGCTTCCGGTAATCCACCATCGCGCGTGATGATGCACGGGACTCCAAGGTGACGCGCCTCGATCGCAGTCAGCCCGAAATCTTCTCTGGTGTTCGGCGGAACGACGACCCAACGCGTCTTCTTCATCTGCTGCGCCTTCGTCTCTTCATCCACAAAACCAAGGACGCGAATGCCAGTCACGCCCCGCCTTTGAATTGCGTATTCGATCAGGCTGCGCAGCGGTCCGTCGCCCATGAGAACGAGTGGCCATTTGTCTCGATCGAGGTCCGCCTGCGTGTACGCATCGAGGAGGGTATCGATTCCCTTGTTCGCAATCCAGCGGCCGATGAACGCGAAGCCCGCGCGCTCGTCCGGCCGTGTCCAACCTTCGGGCAATTTCGATGTGGTCGCGACCTTCCGGCTGCCTGGCCGCTTCCTATCTCCTTCCCAAGTGTCCCAGACAAACTGCGAGTTATACCAGCGCGCGTCCGCAAATTTCGCGCTCAGGCGCCAGAGAATCCGATGCGCGTTCAGCTCGCGCGGCATATAATTGTGGATCGTCAGGACAAGGCGCTTGCGCAAAAGTTTGGCCAAAGCGACAACGTCCGGCGACGCATTCTGCAGATGCACGACGTCCGCCCATCGGATCGCGCCCGCCAGGTCTTTGTCGGCGCGCTCGCAAAACTCGACCGGCTCGTTCTGCAACATCGTCTTGAGACTGGGTTGCCGGGCAAAATGCTTTGTTTTCTTGAAACAGACGCGGACCTCGAAATCCGGTTCCTTCCGAACCGCCTCCGCGACAGCGAGGACGAAAGCTTCAATGCCGCCGTATGCGCCCTGACACGGACTAACGAGAAGTAGTTTGATCGGCTTCACACTTCTAAAGCTCGCGCGATTTGATGGGCGATGTCAGGCCACGCTGCAGTCCGCTCCTGCCATTGCCGGAGCTTTTCACTACGCGATTTCAATTCCGTCCGCGCAACGCCTTTCAGCAACTCAGCGGGCGAGGTCAGCAGAGAAAGAGGCTCTGGCTTCGATGCGTCCGCGTAACACGAGATAATATTCAAGCCGTGAGTCGCGGCGGCCATGAAAGTGCCCGATTTGGTAATACTAAGTTCGTCCTGCGCCGAGAGTGCAAACTCGCATGCCAAGAGCAGTTCGGAAATTTTCTCCTCCGGAAGCGGTCCTCGTTGATCGAAGCCTTCGATCAACTCGAGCTCCATCAAAAGCGCGAGTTCTTCGTCATCTCCCTCCCGCGACCGGCCCGCACCCGCGGTCACGATTTTCCGGATTTTTCCAGCGGCACCAAGCGACTTCAGCTCAGGATACATCTTTCGCAAGGTGCGAAGCCGCGAACGTTGCAAACCAAAGAGCACCGCGAGTCCTGTCTCCCTTTCTCCCTCTGTTGCCTGGGCTCGACGAATGTTTGAGCCCACGGGCAAAACCTCAATCGCGCATCGCGGCGAAAGGGCAATGAGATGTTCTGCCTGGCTGGGGGTGCTGGTGAAAACCACGTCCGCTACCCGCAACAGTCGGCGGAGATCGCGGCGATGAAGTTGTTGCAGAATGTAGTTCTTGTTCCAGATCGGCCAGAAAGCCCAAATCTCGTGAAACATGATCGCGAGCGTACCTTGCGACTCTTCTTTCCAGTCGAGCAACGCCTTAATTAGCCAGCGCGGATAACCACAACGATCGAAGCCATAGGCGCTATACTGGACGAGCACCTTTCCGTCACGCGCTGGCAATCGAGCGCGAAGACCCCGGGCTGTGCCGTCAGTCTCCTCGACTGGATATTGCTCGAAAAGGCGCGCCGGACGGTTTCCGATTCTCGGAACGATCAATCGCAGACCCGCGATGCGAGGCAAATTCTCCAGCAACCGCCGCGTGTAATCCCCCACTCCACCCGCCGCGAGTTCGGGACAAATGATAACCGTTTCCCCGGTCACGATGCCAGCTCCTTGGTTTCCGAGAGAACCGCGAGCCGTTTGGCTGTCACAGCCCAATCGGCGTTTTGGTAATACCACGCTTTGAGGGAAACTGTCCTGCTCGCGAGCTCCACATCTGAAATCTTCTCCACCTCTTTGGCCGCGATCGCGTAGGAAAGCGGAATAAATTGCATCTCGTCCGCCTTGATGACGGCGGCGCAACCGGTCGCCGCGCACGCCATGAACGCGCCCGATTTGCTCCACGTCTCAGGTGTTACATTGGTCAGGGCGAATTGGGCGCGGGCGAACAAGCGCGAAACTTCAGCGCTGGGCAACAATCCGTGAACCACGGCGACTGAGGGCTTCGGCCATCCGTCCATCAATTCATTCGCCTGCCCTGTGAATTTGTCGTCCTCGGGACCAATCAGGTGAAGGGTGGCCAAACGTCGACTCGCCTGCCAGCTGCGGATTTCCGAGTCGAACCATTGCAGGGTTTGCAATCGCCCGAAGGGCAGGCCGAAAATGATGAATTCCGTATTCATCCGCGGCTGTGATGAGTTCGCGGTGGGCTCGATGTTCGAGCCAACGGGGATGCAATGGATATCCTCGCGCCCCGACAATTTCCGAAGTATCGCAACGTGATTTTCCGTGTTCGTGACCAGGACGTCGGCGATGGCGGCAAGCTGACGAATGATCCGGGCGTTTATTTTTCCGATCAAAAAATGCCGCGAGAGCCGGGGCAATTTTCCGGGCATTTCGTGGAAAAAAACGGTGAGCCGTCCGTCGGGAAATTTCGCCTTCCACTTCGACAGCACACCGGGTATCCAGGTCGGGCATCCGAAACGTTGATAGGCGCGGCCGGCATAGTGGAGGAGGACATTTGCCGGACCGGCGCCGTCGAGCGCTTGGCCAAGCTTCCCCGGATCTCCGTTGAAATCGGTGATCGCATCCCAGCCCAGCAGCGCGCGTGATGCGGCGGCGCCCTCCATGACTAGAAAATCGCCGGACGAGGAATCGTTAGGCCGATGTTTGTGCGCGAGCCAGCTATGGGTGCCGATTCCGCAGATCTGGGGAGGAAGGCGCGTCGTAATGATGACGAGCGGACGCGCACTCATGTTGGAGAGAGTGTCCTCGAAAATGCGCCCCAAAACTTGCGCGCCTGATCAAGGAGCATGAACTCGCGCTCCGCGAGCGCAAGCGCGTTCATGGCAATATCCGCTCGCGCTTGCCCAGTCAATCCGGCAAGCACTTGAGCGATCTCGTCCGGCGCCAGGCTGGTGAGCAAAACCGCCGCTTTGTTCCTGTTCAATAAGTCGTAAGCCGCGGAGTTGGCCGGGCCGTGATACAAAATCGGAACGCCGCTGCCGGCATAGGTCACCATTTTTGTGGAGAGACTATACCGGGCGAACTTCTCGTGCACCGCGCCAAAGGGGATGGGCATGTAAAGAAGATCGGCGCTCTCCATATCCCGCCTCACCTGCGCTTCGTTCGCAAAGGGCAGAATGGTCACTGCTTTCGCGCCGTCCACGACCTGCGAGCGAATGTGTTCGCAGCGGCATGTCAGACGGACGCTGATCGATGGATGTTGGCGCTCGAAAATGCCAACGCCATCGAGCAGGGCGCGGAGGTTGCGCTCATACGCCATGTGAAACAGTCCCATGAAGTAAATTCTTAACTCGCTCGAATCGGTGTCGACCCGAGGCGCTGTCAAGTCGCTCAGACCGTCGGTGACGACATGATAATCACGCACGCCGTATCGCTCACAATATTCACGGCCCAATGCTTCGGAGATAACGAAGCGGGCGGAAGCATCACGCCAGGCGTTGCGCATGGCCACTTCGCGGTGTGCGCGCCGGTCCGCACCCGCCGCCGTATAGGCAATGTCGTCATGCATACTGATGAAAAACGGCAGCGCCAACTCACGCGCGACTGCGTGGACCTGCGCAAAATCAAGTCCCGCGTGCGGCACCGCATGAATCGCGTGCGCGCCCAGTTTCACGCACAACTCTTTCAATCGCCGGCGAAATATCGGCGCGAAAAACGGCGCCGTGAATTTCGGAATGGTGGCGAGCCGGCTGTGTTCGATCCGCCCCCAGGCGGGGCGGCTATGCAGATACATTTCATTTGCCCAGGCTTTTGGCCGTTCGGGTGAAGTGCAAATGCTCTGCCATGCGAACGGAGCGCGCTCGAGCAACGCCCGCAAAATGCGGGCGCCGCCGCCGGCCGATCCGAGGCTGAACGGTTGCACGAACAAGATCTTTCCCGCTGAACCGCCTGCCAGCGCGGCGCGGTAGGCGCTGAGCGTCGTCTGCGCGATCACAGACCAGGAAAACTCCGTAGCCGCTTGCGCGCTGCGCCGGAACAATTCTTGATAACCATCGAGATCGAGTTGCAGGATCGCGCAGATTTTCTCGGCGAACGCATCGATGTCGCCTTTCGGGACGAGAAGCTCGGGCAAACGCCCGCTAAGCAGATCGCGCGGTCCGGCGGTCTCGTAGGCAATCGTCGGGATGCCGGCCGCGAGTTGCTCTAACACTGCTAGGCCAAATCCTTCGGCGTAGCTCGGAAATGCACCGACGGTGCAATCCGCCAGCAAACCCGGCAGATCGTCGGGTTGATAGTCGGAAATAAATTCCACGCCTTCGAGGGGATCGAGCCGGAGGTCCGCGAGGATCGCCTTCGAATCGACCATCGTGCCGAGAAACCGAAATTGGGCCTTGGGAACGCGCGCGCGAATCCGCCGGATGATCCCGGACCAGTCCCGCGCACCCTTTCTCGCGCCCCACATTCCGATGAAACAAATTCTCTGTTGCGCCAGACGGATCTCCGCGACCGCCGCAGCCTGGAGAAAAGCCCGACGGCGTTCAACGGTCAATCCGTACGGTTGCACCAGGATCGGAAGATCCGCTCTTGTCTCCTGGCGCAAACAAACAGCTTCCTCTTCATTCGGAAGATTGATCAGGTCGGCATGACGGACCGCGTTGTCCGAAGCGTGGAGCAACCGCCGCCGCGTGAGCGCGTAAAAAATTCGCCCAAGAAATTTGCCCTTCGGCCGGCCCGGCCATCGCTTCTCGACGCTCCGATCGAATTGCTCGTAGAGCCGGTACAAACCGACTGAACGCGCGACGAGCAAACCGTGGAATCTGAGCTTCCTCTTGGAAAATGGGAGCACACCAATCAGCGCATCGACCACGTCAAAACGCGCGCCGTTTTTCCTGACGAAGGCCGCCGCCTTATAGGAAAAGAGAAGCTGTCGAATCGTAAATTTTGCCGAGGAGGCGGGGGCATCGGGAAAGGCGTCGGAAAGACTGTATTTCTCGACTACGTGGCCGGAGGCCCGCCATTGTTCGGCGAGTTCCATGTAGATTCGCACGGCGCCAAGGCGGGAATCCCAGGGGAGATTTACCACCACCAAGATACGAAGCGGATTGTCGTGGAGCGCCATTATCAACGGGTCCGCCGGGCGATCGTTGTCCAAAACTTGTGCCGCACGGGATTGACGTAGTGACGCAGCGCCAGGTCGCGACAGGCGTAACGATCTGGGTAGACGAACTGATCGTCCAGCTGCAGAACGTACTTCCGGTCATCCAGTGGCAACGCGCCATTCGCGTGCATCGTCAGATGCGTCATCGTTTGGTTCGTGAAAAAATCTGGCAATCCCTGAAGCTCCAGGAACCGGCGGACCGCCAGCGCCCAGTCGAGTTTTTCGAAAAGGAGCAGAACGCCGGTGTTCACGGGTTGCGCTTTTTCTGCATCGCCGCGGAAGAGGCGTTCGTCAGCCGAAAGCCGACAGTCCGCGAGATAGAACGCCGGCGCACCGCCGCTTTTCGCGAGCCGAATGAGATCTTTCGCGCCGGGGAAAAAGAGCACGTCGGAATCAACATATAAAGTTGGCCCATCGACGGGCAGCGACATGACCAAGGCCAGTTGTTTGCCCGTTGGATAGGTGGTGAGATATGGATAAATCTTCGCGGGAAGGTTCTGGGGCAGCCAGTGCGCGGAACCAGAAATTGAGATAACAGAATCGAGACTCTTCAGGATGCCGCTGCTGCGGCCAGACAATGTTCCGTCGGAGACAACTGTGAACCGTTTTGGCCGTCCGACATGTTTCAGGAATGAGCGAATGGAGGCGACCTGCTCCGGCAAGGTGCTCTCGCCGGAATAGGCGAAGACGTTGAACGGAACTTCAGCGCCGTCCGGAATGCGCCGGCGCGCAAGCGACGGCAGGAACGAGCGATAAATCGTTCGTGTCGCGCTTCCCTCGACCCGGGCGAGATGATAGCCGTAGTTTGGCATCGGTCATCCAAGCGCGCGGCGCAGATTGAGCGCGACCTGAGGCCACCTCCGACCCGCGGCAATGACGGCCCGGAATTTGGAACGCGCGCTACGAGGACTGAATCTGTTTCGGCCGAGTATGAAGCGATGCAGCCACCCCGTCATGTTCCTCAACCGGCGCCGGCGTATTGTAGTACTCCGAATACTGGTAGTAATAATATTCCGGCAGCGACGTATCGACGTAGTTCAAAATGACGCCTGGCACATTCACCTGGCGATTGTAAAGCAGCTCGAGCGATTTCCTGATCAGGCGCGCGGAGGTGTAGGAGAGCCGCACAACAAAGAGGGTCGCGTCGATCTTCGGCGCCAAGCTGGTGGAATCGTCCGCGGCCAGAACGGGCGAGCTGTCGATGATAATGTAATCGTAGTGACTGTACATCTCCTTCAAAAGCTGATCCGTCGATTCACGCAGAAGGTGCTCACTCGGCTGCCCGAGTGTCTTGCCGCGCGGCATGAGGAAGAGGCTCGGGTAGGAAGTCGGCACAACGACTTCTTGCCAGTTCACCTCTTGTTTCAGGACTTCTGAGAAACCGATCTTCGATGAGATTCCGAACGCTTCCCGGAGAGCGCCACGGCGGAGATCGCCGTCAATGAGCAGGGTGCGCGCGCCTGACAGCGCCATCGTGATCGCCAGATTGGAGGAGATCGTCGATTTGCCTTCGTTCGGAACAGAGCTGGTGATCAGGAGCGTCTTCGGCCGGGGTCCTTCGTACGGCATGAAGAAAATCGAAGAGCGGATGTTACGATATGATTCGGCGATGACGTGGCGCGCATCATCGGGCTGAAGCAGTGTGACTCTGCCCTTGGTCTTTTCCTTCGGAATCTGCCCGAGAACATTTTCAGAGAACTGGTGTTGAAATTCGCCAAAGGAAGCCATGCGGTCGTCGATCCGGTCGAGCAGGAGCAGGATTCCGATGCCCGCGAGTCCACCGCAGCCGAGACCGATAAGAAGACTCTTGAGCAATCCGGGGCGCACGGACATCGGCGGACCCGCCATCTCCATGATGGAGATCTGATCGCCGCCATCGACGCTTTGTGAGACGTTAACTTCCTTGAGGTTGTTCGTCAGGCGATCGTAAAGCGTTTTCAGGCGATCGACTTTTCCCTTAACGCGGTTGAACTGCGCGAGCCGCTGACTCAAATCGAGGGCTTTGCTCTCCCACTCCTTGATGTTGCTTTGCAGGTTCTCCATCTGTTTGCCGATGGACTTGCGACGGGTTTCAAGTTTTTCCACGGTGTCCGCCCGGTACAGCTTGATCAGGTTTTCTGACTTCGCGATCTCATCGTTAAGCTTGATGATTTTCGGATGCTTGGGGCGCAAGTCCTTGGAGAGGGTGTCTTTTTCCGCCCGGAGTAATTGCAACGCCTGCTTCGCTTTCAGGTAATCGGCCTCAGGCCCTACGTCGGAAAAAGGCATTCCGCCGCTCTGATCGTCGGCTGGTTGCGCACCGGCGGAAGCATCCGGCCTGGTCTTTTGAGTACGATCCAAATTTTGATCCAGATCAAGCAGACTGAGGAGATCGTATTCCGTTTTGAGGGAGGCGTATTGCTGGTTCAACCGCACGAGATAAGCGGCCGCGCTATTCCCTTCTTCCTGAATGAAGCCGATATTATTCTGCTTCTGAAATTCGAGCATTTCGTCTTCGCCGTTCCGCAGATCTTTTTCCACCGAGATGAGCTGCTCGGTAATCGCGGTTGTGACGTTATGCCCCTGGTCTTCACGCATTCCTTTTTTGAAATCGAGATACTTCTGCATGAGCGCGTTGAGGTAGGCCTGGGTGTATTCGGCGGTGCTGCCGATCGCTTGCAGGTCAAAAATCGAGGTGCGCGGCTTCTGCGCAACCGTGATCTCGACCAGCACCGGTTGCATTTCCGGGTGGGTCGAGCGAACGAACGCTTCGGCGCTGCGCCGCACCTCCGCACTCTGCATGAGCTGGATCTGGGTGCCGTAAAAATTCACGTTGTCTTCGCTGTAGACCGCGCTTTGGCTGATATTCAATTTGCCAGCGAGCATCATCTTGCTCGCGGAAAGGAAGGATGGCGGCGTCTGGTAAATCAGCCAGGCCTGGACAAAAAGCCCGAGACAAATCGTCAAGACCGGGATCCACCAGCGTCGCAGGAGCAGCGATTTGTAACGATGGAGTCGCGTGATGAACGAAGTGCTCCAGGATGCGGAGCTGGGACGATCGGGGGCCGAGGCTTGCATAAATTACATGTTGATCAGACGCTGCGGGACGTAGATCTGATCGTCCGGTTGCAGGACCACATCTTCTTCCGTGTGGCCTTCCTCGATCACGCGTTTCAAATCCACGACATAATCTTTGCCGCCTTTGCGCGTTAGTTTCACTTTTCGCTTGTTGGCAAAATCGCCGAAACCACCCGCGCGAATGATTGCTTTGCTCACGGTGTAAGATTCGTCGGCCGGAATTTCCTGCGGCCCCTGCCCCTTCACGGAGCCATAAACGTAGATCCTCCCGCGAGACTTCTCGCTGATGTGATCGACCGCGAGAATGACCGTGGCGTGATAGTAATATTCACGCTCGAGCGAAGCCTTGATGGCATAAGCCAGTTCTTTGCAACTCTTGCCCGCCGCCTGCACGAGCCCGACGTAAGGAACTTCCAGCTCGCCGCTGTCATTAACGCGCAAATGCTGGGATTCGTTGTCGCGATCCTCGACAACGCGGAAGCTGACGTAATCGTTAGACCCGAGTCTCTTTTTGTCGTCGAGCACCGTCATGGAATTGGTTCGCATGACCGTGCTGGTCGTCGCAGGTTCGACGGGAGCTGCTTTGGGAATCGGAGGCGGCATTCCCGGGCTGGTTTCCTGCGCCAAAAGCGGCATCGGCCCCGCGAGGGAGGCAGCGGCGAGGAATGTAAAAACCAAGGTTCTCATGCAATTGCAATTGTCTCCTTAGAAACTGTAGGTGCCATCAAACGAGACGCGATTCTGGCTGTAATCGCGCAGCAGCTGATCTGAATCTTTCTGTGTGTATTGGTAACGAAGTCCAAGCGTGACGTGCTGCGTCAGCTGATAGCCAAGCGACAACGCGCCGCCGTATCGGTGGACGTGTTCCGCGACGAAAGGATTGAAAAGAAGCGCCCCAGGAACGGGAACAAAGAGCGGACCGCTTCCGCCGGAATCATCCGCGTCCTCATAAAATAATTCCGTCGAAAGCAGGGTGTGATAAAGAATGTTCCAGTTCGCAGTGTGCCGAACGTAGTTCAACTTTATGTAGTTCGAATTGATGCCCAGCTGCGTTTCGTGGCCCGCGGAAATGCTTTGGGTGAGCACGGAGTTGACGCGGTGGGAGAGCAGCGCGTTCGCATAATAATCGTTGAGGTCATGCGGATCATCGACCAGGCCCGTATTATCGAAATCGATTTTCTGATAGCCGCCGGCGACACGCAATTTCAGATTGGTCGTGATCTGCATTTCAAGAAAAGCACCCGCGCTATATGTTTTCGAATCATTGAGAATATTCTGGTCGTAGTACGTGTCGACGAAGGCGGCTTCGGGGCCGACGCTAATCGTCGAAGTCGGGGTGAAAGCGATCGAGCCGTTAACCATCTCCGCGTTGCGATTGAGATAATCGAAATCGGAAGTGGTCGAGATGAAATTGTAGTGGTCGTAACCAATGGTCGCGACGGCTGCATTCAAATCCCAGAGGACCGAGAGGCCCGCGGTGTTCTGGAAGCGGCCATAATCGGCGACGTTGCTCAGAGTCGCCTCCGCCACGGGATCCTGTTCGAGCGAAAAGCGATCGTGGAGATTGATCCGGAAATCGCCCACGAAAATGTCGAACGCAATCTGTGAGCCAGGGTTTATAAGCACGCCGTTGGTATTGTAGCTCGAGTGATCCATGTAGAAGGCGTAGCCGATACCCACGTCCAGCTTGAGGGTGTTGAGCTGGGTAATGGGCCAAAGGGCGTTGACGTTCACCTGCGGACGGATGATGAAATCACTCTGCCGCTGAGTAGTCACCAGAACGGGCCCCGTGGGGCTCGGGAGGAGGGCGGTGGCGTCTTCGGCCAGATTGATGTTGTCGTTGTACTCGACGCCGATGGTCGCGCTGAAACGCAGCTTCATGGGTCCGAGTTCCAGATTATAAGGAATCTTGTCAATGGTTTGACGGCGCGCCTCAGAGGCCTCTTCGCCCGCAAGCGAGGGGCGAACGGCGTCCTGCGCCCGAACGATCGGCGCCGCGAAGAGCAGCAAAACGAGAAGGGCGAGGCCGATTTTTCCGGCAGAAAAGGCGGGAGAGTTAAGGGTTGCTTGACGGCTCATAGGGTGTCAATCCGATTTAGGGTTAGCAGATGTGATACCAAACGTTGGGATTGCAAATTAGCGATCCCCACACCTCAACCGATGTCGGCAGAGAATTGATTTGGAATAAGAATTTGTTGTTTCAGTGTTTCTCAGTTAACGGCGATTTCTCTATCAAAAGGAGCAATCCACAGCAAGCTAAATCGCCCGCATTTCTCGATGTGGATGCGATTATCGCGTAAATCTAATTCGTTTTACCAGAATCGGGTAAGATGCAGCCAGTTGGGAAGCTTGTCGTAAAAATTCTAAAGCTGGCGCGCTCTAAGCTTGGATTGGGACCATCATGAGCCGGTTCCGTCCAATCAATTTCGGTCGCATCGTTTTGAGCATTCTCGGCGCGCTCGCTTTTTCCGGCGCCCTGATCCAGCCGAGTCTTGTCGCCGGCGTGGCCACGGCCGCGGAAGAGAATCGCGGCGCGAAGATCGATTGCATCACACCGGATGGCCGGCTCGTCGCCGTCTCCGGTGCGGGCGGGAAGAATTCAAGTGCGGCGGCGTTGATTGTGGATGACGACACCCTCAGTTGCCCGCTTCAGGAAGGCGAAACGACCTTCATCATCTTATTCCCGAAAACGTCGCTGCTCGACCGCTTCACTTTCATAAACGAAAACGCCGAGGTGCAAGGCGAGATGAAGATCGCCGTTTCCAATTACCGGCTTCCCGCCGACAGCCCAAAATGGACTGATGTAAGCGGGAAGACCGCCTTCACTAGCAAACGGCTTTTCAATCTTTCGATGGTCGGAGTGGAAGCGCGATACGTGAAGCTCTCTTTCCATGTCGAAAAAGGGCACCGCATCGCGGCGCTGGGTCCTTTCGGCGGTATCCCGCTCGAGAAACTTGCGAACCGCCGGAACGTGCTCAACTTCAATTTCGCAAACGCTTTCCGCGACCTGCCACTTTCGATCCTCAACTCCAGTGAAGTGCCGGATGTCGACGCCGGCAACTCGACCGGGATGCGCCTCCCTGGCGAAGGCGGACTCGATTCTAGCAAGAAGCTCGCGACGCTCGCTAACCCGCCGCTGCTCGCGATCGTCAGCCAGTAAGCTGATCGATCCAGACGATTTCGTCCGGGATTTCGGGGCTAAGATCCCGCCTCAACCGCCCGTCGCAAACCCGGGATACAGCGTCATTCCGCCATCCACGAACAACGTCGTGCCCGTCACGTAATCGGAAGCATCCGAAGCCAGCCAGACCGCCGCGCGGGCAATATCGTCAGGCACGCCGACGCGACCCTCTGGAATTAGCTCGAGCAACTTGGCTTCATCTGCCGGCGTAGCCCATGCCGCCCGATTAATCGGCGTTTTGATCGCGCCAGGCGCAATGCCATTCACGCGGATTTTCTTCGGCGCGAGCTCCTGCGCCATGCTTTTCATTAACTGCATGACGCCGCCTTTCGAGGCCGCGTAATTGACGTGGCCGCTCCAGGGGATGACTTCGTGTACCGAACTCATGCAGATGATTTTGCCCGCCGCGGTCGAAACCTCCGGAACGACACCGCGCCGCAGGAATTCGCGAACCGCTGCGCGCGCGCAGAGAAATTGACCGGTCAGATTGATCGCGATCACTGTATTCCATTGTTCGAGTGTCATGTCCTGGAAGCGGGAATCGCGCTGCAGACCGGCGTTGTTCACGAGGATATCGATCGTGCCGAACTCCTTCTGCATTTCGGCGAACATCGCCTGGACCTGATCTTCCTGGCTGACATCAGCTTGAAACGCGATCGCTCGAGTGCCGTTCTGCCGTATGCTTTTCACGACTCGCTCAGCTTCTTCCGGACGAGAGACGTAATTGATCACGACATCGGCTCCCGCGGCGCCGAACGCGAGTGCGCACGCTTCGCCGATCCCCGAATTCGCGCCGGTGACAAGAGCTTTCTGATTTTTTAGAGGCTTCTGCGGATCGGGCGAGTTGTTCACGTCGATGAGTTTCCTCCGCACGCTCATTTTCCGAGGCCGCAAAGGCAAGCGCTTTCGATTCATGCGACCCCGCCCCCAAAGGCATAGAACTAGCTTTCCATACGCATGGGTTCAAAACGACCTGAAGATGCGCTTAGCGACCGAAATTCAGGGAGACGAGACATCCGCGCAAAATCCAGCCCGAAGCCAAAATCCAAGCTCCAGGAATTCCACTCTAAAACGTGAAACTCATCATGAAATTCCGGAAAGCCACCCGATTGAGAGCGCGGAACATTTTGCGATCGTTGCTCGGGCTACGAACGATGCTGTTCGGGATTGGAATGTAAAAACCGGCGCGCTCTCCTGGCCGCAAGGTCTCGCAGCTCTGCTCGGATATCACAGTTCCACCGCGAGCGAAGACATCGGCTTCTGGCAGAAGCAGATTCATCCTCAGGATCGCGCGCGCACGGCCGGTAGCATCCGCGATGCCCTCGCCGCCGGGGGCGATCATTGGACTGGAGAATACCGCTTTCGACACTTCAATGGGTCCTATCTGGATTTGCTCGAACGCGCGCTGATCGTCCGCGATTCCGCGGGCGCCGCCATTCGCTTCGTGGGGTCGCTCATGGACGTGACCGCACGGAAACAATTGCAGGATCAGCTTGTCCGTTCCCAGAAGATGGAGGCGTTTGGCCAACTCGCGGGTGGAGTCGCGCACGACTTCAATAATTTTCTTACGACGATCCTCGGCTACAGCGATTTGCTTCTCGACGAGATCGGGATGAAAGGCGCGGTCGCGGGCCACATTGGCGAAATCAGAGGTGCGGCAGGCCGGGCCTCTGTCCTCACGGCTCAATTACTCGCCTTCAGCCGGAAGCATCCCCTCGCCCCACGTGTGATCGAAGTGAATTCGCTTCTCACAAATCTCGAACGCTCGTTACTGCGCCTCCTGGGCGAAGACATTTCGGTGCAGTGCCATTTCGATCGCGGCAAAGACGGCCTGCACACCAAAGTGGATCCCAGCCAGCTTACGCAAATCATCTTGAACCTGGTGGTGAATGCGCGCGATGCGATGCGA
Organism: Spartobacteria bacterium; assembly: GCA_003169695.1. Lineage (GTDB taxonomy): Bacteria > Verrucomicrobiota > Verrucomicrobiia > Chthoniobacterales > UBA10450 > AV80. The sequence continues at coordinate 55,300 of PNAS01000048.1, forward strand.
AACGGCGGCCGCCTCACGCTGGAAACAGCTTCGCTTTCGATCGAGACATCCGAAGAGCGCGAGATCGGTTCCGAGGAACTCGATCCGGGCGACTACGTTCGCATCAGCGTTACCGACAACGGCGTCGGGATGAGTGATGAAGTAAAACAACATTTGTTCGAGCCATTTTTCACGACCAAAGATGAAGGCCGCGGGAGCGGACTTGGACTCGCCACGAGCTACGGCATTGTGCGTCAAAGCGGCGGCCACATTTGTGTGCAAAGCGAACTCGGAAAAGGCACAACCGTGAAAATCTTTCTCCCCAAGGTGCCCGCCCCGCCCCCGCCCTCCTACAAACGACCAAGTAGAAACAAAATGCCCACGGGCATCGAGAGCATTCTCGTCCTCGAAGACGACATCAGCGTGCGCCACATTTCCGTGCGGGTTCTGCGAACTCTTGGCTACGACGTAATCGAAGCCGCGAACGGCGATGACGCGCAACAGCTGATCGGCAAACGCGCGGACAAGAAGATCGACCTCCTCCTCACCGACATGGTCATGCCGCAGATGAGCGGACGGCATTTCGCTGACTGGCTGCGTAAAACCAGTCCGCAAACAAAAGTCGTCTTCATCTCCGGTTACCTCGAGGAATCGCTTCATCCCGGCGACCGCCGCGACCAGGGAATGTTTTTCCTGCCGAAGCCCTTCGATCCCGAGCAGCTCGCCACGAAAATTCGCGAAGCACTCGATTCGGGAAAAGACGGCTAAGTGGTTGCAGTGGCCCGCATTCCCGACGGCCTCGACGACTCGACGCTTTAGCGATTCAACACTTTCACGCAGCAACCGTGAGGTATATTACACCTCGCGTGATCACGTTGAAAGACATCGAAGACGCACGAAAGCGAATCGACGGCGCAGTTTATTATTCTCCCTGCCAGCCTTCGATTCCATTGAGCGAGATCACGGGGATGGAAATTTTCTGCAAGCTCGACAACTTGCAGCGCACGGGCAGTTTCAAGGAACGCGGAGCACGCAACGCTCTCGCGCAATTACCGCCCGAACAACAAAAGCGCGGGGTGATCGCAGCTTCCGCCGGTAATCATGCCCAGGCCCTCGCCTATCAAGGCAAGTTGCTCGGCATTCCCGCGACGGTCGTGATGCCGAAATACGCGCCGCTTATTAAGATCGGCAACTGCGAGAAACTCGGCGCTACCGTTGTCTTGCACGGTAAAGATTTCGCGGAGGCGAGGGCTCATGCGCACGGCATCGGGGAGGAACGCGGGCTTGCTTACGTCGATGGCTACGATGATCCCGCGATCATCGCTGGCCAGGGCACGATGGGGCTCGAAATCGTCGAGCAAGTACCCGATCTGGACGCCGTCGTCGTGCCGGTGGGTGGCGGAGGTCTCCTCGCCGGAGTCGCTCTTGCGGTCAAGAGTTTGCGGCCGGAAGCAAAAATCATCGCGGTGGAAGCAGACCACGTGGCAAGTTTCTCCGCGGCAATCCAGGCGGGAAAACCAGTGTGCATCGCCATCCAGCCAACGCTGGCTGACGGCCTCGCCATCGCGCAGGTCGGGCGCAATGCATTCGAGATTGCCGCGCCGCGTGTGGATCACACGGTCACTGTCACGGAGGAACAGATCGCCGTTTCGATATTGCGAATCGTAGAGCTGGAAAAGGGGGTCGTTGAGGGAGCGGCCGCAACGTCGCTTGCCGCCTGCTTATCCGGTCAGCTTCCCGAGCTGGCGGGAAAACGCGTCGTGCTTCTCCTCTGTGGAGGAAACATCGACCCGAACGTCTTGAGCCGCGTCGTCGAACGCGGACTGGTCGCCGATGGCCGTCTCTGCCGGTTCACCGCCGTGATCAGCGATCGGCCGGGAGGATTGGCTGACCTCGCCACGCGAATCGCCTCGACCGGCGCCAGCATCAAACAGGTTGTGCACGATCGCGCCTTCGCCGGCTCCGATGTCTCTGCCGTGCACGTCATGTGCACGGTTGAAACCCGCAACCAACAACATCTCTCTGAGCTACGCGCCCGGCTTAAGGAGCATGGCGTCGAGACCTTCGATTCGAAATAGCGCGAAACACCAAGCGGTTCAGATTTCTGATGAGCGGGAAAGAAAAGCGCGCCTTTGATCCACTTCGGTTTTTCGCCAGGCTGAAGCGCTCCGTCCGCAAACGTGTTCTCGTTCGCAAATTCGGCGAAGTATGGAACGCGAAGAGCGTGTTTCAAAGCCGCAGTTACGATTCTTACGAAGCGTATTTGGAACACCAAAAGGCGAAGCTCGAGACCCATGATTTTGCGAATTACGATACCGAATTCCGGACGGCACTGCGCGAACGGTTGGCCGCACTGGACGTTGCCTGGCAGGGCAGGACCGTCCTTTGCCTGGGGGCCCGGATCGGCACCGAGGTGAAGGCTTTTCTCGATCTCGGCTGCTTCGCGATCGGGATCGACCTCAATCCGGGAAAGGAAAATCGATACGTGGTTCAGGGAGATTTCCACCATTTGCAATTCGCGCCCAAATCAGTGGACGTGGTCTATACAAATTCGCTCGATCACGCCTTCGACATCGATCGAATCGCGACGGAGGTCTTGAAAGTCTTAAAACCGGAGGGACTGCTCATCGTTGAAGCGGTGCAAGGCCGCGATCAAGGCGTGAATCCGGGATTCTTCGAAAGCTTCTTCTGGAGCAACATCGACGAATTGATCGGTGTGTTTGAAACGGCAGGCTTCAAAGTGACTCGCCGCACTCCCATGACCCATCCTTGGCCCGGAGAAGCGATTTGTTTCGGGCCGGCTTAGCGCCCGCTCGCGATTTTCTGCGCCCGATCAACTCCGCGCTTTCGCTTGAACCGGCAAAGGCACTCCGTAGTTTTGCAAATGCCCACAGCCGAAACGGACTCGCCCGCGAAAAACGCTGAATCTGGACGCAAGCAGCGCACCGCTCCCGCGCGGGAAAAAGACCGCGTCGATTCCTTCGCGCGACGGCATATCGGCCCCAACCAGCAGGCGCGCTCGGCGATGCTCGCGGAAATCGGCTTCGAGAATCTCGACGCGTTGATTGACGCGACCGTTCCGAAAAACATTCGCCTTGCTCGGCCGCTGAATTTGCCCCACGCGGCGTCGGAGCGGGACGCGCTCGCCGAACTTCGCGAACTCGCGCAGAAAAATATCGTCGCGCGTTCGTTTATCGGCGCCGGCTATTCCGACACCATCACGCCTCCCGTGATTCAGCGGAACATTCTCGAGAATCCAGGTTGGTACACGGCCTACACGCCCTACCAGGCCGAGATCGCTCAGGGCCGCCTCGAAGCGCTCCTGAATTTTCAAACAATGATCACGGATCTGACGGCGCTCGACATCGCGAACGCGTCGCTCCTGGATGAAGCGACCGCCGCCGCTGAAGCGATGACGCTTTGCCACGCGACTGCAACCGGCCGGAACACTTTCTTTGTCGCGAACAATTGTCATCCCCAGACGATCGAGGTTGTTCAGACCCGCGCGAAGCCTCTCGGTATCGAAATTGTCATCGGCAATTTTTCGCAGTTCAAATTCGACCAGACCGTTTTCGGCGCGCTCGTCCAGTATCCGGCGACCGACGGTGCTATTTTTGATTACGAATCTTTCGCCAAAGCGGCGCACGACGCCGGCGCTCTGCTGGTCATCGCGGCAGATATTCTTGCGCTCACTCTCTTAAAGCCACCCGGCGAAATGGGCGCCGATGTCGCCGTGGGCAGCACGCAACGGTTCGGTGTTCCGCTCGGTTTTGGTGGACCGCACGCCGCCTACTTCGCGACGCGTGACGCCTACAAACGGCACATGCCGGGGCGGCTCGTCGGCGTTTCGCATGATACCACCGGCCGCCCAGGCTACCGGCTCGCACTCCAGACCCGCGAACAACACATTCGGCGCGACAAAGCGACGAGTAATATCTGCACAGCGCAAGTGCTCCTGGCCGTGATCGCGTCGATGTATGCGGTCTACCATGGCCCCCACGGACTCCGCGCCATCGCGGAACGCGTCCATCGCCTAACGACCCGTTTCGCCGCTGGATTGGAAGAGCTCGGACTCGAAGCCGGCTGCGGGGAATTTTTCGACACGGTGCGTATAGAGTTAGGCGACCAGAACGCGCGGGAACTCGTGCAACGCGCTGCAAAACATGGCTGCAATTTGCGTGAACTGGGTGCGAACGCCGTCAGCGTTTCCCTTGATGAAACAACCTCAGAGAGCGATCTCGAAATGCTTTGGGAGATCTTCGCCGGTAACTCTAATCCTGGGTCGGCCACCGAAGAAGCAGCCTCCTGCATCCCAGAGTTCGCGCGGCGAACCTCGGAATATCTGACGCACCCGGTTTTCAACACACACCACACGGAAACGGAAATGCTGCGCTACCTCCGCCGGCTGGAGTCTCGCGATCTCTCGCTCACGACTTCGATGATCCCGCTCGGATCTTGCACGATGAAGTTGAACGCGACAGCCGAGATGTTTCCGATCTCGTGGCCGGAATTCGCAAAGCTGCATCCCTTTTCACCCGATGAGCAAACAATCGGTTACCGCGAAATGTGCGATCAACTCGGCAATTGGCTGGCCGAAATCACCGGCTTTGCGGCGGTCTCGCTGCAACCGAATGCCGGCTCGCAGGGCGAATACGCTGGACTGCTCGCCATCCGCGAATACCACGCTTCACGCAGCGAAACGCATCGCCAGATCTGTCTCATTCCGACTTCCGCGCACGGAACCAACCCAGCGAGCGCGGTCATGGCGGGATTCAAAGTCGTACCGGTGGCCTGCTTGAAAGATGGCGATATCGATCTCGCCGATCTGCGCGCAAAGGCGGACACGCATAAAACCGATCTCGCCGCGTTGATGGTGACCTACCCGTCCACCCATGGCGTGTTCGAAACGACCATTCGCGAGATCTGCGAAATTGTTCACGCGCAGGGCGGTCAGGTTTACATGGATGGCGCGAACATGAACGCCCAAGTTGGTCTCTGCCGCCCCGGCGACATTGGCGCAGACGTTTGTCATCTGAATTTGCACAAGACCTTCTGCATTCCTCATGGCGGCGGCGGCCCTGGAGTGGGACCCATCGGGGTCGGCGCGCATTTGGTAAAGTTTCTGCCGGCTCTCTCCGCAATCCGAAATTTGAAATCCGAAATCCGAAAGGGCGTCGGTCCGGTCGTGGCCGCTCCCTACGGCAGCGCCAGCATTCTTACGATTTCGTGGATGTACATCCGCATGATGGGCGGAGAGGGACTGACCGAAGCGACCAAGATTGCGATCCTGAATGCCAACTACATCGCGAAGCAGCTCGATCGATATTTCCCGGTCCTTTTCAAGGGCAAGCGCGGCCTTGTCGCCCACGAGTGCATCCTGGATTTGCGCCAATGGAAAAGCGCGGGCGTTGAAGTGGAAGACGTGGCCAAGCGCCTGATGGATTACGGATTTCACGCGCCAACGGTTTCGTTTCCGGTGGCCGGGACGATGATGGTCGAGCCGACCGAAAGCGAGTCGAAAGCGGAGATCGATCGCTTTTGCGACGCGATGATTTCAATCCACGGAGAAATCGAGGCCATCGCCTCGGGGAAGGCGGATCGCCAGAACAACGTTTTGAAAAATGCGCCGCACACCGCGCGGCAAGTCGTAGCGGATAAATGGGACCGGCCGTACTCGCGGGAACAGGCCGCGTATCCGGCACCGTGGACGCTCGAATACAAATTCTGGCCAGCCGTCGCCCGGATCGACAGCGTTTACGGCGACCGCAATCTCATGTGCTCCTGTCCGCCGATGGAAGCATTCGCGGAGTAACGAGTCGCGTGCGGTAAGCGATAACTGTCATCCCGGCCCGCGCGCTCCGCGCTACCCGGTCTGTTCGGAGGCCAACTCGGGCGTGCCTGTGACGCGAGTCGGCACATGACGAAGCGCCGTTCCTTGGGTTTCTTCAATGGCGGCCTCACCTGCTTCGTGGTATTCGGCGTCGCCATTCACCTGCCAGAGATCGTAAAGCTTGGTCTCGGCCAGAATATTTTCTACGCACAACATCGCGGTCATCATGGCATGATCTTGATTGTTGTATTTGTGCATGCCGTTGCGGCCGACGAGATGGAGGTTCGGGTAACGCTCCTCGATTTCGTCGCGAATCGTCGCTACGTGCTGCGCGTAATCGTCATCGTAAACCGGATAGGCTTTTTTCTGCCGGACAACGCAGCCGTCGATCACATCGCCCTCCTCCGCTAAACCGATTTGCATCAGTTCTTTTTTCGCGAGCTCAATCAGGTCCGCGTCAGAAGAACCCCAGAGTCCATCGTGCTCGAAACAGAAATATTCGAGACCGTAACAAGCTTTGTCCGGGTCGGGCACCATTTCAGGTGACCAGGAACGGAAGTTTTGGATCCGGCCGACCCGCACGCTCGGATCGTGGATGTAAATCCAGTTGTCATCGAACATGTGCCGTTCTTTCAAAATCAGCATGACCGTGAGGAAATCGCGATATTTGAGACTGTCCGCAGCGTGTTTCGCGTGCTCAGAAATCGGTGGCGTGAGCCCGCGGGCTAGTTCACGCATCGGTGCGGAGGAGATCACGTGCCCGGCCTCGATCGTTTGCGTGCGGCCGTGTTGGTCCTGATAACGAAGCTGCCAGGTCTCGCTTTTCTCGTCGTAGGCGCAACCCGTCACCTTGCTGCCCATCTCGACCTGACCACCCATGGCCTTCGTCTTCTCAGCGCACGCTTCCCACATCATACCCGGGCCTTTGCGGGGATACTTAAACGAGTTGATCAGCGTCTTGATTACTTTGGTTTTGTCTTCGGTCTGGCGCTGCGGGAGAAGCGCATTCTTGATCGCGCTACCTAACGAGAGGCCCTTGATGCGTTGTGCCGCCCAGTCAGCCGAAATGTCCTTGCAGCTCATTCCCCACACCTTCTCAGTGTAGCTCTTGAAGAAGGTATTAAAGAGGCGTTTGCCGAACTGATTGCTCACCCAATCCTCGAAGTTGTTCGGATTGCGCACCGGAAAGAGGCGTGCCTTCAGCCATGAAAGGACGCAAAGGATCGACTGAAAGACGCCTAGTTTGGTCAGCGCCTCGAACGCTTTCAGCGGATAAGCAAAAAACTTTCCGCCGTAAAAAATGCGCGAGGAACGCGGCCGATCGAGCATGTCGTTAGGTAGAATTTCCATCCAGAAATCCTCGACGGCCTTCGATTTCGAGAAGAAGCGGTGCCCGCCAATATCAAAGTGAAAACCTTTGTAGGTGGCGGTGCGCGAAATACCTCCGACGTAGACCGGATCGGCTTCGAGAACAGTGACCTCCACATTATTCTTGGAGAGGAGATAAGCTGCCGTCAATCCAGCCGGGCCGGCGCCAATAATCGCTACGTCAGTTTTCATGTTTTCTTAAGCCACCCAGTTGCCCCGAGTAAAATTCCAGACGTACCAACCTTGCACGCCCAATCCAGCGGCACTGAGGAGCCCAAGGGCCGCCATGCCGAATGCACGCACCAGCAGAGGCGGAGTGCGTAATTGATGCAAAAAATGCACAAATGCCAGCACGATTAACGCGTGCAGGCAAAATTCGTAGCGCAGCATGCTCTCCATCTCCACGCACGCCACGCCGCTGACCGAGATGTAATAGATGATCGCGCCGCAGAAATAGAAACCGATTCGCGTCGTCCAGGTCGCGCTGCGCCGGACCGCTGGCAACAGCTCGCAGAGCACGACCGCGACGAAAAGCAGGGCCCCAAGCGTCATCGCCATCTGGCTCGCCTGGGTCGGGTCCTTCAATGCAGGAACGAGCCAGCGGTAGCTCTCGCCCTTGAAAACGGCAAGGTAATCCGGCTCGATCGCCCACCCGGCTTCCTGCGTGAGCATGTAGAGATCCCAACGGCCCCAGCGCACGAAGCAGTAGAAGAAGAAGCTCACGGCTCCCAGAGTCGCGCCCAACGCCACCGCAATGGCCGGAGCAAATCGCCGCGGCCAGGAACGAATGTCGCGCAGGCCACGCCATCCGTTCTGGAATGCGACGCGCACGACTGGAAACGCCGCGCAGGCAATGCCCACAATACGCGTGGCCGACATGACAAAGCCATGGAGCACCGCCAGAAATTTCGCGGCGCGGCCCTCGGCGCTGCTCCAATACATGAAGCCGAAGAGCGCCATCAGGAAAAGCGACTCCGAATAACCGGCGACAAGAAAAAAGGCCGCCGGATGCGCGACAATGGCGAGGGCGCCGAAAAACTGGAGGAGCGGCGAGATATTCCAGCGATCGCAGAAGAGGAAAAAATAACTCCAGAATCCCCAGGCCGCGGTCTGGGCCGTGATGAGCAGCGCGTTGTAAGTGCTCAAGTGCAGGCCGTAACGAAGCAGCGCCGCGAGGGCGGGATAAGCTGGGAAAAACGCCACATTGGAAACTTCCATCATCTTGCGGTCAATCGGCGGAACGGTGGTGTCGTAACCGCGGTCCACGATATTCGTAAACCACTGGCCATCGTGCTGGATGAGCGTGTCGTAACGATAGGAAAACGGGCCCTCCGGGGCGAGGAGCACGACGGCGACGAAAATCTGCGCCAGGGTCATAAGCAACCCCGTCAGCAATGGTCTGAGTGGGCTTGGCTTGGGATTCATTACGACCGGCTGCGGAACCGCACAGGAGATACGAAAGCTCTCGCAATTGCAAGGCTTCAGCCCTTGGTCCGCCGGTGCGGGCTGGAATCCCATTGGCTCCAAAAGCCGGACGATGGTTTCTGTTTTCAGAGCAAAGTTGGACGAGAGACACCCGTGTTTATTCGGGTAAACGGAAAAGACGTTAACGTGCAATGATGTGGGCGTGATCCGCTGTCATCCCGAGCACGCTGTTCGCCAGGTCAATGTCCGCCAGTTACCGTGTAACCTTCGTTCCGCAAGTCTTCCGCAAGTTCCAGCTCCATTTGCAGCGCGGCTTCGTACGGCATCGGGTTGAGATGCGTGTAAAGCTCCGGCATCAGCCGAACACCATATTTTTCCACGACCCACGCCGCCTTGTAGCCGTGCTTATGATTTTCAAAGCGATGTTCGGGCGGCAAGCCGCTCATTCCGACATACACACACGGTTTCGCGGGATCGCGCTTTGGGTTCGTCCGCAGAACCGACCGATGCCGCGCCGTTTTCGCGTCGAGCAGAATCACGTAGACATTGTGGTGGAATTCCGTGTCCGCCTTTTCTGGCTCAGGCTGGCGCTTGTATCTGAGGCGAGCCATTTACGGAGCCTGCTACTCTAGGCAGCTCGCGCCAGATCCAGCTGCGCGTAGATGGCTTCGTAACGCTCCGCCACAGCTTCCCAGGAAAAATCACGCGACATCGCTCGCTCCACGAGCGTGGCCCAAGACGTTTTCTCGCGGAAAATTTCGCGAGCGCGCTTGATCGAATCCCAAAATGCGTCCGGCGTATTCTCGTAACAAAGAAATCCGTAGCCGATGTCCAAGGACGGATCGTAATCCTCGATGATCTCCTGAATCCCGCCGGTCGCGCGGGCCACCGGGAGCGCTCCATACTTCAGGCTGTACATCGCACTCAAGCCACTTGGCTCGATCCGCGAAGGGATCAGCGTTACGTCGGCGCCAGCTTCGATCAAATGAGCCAGCGCCTCGTCATAGGTTCTGCGATAAGCAAACTTGGCGGGATATTTTCTGGCCGCGATGGCGAGCGCGGTTTCATAACCCGGGTCGCCTTCGCCGAGGATAATCAGCCGCACATCGTCCGAGAGCAGTCGATCGAGCAAGGGCATGAGCAGATCGAATCCTTTTTCCGGAACGAGGCGCGTCACCATTCCGAAAACCGGTCCGGCTGGCGCGGGCGCAAGCGCAAGCGCGTCAAGCAGCAAGTCGCGACAAACCGCTTTACCCTCCAGATGACCGGCTCCGAACGGTCGAGGCAATAAGCTGTCCGTCTCCGGATTCCAACGTTCGTAGTCGGCGCCATTCAAAATGCCAACGAGCCGATGCGCATGTTCGCGCAAAACGATATCGAGCCCCAGCCCACCGTTGAAACCCAGCATCTCGCGGCGATATCGTTCGCTGACGGTGGTGATCTTGTCCGCGAAAAGAACTCCGCCCTTGAGCAAGTTCAATCGGCCGAAGAACTCGACGCCGCGCGGCTTGAAATATCTCTCGGGGAGATTGGTGAGGTCGAAATCAAGCCCCCAGAAACTGCCTTGCTCCGCGAGGTGATGAATCGTGAGCACGGTGGCGAAGGGCAATTGCTGGTTGCGCACCAGCACGGGAACGAGCGCCGACGCCCAATCGTGCACATGCAGGATCTTCGGAGTGGGAGTCATCCGGCGTGCCAACTCCAGCGCCGCTTTGCAAAAGAAAATAAAGCGCGCGGCGTTATCTTCGTAAGGCACGCCGTGCTCTCCGTAAATGCCCGCGCGGTCAAAAAACTCATCGCCGCGCACGAAGAAAGTCTGGACGCCACCGGCCGTTCGCCCTTCCAGAAATTCCGCCACGTAGTTCTTTTTGCCAACCTGCACGTCCACGGTAATTCCCGTGTCCTTTACTGCGAAGTCGCCGTTTTCCTGGATTTCACGGTAGTACGGCATCGCGATACCGACCTCATGCTTCCGAGCGCGTAATTCGCGGGGCAACGCTTCCAGTACGTCCACGAGCGCCGTCGCGCGCGCGAGCGGCGGCCCTTCGGCGCTGATCATCAGGATTCTCATGAGGAAGATGAAAACGAACGTCCAACTGCGAAAATTATTCGCGAGTCGGCGTCCAACTCCGAAAGTATTCGCGAGCGGGCGTCCAACGTCCAACGCTCAATGGAAGAAAGTTTGCGATGAGAGAAGTCGGTCTGTCATCCCGAACGCCGTGGGGGACCTCGCAATTGCGTTGAGCGCACCCACCGATTGGAGGAAGCGTCGATGCCAGTTGCGAGATCAGCGCTCCTCCCATTATGGAAATAATAAACGTCCAACATCCAACGCTCCAACGAAGTGAAAGGAGAAGGGCTCGTTAGGTATCCCATTCCTCCCATCCTAAGACCGCTCCCCTTCTTAAGACCACTCTCCCATCCTAAAACCGTTCCCTATGAAAAAAAAATCTCCTTCTTCTAAATCCGCCTTCTTTAATCCGCGCGTCTTAATCAGTTTTGCTTTTTGCGCACTAGTCGTCTTCCTGACGCTGCTTGCCTTTGCCCTCTACCCAGGCGGGACCGTCCGGGCACAGGGACCAGGGCAAAATCAATCGGGCGGGCAAAGACTCGCGCAGGGAAACCCCCCAACCGCGACGATCAACGTGCCGGGCGACTATCCGACCATTCAGGCTGCAGTCGCGGCCGCGAGCCCCGGTGACACAATTGTAGTCGCCGCAGGGACCTACGCGGTTAGCGGCGCGAACATCAACAAAGACAACCTGACGTTGCAGGGCGCGCAGGTCGGCGCGGACCCGAGGAACGGTCGTGCCGGACCGGAGTCCATCATCACGGGGTCGGGATTCGGGACGTTCAACCTCAGCGCCGCTGGCATCACGTTCGATGGGTTCACCTTCTCGGACCTGCAGGGCCGAGAGCTCGATTCGACCACCGATGCCGACAACTTCACGATGCGCAACTGCATCTTGGAGGGCGCCAGCATTGACCCAGGGTACAATACCGGGGCCATTCAGTTCGGCGGACCGGACACCCTGCACGCGAACGGCTTGCTCTTCGAGAAGAACCTGGTCACGGCGGACAACGGCCAACTGTTTTACATGGGGCATGCCATGGATAACGGGACAATCCAAGACAACACGTTCCACGGCGACACCGCGTCGTTTGGTCCATTCGGCAACCGCACCGGCTGGCAGATCCTGCGGAACGAGTTCAACGGAGACGTCCCCGGCCACGGGCCGTACTGGGGTTTCGGGTTCAACGCGAACCTGGGCAATGTGAATATCGAGGACAACAACGTCCACCAGATGTCTGTAGGCATTGGCCAGATCTCAGTCGTGAGCGGCACGATCACTGGTAACACTTTTGAGGACAACCAATTCGCCGCGTTTCAGCTCTGGGGCGGAGAATTCGGTTCGGTGGTGTCGACGGATGTGCACATTGAGTGCAACACGATCAAGTACAACGGGGCGAGTTGCACCGGGACTGCCGACGCATCCCATGGGATCAGGCTGCGAACGGGCTTGGATGCCGCCACGATCCACCTCCACAATAATAACATCACGAACCTGGGCGTCGGCACGTGTAGTGGGGTGTGGGCCATCAGGCAGGATGGCTTGAACACGGCCGATGCGGAATCGAACTGGTGGGGCACTACAGACGCGTCCGTGATCGCCACGATGTTCGGCGAGGGCCCTGTGGATTTCGAGCCCTTTCTTACGGATGTATCCTTCTGCGCGCCACCAACACCATCACCGACACCAACCCCAGCACCAACACCAACTCCTGCTTCTACTCCTACTCCGGCGCCCTCACCAACGGCTACGGCAACCGCCACAGCTACAGATACCCCGACACCTACCGCCACAGCTACAGATACCCCAACACCAACTCCAACTGCGACAGTTGTACCGTGCACCACTGATTGCTTCGTCGACGACGCCACCGGTAATGATGCCAACGGCGGTGATTCACCTGCGACCGCGAAGAAGACAGTCCAGGCCGCCGTCAATCAAGTCTTCGTGAATGGGACTGTCCACGTTGCCGCCGGAACTTACACGGTCGCGGGCGGCGTCACCGTAAACAAAACGATTACCATGCAGGGCGCCCAATTCGGCGTTTGTGCGGGAACGCGCTCTGGACCAGAATCCATCCTGGAAAACAGCGGCGGAGTGAGCGTCACTGCTAACGATGTAATTATTGATGGTTTCACGGTGCAGAATAGTACGGACGCGAACATTGGTTTTGGAATAGACTTGGGAGCCGGCACTTCCGGTGCGCACGTCATCAACAACATCATCCAGGATAACATTGCCGGGATAGGCTTGGCGAACAATCCGGCCGGCAGTCAGGCCGTCGTTCAGTGCAATCTGTTCCGCAATAACACGCAGCCGGGAGCGGCCAGCGGTCATGGGATCTACTCGGATGAATTCGTGGCTGGGACCGCGATCGGCATGGACAACGTCTTGATCGATAACAACGATTTCGTGAACGATAACGGCGCAACAACAGGTACCTGGGGCATCGGTATGAGCAACACTGGCTCCCTCGCCTTTACGAACCTGCAAATCCTAAACAACAGGTTCGACTCCGCCTCACCTGCCTCGCGCGGCATGTACTTCTACAACACCGCTTCATCTTTGATCAAGGGCAACTCCATCACGAACAAGACGAATTATGCCATCGGTTTCTTTGGGAGTGACGATGGAATAACCATTCAGTGCAACACAATCGAAAACTCTACCATTGGCATTTTGGTAGGTGATGCGTTCCCCAACCCGAACTCGAACATAACGGCATTTAACAACACTATTTCCGGCAATGGCACAGCCGGCCTTGAAGTAGACACAGGGACTTACTCCGGCGGACCTGGGAGTCTTAATGCCGAGAACAACTGGTGGGGTAATGCTAGTGGTCCAAATCCCCCCGGTAGCGGCGACATGGTCATCGACCCGGATGGGGTTGTTGACGACATACCATTCCTAACGGCGGCCCCTGCGCCGGGATGCCCGGTGGCCACACCGACCCCAACCCCAACACCGACACCGACACCGACCCCGACCCCTACCCCTACGCCAACTCCGACACCAACACCAACACCAACACCAACACCGGCAGGGACTCCGACGCCCACCCCTTGTCATACACCCGCCGCGCCAACAAGCCTTGGGGCAACTGCACTCTCATCCAGCCAGATCAAACTGACGTGGACTGACAATGCAAATAACGAGACTGGTTATCGGGTGCAACGGTCTCTTAACGGCATAAGCTTTATATTCGTTGGTGGTGTTCTACCCGCCAATACCACCACATTCACCGATACCGGGTTGACGCCGGGAACGACCTATTTTTATCGAGTGGGGGCGTTGAATGCTTGCGGGAACTCGGCATCGTCCAATCTGGCAAGCGCTACAACCCCACCGGCCGGTACCCCAACTCCAACACCTACGCCGGCAGCGACACCAACACCTACCCCAACACCTACCCCAACTCCGACACCTACCCCAACGCCAACTCCAACACCTACCCCAACGCCAACACCTACCCCAACTCCGACACCTACCCCAACTCCAACTCCAACTCCAACACCTACCCCAACGCCAACGCCGACACCTACTCCAACGCCGACAGCGACACCGGCAGGGACTCCGACGCCCACCCCTTGTCAGACACCCGCCGCGCCAACAAGTCTTGGGGCAACTGCACTCTCATCCAGCCAGATCAAACTCACGTGGACTGACAATGCAAATAACGAGACTGGTTATCGGGTGCAACGGTCTCCCGACGGCATAAACTTTGCCTTCATTGGTGGTGTTCTACCCGCCAACACCGTTATGTTCACAGATACTGGGCGGGCGCCGTCAACGACCTATTTTTATCGAGTGGGGGCGTTTAATGCTTGCGGGAACTCGGCATCGTCCAATTTGGCCAGCGCTACAACTTTTCCTTAAGGGTGCCAGGAAAGCGGTTTGATTCGGCGTTCAACGTTTAATCGTTGAACGCCGAATGTTTTTTAACTCCTTAAGATGGCTGGTTGCGGCACGGTAGGGGGAGCCGGTGGCGGCGACGGCATAACACCAACCCGCAGCTCGGGCCGTTGCAGAACAATGGCGGACCGACCGCGACGCATGCGCTGGGGACGAACAGCCCAGCCAGAGAGGCGGGCGATCCAGGTTTTGATCCGAACGCTTTCGATCCGCCGATGATTTACGACCAGCGCGGTTCCGGTTTTCCGCGCGTATTCGGTAATAGCCTCGACATCGGCTCGTACGAATTACAAGTAGCATCATCTCCGACACCAACACCAACACCAACACCAACAGCAACAGCAACAGCAACAGCAACTGCAACTGCGACTGCCACGGCAACAGCCACAGCCACAGTGGCCCCAACGCCGACACCTTCCCCAACTCCAACAGCCACAGCTACCGCCACGGCGACAGCGACAGCAACGGCCACCGCGACTGCAACAGCGACAGCCACCGCCATCATCCCAACACCAACACCTACTCCGACAGCCACGGCCACGGCAACAGCAACAGCAACAGCAACGGCCACGGCGACAATCGCGCCAACGCCCACACCTTCGCCTACCCCGACCGCTACTGCTACTGCTACCGCGACTGCAACCGCCACGGCTACCGCGACAGCTACGGCCATCTCAACACCAACACCGACACCTGCAGGGTGCAGCTATAGCGTATTGATCGCTTATGCGGATCACACGAGCCCCGGGGATGTCCCCGCCCCGCCAACCCAACTGCGAACTGCCCTGTTGGCAGAACCCGGTATCGTGGCCGCCGATCTATTCGACGCTAATACAGGGACTCCCAGTCTGGCCCTCCTCCAACAATACGACATTGTTGTTCCGTTTAGTGACAGCCCGTTCGCTGATCCTACTGCAATCGGTAATAACCTGGCGGATTATGTGGATGGCGGAGGCATAGTCCTCCAGTTTGGATATAGCTTTTTGTCGGGGATAGGGGTTGACATAAATGGTCGATGGCTCAGCGGTGGTTATTCGCCCTACACCTATAGCACCAGCATTAGTTCTACTCTACGTACGCTTGGCGCCTTCAACGCCGCGCATCCTCTCATGCAAGGCGTCACTGCCCTGCAAAGTAATGATCACAATGTGGTGTCGGTGGCCCCAGGCGCGACCCAGATCGCAGCTTGGAGCAATAACGATTCCTTGATTGCGACCCGGCCCGTAGGGAGCCACACGACCATTGGCGTGACTGCGTATATAGGATCATTCGCGACTTGGAGTGGCAATTTTTCACGGGTGATCGCCAATGCTGGTCGCTGGCTCAAGCCAGCCGGTTGCCCCTCTCCGACGCCGACCGCTACAGCCACCGCAACAGCTACAGCTACAGTCGCACCAACACCAACACCAACACCAACGCCTACCGCGACGGCCACAGCCACGGCCACCGCTACCCCGACCGCAACCGCAACCGCCACGGCTACAGCGACAGTCGCACCAACACCAACACCAACACCAACGCCTACCGCGACGGCCACGGCCACCGCTATCCCGACCGCAACCGCAACCGCAACAGCTACAGCGACAGTCGCACCAACACCAACACCAACACCAACGCCTACCGCGACGGCCACAGCCACGGCCACCGCTACCCCGACCGCAACCGCCACGGCTACAGCTACAGTCGCACCAACACCAACACCAACGCCGCCTCCCACCCCAACACCTACGCCGAGTCCGACGCCCACGCCGCCTCCTACACCGACAGCGACTCCTACTCCTACCCCTTGTCAGACACCCGCCGCGCCAACAAGNNGCAAATAACGAGACTGGTTATCGGGTGCAACGGTCTCTTAACGGCATAAGCTTTATATTCGTTGGTGGTGTTCTACCCGCCAATACCACCACATTCACCGATACCGGGTTGACGCCGGGAACGACCTATTTTTATCGAGTGGGGGCGTTGAATGCTTGCGGGAACTCGGCATCGTCCAATCTAGCAAGCGCTACAACCCTACCGGCCGGTACCCCAACTCCAACACCTACGCCGGCAGCAACACCAACTCCAACACCAACTCCAACACCAACTCCAACACCAACTCCAACACCAACACCTACTCCAACTCCGACACCTACACCTACGCCTACAGCGACACCGGCAGGGACTCCGACGCCCACGCCTTGTTCAACACCCGCGACGGCAACCAACCTTGTCGCAACCGCGGTTTCATCCACGCAGATCAATCTTACGTGGACTGACAATGCAACGAACGAGACTAATTATCGGGTCCAGCGGTCTCTCGACGGCATAAACTTCTCATTCATTCCGGGGACTCTGCCGGCCAATAGCACCAGCTACTCAGATACCGGACGATCGCCGAATACGACCTATTACTATCGAGTGGGATCGTTTAATGGTTGCGGGTTCTCTCCAAACTCCAATATTGCCAGCGCTACCACTCCTCCATAAGGGCGCCAGGATAGCGGCTTGATTCGGCGTTCAACGTTTAATCGTTGAACGCCGAGTGTTTTTTAACTCCTTCTCTGCAACAGAGGGTCGGGTTGTATAGTTCGATTTGGCTTGACCATCGCGCGTCCAATCTAAAGGCTGAGGTTCTCGGATCTTTCATCGGTCGGCTACCGCCCCCGGGCCCACCTTTGTTTTTTCCCCGTAGCGGTTAGGAAACGAAGGGGTCAAGCGGGACAAAGAGGTTCCTTCCAATGAAACTAATTCCCCTTCGGAACGGCTCAGCATTGCTGCGCAACCCCAAACACATTTCGCCACTCAGGAGAATCCCCATGCGTTTTCTAGTCCGAGCCACTCACGTCGCCGCGTTCACTTCATTTGCGAGGACAACGTTCAAAGCCAGAAAAACTGCGCTGTTCATGTTTTCCGTTGCCGTGCTGCTGGGGAGCGGGGCGGCGGCGGTGCGCGGGCAATCCGCGCTCGACGGTTTCGACCCGAACGCCAACGGCCCGGTTTACATCGTCGTCGTCCAACCGGATGGCAAGATTCTCATCGGCGGCAGCTTTACCACCGTTTTGGGCGTGGCGCGCAACAACATGGCACGATTGAACACGGACGGGACGCTCGACGCCGCCTTCGACCCGAATGCGAATGGTGACCTCCGTGCAATCGCGGTGCAGGCGGACGGCAAGATTTTAGCGGGCGGCGCTTTTCGCGGAGCGAACAGCATCGGCGGACAAATGCGCAATTACATCGCCCGGCTCGATGCCACCACCGGCCTGGCTGATTCGTTCGACCCGAACGCGAATGGTGATTTGCGTTCAATCGTGGTGCAGGCGGATGGCAAGATTTTAGTGGGCGGCGATTTCGGCACGATCGGCGGGCATGGGCGCAACTTCATTGCCCGACTCGATGCCACGACCGGCTTGGCGGATTCGTTCAACCCCAATGCGAACGGTAATGTCTTATCAATGGCGGTGCAGGCGGATGGCAAGGTCTTAGCGGGCGGCGGTTTCATGAGCATCGGCGGACAAACCCGCGTCCGCATCGCCCGGCTCGACGCCACGAGCGGCTTGGCTGATTCGTTCGACCCGAACGCGAACGATCTTGTCTATTCAATCGCGCTGCAGGCGGACGGCAAGATTTTAGCGGGCGGCTTATTTACCAACATCGGTGGACAAACGCGCAACTTCATTGCCCGGCTCGATGCCACGACCGGCTTGGCGGATTCGTTCGACCCGAACGCGAACAGTTTTGTCTTAGCAATCGCGGTGCAGGCGGACGGCAAGATCTTAGCGGGCGGCTTCTTCACGGCGAGCATCGGCGGACAGCCTCGCCTCCACCTCGCCCGGCTCGACGCCACGACCGGCTTGGCTGATTCCTTTGACCCGAAAGCGAACAGTGACGTCTGGTCAATCGCGGTGCAGGCGGACGGCAAGATTTTGGCGGGCGGCGTCTTCACCGCGCTCGCGCCGAACGGGGGAGCGGTGGTGACGCGCAACCACATCGCCCGTTTGGAAACTGACGGCAGGCTCGACCAGACGCTCGATCTCGGCACCACCTTCGGTCCCTATGTTATCGCCACCGCTGTGCAGCCGGACGGCAAGATTCTCATCGGCGGCGGCTTTACCAGCGTTTTGGGCGTGGAGCGCAATAAGATTGCGCGACTCAACACGGACGGCACGCTCGACACGGCTTTCAACCCGAACGCGGGCGTGGACCGTAATGTCTATTCAATTGCGGTGCAGGCGGACGGCAAGATTTTGGTGGGCGGCGATTTCACTGGCATCGGCGGACAGACGCGCAATTACATCGCCCGGCTCGATGGCACGACCGGCTTGGCAGATTCCTTCGACCCGAACGCGAATGAAAATGTCTATGCAATCGCGGTGCAGGCGGACGGCAAGATTTTAGCGGCAGGCAGCTTCACGCGTATCGGCGGCCAGACGCGCCACTACATCGCCCGGCTCGATCCCACAACCGGCCTGGCAGATTCGTTCAACCCGAACGCAAGGGGTAATCCTGGCGACGTCTACGCAATCGCGTTGCAGGCGGACGGCAAGATTTTGGCGGGCGGCTTATTCAACAGCATCGGCGGACAGCCGCGCAACCGCATCGGCCGGCTGAATGCAACGACCGGCTTGGCAGATTCGTTCAACCCAAACGCGCTCGGAAATCCATTTAACACTCGTGTCGAGGCAATCGCGATTCAGGCGGACGGTAAGATTTTAGCAGGCGGCTGGTTCACGGGCATCGGCGGACAGCCGCGCAATTACATCGCCCGGCTAGACGCCATGAGCGGCTTGGCGGATTCGTTCGACCCGAACGCGAACAGTGTTGTCGAGTCAATCACAGTGCAAGCGGACGGCAAGGTTTTTGCGGGAGGCGGCTTCAATACAATCGGCGGACAGACGCGCAATTACATCGCCCGGCTCGATCCCGGGACCGGCTTGGCTGATTCGTTCGACCCGAACGCGATCGGCAGAGATGTCTATTCAATCGCGTTGCAGGCGGACGGCAAGATTTTGGTGGGCGGATTTTTCACGACAATGGGCGGACAGCCTCGTAGCCTCTTCGCTCGTCTGAGTAACGACACCGCCGCGCTGCAAAACCTGGCTGTTAGCCAAACGACCATTACCTGGGCACGCAGCGGCTCAAGCCTTCAATTCCCGCGCGTTACCTTTGAGTATTCGAACGACAGTGTGAACTACATTCCCCTGGGCAACGGTACGGCGGCTGGCAGCAACTGGACCCTGACAAGTCTGAACTTGCCGACCGAACAGAGCTTCTACATCCGCGCTCGCGGTTATTATCGCAGCGGCCAGCAAACTGGCTCGGAGAGCATCACGGAATCCGTGCGAAATGCTTTTCTGGCTGTGCCAACTCCAACCCCCACACCCAGTGGCACACCTACACCTACACCGAGCGCGACTCCCACTCCTACCCCTTGTCAGACACCCGCTGCGCCCACAAATCTTGGAGCAACTGCCATCTCATGCAGCCAGATTGATCTCACGTGGACTGACAATGCAAATAACGAGACTGGTTTTCGGTTTCAACGGTCTCTCGACGGCATAAACTTTGCCTTCATCCCTGGTGTTCTACCCCCCAATACCACCACATCCACAGTTTCTGGGCTGACGCCGGGAACGACCTACTATTTTCGAGTGGGAGCGTTTAATTCTTGCGGATTCTCCAATAACCTGACGGCGGCCAGCGCCACCACACCGAGCGGTCCGGCTGCGCCCACAAATCTTGGCGCAACTGCCATCTCATCCAGCCAGATTGGTCTCTCGTGGACTGACAATGCAAATAACGAGACTGGTTTTAGGATTCAACGGTCTACCGACGGCATAAACTTTGCCTTCATCGTTACTCTTGGCGCCAATGTCACCGCATATACAGATAATGGGCGGACGCCAGGAACGATCTATTATTATCGAGTGGGGGCGTTGAATGCTTGCGGGTTCTCCGCCCCGTCCAATGTGGCCAGCGCTACAACTCCTCCTTAAGGGCGCCTTCTTCTGTAGGGCGGGGTCGCTGACCCCGCCGGGATCGGCGTTCCTTGCGGAGGAAGCGTTGATTGCAGGTGCGAGATCACCACAGTCATCCAGTCAAAGCGGGTAATTGAGTGAAATGGCGCAACCGACAGTCCAAACCTCCCGCTTTTTCCCAACAATACAATAAATACAATAAAAAGCTGGACACGGCTCCGCCTTCTCCGGTAGAACCCAATGCGATTACGTCGTCCGACGTTTCAACGCATCTTCAGCTCGGCTGAATGGGAGGGGCTGAACCTTCGCTGGAAGGCCGCCTGGCGGTTTTCTTGATTTCAAATGAGGCCTTCGACCAGCCAAAACCGCATCCCAAGACAGTTGCGCCGGTCTTCTATCCGCCGGCGTTTTTGCAGCAAATCCTAAGACACCCATCCAAACAGGAGTTCCATCATGCGCCGCACCAAAATCACCGCGTTTATCGCCCTCACCGCTGTATCTGCCTTCTTGCTCGTCTTGAGTTTCACGCCACTCGCAGGAGGCGCGACGAAATCCAAATCAGCCGTGCAGGAAAATCAAAGTCCTGGGGTGGGAAACATAACGCAATATCCAGATGGAGTCATAGTGCCGACACCAACACCGACCCCAACACCTACCCCAACCCCAACACCGGCGCTCGGCAACTATCCAGACACATCGGTTCCGCTCAGCGGTGACACGACGGTGACGCCTGATGCCGCGCCGACCAACACGACGAGCATCGATGTTTCGACCAACAGCAACTTCAACGGTACGTTTGCCGCCAGCCCGGCGACGGGTGTCGTCACCGTGACGGACGCGCATCCTGCCGGCACTTACACAGTGACGGTGACGGCATTGGGTTCGGGGACGACGACAAAGACCTTCACGTTGACGGTCACCAATGGCACTCCCTGCGGGGCAAATTTCACTGACGGTTTCACTAACGCCGCCGATGCGAACACTGGCTCTGTGCCTTTTTCAGTAGCGATCGGAGATTTCAATGGGGACGGCAAGCAGGATTTGGCTGTTGCCAACCTTAGCTCAAACACAGTCTCGATCCGCCTGGGAGATGGCTTGGGCGGCTTTAGCGGCTCAACTGAAGTCAGCGTGGGCGCTGCTCCTGCTTCAGTAGCGATCGGAGATTTCAATGGTGACGGCAAGCAGGATTTGGCTGTTGCCAACGAAGGCTCAGACACCGTCTCGATCCGCCTGGGAGATGGCTTGGGCGGCTTTAGCGGCTCAACTGAAGTCAGCGTGGGCTCTGTGCCTATTTCAGTAGCGATCGGAGATTTCAATGGTGACGGCAAGCAGGATTTGGCTGTTGCCAACGAAGGCTCAGACACCGTCTCGATCCGCCTGGGAGATGGCTTGGGCGGCTTCACCAGTCCCGCAGTTCCTGAGGTCAGCGTGGGCGCTTCTCCTATTTCAGTAGCGATCGGAGATTTCAATGGTGACGGCAAGCAGGATTTGGCTGTTGCCAACCTTGACGCAAACACAGTCTCGATCCGCCTGGGAGATGGCTTGGGCGGCTTTAGCGGCTCAACTGAGGTCAGCGTGGGCTCTGGTCCTCAATCAGTAGCGATCGGAGATTTCAATGGTGACGGCAAGCAGGATTTGGCTGTGGCAAGATTTGCCTCAAGCTCTGTCCCAGGCACAGTCTCGATCCGCCTGGGAGATGGCATGGGCGGCTTTAGCGGCTCAACTGAGGTCAGCGTGGGCCGTGCTCCTATTTCAGTAGCGATCGGAGATTTCAATGGGGACGGCAAGCAGGATTTGGCTGTTGCCAACCAAGCCCAAAGCTCAGTCTCGATCCGCCTGGGAGATGGCTTGGGCGGCTTTAACGGCTCAACTGAGGTCATAGTGGGCGCTCTTCCTCAATCAGTAGCGATCGGAGATTTCAATGGTGACGGCAAGCAGGATTTGGCTGTTGCCAACGAGCTCTCAAACACAGTCTCGATCCGCCTGGGAGAATGTATTCCCGTACCCACACCGACGCCGACGCCGACACCAACGCCAACGCCGACACCAACGCCAACGCCGTCGACTCCAACGGCTACCCCTTGTCAGACACCCGCTGCGCCAACAAATCTTGTCGCAACTGCAAGCTCATCCACCCAGATTGGTCTCACGTGGACTGACAATGCCACGAACGAGACTGGTTATCGGATTCAACGGTCTACCGACGGCATAAACTTTACATTCATCCCTGGTGTGCTACCCGCCAATACCATTATGTTCACAGATAATGGGCGGACGCCGGGAACGACCTATTATTATCGAGTGGGGGCGTTGAATGCTTGCGGGTTCTCTGCCTCGTCTAACACTGCCAGCGCTACAACTCCTCCGACCGGGACCCCAACTCCAACGCCGTCAGCAACCCCAACAGCAACCGCCACGGCTACGCCAACAGCGACCGCCACACCAACCGCTACCGCTACGCCGACAGCTACCGCTACTCCAACGGCGACTCCAACGGCCACCCCTTGTCAGACCCCCGCTGCGCCAACAAATCTTGTGGCAACTGCAAACTCATCCACCCAGATTGGTCTTACGTGGACTGACAACGCAAATAACGAGACTGGTTATCGGGTGCAACGGTCTCCCGACGGCATAAACTTTGCCTTCATTGGTGGTGTCCTACCCGCCAATACCGTTATGTTCACAGATACTGGGCGGACGCCGGGAACGACCTATTACTATCGAATGGGGGCATTGAATGCTTGCGGGTTCTCTGCATCGTCCAACGTAGCAAGCGCTACCACTCCTCCTTAAGGGCACTAGGAAAGCGGTTTGAGTCGGCCTTCAACGTTTAATCGTTGAACGCCGAATGTTTTTTAACTCCTTCTCTGCAACGAGTATTCTCGCTCCACCCACTCCAGCGCTTCCTCCCGATTTCGCAACGTGCCTTCAAGCTGCTGCGTCTCCACCGCCTCAAGTATCTCCCCAATTTTAGGTCCCGGTTTCAACCCCAGCGCGAGCAAATCATCGCCGCGCACCAGGGGTGGTGGAATGATCGGTTCATTCGCGAATTCCTCTCGTTTTTGCCGGAGGAAATCATAATTGTCCAACATCCCATGGCTGCTCTGGCAATCGACGCGATGCAGCTCCAGCTCGTCTGGGAAGGTCGGACGCGCCATGAAGCGTTTCAACTTCGCCACACGCATGTTCGGCACGTCCTTGAACACCATGTGCTGGCGGACTGCTTCCACCGTTGCGTCAATTTCCGCGCGGGAAAAGCGCAGGCGTTGCATAACCGCTTCAGTCATTTCCGCGCCGACTCGATCGTGCCCGTTGAAACGGATGCGGCCGTTTTCATCGACAGATGAGGTCGGCGGCTTTCCGATGTCGTGAAACAACACGCTGAAGACCAGCGGCAGCGAAGCTTCTTCCGGCAAGAGGTCCAGCATGATCCGCGTATGCTTGAAGACGTCGCCTTCGGGATGGAATTGCGGCGGCTGCTCGCAGCCTTTCATTGCCTCTACTTTCGGCAAAATCGCGCGCATCAGCCCGCTTGTGTCGAGCAGATCCCACCCGCGCACTCGTTGCGGCGACATGAAAATGCGGACCAGCTCTTCGCGGATTCGCTCCGCGCTGATCTCGTTAATCGAAGGCGCATGCGCCACGACAGCTTCCCAGGTTGAAGGCTCGATCTCGAAGCCGAGCACGGTCGCGAACCGGACCGCGCGCAGTATCCGCAGCCGATCCTCCGCGAAGCGCTGCGACGGATCGCCGATCGCGCGGATCAGCCGCGCCTCCAAATCCGCGCGTCCGCCCACGAAATCGATGACTGCGTTGGCTTCCGGATCGAAGAACATCCCGTTGATCGTGAAATCGCGGCGTGCCGCGTCTTCTTCCGCCGTTGCGAAATGCACTTCGCTCGGACGCCGGCCATCGAGATAAGCGCCGTCCGAGCGGAAGGTCGCGACCTCGAATTGAAATCCATTCTCGAGGACCACGATCACGCCAAAATGCGCGCCCACCGCGTACGTCCGTGAAAACATCTTCTGGACCGCTTCCGGCCGCGCGTCGGTCGCGACATCGATGTCTTTCGGAACCTGGCCGCGCAAGAGATCCCGCACCGAGCCGCCTGCGTAGTACGCCACATGCCCGGCCGCGCGAAGCTTGCGAACAATCCCGTGCGCGGTGCTCTCCATCATCGAATCGGCCTGCTTCTCCATCTTCATTGCGCCCTTTTCATTCTCGCCGTTGCGCTGCACCCTGTCGAGAATCTCGCCACACCCGCGGGCTGCGTGCGATCCGAAGCTGTAATGTCTAGAACATGAAACCGTCGCTGAACTGGCTTCTTATTTTCGTGCCGATCGCGTTTGTGCTGCGCTTTTGGCCAGGCGTGGCGAACCCGACCGTGCTCTTCGTTTGCTCGGCCATCGCCATAGTTCCCGTTGCGGGTTGGATTGGGCGCGCCACCGAGGAGTTCGCGGCACGAGTGGGCGCAGGGCTGGGCGGATTCTTGAACGCCACTTTCGGGAATGCCGCGGAGCTGATCATCGCCGGCATCGCGCTGTCCAAGGGCCTCACCAGCGTGGTCAAGGCGTCGATCACCGGATCGATTATCGGCAATATTCTGCTCGTGCTCGGCCTCTCGATCCTGCTGGGCGGAGCGAAGCACAAAGAGCAGCGCTTCAATAAGACCGGCGCGCGTACTTCGGTGATTTCGCTTTCGCTCGCCGCGATCGCTTTGATCATCCCGACCGTTTTTCATATGTCCGCCGCAGCCAGCCCGGGCGGTTGGAGTCCGGACGTAGAGCACCGGCTCTCGTTGGGCATCGCGGTTGTCCTCTTCGTTACCTACATCTGCGTGCTCGCGTTCACGCTCAAGACGCATAAGCACTTCTTCATCGGATGCGAGGGAGAGCTGGAAGAAGAGGTTGAGCACTGGACCGGGCGCAAAGCCATCGTGATCTTGTTGATCGCGACCGGAGTCGTGGGGCTGCTTTCGGAGTTTCTGGTCGGGACAATCGAGAGCGCTCGTACCTCGCTCGGTGTCACCGAGGTTTTCGTGGGCGTGATTGTGGTCGCGATCGTGGGCAACGCCGCCGAACACTCGACGGCGATCGTGATGGCGTTGAAAAACAAGATGGATCTAAGCGTGGGGATCGCGATCGGATCCAGTCTCCAAATCGCGCTCTTTGTCGCACCGGTGTTGGTTTTTCTTTCCTACTGCTTTGGGCGGCCCATGAATCTGGAGTTTTCGCTGCCAGAGATTTTCGCTGTGGTGGCGTCGGTTTACATTATCTTTCAGATTAGCGGGGACGGCGAAACGAACTGGATTGAAGGCGTCCAGCTTCTCTCGGTTTATCTGATTCTCGGAATCCTGTTCTTCTATCTGCCGGAAATACGGGCTGAGGGCAGCCCCACTCCGAAGAAAGAATTGGAGACACCTGCCCTGGGGCCGTCTTAGCCGCGTAGCTAAAGCGGTCTCTCTGCCGTCCTGGGTGGCTTCTTGAAAGAGTGAATAATAAAGCACACGACCGCGATGCAGATGCAGGAGTCGGCGACGTTAAACGCGGGCCAGGGGCTCAGGTGCGGCAACGGAATGTGCAGATCGAAAAGCAAGAAATCGATGACGTGCCCGTGGATGAAGCGGTCGGTGAGGTTTCCCATGATGCCGGCCAGAAGC
The DNA here is from genome assembly GCA_003169695.1 of Spartobacteria bacterium. Lineage (GTDB taxonomy): Bacteria > Verrucomicrobiota > Verrucomicrobiia > Chthoniobacterales > UBA10450 > AV80. Next base: position 81,505 of record PNAS01000048.1, read on the forward strand.
AAGGCGAGCGAAATGTCGCGCAACGCGTCGGGTGAGCGTCGCCGAAGGAGCAACGCCAGAACGAAAACAAACGCGACGCAGGACAAGACGATGAAGAATGTGTTGTTGTTCCTGAACGATCCGAAGGCCGCGCCGGTGTTTGTCACATTCACCAGACTAAAGAAATCGGGAATGATGTTCTGAGAGTCATCCGGATGGACGTGGCGGAGCACGAACCATTTCGTGATTTGGTCCAAAGCGTAGAGCGGGAGCGACAGAAGGAGGATGAATTTCATTTAGCGAATGAACGATTCAGTGATTTAGCGATTTGGGCCTCTGCGAATCTTGTTACCCCTGTGAATTGAATCTGCTCCCGCTTTCGACGACAGCCTCGCAGCGATCGCACAATTCCGGATGCGCCGCGCTCTGGCCGACAGTGGGCCGATGCCGCCAGCACCGCGCGCATTTTGCGTGCGTTGTCTTCGAGATCAACGCGGCCGGTTCCTTGCCCGATTCGATTTTCAAATCGCTCAGAATGAAAAACTCCTCGATCTCTTCGTTCGGAATTGAGGAAATCGCCTCCTGTTCGCAACGCAAGACAACGGCGGCTTCCAGTGCATTACCGATCAGCTTCTCCTGCCGCGCGCGCTCGACCGCCTGGCCGATCACTCCCCGCAAACTCAACAACTGCGCGACCTGATTCTCTACCGCGGGATTCCGCCAATCAGCGTTCTGCTCCGGAAATAATTGGAGATGGACTGATGTCGACGTGCCGAGATAACTCCACGCTTCCTCGGCGGTGAAGACCATGATCGGCGCGAGCAGCCGGCAGAGCGCGTCGAAAACTCGATGCATGGCTGTCTGCGTTGCGCGGCGGCGTGGCGAATCGTGCGCGTCGCAATACATCCGGTCTTTTGTGATATCGACGTAAAGGCTGCTCAGATCGACCACGCAGAATTGGTTGAGCGTCTGATAAACCTTGTGGAATTCGTACGACTTATAAGCGGCGCGGCAATCCGCAATCACATTCTCCAGCCGATCGAGAATCCAGCGATCGACGAGCGTGAAATCTTCCTTCCTGCTTTCCTGCGTCCCAGATTCGAAATCCGCCAAGTTCCCGAGCAAGATTCGCAGCGTGTTTCGAATGCGACGATAAGTGTCGCCCAGCCGCGTGAACATCTCTTCCGAAAACGGAACATCGTCGGTGTAATTGATGCTGCTTACCCAAAGCCGAACGATATCGGCACCGTGCTTGGCGACGAAGTGCCCGGCATCCATCGGCTTACTGTAACTGCTTGATTTCGAAATCTTCTTCCCATCGACATCGACGACAAAGCCATGCGTGACGCAGGTTTTGTAGGGCGCCCGGTCATGCAAGGCGACGCTTGTCATGAGCGACGACTGGAACCAGCCGCGATGCTGGTCGGTCGCTTCGAGATACATATCGGCCGGATCACGTAGTGCGGGATTCGTGGCCAGGACCGCGTAATGCGAGACACCAGAGTCAATCCAGACATCGATCGTGTCGTTGCGATGACGGGTGCCTTCGGGCAGTTCGAGTTCACGCGCGAGCGCCGCGTCGTCGAGCTCGAACCAGACGTTCGAGCCGCGTTGCGCAACCACATCGGCCAGCTTCCGAATCCACTTCGGATCGAGGATCGCTTCGCCTTCCGCCGAATAAAAAGCCGGCAACGGCACGCCCCAACTGCGTTGCCGTGAGATCACCCAATCGGGCCGCGATTCCACCGTGCCCGAAATGCGGTTCTGGCCCCAGGGAGGAATCCAACTCACATCCTTGATCGCGGCAAGGGCATTCGTCCGAAGGTCGTCGATCCGGATGAAAAATTGCTCGACGGCTCGAAATATAATCGGCGTTTTCGAGCGCCAGCAGTACGGATACGAATGCCGATAAACTTGCTCGCTGAGCAGCATCCCACGCTCGCGCAAAAGCGCGATGATGTCGGCATTCGCAGCGAAGACATATTTACCCGTGAGTTCCGGCAAGCCTGCTTCAACGGTGTAACGACCATGATCATCCACGGGAGAGAGAATCGGCAGCCCGTTCTTCTTGCCTAACGAGTAATCGTCTTCACCATGACCCGGTGCGATGTGCACGCAACCGGTGCCGGTGTCCATCGTGACGAAGTCGGCGGTAAAAATACTCGATGTTCGCGGCAGAAACGGATGCTGCGCGGCAGCGCCTTCCAGCTTGCTGCCCGGAAACGAGCTGATCGGTTCGCCCGTCGGCTCGAAACCGGTCGCGGCGCAAAATGCTTCTACGAGCCTGGCAGCAAGCACGAGTGTCTCTGACACCCCCTCCTTTCTGAATTCCCGCGCAGCGTAAAGCTCCTTCGGATGCAACGCGATCGCGAGATTTGCGGGCAAGGTCCAAGGAGTTGTGGTCCAGATGACAATGCTCGCTTTGCCCGCGAGATCACCGGTTAAGATGGGAAATTTGACGTAAACGGCGGTGTCTTCGCGGTCCTGGTATTCCACTTCCGCTTCTGCCAGGGCCGTCTGCGCGCCAGTGCTCCAAAAAACCGGCTTCATGCTTTCGTAAACGAGACCCTTTTCGACGAAGACCGCGAAGGCGCGCAGAATTTCCGCTTCGTAGGCGGGGTCAAGCGTCAGATACGGATGCTCCCAATCGCCAAAGACGCCGAGCCGCTTGAATTGCTCGCGCTGGATGTCGACAAATTTGCGCGCGAATGCTTCAGATTTCTGGCGCACTTCGAGCGGCGAAAGGCCGCGCGATTCCTTCACGACCTTGTATTCAATCGGCAGCCCGTGGCAGTCCCAACCCGGCACGTACGGGGCACGAAAGCCCGCCATTGTTTTGGACTTCACCACGAGGTCCTTCAGGATTTTGTTGAGCGCGGTGCCCATGTGAACGTCGCCGTTCGCAAAGGGCGGACCGTCGTGGAGGACGAATAATTCCGC
>PNAS01000048.1:84451-126247 GCA_003169695.1 Spartobacteria bacterium
TTGAGCGTCTCTTTGTAATTCTGGCTCATGCGCGAGCGGCGAGGCTAACACCCGGGGCGCGACTAAGCAACGGACGGGCGGGGTTGCCGCCGACGCTAAGTGAAGTCGGGACGCCCGTCAGCCTGAGCCGCCGCAGACGGCGAAACGCATTTGGCGCGAAGGAGGCTTCGCGACTCGGCTAGGACAGAAGAGGGACGAACCGGAACTCAGCGGTTCCGCGTCGAAGCGGGTGCTTCTGCTTGCTCTCGTTCACTGCCGCCGAACAACATCGAGAAGACCACGAAGACGGACGCTGCCGGCGAATCACGGGTGACGCCAAACAGCGGGGAAACATCCAATCTCGTGTTCTTCGAGGGCTTCCATGCTATCGTCGGCCCAATGACGACCCGAAAGGAAGGACTCTCCCCAGGTTGCCGGAGGCCCACGTCAGTAAATGAGGTAAACTGCATTTCTGCGCCGACCTTGAGCCGTTCCTGAGGTAGAATAATCGGGAACATCAAACTCTGAGCAAAACCGATCTCCCGCCCTCGATCACCGCCGACTTCCTGTTCGCAAAAGCCATTTGCCGCCCATTCAATGTTTTCACTAAAATCTTGCGCCAGGAGCAGCCTCACTTCAATGGCGTCCGGAAGAGGTTTGTGCTGGGCAAGGAATGCTTGGGCTTCGCCGGGGCCCGCCGCCGCCGGCGGGCCTTCGTCATGCAGAATATCGCCGATGCCAAATTTGCCCTCCACGAAGAGCGTGGGATTGAGAGGGATCTTATTCCAATCGGCGAGCGCGTAGCGGGCTTCAATGCTGAACGACCGATCCTGAGTGCGTCCCCGAAATGTTTCGACCCCGTTTTCAAACGCGACGCCAAATCGATACGGGAGACCGATTTCCACTTCCTGCGTAAAGGTATGGTCGGGGCGATTGAAGTGAAGCGCATCCCCCTCGTAAATTAATCCTGCGTAGACGGCGCCCGGTGGCAGAACGTAGGCGTTGACGAGATTTGAGAAGCGGCTGCGCGAAAAGCCGGGGGTTGCGCCATAAGCACTGGGCACTTCTTCGCCCGTAACCACGAGAGGTTCGGTCGTCTCGGTCTGGGCGTGGATCGATTGATTGGCGGCCAGGCAGCCGAGAAGTCCCAATGATAATGCCACTAACATCAGCCTGTTTCTTAACGGAAATCGTGATTGCATGCCATCGCATTACAAATTCGCAATGTGCATGGCAAGGCAATTTTTCGGAAATTCGATGATTTTTGTTTTTCACGATATTTTCGCGTTTGCGAGGGAAAATGATCGCCGGAGCGCGCAGAACGACATCCGAGAAACGGAGGATAAAATGGTCCACTCTTCCGAACGCAGGACTGTGGAGATGGTTACAGGGAGATTACCGGATGATTGCAAATAAGTCACAAAAACTCGCAATGTTCGCTCTGATTGTGTTTCTGCGCATGAGTTCCCCACCGTTTGTTCGACGAGCATTTCTGGGCGGAAGTCCGCGACGAAGGCATCGTGCCAACGTATCGGCGGAATTACTATGGCGGCGTCTCGATCAAGTTCTAATGACGAAGCGCGAGTCTGGTGAGGCCCCTGCCGAGGCGTCGCGGCTGGAGGGGACGCAGGATTAACCGGACTTATTCGGAAACGTAAGAGTAACGACCGTCCCGCGATCGACCTTGCTCTCCACGACAGCGGATCCGCCGTGAAGATCCATGATGGATTTCACCAGGGCCAGGCCCAAACCTGAGCCTTGAACGCTGCGCGACGAATCGGCGCGATAGAAGCGATCGAACACCCGCGAAACGTGCTCCGTGCCTATTCCGCAGCCGGTATCTTTCACGGAAATTTGCGAATGCGCGACGCCGACAGCGATCGAGATTTGAATTGTTCCCCCGGCGGGAGTGAAGCGCAGCGCGTTTTCCACGAGATTGCTCACGGCCCGGCCAAAAAGCATGGGGTCGGCATGGATATCACCTTCGCCCACGCACATGATGGCTGTGTGGTGCTCTTCCGCGATCAGTTCATAGAATGCTGCTATTTTCTCGACCGCAGCTCGTCCGTTGAAAAACGTCCCCGGAATATGCCCCTCGGTGGCTTCGGCGCGGGCGAGAAAGAGCAGGTTGTCGACAATGGCGGAGAGCCTCTCGCATTCCCCCACGCTCGATTCGATTACTTCCCGGTACTCCTCCGGCGTGCGCGCCCGCGTCAGGGCGACTTCCCCTTCGCCGCGGATATTGGCAATAGGCGTGCGGAGTTCGTGGGCCAGATCGGCCGAAAATTGAGAGAGACGCGTAAATGAATCTTCGAGCCGGTCCAGCATCTCATCGAAAGCGACGGCAAGCGGCCGGAGTTCACGCGGCCATCCTTCCGGCGGGATGCGTTCGTGCAGGCGCTTTGGTCCGATGCGCTTCAGTGAGCGAGTCATTTCCGTGACCGGCCGCAAACCTTTCTTGGTGACAGTGAGAGCAATCACCGTCGACGCCAGAACGCCGAAGGCGAGCACGACAACGAGCAGGGCGCCGAATTCTTTCATGAATTCTGCGTCGCCCGAGCGATCTTGCGCGACCTGAATTGTGTAAAGCTGACCGCCCGCTTCGTCGACCGCTCCGGCCAGAGAAAATAGCTTGCCGTCCGTTCGATAGTCCTTCGGCCTCACAACCGATGAACTTTGGGTTGGTGTTCTCGGAAAGATGCTTGCTGGCAACAAGGCATTCATTCCCGGTGTCTCTGCCACCGTGACACCTCCGGCATCAATAAGCCGGACCCAGTAAGCAGCACGCTCATCCCCGTGGAGGATCTTTAACTCCTCATTCAGCGTTTCTGGATCGCCAGCTCGATTTAAGTCAGCGCGCAGGGCCAGGATCTTGTCCGCCAGAACAGCGTTGTCTTCCTCGAAGGCGTGTCGAACGAATATCCAGTATAACACCCCCAGCCCGCAGCAGAGCAGGAATGTCGCAGCCAGCGTAAAGAGGATGACCAGTTGCGAAGCGATCGACCGCGGTTCAGCCGGCTTTGAGAACATAACCGGTGCCGCGAACCGTGTGGATTAATTTGGTCTGGAACGGATCGTCCACCTTCGCGCGCAATCGTCGCACCATCACGTCCACAACATTCGTGTCCGTTGCAAAATTAATGTCCCACACCTGCTCCACGATTTCCGTGCGAGACACCACCTCGCCGGCAAAACGAGCCAAATGAGCCAGGAGGAGGAATTCCTTGGCCGTGAGATTAAGTGCGATCCCGGAACGAACCGCTTTATGGCGGCGTGGGTCGATTTCGAGATCCTCGATACGCAATTGCTCGGCTTCCCGCGCCGGAGACCGGCGCAACACTGAGCGCACGCGTGCGAGCAATTCGGAGAATGCGAACGGCTTCACAAGGTAATCGTCCGCCCCCAGTTCAAGTCCCTTGACTCGATCCTTAACGCTATCACGGGCGGTGAGAAAAAGGATCGGCGTATGAAGACCCTCGCCCCGTAGTTGCGCCACGACGGCCCAGCCATCTCTCTTAGGCAGCATCACGTCGACAATGAGAAGGTCATGTCTCGTCGCGCGCGCCAACTCCAATCCTGTTTCGCCATCCCTGGCAATATCCACCGTGAAGCCGGCTTCTCGCAGGCCCTTTGCGAGGAAAGCCACTGTCTTTTTTTCGTCTTCGATCAGCAAAATTCGCATTTGAAAAAGCACCTGTTCCGCATCGACTGTGAACCAATCGCATATGCGGCGATGTGGCAAGCCTTGTCCGCCAGCATTATCCACCAGGGAAGCGAAAACGAGGCCTCCACGCGTAAGAATGGTGGAGGAATCTCCCGTCCCGAAAGGGACGGTCAGGCGCAAAGGCGAGCGAAAGCGAACGAGTCAAAAGCGCAATTCAGCATGGTCACGCTCCCGTGGCGGCAAACGTGTCCTGGCAGTTGCGACGTCCCTTGGCGCACCTCGCCAGCCTCAGGATGACACGCTCCTCTACGTTTCCAGCATTAGGCGACGTCTGGACCAATTAGCTATCGCGAGCGCCGCTGATGAATTCTTCCACGCACCGATGCGCGTCGTCATCCGTCATTTGGACGGGCGGATGTTTCGAAAAATAGGCGGACGCGGAGTGCAGCACGCCGCCCTTGCCGCGATCAAGCGCAAGTTTGCAACAGCGGATGGCGTCGATGGCCACACCTGCGGAATTTGGCGAATCTTCGACGGAAAGCTTTAGATCGAGTTCCATCGGCACATCGCCAAAGAGCTTGCCCTCGACGCGAATGAAACAAATCTTGTTGTCGTTCTGCCAGGGAACGTAATCGCTTGGCCCGATGTGGATGTTTTCATCCGCGAGACGTTCACCCATAACCGACTGCACCGCCTCGGTTTTGGAAGTTTTCTTCGAGGCAAGGCGGCTCCGGTTGAGCATGTTCAAGAAATCGGTGTTGCCGCCGGTGTTGAGTTGATACGTGCGTTTGACTTTTACGCCACGCTTCCGAAAGAGATCGACGATGGTCCGGTGCAAAACCGTGGCACCCATCTGGGCTTTGATGTCGTCGCCCACGATCGGCAAATTTTTGTCCGCAAACCGTTTTGCCCAGACGGGATCGCTTGCGATGAAGACCGGGATGTTATTTACGAAAGCGAGGTTTGCTTCGAGCGCGCAGGCGGCGTAGAAGCGCGTGGCTTCTTCGGATCCGACCGGCAAATAATTCACCATGATCTCCGCGCCCGACTTGCGCAGTTCCTCGATGATCTGTTCGCGCGTTGATTCCTTTTCCAGAGGAAGAAAAGTGCGCTGCACATCGTAGTCCCGCATGTGCGCGGCGTAGCCGTCGAAAACGCAACCCATCATGACGGTGGCTCCCGTCGGTAAGATTTTTTCGCAAAAGACCTTAGTGCAGTTCGGCGGGGCGAAAATCGCCTCGGCCGCGTCGAGGCCCACTTTCCGGCGATCGATGTCGAAAGCGGCGGCGACTTCGATATCCTGCGGCTGATAAGGCCCAATCTGCCGGTGCATCAACCCGACATCGGCGCCGTTGCCGGAAGAATCCCTGTAGAAGTTGATGCCTTGGAGAAGCGAACTCGCGCAGTTCCCCACTCCAACGATGGCAATTCTAATTTTGTTCATTGCAGGAAAAACTCTAAATTAGCCGTTGCCCCGGGATGGGGGCAAGAAAGTTGTGACACTATTGCCATATTTGATCGACGCAATTCCTAAGGCCAAACCCACAAGAAGGCCGAATTGCAGCAGGCTACTAACTCATGCCAAGGGCTAGCACGAGGGGATTTTTATTGAAAAACAAGGCCCTGCCACTGAGATAGAACGCATGCGCCGCAGTGCTGGGATCGTCATTTTTCTGCTGGCATGGACAACAGTCAGCCATGCCGAACCGAGCTACACCGTCGAGGAGGCGGTCGCTCTCGCAAAAAAACAGAATGCGGAAATCGCGATTGCCGCCAAACAAGTCGAAGCGGCCCGCGGAGGTTTAATCGAGGCCCGCTCCGGCTTTCTGCCATCGGTGATTTCCACCGGTTTAATGCGGAAAAGGGAAAGCCAGGAGGCATCACGGCTGCGCCCAGAAGATTACGACGCATCGGTCCGGGTGGTGCAAAATCTTTGGACCGGAGGAGCGATTAGCAGCCAACTCACGATCGCGCGGCTAATCGAGGAAAAGCGAACACTCGAATATCAAGCGCTCGTAAATCGCGTGGCGATGGATGTGCGGCTCGCGTTTTATGAACTGCTGCTCAATCGCGCGAAGATCCGCGTGCGTGAGCAATCGGTCGGGGTCTTCCGCGAGGAACTCAAGACGCAACGAGAACGATTGTCGGCTGGAATTGTAGGCGCGCTGAATGTCAGCCGTGCCGAGGTCGCACTCGCGAACGAACAACCCGAGTTGATTGATGCGGAGACAAGCCTGGAAAATTCCTATTTGCGATTGAGCGAGTTGCTTGGCGTGAATTCACGCGCCAGCGTGGCATCATCGCGGTTCGAGGCCGCCGGGCAGTTGCAATATCATCCGCGCCACCCGGATTTGAATGAATGTCTTGCCTATGCCGATGTCACCCGGCCAGAGATCAAGTCGCAGGAAATCGACGTCGAGATCGAAAACCAGCAATTGATTCTCGACCGCAGCGCGACGCGCCCACAGGTGGAAGCCTTTACCGGCTACGAACTCTACAGTGAGCGCGACCCCTTGGTCGGGCCAGAATTCAATCACGGTTACATAGTTGGAGTAAACGCGTCCTGGCACATCTTCGACGGATTCGCGACGCGCGGAAGACTTCAGGCCACGCGCGCTCGGCGAGAGGCAGCGCGGCATGCACTCGAAGCCGCGCGGCTCTCGGTGGCCTCGGACGTGCGGAGCGCGTTCCTCGATCTGCAACAAGCGGATCGTGTCCTCGAATCGGAAACCCGCAACGTTCAGAACGCCGATGAATCGCTTGAGATCGCAAAAGGAAATCTCAGCGCGGGATTGGGAACACAGCTTGATATTCTTCAAGCTGCGTCGGATGTAACGCGCACCCGGACCACGCGATTGGGCGCGTTCTATCTTCACAACGTCGCACTCGCGCGCCTGGCCCGGGCGTCCGCCCGCGAACCGGAGTCGCTTGGTTTCGCAGCGAAAGTTGCGGGCGGCTCGTCCTCTGGGAAACCGATCGCCGAGGTAGTCGCACCACCCTCAACTTTGGGCGGCCAGCGATGAAACGAAATCCAATGTGTCGCTCAATCGCGCTTGTCGCCATGGCTTTGTTCATTTCCGACGCGGCGAAGTTGAGCGCAATCAGCCTCGACGCCGCACTCGCGAAAACGCTCGAGAAGAATCCCGTCATCCTGCAGGCGAAAATCGCGCTCGAACAAGCCGCGGGCCGGCGACTCGTTTTCCGCTCGACCAGTCTCCCCGATGCGAAAATACAAGGCTTGGCCGGCATCCAAGGCGGGAAGCGCGCGGGTCAACCGGACACACAGCCTTTTGGATTCGGTCGCGGTTTTTTCACCCAGCCGTTGTTCGACGCCGCCGTTCCCGCGTCGCGCCGGCGGGGCAATATCGAGGTCCTTCTCGCGCAGCAGCGATTGAACGTGGCGATTGTTGAGCAGCTTCATGCAACGCGAATTGCATTTTACAGCGCGCTCTTTAACGACTCGCTGCGCGAGCTCGGGGAAGCGCAACGCCAACGGCTCGAGCAAAACGTTGATACCCAGGCTGAGCGTTATCTGGCCGGACAGGCGGATCGCGGGGCGATGGCGAGCGCGAGATTACTGGAGCGGGAACTCAATCCGCGCATCGAAGAAGTGCGCCGTGGCTACCATGGCGCGCTGCTCACGCTGGCCATCTGCATGGGAGATGATCTCGGGCCGGCGGCAAACATCGTGCCCCCGGACGGAGAGTTGAAGTTCGCGACTGCCCACTACGATCTCCAGTCAGAGACCGCCGCAGCGCTGGCACAACGGCCGGATCTAAAGCTCGCTCGCCTTCTGGTTCGCGCGGCAGCGGAAGATCAGAGAATAATGGAAGCAGTCTATTACCCGGCGCTGGATGCGACGTTTTCGGGCACCTACATCCCTGTTACCGTTCAAAGTGCAAATGGAGGGGGCCCGCGCCGGTCTGACGATATCATTTCTTCGGAAGCGACCGCCGGTCTCGCCTATACGTGGCGCGTAGTGGATAACGGGAAGGTCGGCGGTCAAGTCGCGCGTGCACAGGCCATCCGCGAGATGAATGAGATCTCGCTGAGGCAGCTCGAAACGAACGTGTCGCTCGAGTTGAAGCGCATCCACAATAATCTTCATGCGATCGAAGGGCGTTGGAAATCATTGAGCGCGGCCGTCACAAGCGCCGAGCAGAACGTAACCGTGGTGCAGCGAACGCTCGCGGAGGGGCTTTCCTCGCAGCTGGAATTCCGCACGGCCGAAAGCAGCTTCCTTGAAACCAAAAGTGCGCTCCTCTCGGCCGCGTATCAACAGAACGTGGCCCGTGCTGAATGGGATCGCGCGACCGGTCGCTACTTTCAATTTTCCGAGGACACCGCCGGAAACCTGCATTAGTTGCAGCAATTGAAGCTCCCGCGTTCGAAGAAAATTATCTGGATCTCCGCAGCCGCCTTGTTGCTGGTCTTCAGCATTTTTTATTTCCTGGCGCTGCCCGTGGCGGAGATCGCGATCGTTCGACGCGGAACTGCGATCTCGGCGATTTATGGGACGGTTCGCATCGAGCCCACCCTTCTCGTTCCTGTCCGCGCGCAAAATACCGGGTTTATCCAGCTGGCGGAAACCTTGTCAGCGGGACGCGGCGCAATCGGCAAGACGGTCGAGAAAGGCCAGTTGCTCGGCACGATTGCCGATGAAAGCACAGCCCGTCAGCTAAAACAGGCTCGCGCCGATCTTCAGGCCGCGACGCAACGAGCGGAGCTCCCTCTCCCGTCGGCGGAGGCGCTCAAAGTCGCCGAGGATAATCTGAGCCGCCTCGAGAAACTGACTGCGCTCAGTAATGTGCCGGCGGTTGAATACGAAAAAGCAAAGAGCGAAGTGAACCGCCTGCGCGGGCTGCTAGAGAGCGAAAGGATCGAGCGCGACCGTAACCTGGCGATGCTCGAGGACGCTTGCAAGAAGCTCGAGGGGCAGATGAAAAACTCGGAGATCCGTTCGCCGATGGACGGCCTGCTCACCGCAATTAAGATCATCGATGGCGAGCTCGTCACGGATCGGACCGAGCTGTTCACGGTTTCATCACGCAAGAATTATGTGCGCGGAGAGGTGGACGAGGAAGACGTTGGCGAAGTGAAAGTCGGGATGGAAGCTGTCGTGCAGGTCTATGCCTTTCGGACCCGCCAATTCAGCGCAAAAGTTTCGGCCATCCAACCGGCGGCCGATCCCGAGACCCAGCGTTACACGATCATCCTGGACCTCCAAAATCCGCCCGAGAACCTGATGGCCGGCATGACCGGCGAGATGAACATTATCACCGGCACGCACGAAAATGTTCTTCTGCTGCCAACCCGCGCCCTCGTCGTCGATCAAGCGCTCATCGTGAAAAACGGAATCATCCAGTCCCGCACGGTCAAGGTTGGTTATCGTACCCTCGATTTTTCGGAGATCATCTCCGGCCTTTCCGAAGGCGAACGCGCCGTGCTCTCCGATCAGGACAAACTGCGCCCAGGGAAACTTGTCCGGCAACGCGTGGCGAAGATCGCGCCTCCGACCGATCAACGGTGACCCCGCCACTTTACATCGCGCTGCGCTTCCTGGGCCATCGCAAGCGCGCATTTATCCTGAGCCTTTGCGGCGTGGTCTTTGGCGTCGCTATTTTCATTTGCACGCAGGCACAGACGCAAGGGTTCGCCAGGAATTTCATCGACGCCACACTCGGCAGCAACGGGGCACTGGTTCTGCGCTCGCGCTTTGAATCTCGCGCTACCGGACTGATGGTCCCGCCGAAAAGCTCGGTCAACACTGCGGGAATGCCGCGCCGCCACTATCTGGGTGGGATTACGAACGCCCGGGAAATCATGCGCATCAGCAGGCAATTTGCGGACGTGGCCGCCTGTTCGCCCGTGCTCCGCGGAACGCTTAGCGCGCGAGCGGGTTTCGAGAACGCCACTGTCGACCTTTTCGGTATCGAACCCGCTTTTCATCTCCAAACCACCAATCTTGCCCAGCAGCTTATCGCCGGGAGCTTCGACGAGTTTCGCAACAATTCGAACTCAGTCATAATCGGTTCGCGCCTGGCGGACGTGCTCGAAGTGAGTATCGGCGACGCGATCCAATTGCTCTCGCCGGGTGGGGAGTATCGCCGATTTGTCGTCGCCGGGATCGCGCGCAGTGGCGTGGGCGTTGTCGATGCAGTCCGCGTTTACTCCCATGTGCGAGTCGCGCAGACTTTGCTGCATAAACCTTTTCCCGCTTCCATGATCGTCTACAAATTGCGCGATCCGGACCGCGCGCCGGCGCTGGCGCGTGCCTTCGAGACGCTCTTCCAGCACGAGTCGCAAAGCTGGCAGGATCGCGAGGAAGCCAATCTCCAGCTTTTCGTTACCTTGAGGGTGTCGGCCGCCATCACGGTCTCCCTCATTATCCTGTTGGCCGGGTTCGGCATCTTTAACGTGCTCACCATGTCGGTGTTGTCGAAGATCAAGGAGATCGCCATTCTGCGTTCGATGGGATATCGCGCTCGCGATATCAGCGCCATTTTCTTGTGGCAGGGTGCGATGATCGCCGTTATGGGCTCGATTATCGGTTGCCTCTTCGGCGCGCTTTTCACCTGGGGCGTGTCCCTTATTCCGATCCAGGTCCGCGGCTTGATTTACGCGAACCATTTTCCGGTCACGTGGAATTGGTGGCATTACCTTTTGGCCACGTTGCTCGCCATCATCGCAGTTTTCATCGCCAGCTACGTCCCCGCGCGCCGCGCCGCGCTTCTCGCGCCGGTTGCTACGCTCCGCGGCTCCAGCGGGTAGGTTGATTATTGGGGGATGACAGAGGCGGCCAAGCCTCGTAAAGTCCATACCCGCTTGGGAACTGCATGAACTTGCTCGATAAAATCGGCCGCGAATTTTCCGGCTACAATCTACTCGAATCCGGAAAGCGCATTTTCGACCGCAAGCCGCTTCAATGCAGCCTTTACCTGACCGATAAGTGCAACCTCGATTGCTCCTACTGCACCGAATACGATAACTCGAAGCCCCATCCGAAGCTCGAGGACCTGAAGCTTTGGATCCGCAAAATCCGCGACCTCGGAACGATGCGAATTGCTCTGGTCGGCGGCGAGCCGCTACTGCATCCGGATGTGGTCGAAATCGTCCGCTACTGCCGCGAACTCGGATTCGCCACCAGCCTAACGACCAACGGCTTTCTGCTCACGCGGAAGCTGCTCAAGGAGTTGGAAGAGGCAGGCCTGCAAGTGATGCAGATCAGCGTCGATCGAATGACGCCGAGCGCGATCACGAAGAAATCGTTCAAGACGATCTTGCCGAAACTTGATTACTTCAAGGATTCGAAAATCAGCCTGCACATCACCGGCGTGATCTGCGCGGACACGCTGCCGGAGTCAAGGGCGGTGCTCGAAACCGGATTGTCGCGCGGCATCCCGACAGAGGTGCGCCTGGTTCATGCCGATCCGCTCAGCCGCTTTCGCGTCGCGCGCGGATCGAAGGAGGAGCTCGAGGAATTCGTCGACTCAATGATCGAGCGAAAACGCCGCGGCGAAAAAATCCATACGAACGAAGCGATCCTGAGCTACCAGAAGAGTCTTTTGCGCAACGAACACGTCGAGTGGACCTGCAACGCCGGTTACAAACTTTTCTTCGTTTCCGCGCAGGGGAAGTTTTGGATTTGCAGCATGGTGCACACCGACAAGCACATCATGGACATCACCCTAGATGATCTATATGCAAACAACCGCAAAAAAACCTGCCAGGAAGGATGCGGCGTTTATTGCGCGGTGAGCACTTCGCTGCTCGTACAAAAACCCGTGAGCGTGCTCACGAAGGAAATCGTCTCGCGCGCGAGACGCATTCCGGGTTTGATCAAACAGGCGGTTCGTTCACGCGAACCGACAGAGCCAGGCCAACCCGCCCAGCCCGCGCCGGCTGAGGTCTAGGTGGATCGCGCGCTGCGTCGCGCGATGCTAAATTCTACCCCCGAAGCTTTCGGGCACTTTTTGTCATCGCGCGCGGAGCGCACGCTCCACCTGGAGCGTCACCGGCCGCCCGAACCGAATCTGCAACGCGCGGACAACATGCACCGTGGCGGTGGTTGCTCCCCACCAGCAAATCAGAACAAATCCGCTCGCGATATCGCCGAGCGCGAAGGCCGCGGCGAGGATCCAAATATTGATATTGCGCCTGCCGCCGATGCAGCGGACGAAGCGATCGATATTCGAGACGTCATCCAGGTTACGGCCCACTTTCTTTTTCACCACTCGTTTCGCGAGCCGATCAACCAGGTCCGAGCCGACGAGCAGGAGCAGCAGCCAGTACGCGGAACGCAGATTCTCCGCGTGAAAATGATACGCGAGCGCGGTCCACCAGGATAGCTCGATGCAATAATCGACGACGTGCTCCCAACCCCCCGCCACGGTCGTCTCGACTTTTGTTCGCGCCAGCTTCCCGTCGACGCCATCCAAGACTTCGATCGTGAAACTCAGCACCAGCCCGAGCCACAGACGGCCCGTAGTGAAAAAGGCCGTGGCGACCATACCGATCAGTGCGGTCATGAATGTGACTTGATTGGGCGTGATTGGCGTTCGACAAAGGCGCGCAACAATCCAATTCTCGATGGGGGCATCAATCCACCCAGGAAAATCCAACGTTCCGTTCTGCGCTGCATCGCGCGGGAATCGTTCGGCTAAGCGCAGATGATTCGGCGACGGGGCGGGAAAAAAGACTGGCCGCACGTGGTTGCGAAGAGCCGTTACATAAGTTGGCTGTCGCGCAGCATCGCACGCTTCTATCCGGCCAGTGGCTGCGTCGGAGGAAAGCTGATCCATCAACGCAGCCGTGTGATCTTGTCGGGAGAGCCAATCTCCCCCCAATAACGCGGCCGCGCGGAAGACCCCGCCCTGATCTTTCCATAAGGCCACGCTTTCCGGAGGCGGAGCGGAATCGACCAGCACGGTCGTCGCGGATTGTTCGGCCATCGTTTTCAACAAACGCGCGTCATAGTAAAATCCGGCCGAGACAACCATGATGCGACCAGCGCCGGTCGCCACTTCGCTCACCCGCACCCCGCTCGCGTTGCGCGGTCGAAAACTCAGCGCTACGTCCGCGCGCGCCCACGACGGTTTCGTCAGATGGGCCGCTACCTCTTCCGGCGAATTCGAAAGAATGATGGTCTCGCGGAACCCGAGCCGTTGCACGATTCGAAGCAGACGCTCCAGAAGCGAAATGCCGAAAAGAAGGCAGAGCGCGTCAGGTGCATCAGCGAGGATGATTAATTGCGGTCGCGGCGATTCCATTGAGTGAATAAGACGGAGCAAAAAAGTTTCACTGCCGTTGGGAGTGAAGCTACCTTAAAATTCATGACCGCCGAAGTTTCGCTCAGCTGCGAAGGCATCGAACGTTTTCTGGGCGAGGACGACTCGCGCGTGCATGCGTTGCGCGGAGTGTCGCTGCAACTCGAGCGCGGCACCGTGCACGCGGTCGTCGGCCCTTCCGGCTGCGGCAAGAGCACTTTGCTCTATATCCTGGGATTGCTCGATCACGCCGATAGCGGATGGGTCACGATCGAAAACGAGGCCGTTTCTCATCTGATCGACGACGCCCTGGCCAAGAAACGGAATGAGCTCCTCGGATTCATCTTCCAATTTCATTTTCTCCTCGAGGATTTCACCGCGCAGGAAAACGTGATGATCCCGATGCGCCGGTTAGCCGCGTTGAGCGAGGCGGAGATGCATGAACGATCCGCGCACTTGCTCGATGCCGTCGGGCTCGGCAGCAAATTGAAGCGGCCGAGCCGTCATCTCTCCGGCGGAGAACAGCAGCGCGTAGCCGTGGCGCGCGCGCTCGCCAACAACCCCAGCGTGATTCTCGCCGATGAACCCACCGGAAATCTCGACAGCGCGAATTCACGGCGCGCCTTCGAGTTGCTGCAAGGAATTGTGCAGGAAGAGCGGAAAGCTTTGCTGCTGGTGACGCACAATCCTGAAATCGCCGAGGCGTGCGATTGGATTCACGAGATGCAGGATGGATTGATCGTGGGAAGTCATCCGCGCGGCCGCAGATGAAGCCGGTCTCCGGCACTCGCGTTCCATGACTGCCGCCGAGACCATGCTGCGTCCGATTACTCCGCCAGGGGAGCCGGAGCGAGGCGCGTACGTCGATCATGCAGCGGAGCTCAAGCGCGGAGCGTGGGTGAACCTCATCGCAACGCTCGCCTCGAATTTCCGAGGAATTTTTACATTCCTTGTGGCGCGACTACTGGGTCCGGCCGCGCTCGGCATTTTCTCCGTCGCGTGGGCAACGACTGATCTCGTGAGCAAGATCGGCATCTTCGGCCTCGACGACACGATCATCACGTTCATTGCTCGAGCCGAGACAGCGGACGATCGCGCCCGCAGCCGCGCACTCTTTCGCCTCGCCGTTTTTCTCGGCGTGCTCCAATGCGCCATTCTCGCGGCAATCTCGATCACAGTGGTCCGCCTTATCGGCCCTCGGCTGGGCCTGGATCCGCAAATGGTGGCGGCGCTTTCAGTCATGCTTTGCGCGATGCCGGCAGTCGCCCTGTATCGCATCAACACCGCCGTGTCGCGCGGAATGAAAGTAATGCGGCACGACATCTTCTCCCGCGGCATCACGGAAACGATCGTGACTACCCTCGCGTTCCTCGCTGCGCTTTGGCTTGGATTGAGGACATTCGCGCCGGAGATCGCAGTGATCGTGGGAATGGGAGCATCGGGCGTTGTCGCGCTGTTCCTGGCGGCCTCGCTCTTTCGCTCGGCGACGCCGCGTCCAGCCGCGCCTTTCTATCGCGCGGAATCCCGCCGGCTGCTCGCCTACGCCGCGCCGATCAGCGCGTACGATTTACTTAACGCCGTCATCGTTCGCCTGGACGTCGTCATGCTGGGATGTTTTGTCGGACGCGCACCCGGTGTGACGCTGACCACGCTCGGCATTTACGGCGCGGCCGTCGAAGTCGCCGGCGGCCTGCGCAAAATCAATCAGGCGTTCAATCCCATCTTTGCGCCGATCGTTGCCGGCCTGACGGTTGATGGCGATCAAGAGCACGCCGCGGTGGCATTCTCTCGCGTTTCGCAATGGATGCTCTGGATTTTGTTGCCGCTCGTGGCGGTGATGGTCCTGGCCGGCTCTGTCATCCTCGGGATCTATGGCCCCGCGTTTCGACAGGGTGGGATGTGGCTCGGCATCGTCGCGATTGCTTGCGCCACGAACGCTTTCGTCAGCCTCGCCGAAACCGTGATCATGGTGCAAAAGCCGCGGCTGAATTTGCTGAACTCGATCATCACCTGCACCGTCGCGCTCACCGCAAACCTTTGGCTCATCAGCCGATTCGGCGTGACCGGCGCCGCCTTCGGCATTCTGCTGCCGTACGTGCTGCAAGGAATTCTCCGATATCGCGCGCTGCGGCTGGTCTTTCGCTGGCGCAATCCGTGGGGAGATGTTGGTCATCCGCTGATCGCTGCATTGCTCGCAACAGTGCCTGCCCTCGCTTGCCGCGCGATGATCGGCAGCATCGCGGGTCAACTCATCGCCGCTACAGTTTTTCTTCTCGTTTACGGTGGGGCGTGGCTTTATCACCGCCGGTCCGAACCTCCTCGGGCGTTGAAATAAAAGCAAAGAGATGAAGCGCGTATTCATCACCGGCGCGAGCGCGGGCATCGGTCTCGCCACTGCGAAGCTGCTGGCCGACCGCGGCGATGAAGTCTGGGGGACATCGCGCGATATCGCGCGGATTCCGCAGTCACCGCGCCTGCATGCCGTTCGTTTCGACCTCGGCGACACCGTGTCGTTAGGCGAGAGTTTCCGCGCCGCGCTACGTGAAGCGGGTCACTTCGACATCGTGATCAACAACGCCGGCAGTGGCCATTTCGGACCCGCGGAATTTCTTTCGGCGGAGGCTGTACATGCCCAGTTTCAAACGGTCGTCTTCGCGCACATCGAGCTTTGCCGCCTCGCTTTGGCTTCGATGCGGACACACGGCGGAGGACGCATCATCAACGTTACCTCGCTGGCCTCGCGGCTGCCTGTCCCATTCATGGGTGCCTACAACGCGGCGAAAGCTGCGATGGCGTCTTTCACCATGTCATTGCAACTCGAGCTCGAAGGATCAGACATTCGCGTCATCGACGTGCAGCCGGGTGATATCCGCACCGAGTTCAATGATGCCATTGCAAAAACGGATGGCGGCGATCCCCGTTACACAGCGCGAGTCGAGCAGGCGTGGCGCGTGGTCGATCGAAACATGAAAGCCGCGCCCAAACCGGCATCGGTCGCGCGTCGCATTGCCAAGCTGATCGACGCGGCGAATCCTCCGCCGCGCGTGACGGTCGGCGATTCATTTCAGGCAATCGTCGCTCCGTTCATCTTCCGTTTTCTACCGCAACTTGTGCGGGTTTGGGGGTTAAAGAAGTATTATGGGTTATAGCCATTGAGTAGCATCACCGACGCGGTCATTCTTATGGCGGGAACTGGTTCACGCCTTCGTGGATCGGCGGATACGATTGCAAAACCGCTTATTCCGATCGCAGGCCGTCCTTTGATTTCCTACACGATCGACTCGTTCGAAAAGGTCGGCGTGAGGACACTGCACGCCGTGGTCGGTCCGAACGGTGACGAGCTGGCCGCCGCGGTGGCGCCGCTTCTTCCCTCGCACATGCGGTTTCATCCGATCTCGAACCCGAATTGGCAGAAACAAAACGGGGTCTCACTGCTGACCGCGGCCGGAAAAGTGAGCACACCGTTCTTTCTCGCGATGGGCGATCATCTCTTTGAATCGCCGATTCTCGACCAGCTTATTGCGCACGCGGACGTCGGCCAGTTGAACCTGGCCATCGACCACAAAATCGATTCGATCTTCGATTTGGACGACGCGATGAAAGTACAGACGCAAAATAACCTGATCGTCGCGATCGGAAAAAAGCTCGAGAATTACAACGCGATCGACACGGGGATTTTTCTCTGTCCGGAAATCATGTTTGATTACTTGCGCCGCGCGCTCAAGGACGACGACTGCGGTCTGGCCGATGGCGTGCGACTGATGGCTGAGGACGGGAAAGCGCTGGCGATCGATATTGGGGAGGCCTGGTGGCAGGACGTTGATACGCTGGCAATGTTGGCGCGCGCGGAGCAGGAAGCGCACCGTCTAACCTCGGGGGTATTGCAATAAGCTCAGCGGTTGAGCGGTGGATCACGCGCTCTGTCGCGCGATGTTTATTTGTCCCAGCTTCGCCGGCATTTCTGTCATCGAGCGGCGGAGCGCTCGATCCACCTATTCCACTCGGCCACGGGAGAAACTTTTCAAGGCGAGCGCTAAACTAATGGCCGTTACAGCGAAGAGCAGATGCAAAATCCAGGCGGATTGTCCTATCGCCGCCAGAACCACAAAGAAAAGCATGGCGACATCACGCTTGGTCAATTGGATCAGCCAGGAAGCGAACCTCTCCCCGAAAAGCAACATCCCTGATCGCTCCACCAGTTCGCGATGACGCGGATAGAGGGTTCCACCTAACGACTCTGATTTCCCCTCGTCCGCGCCTGGCCTTCGCGTCGCAAGGTAAGACTCATTCACACCAATCAAAGCTGCGGCTGTGACCCCTTCAATGAGGTAGAACCAGCCGGAATGACCGGCGAGATTCGCTTGCTGGGAAAGCCCAAATCCCAGGCCGACCACGAGCAGAATGTTGCTGAGGATGTCGAAGAGATCGTCGAGGCGGCGCCCGCTTTCGCTTTCAAGAAATTTCGCGCGTGCAATCTCGCCGTCGCAACCGTCCAGAACGCTGAAGACTTGAAAGAGTATGAGACCCCAAAGAAATGACCAGTAGGTGCCGTGGAGCAGAATGAGTGATGCGGCGATCGGAATCGGAAAGATCAACCAGGTCCACCCGTTCGGAGTGGTGGGGAATCTCAGGAGAAGGCGCGTCACCACACGCGAGAATGGACGATTCAAATATCGGGAGACGAAACCGTCCTGGGATTTGCCGCCGCCGTGCAGGAATTTTATCTCGATCTCGTCAATCTGGCTCCCGGCCGTGATGTATTCCCACGCCCCTTCACTCGAGCGGGGCAATGACTCCAACCACCGGGAATAGCTTTCCCACAATTCCTTTTCACTGTTCGGAGAAATGATCTCGGGGGGCGAGACTGATGCTTCCATGAATTGCCGCACGGCCTTTCGGTAGAGGAACAGCCGCGTGTTGAGCACAAGATCGAAGGATTGTCCGTCGAGGTCGGTCGTGAAAGCGACCTTGGTCAGTCGCTCATTTTTCGGCACCCATCTCTGGGACTGATCAAGGTCCGGTCTCCAAAAAATGCAGACGAGAGCGGGGGCAGTCTCCTTGTTCTCAACCGCAGATTCATCGACCGAGAGAGCGAGACGATCGAGCTGTCGCAAACCCGCGACCATCCAATCCGCCGATTCATCGGCAACGATCAAAACGCGGCGAAAGGAGTGGGGCGGCGCCATCAGCCCCGCCCTTTCCCATCCAAGCGGCGCCGATAGATTCGATACGTCTTGTATTTCTTAGCGCCGATCGCCTCGAGAAATCGATTCATCATCTGATTGTTTTCCAGGATGAGACTGCACTCGCCGATAAAGCCTCTCTTGATCATCGCCTCTTCAATGATGCGCAAGACCAGCATTTCCGCGATGCCGTGCTGCCGGTATTTCGGAACCACGCCGAGCGCGACGAGCCGCACCGTTTTCAGGCGGCTCTTGTGATAGAGAAGTTTCGCGAGTCCGATCGGCAACCCGAACGTCGTCAATCGACCGTTTATTTTTCGAAGGGCGACATTGATGTCCGGCACGCAAAGAATAAACCCGACCGGTTCACCTTCGATTTCCGCCAGCCAAACCAGCTCCGGCACCAAGATCGGCTTGAGCTCATGCGCCATGAACTCGAACTCCTTTTCAGTGAATGGCACGAATCCCCAATTGTTTTGCCACGCCTGATTGTAAATCTGGCGGAGCCTCCGACCTTCCTCCCCGAGGTCGCGCAAATTTCCATGGCGCAACGTGACCTCTCGTCGCTTCTTCAGCGCGCCGGCCAGCCGGCGCAATCGGTTCGCGGCCTCTGCGGGATTCGCGAACCACCACGCATAAAGATCTATCGCCTTCTCGAATCCCCAGCCTTCGATCAACCCGCTGTAATATGGAGGATTGTGTGGGGTCAGCAGCATCGGTGGAAACTGAAACCCGTCAATGAGCAGACCGCAGAGGTAATTGGTCGAATAATCGATCGGCCCCATGATCTCGTCCCGACCGAGCCGGCGAAGCCAATCGGCAGTCGCGTCGAACAACGCGTCCGCAACCGGTTGGTCGTCGAACGCTTCGAACAGCCCGAAACAGCCCACGTTCGTTTCATGGAGCGCGTTGTAGTTTGGATCGTCGCTCGCCATAATTCGCCCTACGATCTCGCCGCCGGAGCGAGCGAAAAAAAGCGCGGCATCTCCGTGCTGGTAAAAAGGGTGTTTTTTCCGATTGAGAAACTGTTTCCGCTCGACTACCAGCGGCGGCACCCAGGCGGGATCATCCGCATAAATTTGCCGCGGAAATTTAATGAACGCGTCGCGCTGCGCGGGCGAAGCGACGCGAATGATTTCTATTTGCGACACTGCCTGTGGCATCCAGCCGCATTATCAAGGTGGCGGCAATGTTTTTCAACGCGCCGCGATGCACGGGCGTTTGCACCCAGCGAGAATCTGAGTACTAGCAACGGCCTGTGATTCTTCCAGAAGCTCGATCGGAGGTTGAGCAATCGCTCGCTTTCAAGACATACGACACCGAAGAATTAGCGGACGTTTATTTTTTCCGACCGTTCGGGGCGATAATTGCGCGCGCAGCGTTGGCCTGCCGATCTACGCCTAACCAAGTCACATTTCTGGCAGGCGTCGTCGGCAGTGTGGCGGGACTGCTTCTTTACAACGAACGCCTGGGTCTGTGCGCGTTCGGCTTGCTCATTCTTCACGGCGTCATCGATTCTGCTGACGGCCAACTCGCGCGCATGACGGGCCACACCACCGAAGTAGGATTTTTTTTTGACGGCCTGTCGGACTACTGCACGGACGCCGCGATCTGCCTTGGAATCGCGGTGGGCATTCTGCATCGCGGCGGATCCAGTTCGATCATCGCATGGGCGCTCCTGGCGAATTTGTGCATCGGGATTCAGGCGATGATATATGTGTGTCACCGCATCGCTTATTCATCAGTGGTGGCAAAAGGCGTTGTCGCTGAGAACGATTTGCCTCCGGTGCGGACGGGATTGATTGGATGGCTGCGCGCCGGTTACTTGCTTCTGCAGCGCTGCTTAATCAGCGGGCAGGTGGAAATCGCACGCGTGCTGCACGATCGCGCAATCGGAAGTAAAGTGAGTGATGCCGATCGCGTTCAATACGCTCATTATTTTTACTGGCCAAAACGGGGTTGGAATTTGCTCGGCGCCAACACGCGATTCTACGCCATTGGAGTGCTTGCGTGGATGCATCGGCTCGATTTGTATTTCGTTTTCATCCTCGTCCCGATGAACGTGGCCGCGCTGACACTCTGGCTGCGGCAACGCCGGGCCGACCGCCGATTTCTCGCCGGTCTGCCATCGCGAATTTCGCCATGATTCGCGCCATTGTTTTCGACCTGGGCGGCACGCTCGACGGCGACGGCTTGCATTGGCTGGACCGCTTTGCCGCGCTTTACGAGAATTTCGGCGTGCGACTTCCGCGCGAAATAGTGCGCGGCGCGTTCGATCAGGCTGAGCGGCGATCGTCGTTGGACGAAAATATCTCATCGTCCAATTTCGCGGAGATGATCGGCCAGCACGTGCAGTGGCAGCTTGCGCATCTCGGACTGACCGATCGTCGTCTCGAGCAAAATCTCATCGAAGGTTTTATCGCGCCGGCGCGCCAGGCAGCCGCTGCGAATGCGCAATTACTCGCGGACCTGGTGGCCCGCGGTTTTCAACTTGGTGTGGTTTCGAATGGATGCGGTAACGTCGCTAAGTTGTGCGCGGATTTTGGTTACACGCCCTTTCTCTCTGTCATCGTGGACTCGCGGCGGGTGGGACTTTTCAAACCAGACCCCGCGATCTTTCTCTATGCCGCCAAGAAACTTGGTGGCGATCCTGGAACAATGATGATGGTGGGCGACTCGTTTGATCGCGATGTGCTGCCGGCGAAGAAGGTCGGCATGAAAACGGCGTGGCTCGAAGGCACCGCGTCCCGCGAATGCCCAGATCAGTCACTCGTCGATCTTCGTCTTCGCAGGCTCGCCGATCTTCCCGCCGCCTTGTCGGCAGCTTCATTAGCTCTCGCATGAACGCATCCGGCAAGTCTTCGCTGAGAGCGGGCGTGCTGGCTGCGGGCCGCGGTGAACGATTGCGGACGCAATCGAGTCATCCGAAGCCGCTTGTGAAAGTGGGCAGCCAGACTTTGATCGAGCACGTTCTAAACTCGATGTCAGACGCTGGCGCATCTGAAGTCGTCGTGATTATCAACGAGGATTCCATCGCCGTTCGCGATCATGTCGCCGCACTGAAGTGGCCCTTCGCGCTGCGCTGGATAGTTGAGACCACGCCCACCTCCATGCATAGTTTTCTTCGTCTAGTCGAAACGCTCGCAGTGGATGGAGACAAGGGACCGTTTCTCCTTTCAACGGTCGATATCGTGGCCGGCGCGCAGACATACTCCCGGTTCGTCGCCGAAGCGCGGCAGCACGAACAGGCGGCAGTGACGCTGGCGCTCACTTTGCCGGGGGATGACGAGAAGCCACTGCTCGTGCGAACTGCGCCGGGAGACTCACGCATTGTCGCGATCGGTGAAGCGGCGACACCGTCCGATTACGCGACGGCAGGAGTTTACTCAGTGCGCGCATCGATTCTCCGCGAAGCCGAAGCGGCCCGGCGCGAAGGAGTCGATGCGTTGCGCACTTTTCTCGGACGTCTGCTCGATCGTGGCTATTACCTCACGGGCATTCCTATTGCTCAATCGATTGATGTCGATCGTCCCGGCGATATCCGGGCCGCGGAAGAATTTCTCCAGACCAGAGCGGTATGAAACGGCTGCTCGGATTGTACCGGGAAAGGCAGTACTCGCCCGGCCGTCATCTATCGAACGACGTCCTGCTGCTCGATCAGATCGCGCATCGGCTTCGGGAGCGCGATTTCGCTGTGGACCTCCTCACCCTCGACGAGGCAGAGAGTCGCCGCATGGACGCGGCAATTGTCTTTTCGATGTGCCAGGGGAGATCATCGCTGGAAAATCTTGCCGACTGGGAACGCCAGGGCGTCAAAATTATCAACAGCCCGCGCTCTGCCTTAAACACCCATCGCGATCGGCTGCCGACCTTGATGGTCAATGCCGGCGTCTCGTTTCCGCAAACACATCTGGTCGGCACTAGGGGAAGCGCTGATCTGCACTCACTCGATCTCAATGGCGGAATCTGGCTGAAACGGGGCGATGTCCACGCGTCCGTAACCGCGGATGTGCAGTGGGTCGATTCGCGGGAGCGTCTTGATGCTGGATTGGCAGAATTCTCGAGGCGCGGAATCGATATGGCCGCCGTGCAATCTCACCGGGCAGGCGACGAGATAAAATTCTATGGTGTCGCCCGCGGCGGATTTTTCCACTGGTTCTACGCTGGAGACGCCCGGAAATATCCTTTCAATTTTTCCCACCTGGAGAACCTCGCCCGTCGAGCTGCCACGGCTGCGGGCCTCCATATTTTCGGCGGTGACGTTATCGTCTCCTCTTCTGGCGAGCTGACACTAATAGACTTGAACGATTGGCCGTCGTTCGCGCCCTGCCGGGAGCGGGCTTCCTATGCGATAGCGGATTTCATCACGAGGCGTGTCCGTGCTGCGTGAAGTTCAACCTCATTCTCAGGGGCGGACGAAAGCGCTCTTCGATGAAGAACATCAATTCATCGCGCCGGGATTGCAGACGATCGCACTGCTATCCGAACTGGCGATTGAGCGCGGGACCGGAGCGACGCTCACGGATCTCGACGGACACACGTATCTGGATCTGAACGCGGGAGTGTCGGTCGCAAGCCTCGGCCACGCTCATCCCCGTTACATTGCAACACTCACTAAACAGCTCGAAGCGGTATCCGTCGGCAGTTTCACTTCACGGCCACGCGCTGAACTCGTTAGGTTGATTGCGGATTTGGCGCCGGGCGATCTAACGCGCACCCAATTCTTTAGCGGCGGGGCCGAGGCGGTGGAAGCAGCAATTCGACTCGCTCGCTCCTTCACCAAGCGAACCGACATCGTCGGTTTCACGGGTGGTTTTCATGGGAAAACCGCGGGCGTTCTTCCGATCTCGGATGTCGATTGGAAGAACTTGATCGGGCCGCTCCCGACGGGTCACCATCTCGCCCCTTACGCCGATCCGACAAGATTCGCAGGCTCGGAGGCAGAGTGCCGGCAGCTCGCGATCAAAGAGCTTCGGCGAGTGATCGAGCAGGACGTTGCGGGACGTCCCGCAGCAATTGTCATCGAACCGATTCAAGGAACGGCCGGTAACGTCGTGCCGCCTTCGGGATTCCTCCGCGATGTGCAAGCGGTCGCACGCGACTACGGCGCGTTGCTAATCGCCGACGAAATGATCACGGGATTCGGCCGCACCGGTCGAATGTTTGGATGCAGCAGTGACGACGTGATTCCTGACATCATGACTCTCGGCAAAGGCATGGCGTCGGGATTTCCGGTGAGCGCGCTGGTTTCAACAGATCAGATCATGGCCGCGAAGCCGTTCTCGCTGCCGAGCGCGTCTTCTTCCAGCTACGGCGGAAATCCGCTTGCAGCGGCGGCGGCGTTGGTGACGATTCAAACGATATTGTCGGACAAACTGGTGGAGAATTCCGCCCGAATCGGAGGTGTGCTGCATGACGGGCTACAAACGCTCGCGACACGGCATCGTTCGATCGCCAATGTCCGAGGGCAAGGGTTGTTGATCGGATTCGACCTCGTGGCCGATCAGAAGACGAAGGCACTTCTCCCGAAGGAGAAATGCATCGAGTTCTTTAAGGGCTGTCTCGCCGACGGTTTGATCATGATGAGTTACACACCAAGAGTCCGCGTGCATCCGCCGCTGATTCTTTCGGCTGAACAGGCGAATTCTGCGCTGGCCATTATTGACCGCGTTCTGGAACGCTTCGAAGCGGAATAGAAGCGTGCTACACGGTGCGATAATTGGCTTCGGCGAGGTCGCTCGGAACGGACACTGGCCGGCCTACGCGGATTCCCGCGAGGCGAAGATCGTCGCAGTGGTTGATCGAACAGAAGAACGGCGCAAGGCCGCGCGCGAATTACTGCCAGGGATTGCGACATTTGCCACGATTGAGGAATTGGCGTCCGGCGTTGAGGTCGATTTTGTCGATATTTGTACGCCACCGGCACTGCACGGCGAGCCCATGCTCGATGCGCTCGCGCGAGGATGGAACGTCCTTTGTGAAAAGCCACTGCTTTTGGATTTGGTTGAACTCGAGAAGGCACGTGGCGCAGCGCGAGAAGCCGGACGAGCCATCGTGCCGGTCCATAATTGGAAATACGCACCTATCGTCAAGCGAGCGACTGAGATGTTGCGTTCGGACACCATCGGCCCGCTACGGGAAGTTGAGATAGAAACTTTGCGCATTCAGGATTGCGCGGTCGCCGATCCGGATCACCCTAATTGGCGGCGCGATCCCGCCATCGCCGGCGGCGGCGTGCTGATGGATCACGGCTGGCATGCGATCTATCTGGCGCGGCACTGGTTTGGTGAGGAGCCGGTCGAGGTCCGCGCTTCACTCCATCGAGCCGCTCTGGAAGAAGTCGAAGACGAGGCCACGCTGACACTCGTTTTTCCGAGCGGTCAGGCGAAGATTTTCATCACCTGGAGGGCAGATAGGCGACGAAACACGATGCGCCTGAGCGGCGAAGAGGGCGAGATCGCCATTGATGACGACACATTGAAAGTGGGCGGCGACTCGATCCATCTCGAGCGCGCCTTGTCCGCCGGCTCACACCACGCTGATTGGTTCGCGGCGATGCTGCCCGACATCGTCGCAGACTTTCAGCGGCCCGAGCGTGCCCTTGAATCTTTTAATGAAGCCGCCACGTGCCTCTCAGTGATTCGACAAGCCTATCAGCTTGCGTCATAGTTCTCGCCGGCATGACCACGGAAGTTCTTAGCCAAAGCCCGCAAGTTTCGCCGAACGTCACAACGCGCCGGCAGAATATTTATTTCGTCGATCGGGAGGTGGAACTTCCGAGCATCGACCGAAGCAGTTTCTCGAAGCGACAGATGGAGATGATCAAACCGCTCCAGCAATTGGAGACTTGGAAGAACTGGAAGATTCTCCTGCTCTTCGGACTTTGGGCCCTGGGCATCTGGCTAAGTCTCGCCTCTTCTTCGATGTTGCTAATCTTGAGCGGCATCGTTCTCTCCGGCTGCTCGATGACCGGCCTCACCGTCCTGATGCATGAGGGCTGTCATCAATTGCTCAGCAAAAACAAATTGATCAATCGTTGGCTCGGTGTCGTCTGCGGAATACCTGCTCTGGTCTCGATGTCCGCGTATCGGTCGATCCATCTTGTCCATCACTCGCTCGCGCGAAGCGAAATCGATCCGGATGACATTGAAAATACCGCGCCGAAATCAATCCCGCTTGTTCTTGTTTATTACGTCGTGCTGTTGGCGGGTATTTATATTTATCTGGTTACCGTTGTTGTTAGCGGTTATCGGCACGCGAATTCAAAATGTCGGAGACGAATCGTAGTTGAGTTTGGCCTTATAGTCGGAGCGATCGCCTCGGCGTTTTGGCTCCTTCCGGCCGCTGTGGTGCTGAAGGCTTGGATCTTTCCACTTCTGGTTGCCGGACAACTCGCGAATGTCCGCGGTCTCGCGGAGCACGGCCTAACGACAGCCGGGAATCCGTTTTCTGAAACGCGCACGGTCGTCAGCAACGGCTTCGTCAGATTCTTTATGTCGAATTTGAATTATCATCTGGAACACCATCTCTACCCCGCGACTCCGTGGTACAATCTTCGCAAGTTGCACGCGGTGATCGAGCCGGAGCGCATCGCATCATCGGCTTCGATCTATTCCGGATATCTGCCGTTCCTCTGGGATTTTTTTAAATCCACTTGGGCTGGCATTCTGCCGGACAAGAGCCTCGTGCCGCCGCATGTGCGCGAGCAATACGGAAGATAATTCCGCGTCTCGCGTCTCGAGGGAACCGGATCACGCACTACGCGTGCTGCATCTGCGCGGGAACGAGCGTGTCTGAGAGGATGTTCAGCGCCTCGTCCAAATCCGCGCGAGTATGGTTCGCCGTGACGCAAGTGCGGAAGCAAATCCGATCCTGCGGCACCGCGGGATAATCGACGGGCGCGACCCAAAGACCGCGATGGCGAAGTTCATGTCCCAATCGATACATGCGCTCGCGATCGCCAATTACGAGCGGCATGATGTAGGTCGTCGAAGTTCCGGTATCGATGCCGAGCCCGGCCAGCTGTTTGTGAAAGTAATCCGCGTTTTCCCACAAACGGGTGCGCAGCTCGGTATGGCTCGTTCCTATTTCGAGCGCTTTCAAGATCGCCGCGACAACGACTGGCGGCAGAGCGCAGGAGTAGACATAGGGATGGGAGTAAAAACGGAGGTAATCGAGCGTTTCCTTTGAGCCACAGACAAATCCACCCAACGCTCCGAAGGCTTTCGAGAAAGTTCCGTAGAGAATTCGAATTCGTTGTTCGACGCCGAAATGTTCCACCGCACCGCGGCCGTGCGCGCCGCAGGCCAGCATCGAATGCGCCTCATCCACGAAGACGCTCGCTTCATGCGCGTCGGCCACATCCATCAAAGCGTTCAAATTGCCGAAATCGCCATCCATCGAATAAATGCCTTCGACGATCACGAGCTGACGTTTCCCTTTGTGGCGGATCAAGGCAGCGTCGAGCGACTCCGGATCGTTGTGCTCGAAACGCTCGGACCGGGTGCGTGCGAGCACGGCGCCGTCACGCAGGCTCAGGTGAGAACGATTGTCCATCACAGCCACGTCGCTCTTGCGCAAGAGCCCTGAGATTGTTCCCAGCGCTCCACCGAAGCCGCTGTTGAAGAGCATCGCATCCTCGTAACCGAGAAACTCCGCCATTCTCTTTTCCAATTGCCGATGAAGATCGGTCATGCCTGAGAGCATGGGCGAACCGCACGCGCCCAGACCGTGCGTGGTCAAAGCCTCGTGCGCGGCTGCGATCACTTCCGGGTGATTCGCCAGACCCAGATAGTTGTAGGAACAGAGATTGATGACCGGATGCGATTTGCCGCCGTAGTGAAGCGTGGTCCGCGCTTCGGCTGGCCCGAGAAGTTGAGGTTCGTACAACTCGATGGCCCACTCCCCGACGTGGTGCCATCGGGTGAAGGCCGGGGGCGGTTTCAGTGGATCCTTGCTGTCGCCGACAAGGAAATCGCTCAAGCTGAACTTGCCGGGATCTGTTTCCACACTCAAACCGGCATCCTCCTCCGAACGTGAAGTTCCTGGGTTCAATTCCATAATAGGCACATGCGACGGTCCAACGCCTCATGGTTCCTTTTAACGTCGCGAATGAAAGGCGACACAGCAATCGCCTTGATGACCATTCGATTGAGCAGCCCCGCAGGATATGGAAGTGGCCGCAAAACGTCCATAAATAAAAATAACCATCGTTCAATTTGGCGCACCCGAATTTCGCACGGGGACGCGGATTCTAGCGCGCGGGCGGCCCCCCCACAGGATTTCCACATAACGCGTTATCCCGGTCTAGTTCTCTGTCTTGGGAAGCTTGTGACCTCGCGGCAGCGACGGCGACCGCGAGAGGCCGAGACGGGCGCCCATCAGCCGCGCAAGCAGGACCAAGAGTCTGAGAAGGTAAGTGACCAATACACCAAAACGCATCTTCGATTCGCCTCGCTCGCGGTCCCGAAAGACGATCGGTATTTCCTTTACCCGGAATCCCCGCTTCGCATTGACGATCAATTCAAGAGCGATCTTAAACCCGGCGGCGTCTCCTTTGCACTGGATCAGCGATACCCGATCCGTGGCAAAAAATCCCGACAGCGGATCGTGCAGGCGCACGAGTGGCCAGGCCAGCAGACAAGCCACCCGCGACATGAAGCGCCGCCACCAAGGCCAGCCCGGGGTGCGTCCGCCCGGTACGTACCGACTACCGATGACCATGTCTTGCGAACGGTCGAGAAGCGGCGCGACGAGATCGCCAATCCGCTCAGGCGGATGGCTCAGGTCGGCATCCATGACGAGAATCCAGCGAGAGCTTGCCGCAACGGCGCCGGCCAGCACCGCGCCGGCCAGCCCCCCGGTAGCGCGCTCGCGCTGCAACAAACGGACCGGTTGAGTCTGGCCGAGAAGAAGAACACGTCCGCAGGTTGCGTCGGTCGAACCGTCGTCGACAACCAATACTTCGATCTGGAGCGCCGCGGAACCCTGCTCGAATATTCGGGCAAGCAACGGCTGGATGTTCGCCGCTTCATTGAGCGTCGGGATGATGACGGTGAGTTGTTCCGCGGGTGCGTCTGGCAAATTCATGAGACGCAGCTTGCGGCAACGAGTGACGGCCCGTGGCATATTTTCACCGTACGAAGGCGGTTGATGTGACGGCAATCGAGGGCGATGCGCATAGGTGGGTATGCTAACCCGTAGCCTTCGACAGTTCCAGTTCGCTGCCTTTGCGATCGTTCTGCTCACGGTCGCGATCCGATTGCCATCGCTTCTCCATCCCCAGGCCATCGACGATGAAGCGGTGTATTCAGTCGTCGCGAACGAGATCGTCGATGGAGGGCGGCCTTACGTCGATGCAGTGGAGCGCAAGCCACCGCTCCTGTTCTGGACGTACGCGGCGGTGTTCAAGGCCGCCGGAAAATACAACTGGAAGGCACTGCACGCCGTCGCGCTCCTCTGGACGCTGGGCACGATGGCCGGCCTCTATGTCATCGGGAGACGGTTGTTCGATCGCGAGACCGGGTTGATCGCCGCGTTGCTCTACAGCGTCTTCCAGCCCTGGGCGGCGGCGAACAATCTCGCCTTCAACGGCGAGTTGCTCATGAATCTGCCACTCGTCTGGGCATGGGCGATCGCTTTTGGACGGGGCGAGTCACGCATGCGGCCCGAGCTCCTCGCCGCGGGCGCACTCCTCGGCGCGGGGTTCCTGCTTAAACAGCCCGCGGCAATCGCGGCAATACCGCTTGGAATCTATCTTTTACTGCCGAGCTATCGCGCCAGCCGCAGCGTCACCAGAACAGAGTCGATCATTCATGCCGCGATGCTCGCGATTGGATTTTTCGCCGCGCTCGGCCTGGTGGCGCGCGTCCTTCATCAGCAAGGGATTTTACGCGAGACGTTCTATTGGACGTTTACGAATCACGCGATCCCGCATGTCTTCTGGGACGCCGGAATCCTCTACACGCTGGCTTTCATTGGAGCTTGCCTGCCGTTGGTTGTCGGCGCGGCGATGGCGCTCGGAGATCACGATGGTCTGTGGACGAACAACAGCGCCGAGCAAATGGCGCTCCTTGGCCTGCTCGTTGCGTCAGCTTTAGGGGCAGCGGCGGGCGCCCGCTTCTACCCCCACTACTACATCCAATTGGTCCCACCGCTGGCGCTTCTTGCGGCGCCGCATTATGCATCGCTCTGGTGCAAGAGAACGCAACCGCGCTCCTGGTTCTTTCGACCCGCAGTCACCTACGCCTGGCTGGCGATCACTGTTGTCGCATTCTCCATCTCGCATTGGCGATTCCTGGCGTGGCACCGCGAACCCTCGGAGACCGCACGATATCTTTCCGAACATTCTGCTCCTCAGGACAGGGTTTTCATTTGGGGTCGCAGCGCGGCGGAGGTCTATCTGCATGCTCGACGACGTCCCGCTTGTCGCTACGTCTTGACGTTTCCTCTCACGGGATTTGTTTTCGGCGGAGAGCTTCCCGGTATCGACACGCGTAACCGGATCGTGCCGGACGCATGGAGTAAACTCGAAGAAGATTTTCGCAAGCACCCGCCGGCGTTCATCGCCGACCTCTATTCGGGTCACGATGCGCAATATCCGGTTAAGGATTTTCCGATTCTGGCCGCACTGCTGGCGGAACATTACGACCCGGTGGCGCGAACCGCGGAAGGTATGGTTTATCGAATGCGCTGAGAGCGATCCGGTGTCAGCGCCTCTCAGCCGCCTCACTCCCGCGGGCACTGAAGCGCGCTGGTGGCTGCGAGACGTCGGGCAGAATTCTCATACATCTCCGCCGCGGTTGCGTAGAGTTCGCGCGCCTCACGCAACCAGTCTTCGCCTTCCACCGCCGCGCCGTCCCGCCTTTGCACCCCGGAGAAGAGGTAGCGGCTGGCCGTGTAACGCCATCGCGACACATACTTATCAGTCACCAGGGCACGGTAACGCGGAGGCTTGGAGAGGTACTCACAAAGACTGAGCATTGGCCGGTATTCAACAGCGCTGAGAAGCGAGCACCCTTGCGTGTAGAGAACGTCCTCATCGAAACCAAGTGCGTAAAGTAGCGTCGGGACGATGTCCATGTGCACAGTGGGCACATCGATCGCCAGAGGCTCAGGCGGAGCATCCGGCAAGTGTATCCAGAGGACTGTGCGGGCTTGATAGTCGTTGAGCACGCCGGCGTGCGTAAGCTGACCGCGTTCCTGAAATTCCTCACCGTGATCTCCCGTCACCACGACGATCGTTTTACTGAGATCGCCCTGGGTTTCCAGGTCATCCAGGGTGCGCCCAATTTGTTCATCGGCAAAGTGACATCCGTTGCGATAGCGGTTGCGCACCATTTCGAGATCCTCGCCGGAGCGCAGGATGTCGTGGGAGCTGGTCAGCTTTGGCGCCGGCTGGAAAATTGCGTGTTCGGTTGGAAACGCATACGGCAGGTGTGTCGCATTGAGTGGGACAAAGTCGAAGGCCGGCACGGTGGTGTTGCGCTCTCGTCGATCTTCCAGATATAGGCCTATCGTGCGGCGATCTTCTTCGGCCGCGCTGGTGTTGATCTCGGTCCAGAGAGTCCCGGCTGGGAATAACCAGGCCAACCCTGCTGCGCCCAGATGATCTTTGTTCGCCACTCGCAGCCGGTATCCATTTTTCGATAGCAGCGCGAGGAAAGGATCGTTCATCCCAGCCCATTGGGAAGTCCTTGAGATGATAGCCGCTCAATCCGGTGAGCATCGAAAAGACGCCCCACGGTGTTGCGTTGCCGCCGCTCCAGTGCCGGCGGTTGAGCTTGACTTGAAATCGATCGCGATACCCGAAGAGACGGGGCATTACCCTCTCGTCAATGGCGTCGAAGCGGAACGACTCGACATTAATCCAAAGAATGTTGCGTCTTTGCGGAATTGTCGGCATCCGAAGCATGCGTGGAACCAGACTCACGTCCGAAAAGGGTCCGAAATTGCAAGTGAAATCCTTTGAGCGGCGCCTATGTCGGTTCGCAGGCTACTTGTCCGAATTCGAGCGCGAAAATCCGAAATTCGCGTAGACAAACGAATCTCGGGGCGCTGCGCTCCCAATTTGAGCCGCTCGTTCCCACCACTGCCGTCTGCACTGGAACGCCGTAGTTTTGATGATCGCAGCTTCCAAACTTCAAAAATCGGACAACTAGACCGCGAACCGACAATTTGTAAAATTTCCGAGAACTTTGTCCGGCGCGTTTCGGAGAACGCTGGTGAGATGCTTGAAGACAAAGCCGATGAGTTCCGTGAAAGGAGCGTTGGCCCGATCCAAGAGCACTAGAATAACAGTCAAGACAAAATATATGAAAAACTATTCAATTAAACTGGTTACCACAGGCGCTTGCCTACTTTTCGCGTTATCACTCCTAGCCCTCGCAGTTACTTCGGAACCAGATGCGGGTATGCCAGATGCGGTTACAGGACCGGGCTTTGACCTTCTTGCAACGGTACCCCTCCCAACGACGGCTGACGCGGGAGTTGCCGTCAACGAGGCGCTCAACAAGATCTACACTAGCGGAAATGCTACCTCTCTTTCCGGTTTTGACGTCGTTGTCATCGACGGAACGACGTTCGCAACCACAACCGTTAGCGCCGGCGGAGAGGGCGCGAATGTCGACGTAAAGACAGACCGCTATTGGGCTGCAACCGTCTTTGGAGGGAGCGTCGTTGTCCGCGATGGTACGACCAACAGCATCGTAACCACGGTTCCCCTCAGCGACTGCCCGATCGAGACAACCTACGACTTTTCTAAAAACCGCGTGTGGGCTGGAGCCCAATGTGGCGGTGGCAATGATCCGGTTTTCGCGATCAATGCGAACACCCCCTTTAACGTTATCGCCGGCCCAATAGGTTCAGGCGGCGTAATGGGATCTATCATCGCGAACGGCGCTAACGGCAGGCTTTATTTGACGGCTAGCGGGGTCTCGAAAAAAGTGGATCCAACAACGTTTGCAGTGACCTCGACCGCTTTCGGCACGGTGATGGCCATCAACACCCTCACGAACAAGCTTTATGCCACTGGTGGAAATAATCTTCAGATCATAAACGGCGCAACCGAGGTGATCCAAACAACCATAGGGTTGACCTATACTCCGGCCAGCATGGGTATCAACACAGAGCTCGGTCACCTCTATTTAGCGAATTCGGCTGGAAACAGCTTAGAGGTTAGAAACCCGTCGACGGGCGCCTTGATTGCCACCTTCTCGCTTGCAACTTTTGGTGATACGCCGAATGGGGCTATGACCGTTGATTCGATCCGTGGTCGAATTTACGTCACTGCAAATATTGGGGGATCACCGGTGCTCTTGGTGATTGAAGACCTAACAACTGCCCGCAATTCCCGCTCCAATCTCTGAACCTAGCGTGAAAAGCAAATTCTTATCAATGGAGGAATACTATTATGCCATCGGATTTTGAAGTTACCGGGCAAAGTACCAGCGCGCTCGCGAACCGACACCATGCGCAAAACCCGCGACCCTAACGGGATTCGAACCCGTGTTACCGCCGTGAAAGGGCGGTGTCCTAGGCCACTGGACGATAGGGTCAGGAAAGCGGGGGCAATATCAGAAGCGCCCCACCGCGTTGCAAGTTATTTGCGGATGGTTTCAACACGGAAATGCGCAGTCGATTCTAGATTCATCACGAGCATCGCGGTTCGACCGGCAGCGCCGCTGTGTCTGGCGAGGACCGCTTGAGCATTCGCAACGAGACGCCAGGCCGCCTCGCGATCACGAAGGAGCCAGGCGATTTTTTCCTGCAACGAATTCGGATCAAGGATTTGGATTGCGGCCTCATTCGCGACCAGCGCCTGAGCCAGCGCGGAAAAGTTTTCCATATGCGGGCCGAAGAGAACGGGCTTGCCGGCAAGAATGGGCTCGACCGGATTTTGTCCTCCGCGAGCAGTCAGGCTTTTGCCGATAAACACAATCGTTGCGACGGCGTACCAATTTTGAAGCTCGCCCGTGCTGTCTAGGAGAACACAATCGGGCGGCGCCGTGCGTGCGGTTTCCGCTTCACTCCGCAAGCTCACGCTCAACCCGAGCCGTGCGAGACGCGTGCGGATTTCGGCCACACGCTCCACGTGACGCGGTGCGATGATCAGCGTGAACGCCGGAAAGTCGGCCCGAAGTTTTCGCAAAATTTCGCCGAGGATTTCTTCTTCCCCGGCGTGCGTGCTCCCGCCGAAGAGAATCGGCCGGTCTCCGTCGATCCCGAAGGCCCGCAACACCTGCAAGGGCAGATCAGGATTCACCTTGGTCTCAGCTGGATCGTATTTGATGCTGCCGACCTGATGAATCCGCTTTCCAGGAACGCCGAGCGCGATCCAGCGTTCGATGTCTTCAGGTTCCTGAACGCAGACGAGATCGAGACAACGAAAGGTCGGCGCAACCAGGAAGAGAAAACGACGGAACCGCCGCTCCGATCGCAGCGACAAGCGCGCGTTGACCAGCGCGAGTGGGAGGCCGCGTTCCCGCGCTTCGGCGGCAAGGTTCGGCCAGACCTCGGCCTCCACCAGTACCACCCGGCTCGGCCGGATGACCGCATAGGCCCGCCGCATGATCGGCCAGAAATCGAGCGGGCTATAAAGCACTTCCATTCCATCGCCGGCTTCCTGTGTGGCGAAAGCAAAACCGGTGGTCGTGGTCGTCGTGAGCACGCAGAAAAACTCAGGATCGAGCTCTTTCAGTTTCGCGGACAGCTTCAACGCGACCGCCACTTCGCCCACGCTCACGGCATGAATCCAAGTGCAGCGATGCGCCGCAAGTCGCGATTGCACGTCACGATCATAAATACCGAATCGCTGTCCGAATTTGTGCCGGTAATTTCCACGCCGCAGCAGCTTCGAGATCTGTCCTGGAAGAAAAAGTAACAGCCCGAGCGGATAGAGAAGATTGTAGAAGAGCCTGATCATTCAGCGGGCACGCATCTCGGCGGGAATGCCGGCACGTTGCAGAAACAACACTTGGGTGGCGCCGTAAGCCCTCGCCCGAGTGACGTTCCACAATGGCATCCGCGGCATCTGTTCCGCGGGACGCTTCTCCAGCACGAAGATCCCAGACGGCTCCAGCATTTTCGCTAGCTGCAGGTCTTCCAGCAATAGGCTGGTGAACTCACCGCCCGATTTCGTTTTTTCGTAGGGCGGATCGGCAAAAATGATTTGGAAAGGCTCGCGCGTCTGGGTCGAGCGAAGGAAGGCAAAGGCGTCCTGCCTGCGGACGCGACCCTCCAGTTTTGTCCGAGCCAGGTTCCGCTCTATCACCGCAATCGCCGCGGAATTTTCCTCCACGAATAATGCCGAAGCCGCGCCCCGACTGAGTGCTTCGATTCCCAAGGCACCCGTTCCCGCGAAGAGATCGAGGACGCGCGCGCCGACAATCTCCTCACCGAGGCTGGAAAAAATTGCTGCTTTGACCCGGTCCATCGTCGGCCGCACGTCGGTCTTGGGGACATCAAGCCGGATGCCGCCCGCTGCACCAGCAATGACTCTCATGGCGATGCGGTTGGCTGGGGCGAAGCGGCGCCAGTCGCGGTTGCCGCAGGCGACGCGTTTTCCGCGGGTGCGGGCGTCACGGATGGCTCCGAGACCGGCGCAGATGCGTCGGCTGTCTTTTTCTTTTTTGCTTTCTCAGGTTTCCCGCCACCGATAAAGGTATCGATAACGCTGCCCAAGTCCTTCAGATCACGTCCGATGAGTTTGTCCATCAGGTTCGTCTTGGGTCGGCCTACTGTGCCGCTAACCTGAAAGCTGACAGCAGAGTATCCGGGTTCGTCGGTGGGCTGGAAGTTTTCGCGAATAGCCCGAAAGAGCTGACTCCGCATTTTTTCACTCACCGCGAGTTGCGATTCGAGATGAAGTTTGCCTTCAAAGGAAACGGTCCCGGCGGCGGAAAGCCGGATATTTTGAGAGCGGAAGAGCAATTCGTCGATCGTGATAACTCCGGGATTAATGTGATATTTCATCTGTGCCTGATCGAAATGGAGCTGCCGCAGTTCTTCGATTTGCAGCAATTGCCCCAGCGCGATGAGCAAGCTATATTGCTGGACCTGACCATCACGCAGAATTATTTCACCCGCGCCAGCGAGCGCATTCGGGTCAGCGGTCCTGCCACTCGCGTCGAGATGACCTTCCAGCCGGCCCGTGACCATCCCGCGAGCACCACCGGCGTCCGCGACGATACGGTCGGCCTGAATGTCATGAAACTTAATGCTGACAGTGAATGGTGAATCTTCGGTCTGCGGGAGGAGCGTAAAGCGGCCGGTTATTTCACCGCCACCCGCGCGCGCCGTGATTTGAGAAAAATCGAGTTCATCGGGAGCGTAGCGCAGAGGTGATTGAAGTTGTTCGAGAAAGAACCGATCGCGGAGCGAAGTCTTCTCGATGCTGATGTCGCCACGTAAATCTGTCGCAGTCCGGAAACCCGAGCGAAATCGCACGTCATCAAACGTCGCCACGCTTTTTAATTTCTCGTCGAGGAACCGGAAGCGGCCGTGCACCAGATTGACTCGCTGAATTTCCGGGGTGAACGGAACCGTCTCCTCGGTTTCAACTGCCACGGGGCTTTCCGGCTCGCTGACCGGCGCCACTTTCCGCGCCTGCTCTTTTTTCTCGACCGCGGAGACAAGGTCCGGCTTTGACGGAACCGTGGGAGCATCGGTCGGTTCGATTTTTTCCGGGGGAGAGACTTTCATCACCGGCTCCTGCGGCGTAGATGGCAACCGCCACTTCCCATCCGTGTTTTGGGCCCAAACGACCTCGGGATTAATCAACGAAATCTCCTTAATCACCAGGCGTTGCGAGAAAAGAGAACCGAACTTGATTCGGAGCCGAAAAGTCTTCGCCGTCAGGAAATCAGCGGAAACCCCGGGCTGGCTTTGCGGTATCGTAATGCCACTCAGTTTCAATCCCGCCCACGGGGTGACGCTGATCCGGCGCACGCGCAGTGTTGTCCCGAGCCGCTGGCTAAGTTCCTGCTGAATCCTGGCTTGTGTCCCTTGCGACTGCACATACATGTTCACCCCAATCAAAATGAGGACCGCCGCACCCAGGATCACCGCAAGCACGATCAGCAGAAGGCGGCTCAATTTTTTCACGCCGGAACGTTACGCCCTCCTAGTTTGAAGAAAAGACCAAAGCCCTGACCCCTTCCTCACTTTGAAAGATACCGTTGTCATTCTTAATCCCGCGGCCCGGGGCACCCGCGCAAATCGGTTGCGCGCCCAGGTGGAATCGATCACACGCGGAGCGATCTTGTGCGCGACCTCGCGCGCTGGGGAAGCGGAGGTTCTTGCGCGGCACGCGGCCGCGGAAGGTTTTGAAAAAATCGTCGCCGCGGGAGGCGACGGGACAATCAACGAAATCGTGAACGGGATCGCCGGTAAGAACGTCGCGCTGGGCCTCCTCCCAGTGGGAACCATGAATGTATTCGCGACGGAGCTTGGCTTGCCGGCGAACGACCTGCCTCGATGCTGGGAGATCATCCGGGAGAATCGGACGCGCCCAGTGGACTTGCCGAGCGCCAACGGCA
The DNA here is from genome assembly GCA_003169695.1 of Spartobacteria bacterium. Classification (GTDB taxonomy): domain Bacteria; phylum Verrucomicrobiota; class Verrucomicrobiia; order Chthoniobacterales; family UBA10450; genus AV80. The sequence continues at coordinate 121,080 of PNAS01000048.1, forward strand.
AACATTTTGTCCAGCTCGCCGGGGTCGGTCTCGACGCTCAAGTGGTGAAAGAAACGAGCCGCGCCTTCAAACGGAATTTCGGACCTCTCAGCTATATGATTTCCGCGGCGCAGATTGCTTCACGCCAGCCGCCACGCTTGCGGATCGAATCGGAGAACGCCGTCACCGAAGAGGGATCGTTCGTGCTCGTGGGCAATGGGCGGCTGTACGGCGGTCGCTTCCCTTTCTTCAAACAGGCGGTGATCGATGACGGTTTGCTCGACGTGATCGTTTTCAAGCGGCTCAACTACGTGGAAATCATCCGCTATCTGCAGAATGTGATTTTCACACCGCAAATTACGGCGCCTGAAGTGGAGTATTTTCAAACGAGCCGGCTGCGCGTGAGCAGCGAGGAAAGCGTGCCGGTGGAAATCGACGGTGAACTCATCGGAAATTGCCCGGTAGAATTCGAGATTCGCAGCGGCGGGTTGCGGGTGCTGGCGCCGCGTTAAGTGGATCGAGCGCTCCGCCACTCGATGCGAAAGTTACCCGGCGAAGCCGCCATTAGAACATCGCGCGACCGAGCGCGCGAGCCAGCGGAATTCATCGACAACGGATTTCCACTGCGATACTCTCGTGACATGCGCCTGTCCGGCCGAAAGCCCTCGTCGTTCACCCGGCGTTGGACGCAACGGCCGCGCGTGATTCTGCTCGGGCTGATCAGCGCAAATGTTATCGCATTCGGCGCGCAAATTTTCCTCGACGCCTATCAACCAGGCTTCGTCCGCGAGTACCTCGGCTTGAGTGATCGCGGTGTTCACGCGGCTTATGGGTGGCAATTTTTTACCGCCATCCTCCTGCACGACGGGCCCTGGCATCTGGTCGGAAACATGCTCATTTTGTATCTGCTCGGCCGCGATGTGGAATCGATCATCGGGCAGCGGCAGTTTCTCTTCCTGTATCTCGCGGGCGCGGCGGCGGGAGAACTGGGCCACTTGTTTTTGATGCCTGCCACATCGGTGTTATTCGCGGCCTCCGGAGGGGTGGCCGCTGTCTTGGTGGCCTACGCGACTATCCTGCCGGAGCTGGAGTTGACCTCGATGATTTTCCTGCTTCTGCCCGTCCGGTTAAAAGCGAAATATCTCGCGTATGGGGCTTTCGTGATCGCCATTTGGGGCGTGACGCTCGACCGCAGCGGAGCGGTCGCACACAGTGCCTATCTCGGTGGAATTGTGGCGGGATGGTTTTACGCTCATCTTCTTGGTTTCGGCCGAGCCTCCATTCTGCAGCGTGCGCTTCGACAACGCCGCGCGGACGTAGAACGCTATCGAGCGATGACTCCCGATCAGTTTATCTCCGAAGAAGTCGATCCGATCCTCGATAAGATTTCCCGCGAAGGTCTGCAAAGTCTTACCTGGAGCGAACGGCGAACTCTCGCCAGAGCCCCGGAAAAAATCGCGGAAAAAGCGCAAACGGATTAACTGTCCGGCGCGGCTCTCCTCGTTAGGCCGATCTCTGCGATGCGTATTCAAAGCTGCGTTTGCTCTTTCAAATGACCTCCGTATCAGCTTGGATCCAGATCAAAGCGGCAGGAACGCTTAACCCCGCGCAGGTCGAGAACACGCTGGAGGACATGTGCGGGAGCTGGCCCGTCGATGCGCCGCCTCTGCCCGATTTGATCGGCCAGTTTCCGCTGGGAGAAGCATCGCTCCTGCACCTGATTTCCGTTTCAAGCATCTGTGCCGCGCGGTTGGTGCGACATCCTGAAATCCTTCTCTGGCTGCGCCATCCGGAAATCTGTTCTGCGCCTCGCACCTCCGGTGAAATGCTGGCTGAACTGCGTGCAACAGAATCTGATCCCATTTCCGCGGAAAACTTTCGCGCGCTTCGGCTTTGGAAAGGACATGAGATGCTCCGGATAGCGTTGCGCGAAGTGGCCGAAGTCGCGCCGCTGGAAGAAACAACCCTCGAATTGTCGCTCCTGGCGGAAATTTGTTTGCGCGAGGTTTACCAACACTGGAATGCAGAGCTGCGCAGCCGCCGCGGTGGGCCGGAGACCGAGTTCGCGATTCTCGGGTTGGGAAAGCTCGGCGGACGTGAGTTGAATCATAGCTCCGACATCGACCTCATTTTCCTTTACGACGAGGAAGGGCAGGTTTCTCCGAATCTCACTTATCACGAATGGTTCAACGTGCTCGGATCCAAGATCGTGGAAACCTTTGCGGCTCTGAGTCCGGCTGGGGCGCTTTTTCGGATCGATCTCCGTCTTCGGCCTGAAGGGACAGCCGGACCGCTGGCGCGTTCGCTCGAGAGCATGGAGAATTACTATTCCGGTTTCGGCGAAACTTGGGAACGGCTCGCGCTGATCAAAGCGCGAGGGATTTGCGGCAGTCGCGAGCTCGCCTACGAATTTCTCCGCCAGCATCAGCCCTTCATTTATCCAAAGAGCCCGACGCCTGATTTGCTCGACGAAATTGCCGCGATCAAACGACGGATCGAGCGGGACATCGTCGGTTACGAAAACATCGGGAGAGACGTCAAGCTGGGCGCGGGTGGGATTCGTGAAATCGAGTTTGTCGTTCAGGCACTCCAACTCTTGCATGGAGCGCGACACGCTTTCTTGCAGGAAACAAGCACCTTGAAGGCACTCCCAGTCCTCGCGCAGTTGGAACTAATCCCAAGTGGTGAAGCGCGCGCCCTGGAGGCGGCCTATCGTTTCCTCCGGGGCGTTGAACACCGGTTGCAAATCGAAGCGGAACAACAAATCCACACGATTCCGGAAAACGGCGAATTACTCGATCGGCTCGCGCGAAGTCTTGGGTTTTCCTCCAAGGAAAATTTCACCAGCGCGTTACGAGAGCATATGCAGAAGGTCCGCTCGGTTTTTCAAAGAATCATCTCGGAGCCTGCCACAGGAGCGCAATCGCCTGTCGAGAGCCTGCACATTTTTCGGGATGAGAAAGCGGCGGCTAAATCGCTTGCAGACCTGGCAAAAGGCACTGGCGGCTTGCACGTCGCGGCCCGGACACGTCAAGTGCTCCGCAATCTGCGTCCGCTCTTGCTTCGATGGCTGGCGCAAGCCGCCGATCCGGACGTGGCGCTGAACCAGTTCATCCGATTCGTCGAAGCCTACGGGCTGCGCAGCATGCTCTTCGAGTTGCTCGTGGTGAATCCAAAACTCCTCGAGCTCCTCGTCAAAACCTTCGATACGAGCCGTTATGCCGGAAACCTGCTGATTCGCCGCCCGCAACTGCTGGAAGACATTACTCGCGGGGGCGTGCTCGATCGGGAAGTTTCGGTAGCGGAGCATTTGAAACGGCTGGATGCCCTGAAAATTACCCTGGCCTCACTTGATTTGCTTCGCGTTTATCGCCAGACGCAGCTTTTGCGGATTTTCTTGCGCGACGTGCTTGGCCTCGCAGATCTCCCGGCACTCTTTGCCGAACAATCCTCTCTCGCAGAGGCCTGCCTGATTTTCGTCAACCGTGTGCACGGAAACGAGAGCAATCTGACGATTATCGCGCTCGGGAAATTTGGCGGCGGCGAGATCGGTTACGGAGCCGACCTGGATGTGCTTTTCGTCGGTGACGATATCCGCGCGGCACAGCATCTCGTGGTCGCGATGGCGCAACCGACTGCGGAAGGGAGCATGGCCACACTGGATGCGCGCCTGCGACCGGAAGGCGAGAAAGGAAATCTCGCATGCTCGCTCAGGGCTTACGAGGTCTACTACGAGACGCGCGCCCAGCTTTGGGAAGCTCAAGCGCTCACACGCGCGCGCCCTGTGGTCGGCCCGCGGCAAGACCAATTCATGGACCTGGCCCAGCGCGTCTGGCGCAACGCCGCGCAGCGTGACGACCTGTATGCACAGGTCGATGGAATGCTGCAACGGATTCGCTACGAACGGGGGAGCGCGGCTGATCTGCTCGATTTCAAGACGGGCACGGGCGGCGTGATCGAGGCTGAGTTTCTGGTGCAGGCTTTACAGATGCGCGCCGACATCTGGAATCCGCAGACCATGGGCGCGCTCCGCGAGCTGACGACCAGGGGGCTGCTGCAGGAAGAAGAGGCCGCTCTAGTGAAAAAGAGTTACGAATATCTACGCTCGATCGAAATGGCTCTTCGGCGGTGGGAAAACAAGACTGTTTCCTCCCTGCCCGCGGATGAAACCGAACAGCGAAAACTGGCGCAACGCATCGGCGCCGACAGTCTCGACTTGTTTGGGCAGCGCTACCGAGAAGCGCGAGAGGGCATTCATGCCGTCTATTCGCGTTACCTTCGGTGATTTAGCGGCTCAAGAGCTAGCCAGCAGTCTTGCGATCTCTCGGAGAAACAAGAAGGTGATCAGTAACCCGCAGCCAACAATTACGAAAAGAAGCACCAGCACCGCGATAACAAAAATCCAGTCGCTCCTACGTGAAACGCCACCCGGAGCAGCGGCGTGGTCCTTAATGATTTGATAGTTGCGCACGTTTGATTTGAACCAGAACGAGAGCGCGTCGCCGAAAACCGGCACAATTCCGACGAGCTCGTTAATCAGAATATTAAGCGACATGCGAGCGAGAAGGATCGTCGGCACTCCGGGGCGTGCGGCTTGAACAAGCGCAAAGGCAGAGACCAGCGCCGAGCCGGTGTCACCGAGGCCGGGCAATAGCCCGATCAAAGGATCGAGACCGAATTTGAATTTCGTTCCGGGGACCCGAATGAACTCGTCCATGATGAGCGCGAGCCATTTTGAAAAGAGGCTCCAGCCCCTGGCGCTTTCGCTTTTCTTCCGGGGGAAGAACTTCCCACTCGATTTCCTGTAGCGGCGGCCTATGACCGCCGGGCCTTTGCTCGAGCGCCACTGTGAACGGACAGCGGTCATAGCCCGCCGCTACAAGTTAACCCGGAATCTCCTTCAGCATCTGTGCGTTGGTTGGGAACTTTTTCACGAACATGAGGAGACGCTCGATCGCTTCAACCGGTTTATGCCCGGCCAGCCCCCGCCGGATCATGTTGATCTTGTCCAGCTCCCACGGTTGCATGAGCAGTTCTTCGCGGCGGGTGCCGGAAAGAAAAATATCAACCGCTGGATACGTGCGTTGATCACTGATCTTGCGATCGAGCACGAGTTCCATGTTCCCGGTGCCCTTGAATTCCTGGAAGATGAGCTCGTCCATGCGGCTGCCCGTATCGATGAGCGCCGT
>PNAS01000048.1:126323-136938 GCA_003169695.1 Spartobacteria bacterium
CGCGTGATCGAGTCGAGCAGGATGAACACATCTTTGCCCGCCTCGACCAAACGTTTCGCCCGCTCGATGGCGAGCTGCGCAATACGGGTATGGCTCTTGATGTCGCTGTCATTCGAACTCGCCATGATTTCGGCCTGCGGGCAGGAACGCCGGAAGTCGGTGACCTCTTCCGGGCGTTCATCAACAAGAAGAATGATCAATTTCATTTCCTTGTGATTTTTCACGACCGCGTCGGCGATGTGATGCAGTAAGGTTGTCTTTCCGGTGCGAGGCGGCGCGACGATGATGCCGCGCTGACCCATGCCAAGCGGCGTCATCAAATCCATAATGCGCGTCGTGTAACGATCAGGCACGGTCTCGAGTTTGATGCGACGGTTCGGATTGATCGTCGTCAACTCCTCGAACGGCCGCAGTCCCTGATATTTCGTCGGTTCGTCGTCGTTTATCTTGAGCAGCCGCGTTAACTGCGGCCCGCGATTCCCTCGCCGCGTTTCGCCGTGAATCCACATCCCATCGCGCAAACCGAAGCGACGAACTATTTCTGGCGTAACAAAAATGTCCTGTGGGGTCTGAACAAAATTGCGCTTCGCGTCCCGCAAGAATCCAAATCCTTTCCCCGAAATTTCGATGACGCCGTCGCCGAACTCCGGTTCGCGCTCCAGTTCGCCATTCTGAGAAGGGCCGTGATCGCGGAAATCGCCCTCGGCGCCGCCAGATTGATCGTTCCCCTGCTCCGTGTGCTGGTGGCCCTCCCGGCCTTCGATATTGGAACCGCCCGGAGCACCGGTTTCTTCGACTCGGTCCGCAGGTCCGTTTAGGTCGCCACGCTGTCCCTCCGGACCGCGCCCACGCGGGCCATCATGCCGGCGCGGAAATCTTCTGCGGGGACGCCGTGGACGTTCCGCCGCGGCGCCAGTTTCCAGTTGTCGCTGGTTATCAGTTTCTTCACTCATAAATTCAGTGATGATCTCAGTGCCGCCGAAGCAGCGCGCTGCTCAGTCAACGGCAGGTCTTTCTACGCTGGCAGTTTGGCCAGCAACTCGTCGGGAATATCTAGATTTGAATAGACGTTTTGAACGTCATCGTCTTCTTCGAGACTGTCGCACAAGCGCAAGATCTGCAGCGCAACGGCCTCATCGTTGACCGGAACTATCGTATCGGGGATGAAAGTAAACTTTTGCCCATCGGTGGTGACGCCCGCGTGTTTGAGCGCCTCAGCTACTGCGTAGAGCCGATCGTGGGAAGTGGTAATAACATACTCCTCCTCCTCCGTTGTCAACTCCTCAGCTCCAGCTTCCAGAGCCAGCTCGAAAAGTCGTTCCTCCGCTATCATGCCGCGCGGCACGGTAATTCGCCCCTTCTTGTGAAACATGTAGGATACGCTGCCACTCGTCGCAAGATTGCCATCGTTCTTGCTGAAAATCCTGCGGATCTCCGCGGCGGTCCGGTTCTTGTTATCGGTTGCCGCTTCCACGATCACGGCCACACCGCCCGGAGCGTAGCCTTCATAGACGATCTCGTCGAAATGTTGCGCTTCTACTCCCTCGCCCGTGCCGCGTTTGATCGCACGTTCGATGTTGTCATTCGGCATGCTCTGCCCGCGCGCGGACAGAATGGCGCTGCGGAGGCGCACGTTCGCGTCCGGATCGCCGCCGCCAATCTTCGCCGCAATGGTGATCTCTCGTGAGAGCTTGCTGAAAAGTGCGCCGCGCTTCGCGTCGAGCGCGCCCTTGAAGCGTTTAACTTTCGACCACTTGCTGTGCCCCGACATGAGATGGGAATTCTAGAAGTTGCCGGACAAACCTGCGTTCACGAGAAACTCGGAACTGGAACGCCTCGAAAAGAACGTTGATCGAGGAGGCAAACTAACGATCACATTCAACCGCTTTCCGCGGTTTTTGTCAAGGAGCGCGCAAGTCGATTTACGCCGCGTTCTGCGCCCGCTTCCGCGCGGTCGGATCGAGGATGCGCTTTCGCAACCGAAGCGACTTGGGAGTTGCTTCGACAAATTCGTCCGCGCTGATGTATTCGATGGCGCGTTCCAAAGTCATGCGCAGCGGGGCTTCGAGCTGAATGCCTTTCCCATCGCCCTGGCTGCGCATGTTCGTAAGATGCTTCGCCTTGCAAGGATTGACCGGGAGATCTTCAGGGCGCGCGTTTTCGCCCACGATCATGCCGGCGTAGATTTCCTCCTGCGGGCCAACGAAGAGTCTCCCGCGCGCCTGGATGTTGTTCAGCGCGTAGGCCGTGCTGACCCCCGGCTCCATCGAAATCATCACGCCGCGATTCCGTCCCTCGAGCTCGCCCTTAAAGAGAGCGTATTCTTTGAAGAGATGGCTCATCAATCCTTCGCCGCGAGTTAGATTGACCAGATCGCTTTCGAATCCAATCAAACCACGCGTCGGAACAATGGCTTCGACCGAAACGCGCGCCGTATGATGATCCATGCTTACGATCTCTCCTTTGCGCGCGGCCAGCGATTGCAGGACATCCCCGAGATTTTCGTTCGGGACTTCGACATACAAATTCTCGAGCGGCTCGAGCAGACCGCCGCTTTCGTCGCGCTGGAAAATGACCTCCGGCCGCGAGACCATCACTTCATAACCTTCCCGCCGCATCTGTTCGACGAGGATGGCTATTTGCATCTCGCCGCGCGCATTGATCTCGAAGGCCCCGGCGACTTCCGTGTCTTTCATCTGCAGCGAAACGTTCCCGCGCGTCTCGCGGACCAGCCGTTCGCGCACGTGACGCGCAGTAACGAACTTCCCTTCACGTCCGGCGAAAGGCGAATCGTTTACCAGAATCCGCATTCGGATGGTCGGCGGATCAATGTCGACAAACTGCAGCGGTGGATGTTCTTCGCGATCGGTCAACGTTTCGCCGATGTAAACTTCTTCAAAACCGGTCAGACCGATAATATCCCCAACGCTGGCGTGCTTCAGCTCCACCTGTCCCATTCCGGCGAAGGTGTAGAGCCCGGTAACGCTGGCGCGCTCGCGACGGCCATCGCGATGGATGCAAACGATCGAATCTCCGACACTGACGCGACCGCTGACAATGCGGCCAAGGGCAATGCGTCCTAGGTAGTCGCTATAGTCGAGATTCGAAACGAGCATTTGAAAGAAAGGCTCCGGTGAAACTTTCGGCGGCGGCACGTACTGCACTATGGCCTGAAACAATGGTGTCATGTCCTCGCTGTTCTCATGCAGCTCGCGCATGGCGAAACCATTTTTCGCACTCGCGTAAATGATCGGAAAATCGAGCTGCTCATCCGTGGCTTTTAGCTCGACGAAGAGATCGAAAACCAGATCGAGCACTTTGTGAGGTCGCGCATTCTCCCGATCGATCTTATTGATTACGACGATCGGTTTTGCTTTGTTCTCGAGCGCCTTGCGCAAAACAAAGCGTGTCTGCGCTTGGGGACCATCGTGCGCGTCGACGACCAGGAGCACGCCGTCCACCATCTTCATGATTCGCTCGACTTCGCCGCCGAAATCGGCGTGGCCGGGAGTATCGACGATGTTGATGCGATAACCGTTCCACTGGAACGCCGCGTTCTTCGCGCGAATCGTAATCCCCTTTTCGCGCTCGAGGTCCATCGAATCCATCATACGCTCCTCGATTTTTTGGTTGGAACGAAAAGTACCGGATTGGCGCAGCAGTTGATCGACAAGTGTGGTCTTGCCGTGATCAACGTGCGCAATGATGGCGATGTTACGAATCTTGTCCATGGGACGAGTTCCTCGAAATGAGGAGAACGAATATCGTCGCGGCCCGCTTCCGCGTCAACTTGAGGACGCGGCCCGCTTTGCGGTCGAACGCGAACGAGCGCCGATATATCACTGGAAATGACACGTCGCACCGACAAGATTGGCGTTCCCATTCGCTCGGAAACGACCTCGCATGAAACGTTATCTACCGTTCGCGATCATCCTCGCTGCATTTCTCGTCGCCATCGGTTCTGGGGCGCTCCTCTTTCACTTTCGCCAATCGCCGCCGCCGCCAGCGAAGCCCGCGTTTGGCAAACTAGGAGCCGTACCCCCGCATATGCGTGGACCCGCAAACGCTCCTGTCGAACTCGAAGAGTTTGGTGATTTCGAATGTCTGCCTTGCTTTATGCTCTGGCCGGCAATGAAGAACATCGAGAAAGATTACGCCAAAAGCCTCTCCGTTACCTTCCGCCAGCATCCGCTCGCACAGCATCATCATGCGCTTGAGGCGGCGCGCGCGGCTGAAGCGGCGGGATTGCAAGGCCGCTTCTGGGAAATGCACGATTTGCTTTATCTAAGGCGCTCCCAGTGGGTCCGGGCGGACGATGTCCGCGCGTTCTTCAATACCTGCGCGTCTGAGCTCGGACTTGATCTCGAGCGATTCGCGAAAGACATGGACGGCGAGGAGGTGGCAAAGCGCATCGCTACCGATCAGGATCGCGGTGCTTCGCTCGGCATAGATCGGACGCCCGTCGTGTTTATCAACGGAAAGAAGGTTGAGTTTTCGCCACGGCCCGAGGACGGCTTGCGCGCGGACATTGAAGCAGCGCTTGGTGCAAAAGCACGGTAGGACTTGGCAACGAACGGATATTGGGCGTCATTGCTTTCCATGCGCAAACTATATCCCCTCCCAATATTCGTGGTGCTTCTCGCTTTATTTTCTCGCTTCGTCTTGGCGGAGACACCGAAGGCCGAATCAGAGACAGGGCTCGAAGGAGTGATTTCGGTAAGTCCCATTCATGGCGGACCCTCTAGAGAGGGAGTTCCCGATTCGGGACCGCTTGCAAATACTGCTTTCGTCGTGGAGAAGAAAAATGACGTGGTTGCATCCTTCAGGACTGACGATCAAGGCCGGTTTCGGGTTTCTTTGCCGCCAGGACACTACACCATCGCCGCGAAGGATCGGAAAGGCAGGATCGGAAGCTATGGCCCTTTCGAGGTCGATGTAACTGCGGGCCAGATCAAAAAGGTTCAATGGGACTGCGACACTGGCATGCGGTGAGCTGAGATGCTCAACAAGGTGCGATACGCTTTCGCGGACGCCGCGCGAGCGATCTTCGAGCCTCCCGCGCGGCCTGCCTCTCATCGAGAGAGAGGCAGACACAACGCGGTGATGGATGTGATGAAGCGCTCTCGTTACTGCCCTAGATCGTAGACTTCAACCAGGCCGAGGCCAGTGCCGTTGTTCAATCCCGTGAGCAACGCGGTGTAAAGGCCCGGCGACAGCGTCGCCGCTATCCCAGCCTCCCGAGGGTCACCAGGCGCCAGTCCCGCCGCAGTCAGTTCCGCCGCTTGCGCCGCGTTGTCTTGCCAGTCGTTATCCGAAACCAAGAGCGTCCCATCGCTGTTGCGCAGCTCCAGCGTTGGATCTCCCAGCACATTAGACAAGCCCGCGTCGCCCAGGCTCGGACCCAGTCCGCGCACGATTACTCTGTCATCGCCTGCATTGTTGCCCAGGATGAAGCCCGCGATCACAATGTCGATACCCGTATTGACAAAGGCGCGCGTGCTAATATTGCCCAGTTTCGATAACGCTGCCGCGTCGAGGTCGTAGACTTCCACCAAGGCCACCCCAGAGGTGTCATTCTTGCCTCTCACGACGGCCGTATACGCTCCGGGGGTCAGCGTAGCATCAATCGCCGATTCGAAATCATTAGTCGGCGGGAGGTTGTCTGCTATGATCGCGGCCTCCTGGATGGGGTCGTCTCTCCAGTTGTCGTCGGTGATCGTGACAAATGCTCCGGGGCCGTGCAGCTCAAGCACCGGGTCAGCCAGCACATCGGTGAGACCGTTGCGCGCCAACGACGGTCCAATGGCCCGGACGATCACATGTTTAGGCGCGCTTCCCGTTATGATGAACCCGCCGATGCCAACGTTGTCGCCCTTATCCACTCGCATACGAGTGGAAAGGTTGATGGCTTGGGACGCTGACGACGGACTTGGTGTTGGGGTCGGCGTTGGAGTGGGCGTCGGTATTGGAGTTGGCGTCGGTGTTGGGGTCGGTATTGGGGTCGGTGTTGGAGTGGCGGCTACTCCACATGGACCGGGACCACTGGTGTTGCCAACCAGGCCCGAGATCGTGACTGAGTAGCCGCTACATCCCGCGCCGGCAGTGATCTCCTGAACATTGACCAAAAGGTTGCCATTCGCCGGCACATCGACCTGGAAAGAATTGGTCTGAGCCGGACTTCCACCGGGATCACCAAGGTAGTTCGTACAGAGATTCGTCGGATCGAAGCTTCCCAAGTAAGCCACGGTGATGATTGCGTTGGTGGCATTCGGGCAGGTCGCCGTAGTCGTGATGGTCGCGCAGGCCGCCGCGGGGCCATTCGTGAAGGTGTAGAGATCGTATGCGTGTTGATTCGTATCCCCGGTAATCGGGCCGGGACATGGCTTGGCCGTACCGCACGCGCTCGCTACAGCATTGCGTCCCATGCGGCCTGTCTGGGTAAGGTCGCCGGGCCCGAGGGTGCCGTTGACGGTAACGGACGGGATCCCGCACGTGGGTAGTGAGAATGGTATCGTGTTCGTGCCACCGTCAAATGTTATCGTTAGGGTAAAGTCGATTGTCGTGCCGCACGCGAACGCGCTGGAAGTGCTGACCAAGAATGGAACCGTGTTTGTCGAAGTGCTACCTTCGGGCGTATCCGGATAAGCTGAATTTGGCTGCGTTATCGTCACTTCTGAAGTTGAGCTTGATAGCACTGCCGAAACATTCGAGGCGGTCAAGCATCCGTTACTCAGGATTGTAACATTGAGGTTGTTACACTCGTTAGAATCGATGACACCATTGCCGTTGCCGCCGGAAACCGCGGAGGAAACGAAGACCGTATTCGGCGTTCCCATAAGGCAGCTGTCAAGGGTCGTCGTGTTGCCGTCCGTGATTGTTACGTTGAAGGGGCCGGCGGCACTACAACCATGCGGCAAGGATGCAACGTTGACCGAGTAGCTGCCTGGAGCCAAGTGCAGCGTGTAGGAGCCATCGGTGACCGTGGTGGTAGAGAACCCGTCGGAAGGGCCGCCGGAAACTGTAACTGTGGCGCCATCCAACGGCGCACCACTGTCACAAGCAGTGACTGTTCCTGCCAGCGCACCCTGCGGCGGAGCCGTGCAAGTAGGAAACTTGAAGCTGCCGATTCTAGTCTGCCAGTTAAACGTAAGGGTCGTGCTCGTATAGTATTCGCTGCTGTACCAGAAGGTGCACTCGTCTGTTGGATCCAGCTGCATTGTGCTGTAGTCCCCCCAGCGGTTGGCCGTTCCAATTTGCACTCCCGTGCCGGCGAACATTGTGCCCTCACCCTGAAACAATCCACCTGGCGGATCATCGAAAGCCCTGGCGGCGTAGTTAAGAGAAGGAAACGTGGCGGGACTAAGGCCCGAGATGCTATAGCCGACAGCCAGATCTCCCTGGACATCCATAGCGGCACTGGCCATCCAGCGGTTAAGGCCAGCGGCACCGTCCCCGGAGCCGGGCGCGAAGGTCGCCTGTTCGTTAACGGTATAAAGACCGGCCGGAGTGGACTTCCGCAACTCGAAGTAGCGAAAGCCGGCTTGATACGTAGCCGCGCTGGTTGGGTCGACGCCACTCACATTTACGGTAAAGTTGCCGACCAGCGATTCAACCCCACTGCGATTGATATATTGGAGCCGGAACATCATTCGCTCTCCGACCGAGTCCAGATTGTCTGCCGGGTTTGCCGCAGGGGGCGGCTGCTCGACGTGGGCGCGACCACCGGGGATGCGAGCGTCAAAGGCTGCGAGTGCGAGCGGCGTCGGGTAGGTGCTCTCGGCTCGCTCGGTAAAAGTTGAGGAAGCCGGTACAGCAAAGTCCGCATGGAAATCGAAAAGCCGCAATCCATCCGCCGGATCGCCGAAATCATCGTCGGTGAAATAAACGAAAACGTCAGGGGCGCCCGCGGGCGGTGGAAACAATCCATCTTGATCGGATGGCATCATACCAAAAATGCCTTCGGGATGAGAAGCCAGGTTTAGATTAAAGTAGAGACCAATGGCGGTCGGATCGCCCACGAGCATCTTTTGCCGGTCGAACGCAAAGACGCCTACTCCGTCGAAGGCCGCACCGTTATTGAACTGGTTGCTGGTCATGTAGTAGCCATCAGGCCACACGCCAAACTTTGGGTAATCGGGAAACTCCGTGCCTGGTAAAACAAAATCGTAGAGAAAGTACGCTCCCGTTGGATCTGGAGTCTGCGAGATGGCCACGCATTCGTGGTAAGGAGGCACGGTCGAGCTGGTGAACCCGAACTGGCTGATCAGCCAACGATCGCCTATGCGGTCGTAGAGCACAACAGGATCACCGTCATCCACCTGGGCGCAGAGACCACCCAATGCGCTGAACAAGCTGCTTTGCTTGAAGGCCGGCCCGCGCGGGACGCCACTCTTATCAAAGACACGCACGACAGTATTTACTGTTTCCACAATGTCATTCGGACCGACATCGGAATTGGTATCTGGCGGCGCGGAGCCATTGGCAGCGACTCCTTCGAAAGTAAGCAACGGAGGAGGAAGAGCGGCAGGCCTAAAAACACCCTTTCCGGGCTGCAGAGACGACTGCAGTGCCCCGTCAACAGATGGTCCCGGCAAGTCGATGCGGCCTCGCGCCGTATTCAACGGGTTGAATTCGTGCCCCTCTTTGGCCTCCAACTCTGGAGGGCCCGGTTGATTGCTGGCTACGGTGCGCTCAGCGGCTGGAAATGTGCGAGCCGGGGCGCTTTGGGCGAATCCCGCAAGATGAATGGTCTCAGCGACTGGCGACCGCAAGCTCTGCTGCGGCTTGGCCTGGGAGGCCGTCTTGTCGTGCGACGTCGCATCGCCCGTCTTCGCGGGCTTCTTAGGCTGTTGGGCCTCGCCAGGGAGCGAGAAAAGCGCTGCCAAAAAAAGAACCAAAATCGTGAATGAAAATAGTTTCTTGAATTTGCGAGACATAGAAGAACTCCTGGTTGTTTTGACTTACAATCCGAATGAAAGGTGACTGATTCACGAGCCTTCTGCATTTCAGCAAGAGAGCTCCGTAAGTGACCTGATAGTCTGCGGGGTGTCTTACAAGACAAGCTTTTTATGGGCACATGACAACAATGTAATGTAGCGCACCAACCTTCAAGGCGGCGCTTCCGTTACGTCGTTGCTCGGCGGACTCGTCGAGATTAAGGCAGAATGTTTCCGGCAGCGGGTTGCCAAGATCGCTCTTTTGGCTAGTTGCGCGTTATCTTACCCGGACCCCGAACGGCCTTCCGCGCGTGTCTGCCCCTCACCGGAGAGAGGCAGACACAGCCACGGAATTTGATGCGCTACGGCGCCGGCGGGGGCCCGAGGTCGTAAACCTCAACTATGCCAATGCCAGTGACATTGTTCAGACCAGCAAGCAGCGCGGTGTAAAGGCCCGGCGGCACCGTCGCAGTTAGGGCGGCCTCGCGGTCATCCGTCGGCGCCAGACCATCGGCGGTGATTGCCGCGGCTTGAACCGGGTCATCCTGCCAGTCGTTGTCCGAGATGAGAAGCGTTCCATTAGTGTCGCGCAACTGCAGCGTCGGGTCTGACAGCACACTAGACAAGCCGAAGCCACTCAGGCTCGGGCCGAGGCCACGAACCACTACGTTGTCGGAGGCGCTTCCGCCGCTGATGACGAAGCCCGCGATGACGATGTTGTCAGCCGTGCTGACGAAGGCGCGCGTGCTGATGTCAGCCAGCTTCGAGTCAACTCCCTGATTGAGGTCGTAGACTTCAACCAAGGCCACACCAGAGGTGCCATTCTTGCCGCTCACGATCGCGGTATACGCTCCCGGATCTAGCGTGGCATCAATCGCTGACTCGAGGGTGTTGGTCGGCGGGATGCCGTCTGCTATGATCGCGGCCTTCTGCGCGGGGTCGTCTTGCCAGTTGTCGTCGATCACCGTGACAAATCCTTTCGGACCGTGCAGTTCGAGCACTGGGTCCTCGAGCACGTCGACGATACCGAAGCGTGTCAACGAAGGTCCAATAGCCCGAATGATCACATGCTTCGGAGTGGTTCCCGTAATGATGAAGCCGCCGATGCCAACGTCATCGCCGGTCTGGACGTCCATACGGGTCGAGAGGATGATGGCTTTCGAAACCGGTGACGGACTTGGGCTCGGCGTTGGGCTTGGGCTCGGCGTTGGGCTTGGCGTTCCAGAAGGCGTGGGTGTGGGCGTTGGGGTTGGGGTTGGTGTTGGCGTTGGCGTTGGTGTAGGTGGCGTTGGGGTTGGCGTTGGGGTCGGGGTTGGGGTCGGAGTCGGAGTTGGCGGTGGTGGTGTTGGAGTCGGGCTCCCACAGACGAAAGGAGTGATTACGATGTCATCGATTCGCACACCCGCCGCGCCCGTCGCCTCGACGCTGTCGTCGGTGGCCGCGCGCCACTTCAATTGGATGTTCTGCCCACCGGCTGTGGCCGGCAGGGTGACCGTCGTGGTGATGTAGGTTGGCGCGGTCGACGTCCCGCCCGAGAGACCACTCCAGGCCATCCGTCCGGAAATCGGACTGCCAAAGGCCGTAGAGATGGTTTCGTTGTAGCCGCCGGTGACGAAGGTGCCGCCCGCGTCAATGATGTCCGCAAACGCTCCGCCGTTGATGCTGATCTCAAGCACCAT
>PNAS01000061.1 GCA_003169695.1 Spartobacteria bacterium
TCGCCAGCGGCGCGCGCGGCTTCGACCGCCGCGTCGAGGTAATGCGTCATGAGGAATGACTAGTAAGATTGCGCGCTCGCCCTGCCAAATGATTTCACCGTCGAGCGCTCGCGAAATAAAAAAACCGGGAGGAGAAAATGAATCCTCCTCCCGGGTTGAAGTTAGGGTTGGAACTACGAAAAAGTTCCGTAGCTCGTGACCGGATTACTTAGAAACTAATGTTTCTTTTTCTTCGCGGCGGCCTTTTTCTTGGCCGGAGCTTTCTTTGCTTTTTTCTTTGCCATGAGACGATCCCCCCTTTCGATCCGCTAACGCGGTGGGTTGGTGAAGGATTTTTTTAACTTCACTTACATGTGTCAGTAATCATCCCGATTTTTTTGTCAAACATTTTTCTGACATCTTTGAAATTATTTTCACGAGTTCTCGCGCGATTATTTTTTTCGATGTGCGCGAAATTTTTTTCGATTCACCGTTGCGAAAGAAAATCGTCACTTCATTTTCGTCACTTTCCAGTCCGGAATCCGTTTTGCTGACGTCATTTGCGACGATCATGTCGCAATTTTTCTCTCGGAGTTTCTTCCGCGCGTTCAATTCCAAGTCGTGCGTCTCCGCCGCGAAACCGACGACGAGAAACTCTCGATTTACTCTCGGAAGCGACGCAAGAATGTCGTGCGTTGGAACTAATTCGAGCGCAAACGGAGTTTTTCGCTTCTTCATTTTCTGCCGCGCGACTGTCGCGGGCTTGTAATCGGAGACCGCCGCGCACATCACGAGCACGTCGCACTCCGGGGCCGCGCGATGCACCGCGTCGTGAAGTTCATCGCTCGTTATGATCGAAACAAATTCAGCACCGTCGGGTGGCGCGACGGTTGCCGGACCAGAGATCAGCGTAACGCTGTGTCCGGCCGCGCTCGCCGCTTCCGCAATCGCGTATCCCATTTTCCCAGAGGAGCGATTGCTGACGAAGCGAACCGGATCGATCGCTTCACGGGTCGGACCTGCGGTGACAACAAACCTCACGCGATCAAACTATCCTGGCGCGCCAGCAGAAATTCCGCGCGAAATGCGATGTCATCCACTTTCCATAAACGACCGACGCCTTCATACCCGCACGCCAGCATTCCTTCTTCCGGCCCGATGAACTCGACGCCGCGTGTTTTCAATGTCTCGACGTTTTTCTGCGTGGCGGGGTGCTCCCACATTTTTCCGTTCATGGCCGGCGCCATCAGGATGGGCGCGCGCGTTGCGAGCGCGATGGCCGCGAGCGGGTGACCGGCTAGTCCGTGCGCGAACTCAGCAATGATGTTCGCGGTTGCAGGCGCGAGGAGAAGAAGGCTGGCGCGATCAGCGAGCTCGATATGTCCCGGCCGCCAGTTTTCCCTTTCGTCGAAGAAGCTGGTGGTGACTGGATTCTTTGAAAGAGTTTGGAGGGTGAGCGGCGTAATGAATTCAATCGCATCGCGTGTCATCACGACGAAAACGTCGTGACCTTGTTTGACGAGTAAACTGGCGAGCTCGGCGGATTTGTAGGCAGCGATGGAGCCCGTGACCCCGAGCACAACGCATTTTGGGGTTCGGATTTTTGATTTTGGATTAACAGGCATCGGAGTCGGTTAGGCCAAGGCAAGACGTCTGCTCAAATAGCGTTCTGCGCCCATGATGTGGCGAAACTTTTGCAAATCTTCCTCCATCGATTTGCTGATGATCGTATAGCGATAGTCGCGCCAAAGGGCCATCTCCCGCGCGGCAGTCACGATGCGCAGCTCGATTTGTTTTCCATTTTCCGTTCCGCGCTTGGTCAGGCGGCGCCGCAATTCATCAAGATCGGGCGGCATGATAAAAACATCACAGAGAGCCTGCCGGATTGTTTGGTCGTCGAACGAACGAATCGCCGCGGCGCCCTGGATGTCGACATCGATCAAGACGTCCACGCCGTTTTGCAGATTGGCGACGAGCGGCTTGCGCAGCGTACCGTAATAATGCTCGTGCACTCTTGCGTGCTCCAGAAACTCTCCAGTCTTGACTCGCGCAAGGAAATCTGACTCGGACAAGAAATGATAATCCTCACCTTCGATTTCGCCGGCGCGCGGCGGTCGCGTGGTGCTGGAAACGGAGTAGACGAAATCGGGCGTCTGTCGCAGCGCATCGCACAGTGTCGTCTTGCCGGCGCCCGATGGCGCGGAGACAACAAACAGAATCCCCGTGCGCGTGAATTGATTACTCAAGGTTTTGGATTTGCTCGCGGATTTTTTCCAATTCCGATTTGCAGGCAACGACATGTTGGGAAATTGCAGCGTCGTTCGATTTCGCGCCAAGCGTATTCAGTTCCCGAAAAATTTCCTGCGTAATGAATTCGAGCGTGCGGCCGACCGGTTCGTTCTTGCGGAGATGATGCGCAAATTGCGCGAGGTGACTTTCCAATCGGGTCAATTCTTCCGAAATATCGGACCGATCGGCGAAGAATGAAACTTCCTTCAGCAAGCGCTCGTCATCGATCGGGAGATTTAGACCCGCCTTTTCGATTCGCTCGAGCAACGCCCTCCGATATTTTTTCACCACGTCGGGATATAATGCGCGGACTTCCTTGATTTCTTTGCGCAGGACTTTCAAGCGATGGATTAGATCTTTCGCGAGATGCTTGCCTTCGCGTTCACGCATCTTGATCAATTCGGCGAGTGCCGCCGCCAATGCTTGCTGCAGAACCGGCCATGCTTCTGCGGCGTCGATACTATGTTCGGGAGAACGCATCACGCCCGGTGCCTGTAGAATTGTCCCAATTGTGATTTCACCAGGGGCGCTCAATTCTTTTTGCAGCGTGAGCATTGCTTCGTGGTAGGAGCGGGCCAGACCGGTATCGAGTGCGAGCTTGCGCGCCCCATTCGCGCTTTCCTGTAAAGTGACTAGTGCATTCATGCGGCCGCGCGAAATTCTCTCATTAATTGTCTGGCGGATGCGCGGTTCCAGCTCGGCGAGATCGCGGGGAAGATTCACGACGAGGTCGCTTTGTTTTCGATTTACCGAATTCAGCTCCACGCTCAATTTCATCCCGCCATGGTCGACTTCGCCACGGCCGTAACCAGTCATGCTTCGCATTTTGGATTTTGGGTATCGAGGTGCGTTGGGCGAAATTAAATCTGAGTCACCGGGCCGCAAAGTCTTTGTGACCGCGCCGAGATCAACATCTCCAATGCCCGACGATGGGGAGAAGGTAGCGGGATTGAATCCAGCCCGTCGATAGGAAACCAGTGCTGGAAGGATTTTGCGGAATGTCCGGCTGCCGTCTGCGGAAACACAGTCAGCGTGATGCGATGATTCGTGAACGGAAATTCCGAAATGTGCACCGGTTTGCGTTTCGCAGGGGCTGTTGCCAATCTCGGCAGCATCCACATCCCGCGCCAGCGATCCTGCGATTGCTCGAGCAAGACGCGGCCCCCTCTCACAGAAAAGCCGTGATGCTCCGTGCGGAGTCTGATTAATGGGCGCGCTCCTTTTATCGGAAGCTCTGACGGTTTCTCCGCCCGGCAGAAATGTCGGACAGGGCAGACAACGCAATTAGGCCGCGACCCGCAGACGAGAGCGCCCAAATCCATAAGAGCCGAGTTGTGGATGGCGGCTCCCCGATTCGGCAGGAGTTCACTCGCGCGCTGCCACAGCGTTTCGCGGCCGTGACTGGTATCAATCGGAATTTGTAGGTTGAATAGGCGAGCGAGCAGACGAGCGATGTTCGCTTCGACGATCGGAACAGACTGATTGAAGGCGAACGTGGCCACGGCGTTCGCGGTGTAGCGGCCAACTCCCGGCAGATTCCGAATCGCGTCCAACGATTTGGGAAAACGGCCCCCTTGTTTTTCCATGACCGTTTGTGCGGTCGCGCGGAGATTACGAGCTCGCGCGTAATAGCCGAGACCCTGCCAGGCGTGCAGAACTTCGCGCTCCGAAGCGGCGGCGAGAGCGGCGAAATCGGGGAAGCGCCGTATCCACTCATTATAGTATCGGATGACCGTGGCGACTTGTGTCTGCTGGAGCATGAACTCGGACACCAGGACCGCGTAGGGATCTCTGGTACGACGCCAGGGGAGATCGCGGCCTCGTTTCCGGTACCAAGCGAGGAGGGCGTGGCGGAAAGAAGCGGCGTCCAAGGCAGGGTTCAGGCTGATGGAATGAACGTCCAATGTCCATCGCCCGACGTCCAACGTCGAATTACAGAGGTCTGATTTGGACGTTGGACGTTGGACGTCGGACGTTGGACGTTCTCTTCCCGAAGAATGAATTCCTATACGCACCCGCTCTCGACGGACCAGGCAACCAAGCTTCGCTCGTTGCTTCGAGACCTTGGCTTCGACTTCGCGCCAAAGCCTTACACCCTTTTTTTCGCGCAGAAAAACAAACTCAGCGTCGCCGTCTACGAGAAGGGTCCGAAGGTTTTGTTGCAAGGCAAAGGGATTGAGGAGTTCGTCCAATTCCAGCTGGAGCCGAAAATTCTCGAGCAGGCGAAACTCGGCTACGAGGAGGTTCATTCGCCGGAAATGTTCGAGCCACATTTCGGCATCGATGAAAGCGGAAAGGGCGATTTCTTTGGGCCGCTTGTCATTGCCGGCGTCTACGTCGATGCCTCAGTCGCGCGAAAATTTCTCGATGCCGGGATTCAGGACAGCAAACGGATCGGATCGGATGCGCGGATTCGCGCTCTCGCAAAAATCATCCGAACTACGCCCGGATCCGCCATCGATACGGTCGCCATCGGGCCCGAGCGCTACAACGATCTTTACGAAAAATTTGGCAACCTGAATAGCTTACTGGGCTGGGGACATGCGCGCGTAATTGAAAACCTACTCGCGCGGAAGCCGGAGTGTCCCCGGGCTTTGTCGGACAAATTTGCTGACGCCCGGGTCATCGAACGGGCCTTGCTGCAACACGGGCAGAAGATTCGCCTAGAGCAACGGACAAAGGCAGAATCCGATCTCGCGGTCGCGGCGGCTTCCATCCTGGCGCGGGAAGCATTCATCGATTGGCTTGACCGGCGCGGGAAAGCGATCGGCGAGAGGCTGGGACGCGGTGTTTCGGCGCAAGTAAAGGAGGCGGCGAAAAACCTGGTGGCGGCCAAGGGTCCGGAAGTACTACGCAAGGTGGCGAAGGTGCATTTTCGCACCGCGCACGAGATCGCACCTGGGAGTTACGCGGCGCCGTCCCCCCGACGCGAATGGCGCCGGTGAGAGGCTTCTGCCCAGCGGGCAAGGTTCCTGCTACCTATTTTTCACTTCCTGAAGCGCACTTGTGGAAACCAGGCTCTTAATACTGAACGCTGATCCGGTCTTTCAGGACCGCGCCCTTGGCATTTTCGACGAAATCGACGACATCGAAACTCGCGTCGTTCGAAGATTGTCCGAGGCTGTTTCCGTCTTGTTGGCGGAAAACTTTGATGGATTTGTGGTGGAAGGCGAGGCGGCCATCGCGCTCGAACAGGCGACTAACGCCCGTCAGCATTTCCCGTCTTTGAACATCATTTGTCTCGCTCCGAAACCGCACGACGAGGAGTTTGTGAGCGTCGCTCACCAGCAAAAAATCATGCGAGTGGCGACGAGCGGGAGCGAGCGGAGCTTGCGCAGGCAATTGCACGCGTTTGTACGTTCGCTCGCGCAAGGCGGAATACCCGCCGAAGGGATCGATCCCTGTCACTCGCTCATCGGTAATCTCAACCAGTTTTCAGCCGCCGAAATCCTACAGATGAGCTGTCTGGGCCAGCGTAGCGGTCGGTTTACTTTTAAATCGGGGCGGGGAAATAGCGAGATTTACCTGGCTCACGGCTCAGTGCGGCATGCGGTGTTTGGATCGCTCGAAGGCGAATCCGCCGTCGCTGAAATTTTCCGTTGGCGCCAGGGCCGATTTTATTTTGAAGAAGGAATCATCAGTCAGGTGCAGAGCGTGGACCGCCCTTGGGCACATCTCCTGATCGACAATTTGCAGAAGCTCGACGAGACCCTTGAACTTTCAGCGCCGGGGCAAGCATGAGAGACAAAGTCATCGAAACCCACCTCAGGCTGCTTACTTTGCAGCTGGATAATTGGAAGAAGCTGCATGACGTGATTACCTACGGTCTCGATAAGACCAAACCGATGATCTCTGCGGAGCGGGAACGTCAGTTTACGGAAATACGCGCGAATCTTTTGCAGGAGACTGAGCACGTTTTCGGCGAGTTGGGCATTCTCGCGGAGCTCTCAGGCCGGGCGATGAATGTGCTGCAGCGTTGCGTTTCGGTGCGCGGGGTGCGCGAATTATCGAACGAAGAAGTGCGCCGGCTCGAATCGGAGTGGAACGGAGTCTTCACCAAGCTCGGAGTAGTGCAGGGCCAGTTAAAGTCCCGGCGCAAAGCGCTGGCGGGGCAAACTCCTCTTACTTATTACTTGAGCCGTATCTTCCCCGCCTTGCAGCCAGCCAGCAGACGTTAAAAAGGGACGGCGACTCGGGTCCCATCGAGGCGCGGAAACCGGTCTGCCGCCCGCAGACTGCAAATTTATTGCGATTGGCCCCACCATCTTAGTGCCGGGACACGATTAGTTTGTGATATGCCGAAGCTTACAAAAAGGGATATCGTTGTGGCCATCAGCAATCAGACTGGGATGGTCCAGCACGACGTTTTCGAAGTTGTGCAGCGAACCCTCGACCACATTACCAACAGCCTGGCCAATAATGTCGCAGTCGAATTGCGAAATTTTGGCGTTTTTCAACCGCGACTGACGAAGCCGCGTGTGGGGCGCAATCCAAATGAACCGGGCAGCAGTTTTGTAATTCCGCCGCGCGCTACCGTCAAGTTCAAGGCGGGGAAAATCATGCGTCAGCGCGTGGAGAAACTTTCGCGCGAGTTGAAGGAAGCGTCGGAAAAGCAGGCGGCGGAGCGTGAAGCGGCCGGGGGCGCGCAGTAAGTCTCGATCGGGCTACGACCCGACCGCCGGTTCTGGCTGCAACAAATTCTGGATCGATTCTTCCAGGCGATCGAAGTTGATCGGTTTGGTCAGGTGTTCTGAGAATCCTGCGGCGCGCGCGCGGTTGACGTCGTTCTCCATGCCGAACCCGCTAAGGGCTATTCCACGTAGCCCTTTTGTCGTGCTCAATTCCTGCATCAGCTCGTACCCGGAACGATCTGGCAAGCCGATATCGCTGATTACGAGATCGAATTCTTCGTGACGGGTTCTTTCCACGGCCTGGTCTGCTGTATGTGCGAGCGTTACCCGGTATCCGCGGCGTTCCAACATCATTTTCATACCCGTGCAGGTGTCGAAGTGGTCGTCGACCACGAGGACGCGGCGCTCTGGCCTTGTCGCTTGCGCTCCTTCAGCCTCCCCTTTCGACGGTTTTTTGTCCCCGTCGCTCGAAGCAACGGCCGGCGTCGCCACGGTCTCGAGAGTCACGATAAAAATTGCTCCCCGGTCTCTCCCGTGACTCTGTGCCTTGATCATTCCGCCATGCGCCGCGACCATGGCTTTTGAAATTGCGAGACCCAGCCCAAGACCCCCGAATCGCCGCGTAATGGAGCTTTGTCCCTGCTCGAATGCGTTGAAGATCGTCTTCATCTTATCCTCTTCGATTCCGATGCCGGTGTCCGTCGTCCGGATTTCGATCGCGTCCGGGGAAGGGTTAAAGGTTTCGATCACGATCCGGCCTCTTTCCGGCGTGAATTTCACGCTGTTCTTGATCAGATTCCAAAATACCTGCTGCAATCGGGCGGGGTCACCCTCGACGTAAGCACGTTCGGCCCGCAGCCGGAATTCGATTCTGAGGTCTTTCGCGGCAATGTCCTCGCGGCAGATCTCGTAAGACCGCTGCAAAATCTCGTGCACGCTCACCGTTTCCAGACTGAGCTGGAGCTTGCCTTTCGAGATGCGCGTGACGTCCAGGAGATCGTCGATCAAGCGCGCTTCCAATTCGACGTTACGACGGATCACCTCCAGGGCCCGCCGCACTTCGGGCGAATCCGGAGCGCTCGCTTCCAGCTCGCCGACCATCGCGATCACGGGTGAAAGCGGGTTTCGCAATTCGTGCGAGAGCAAAGCGAGAAACTGATCTTTGGCCGCGTTCGCGCCAATCAGTTCCTGACGCAGAGTGACGTCCCGCGTCTTGTCTTCCACGAGATAGAGCACGCCTTGGATGGTTTGTTCCGAACCTTGGAGCCGGAGCAGATTCACGTTCACGAATCGAGTCATGCCGCTTTGATCCGTGAAGGGCTGCTCTACCAGTTGAAATGGCGCGCCGAAAGCGAGCACTTTCTCGATCGCTTCAGCCGGAGCGATCTTCACTTCGTCGTAGCTTGCGTCGTGAATGTCCTTTTCCTGGGGTAAGGCACCGAAGCGTTTTGCCATTTCGCTGAAGGCCTGGTTGGCCTGAAGGAAATGCCGCGAATCGGGATCGACCAGGGCGATCCCGCTCGGCATGTTGGCCAGGATCTTTTCGTTAAAGATAACTTCGCGTTCGATCCTTCGCGCTGCCTCTGCCTGTCGTCGCGTGAATTTTCCCGCCAGCCCGGCACCGACCGCGGTTAGAACGATCAACCAAGCCGCCGGAATGGTGATCTTATCAAACAGATCGTGCACCGGCTTATAGGCCACGGATTTCGGCTGTTCGACCACCGTCATCCAGCCGGTCGAATCGATCGTCGTGAACGAGTAGAGATTTCCGTTCCGTTCGAGGTGCCCCGTCTTACTCTGGCGAATCTCTTGAATAAAGCTGTCGGGTCGCGGCGAGGCGGTGCCCGCATTAGGAATGAAATTGTTCGTGAAAAGCGCCATGCCGGTTTGATCGATTACCTGGCAGGTCGACTGATCCGCAAAGTCGACGGAGGAAAGTCGCCGCCCGATTCTCTCCACAAGGACTGATACACCAAGGTACCCGACGATCGCGCCCTCCGGTGTTCGCACTGCTCCCACGATATCCGTCGTCATGCGGTTGTCGGGCAGCCGCGGGTGAACCTGCGAGACATACACATCGGGTGCCCCGGCGGCGCCTTCCCGCCAGAGAACTGACGAGAAATCCTGTGCAATGGACTCTGGCACTGCGGGCAGCGAGGCAATCAGCCGGCCGTCGGGCGCGGCGATGAACATGCCGTCAATCCTCGGATGCGCGTAAAATGTTTGAGCCAGCCATTGCTGCGATGCGATTTCCGGGTTGGAGCCTGACAACATCTTCACGACTTCGGGTTGAGTCTGGTAATACTCGATCACGCCGCTGGTGCGGCTGAGATCGTCGCCCACGAGGTGCGCGATTAATTGCACGAAGGTTTGCCGGTCGTGCAGGATCTTCGACTCAAGCGTGTTGGTCAGGATGGTGTAGGAAACGACCAGCATCAGAACGGAAGGTACCCAGCCCGCCAGCAAGATTGCGACGACGATGTTAAAACGCTCGAACCGGTCGCTGTCGCGCCGTTTTGAGCGTGCCAGAAGTGGGATCGACTTGGTCCAGGACATCGCCATCGAAAACTCGGCTGTCTCTTCCGCTGCGGCAAGGCCCTAAATGCGCGTCTACTCTCCGGCAACGATGGCCAGATTTAGCTCCCGCGCCTGCGCGTGGAGCGCCTTTACCTCCAAGAGGCTCATCTTATCGGGCGGCGCATGATTCAATAGGATTCGGATCGCGCTGACGCCCGAACGGAGCTTTTCGAAGAGCGGCGTGTGAGCGAGGGGTGGCGGAAGCGTCTTCATCTCCTCGGCGAAATAGTTAATCAAATCGCGTTGCCAAAGGACCGCGGCCCGTTCCGGCGCGTATTTGGATTCCACCGCGCTCGAGGTAATTTCGAGACCACGCAGCCAGCCGCCAAGGCTGATCAGGTGCGCCATTTTTTGGTCGCGTAGTGCAATCATGGCCTGCTCGACATCATCCTGCGTGGAGATCAATTCACGCCGCACGGCGGCCCAGTCGCCGCGCCGGCCGAGGTCGGTGAGGCTTGCGCTATGACGCATCACGCGATCGCCCACGCCGAGACTGCGCGCTTGCCGCAGCAAAACGCGGCCAAGGTCGTCCACCAGATTCTTCTTTTGGCATTCCACGATGAGGAAGCCGTCGGCTACCAATCCGCCGAAGACCATTCCCATCTGCTCGCGGCCGGAATGCATACCCTGTGGGAATTCGCGTTTGAGTTGCTCAAAGGGGAGGGGCTTGAGGTCGTCGAGCTGCTGGAAAATGTCGGCCACGGAGGGCGCGGTATATGGATTTACGCCGAGTTCCTCCCGCTGATAATCCGTCGCGCTGGCGGTTCTCTCCTGCGCAAGGATGGGGGCCGGGCCGAAGAGGGCAAAGAACAGCGTACATATAGTAGTAAGAGGAAGCCGGGGCCGAAAGGCAGCTTTCATTCCCTTCTGAATCGCGTGATGGCTGGCAGCTGCTTGCATTCGGAGCCAAGCGATGTCGGCTCAGCCAAATCCACTGGACTTTTCACCGCCGATCCCTCGATGAAAAAGCGCCCGCTTTCGCGGGTCGAGCTCGCCATTTTTGATTTGACGGATGCGGCGGAAGCGGCATCATGTCGCCCTTGCCGCCTTTCATGGCGGCAGTTTCTCTAATCCCGCTATGCAAGGAAGCCTCGGCTCTATCATCTGGACGATCTGCTACTTGACTGTATTGATCGGCCTCTCCGCATACGGAATTCACCGTTACGTGATTATTTACCTTTTCCTGAAAAACCGGAAGCGAGCCGTGGCGCCGGCAGGCCATTTCGAACAGTTGCCGAAAGTGACGATGCAGTTGCCGATCTTCAACGAGGTCTACGTTGTCGAGCGCCTGCTCAAATCGGTCAGCGAGATCGATTATCCGCGCGAGCTGCTGCAGATCCAAGTCCTCGACGATTCCACCGACGACACGCGAGAATTGACTGCCTCGTGCGTGGAGAATCTGCAAAATCGGGGGTTCAACGTGGAGCTGATCCACCGCGTGGATCGCATTGGGTTCAAAGCCGGCGCTCTGGAGACGGGGCTCGTGTCCGCTGAGAGTGATTTCGTTTGTATTCTCGACGCCGACTTCGTTCCGCAGCCCGATCTTTTGCTGAAGACGATCCATTTTTTCACCGACCCGAACGTGGGCATGATCCAGACACGCTGGGGCCATTTGAACCGTGGCTACTCTCTGCTCACGCGTGTGCAGGCGATGTTTCTCGATGGCCATCTTTTGCTCGAACAAACGGCCCGGAGCCGAAGCGGCCGGTTCTTCAATTTCAACGGAACGGCTGGTTTGTGGCGACGCTCATGCATCGACGAGGCCGGAGGGTGGCAGCATGACACACTCACCGAAGATCTGGATTTGAGTTATCGCGCGCAGCTCGCGGGCTGGAAGTTCATCTTTCTTTCGGACGTGATCACGCCGGCGGAGCTTCCGGTGGATATGAACGGCTTCAAGTCGCAGCAACACCGTTGGACGAAAGGTTCGGTCCAAACCTGCAAGAAATTGCTTCCGACCATCTGGCGCAGCCACCTTCCACTCACGATAAAAGTCGAGGCAACGGCGCATTTAACCTCAAACTTCGCATACCTCTTGCTAGCTTGTTTATGCGTGCTTCTCCATCCCTCAAGCGGCGGGCCGCAAGCCGGCTGGGTTCGGATGTTACTTGTCGATGTTCCGATCTTCATGACCGCATCCGTCTCCGTCGCGGTCTTTTATATCTGCGCGCAACGTGAATTGAATCCGCGCACTTGGATGAAGGAGATTTTGCTCCTGCCTTGCTTGCTCGCGCTCGGCGTCGGTCTCTCACTGAATAATGCGCGCGCTGTTCTTGAAGCCGTTTTCAATCACAAATCGGACTTCGCCCGCACGCCTAAATACGGTATCGAGCGCAAGTCGCAGCCCTGGCGTAGCTGCAAATATATGCCACTTAAGTCGCTTCTCCCGATCGCGGAGATGGCCTTCGCGCTCTACTTTAGCTATTTTGTTTGGTTCGCGATTCAGCACGGGCAGTTTATCTCGGTGCCATTTCTCGCCATGTTCCAACTCGGCTTCCTCTATGTTTCGCTCTCCTCGCTTGGGCAATGGTTTCCCAGGATCAACCTCGGCGCCGAGCGGGCCGAGATTACAATTCCCGCGTGACAAATTTTTGATCCGAAGTAAGAACTCCATGATGTTTCGCCTCTCGCTGATTCTGATCGCGTCGATATCGCTATCACCGGGGGTGCTTGCGGAGGGTCCAAGTCGTGTCATTATCAGCGTGCGCGACCAGAAGCTCATGCTGATGGGAAATGGCGCGAAGCTCGCTACCTACCCGGTTTCAACATCCAAGTTCGGACTCGGCGATAACTGGGGGCGCATGACGACTCCTCTTGGCTTCCTGCAAGTCGCGCAAAAAATTGGCGATCACGCTCCGGTCGGCGCGGTCTTTCATAATCGCCGCTTTACAGGGGAAATTATTAAGCCGAACGCCCCCGGAAGAGATCCCGTTATCACGAGGATCATTTGGCTGCGTGGTCTGCAAGCATCAAACGCGCATGCCTTCAGCCGGTGCATTTACATTCACGGCACACCCGAGGAAAAGCTGATTGGCCGCCCTGCCAGCTATGGCTGCATTCGCATGAAATCGCGCGATGTGGCGGATCTCTATGCTCAGGTGCCGCTGGGAGCGATCGTGGAAATTGTCCCCGATAAATTACCCAAGATTCCCAAGGCGCCGCGCGGCGCAGTCTTCACGGTCGAGGCGCCAAAGCTGGAATCCGAAAAAGTAGACGCGCCGACAGCCTCGGAGAAGGCGTCCGAAAAGACCGTCCGCAAGAGCGCCGAGCGGGAGGAACAGCCTCACTTTGGCCGAGGCGCGTAGTTGACGTTTATTCCGCTTTGACAGCGATGCGAAGTCAGCGCATCGCGTCTTGACAGGTGGCCCCCCCTCCGCGAGCCTCCACGCTCACAATTTCACGTCTCCCAATGGCTAACACAAAATCCGCCTCCAAGCGCGCTCGTCAGACAACGATGCGTTCTCTCCGCAATCGAAGTGTCCTTACTCGCCTGCGTAAGATGCAGAAGGGCATTTCGAGCACTGGGGTGAAGCCGGAAACGAAGGATGTGCAGGCCATGATCTCGGCCATCGATAAGGCAGCCAAGCGCGGCATCATTCACAAGAATGCTGCGAATCGCCGTAAAGCGCGTCTGAATAAATCGCTTATTGGTCCCGCGACCGCGTCTCCCGCCGCCTAGGCGGTCGTTCTCTCGCAGCGCGATTGCGACGATTCGAGCACGAGTGAGAGTCCCAAAAGGGATTGCATATCTCTCAGGAAGGTTAAAATTCATGCCGATGATTCCCGCTTTTCTCCTTATTCTCGCTGCGGTCGCCTATCGGATCGTGACGGGACTCGCCATTCTTTCCGGTTCGACTTGGCTGTCGAACTTCGCACCGCTCGCCGCGATCGCACTTTGCGGGGCTGTCTATTTTCCGCCAAAATACAAGTTCCCAGTACCTCTCCTTGCACTTTTCATTTCCGATATCGTGCTCAATATCCATTACGGTGCGCCGCTTTTCAGCGCGCTGATTGCCTGTCGCTATCTCGTGCTGGCGCTGGTTGGCTGCATCGGTCTCGCCATTGCAAATCGCCCTTCACTGAAGACTTTGCTGCCAGCTTCGCTCGCCGGTTCGGCGCTTTTCTATTTCATCACGATTGTGTTTTCGTGGTTGAGCGATCCCGGCTACGCGAAAAACTTCGCGGGTTTGGTTCAAGCGCTTACCCTCGGTTTGCCGCAATACAGCTCTACGCCTAGTTGGATGTTTTTCCGGAACTCGCTCGTGAGTGATCTCCTCTTCACGGGGTTGTTCGTTCTCAGTGTGAAGCTGGCTCGCGGCTTGGGACCTTCCCGGGCGACTTCCCCTGTACTGCGCACTGCTTAAACCGGCATGCAGCTGCCGGAGCAACGCGACGAAGTCGAAATGCTCTCGTTGATGCTGTTGATCCGGCGTTTCGAGGAGCGCGCGAGTCAACAATATCAAGCGCAGAAGATTGGCGGATTCTGCCATCTGTATATCGGCCAAGAAGCGGTGGTCGTCGGCGCCGTGGCGGCCGCACGGCCCAATGATTATCTCATCACCGCGTATCGCGATCACGCGCACGCGCTCGCTCGTGGCACGAGCCCCGACGCTTGCATGGCTGAACTTTTCGGAAAGGCGACCGGCTGTTCGCGCGGGCTCGGTGGCTCGATGCATTACTTCGACAAGGAACACCACATGTATGGCGGCCACGCGATTGTCGCGGCGCACGTTCCGCTCGCCGCGGGGATGGCTTTCGCGTCGAAATATCGCGACGAAGATCGCGTCACACTATGCTTTTTTGGCGACGGCGCCATCAACCAGGGCGCATTCCATGAAGCATTGAATCTCGCCGGCCTTTACAAACTGCCGATAGTGTTCATTTGCGAGAACAATCTGTTCGCGATGGGAACGAGCGTGGAGCGCTCGACATCGCTCAAGGAAATCGTCGATCGCGCTGAAGGCTACGATATCCCGGGGACGGTGATCGACGGGATGAACTTTCGCGAAGTGCGCGACAAGCTAGCTGAGATCATCGATTCGATTCGCAAGGATCCGCACCCTGCGTTCGCGGAAATTCGAACGTATCGTTATCGCGGACATTCCATGTCCGACCCCGCGAGTTATCGCACAAAAGAACAGCTCGAAAAATTTCGGTTGGACGATCCGATCACGCGATTGCGCGCGCAGCTCGCACGCGAAGAGAAGCTGACGAACGAGCAGTTCGACAAGATGGACAAGGAGGCGAAGGAGACCGCTCTCGCCAGTGTAAAATTTGCCGAGGAAAGCCCCGAACCTCCACTCGAAAAACTTTACGACTACACGTACGTGACCGGAGCGAGCGCGTGAGAGAAATCACTTACCGCCAGGCGCTCAACGAAGCACTCGCCGAAGAGCTAGCGCGTGATCCGAACGTCTTCCTCATGGGTGAAGAGGTCGCTGAATACAACGGCGCTTATAAAGTGAGCCAGGGCTTGCTCGAACGTTTTGGGCCCAAGCGGATCATCGACACGCCCATCAGTGAAAACGGTTTTGCCGGAATGGGCGTCGGCGCTGCGATGGTCGGACTGAGGCCGATCATCGAGTTCATGACATTCAGTTTCTCTTTCGTCGCCTTCGACCAGGTCGTAAACAACGCGCCGAACATGCTCACAATGTCCGGTGGTCAATTTAATATCCCGATCACATTTCGCGGCCCGAATGGCCCCGCGCACCAACTCGGTGCCACGCACTCGCACGCGACGGAGTGCCTCTACGCGAACGTTCCGGGCTTGAAAATCTGCACGCCCGCCACACCGCGCGACGCGAAAGGATTGCTTAAAACTGCGATCCGCGACAACAATCCGGTGCTGGTCCTGGAATCGGAGCTTCTCTACAGCTCGAAAGGAATGGTGGAGCCGGAAGATTTCGACCTGCTCATACCGCTGGGCGAGGGGGAATTGAAGCGCGAAGGCAGCGACGTCACGATTATTTGTTATGCGCAAACCGTTCCGCTCGCACTCGCTGCCGCGGAGACGCTCGAGAATGACGAAGAGATCAGCGCCGAGGTGCTCGACCTGCGCTCGATCAAACCGCTCGATCTTGACGCGATTTTGAAATCGGCTTCGAAAACGCATCGCGTTGTCATAGTCGAGCAGGACCGGCCCTTTTGCGGAGTAGGCGCGGAAGTTTGTTATCGCATTCAGAAGGAAATATTCGATGCGCTCGACGCGCCCATCATACGCGTCGCGCAGGAAGATGTGCCGATGCCCTACAACGAGCGTCTCGAGAAAGCTGTCCTGCCGAGCGCGGAAAAGTTGATCGCCGCGATCAAAAAGGTTTGCTACACCTAACGACTAATCGCCATGCCTGAAATTCAAATGCCGAAGCTGAGCGACACGATGACCGAGGGCACGCTGGTCGCCTGGAAGAAGAAGAAGGGAGACAAAGTCTCAGCGGGTGATGTCATCGCCGAAATCGAGACCGACAAGGCGACGATGGAATGGGAATCGCCTGAGGACGGAACGCTCACGGAAATCTACGTCGAAGAAGGCGGCAAGGTGAACGTGGGCGACAAGATCGCATTCATCGGCGGCGAAGGCGAAGCGTCGCCGGCCGAGACCAAGGAAGAAGAAAAAAAGCCAGAGCAGGAAGTGAAGGCGGAAAAGAAAGCTGCGCCGAAAAAGAAAGCGCCGACCGAAACGGAGAAGCCGGCGCCAGCCGAAGAAAGGGAAACCGACGTTGCGATCCCGCAGGAGAGTAAGAAGGAAGCGAAGCCGGCGGAGCAAGAGAAGTCCTCCACGCCAGAGAAACCGGCGTTGGAGGCAAAGGCGGAAACGGTTGGGGAAGCGCGAGTGAAAGCTTCCCCCTTGGCCCGACGCGTCGCTGCTGAATTAGGCGTCGATATTTCTGCCGTTAAAGGCACAGGTCCCGAAGGCCGCATCACCGAAACCGACGTGCGCGCGGCTGGGAAGTCTAGGGGAGCGCCGCAAGCTGTCGCTCCCCTTCCCGACGGCGAAGGCTCCCGCATCAATCTCTCTGGAATGCGCAAAGTGATCGCGGAAAGATTGGTCGCGAGCAAAGGTCCGGTGCCGCACTTCTATTTAAACATCGAGATCGATGCCGGCCCGTTAATGAGTGCGCGGGCTGAATTAAAATCCGCCGGCGAAGGGGCGGATGCCGCGAAAATCACGGTGAACGATTTTGTCCTGAAGGCATCCGTCGCAGCGGCGGTGCGCGTGCCAAAAGCAAATGCGTCCTTCGATGTCGACGCGATTGTGCAATACAGCGATGTGAATCTCGCGATTGCAGTTGCGATCGAGGATGGGCTGGTTACGCCCGTCATTCGAGCGGCCCAGGGCAAATCGCTGCGCGAAATTAGCGAAGCTGTGAAGGACCTCGCGCATCGTGCTCGTAGCAAGCGAATGAAGCCGGAAGAGTTTCAGGGTGGGACGTTCACGGTTTCGAATCTCGGCAGCTACGGCATCGACAGCTTCTTCGCGATCATCAATCCGCCCCAGGGCTTCATTCTTTCGATCGGCGCGATTGTAAAAAAAGCGGTGATCGATAACTGCGACCAGATTGTTGTCGGCCAACGGATGAGCATCGGTATGAGCTGCGATCACCGTGTGATCGACGGCGCTCTTGGCGCGGAATATCTCAAGGAACTGCGCCAGCTGCTCGAGAA
>PNAS01000036.1 GCA_003169695.1 Spartobacteria bacterium
TGACTGCGATGATCGCTCGGCGGGAACGTCGTATCCGCGGTGTATTTCCCTTCGAGCATGCCGGAAGAATGCGTGACACGAATGAGGAACATGGTGTCTTTGCCTGCCTGCGTCGCGGCGTCCTGCATGGCACGGCCGCGATGTTGCTCGAGCATGTTGTAAATGTGCTGCACGCTCGTGACGTTCCGTTCGCGAATGCAACTGATGCCTTCGTAAAGCCAGCCGACTGCCGGACCAAGGGCGATGCCGGAATAACGAATTTTACCGCTCGCTTTCAGTTTCTCCAAGGTCGTCCAGACAGCATCTTCATAAATCTGTTCCATCCGGATATTGTGTAGTTGCAGCAGATCGATGCGGTCGGTCTTCAAGCGTTTGAGCGCTGCATCCGTCGCGCGCACAATGGCATCCGGCGAAAAATCCTGCGGGATTTCGCGCTGGCCGCGACCGCGAGTATCGCCGTGAGTGACAAAATCGTAGCCGACTTTCGTCGCGATCACGATTTCGTCCCGCTGCGTCGGAAAAGCCTTCGCGATCAACTCTTCGCTGAAGCCATTCCCATATGTATCGGCCGCATCGAAGAGCGTGACTCCGAGATCAAAGGCTTTGTGCATGAGCGCGATCGCCTCGCCTTCGGTGAATTGTCCCCACCAGCCGGTCGAGATCGTCCACAAACCAAAACCGACCTCACTCACGCGCAGGCCGGTGTTTTTGTAGGTGCGATAGCGCATCGGGAATGAGCCTAGCGAACTAGGGACAGCCGCGCAACCGAGCGACCTTCTAAAATTCGACGTTGGACGTTGGACATTGGACGTTGGACGTTTCCCCTCCCTTCAACTTTTCCATGATCTCTCGCTCCAACACCGCGCTTCTGATCGTCGGCCACGGCTCAACCGTGAACCCGGATTCCAGCGCACCAACTCTCATGCACGCCGCCGACATTCGGCGTCGTGGAATTTTCGCGGACGTAGCGTGCGGCTTCTGGAAAGAAGAGCCCAGTCTACGCGACGCGTTGCTGTTCTTTCGGGATCCGGCGATCCGCGACGTCTACGTCGTTCCAAATTTCATTAGCGAGGGTTACTTCACGCGCACAGTCATTCCCCGGGAACTGGAATTAACCGGACCAGAAACCCACCGCCGGAGCGGCCAGATTTGGAAATATTGCAAGCCGGTCGGCAATCATCAGCGGATGACAGAACTGCTGCTGCAACGCGCCCACGAAGCGGCGCCGGAGATTCCCGAAGGAGAAACCACCCTCCTCGTAGTGGGACACGGAACCGGCTTGAACGACAACAGCGCGGTCGCGGCCAAACATCAGGTCGAAATCATTCGGGCGCTCGATCGTTACGCGGCCGTGCTGAACGTTTATATGGAGGAACCGCCACTCGTTTCAGATTGGCTGAAGCTGACTCAGACCCGGAATGTTGTGGTGGTTCCGTTTTTTATTTCTGACGGCTTGCACAGCTACGAAGACATTCCAGTGATGCTCGGGATACATTCCGAGAGTCTGAATGGGGAATCCGGCAATCCCCATCACGTCCAGGGACGATCACTCTTCTACTCCACTGCGATCGGCACTGATCCAAAGTTCGCCGATGTGATCATCGAACAAGCCGTCTCTTTCGACACGCAAAAGCAGGAACTGGAATCGGCCTCGTAATTTACGCACACGCAGTTACGGTCAAAAATGGAAGCGACCACCGAAAAGCTCCAGGAACTTGGCGCCTTTGTTTTGGCGGGGGCGCGTGAGCCGCACCAATTGTGCGTAATGGCCGAGATGATTCGGGCCGCCTGTAACTATCGCTGGGTCGGGATTTACAAAATCACGCGCGGCGACTTCGTGATCGTCGCAAAAACTGGCAAATGCCCGCCCGCCTATCCGCGCTTTCCGACCACGCAAGGTTTGGCCGGCGCGGCGCTGGAATCTAAGCAGTCAATCATGGTGGCGGACGTGCACAAGGATCCCCGATACTTGCCAACGTTCGGAAGCACGCAGTCGGAAATTGTGGTGCCGGTCATCACGGAATCAGAGAAGGTCGTCGGCCTGATCGACGTGGAGAGCGAAAAGTTGAACGCGTTTACGGAAGCCGATCGAGATTTCCTCGAGCATGCTGCCTTTCTCATCTCGCGTGCGTTGAAGTGAGCGGCCCGGCGCAGGAGATGGCGCTGGCAAAATGGGTGGCCGCGGATTTGCGGCGAATCGGGCAGATTTCGATCGCAGTAAAAAAAGAAGGAGTCTTCTCCCTGGCTCACCGCGAGGATGCCGCGCGAAATGATCTCACCGCGTACGCGCACGCGGAGGACGCAGCTGAGATCGCACGATTCGATGACGCCGGAAAATATCGACCGCTCAAGACGGCCCCAAATCTGCGGCATGGATGGCGGCTTATTGTCAGGGACCTGGCTGGTTTGCGACTCGCGCTCGATCTTTTTTATCCCGGGCGGCTAGCCGCATTTCTTGCCTGGGAAAATGCGATGTTGAAAACGACATCACTGCGCCAGACCCTTTCGCGACAGACCGGAATGTATCGAACGGCGACGAGGATCCGCGACGAAGAGGCGGACGCGCTGGTGGGGAATTTTTGCCGCTCGGATGGCGGATGCTTGAGAACGATCCTTTGGAAACGCGATGAAAACGGAACGATCGCGTCAACGCAGTTGCCAACTGAAAAATTTGATCCGCAGCATGATCAGACGGGCGTGGGCGCGCCGGTGGTGCCGTTGCTTTGCCAGGAAGCTTGCAATCTCCTCGTGGCACAAGCGCGCAAGATCGTCCACGAAGGTGGGGACATTTCTCCGAAATGTCCGTGACTTTTGGCGTCGCGCTTTGATTGGGTCGAACGTAAAGATTCGACGGACGGCACGGAGAGCCGTCCCTACCTGATGATTATCCGTTCACGCATTGTTGTGCCGATGGTGGGCGAGCCGATCAATAATGGCGCGATTGCCATCGTTGGAAATGTTATAGCGGGCGTCGGCCGCTTCGAAGATGTAAAAGCCAACCACGGAGGCGACGTCCTGGACCTCGGCGAGCAGATCGTGTTACCCGGCCTGATTAACGCGCATTGCCACCTCGATTACACACTGCTGCGCGGCCAAATCCCGCCGCAGAAATCGTTCACAGATTGGATTCGTGCGATCAACTCGCACAAAGCCGCACTTTCCGAAGAGGATTATATCGCGTCCATCGGCGCTGGTCTTGCCGAAGTCCAAAAATTTGGAACAACCTCACTCCTGAACTTGGAAGCGTTTCCTGAGCTGCTGCCGCGCATATCGCGACCGCCTTTACGCGCCTGGTGGTGTGCGGAGATGATCGACGTCCGAGAACGAGTGCCCGTGCACGAAGTGTCGGAAAATCTGCACAATTGGTTCGAGGCCCACCCGGAATGGCTCGGCGGATTTGCCCTGGCGCCGCATGCGCCCTTCACCGCGTCGGCGCAATTATTTGCCGCCGCCGCCGAGATTTCGCGGAAATATCACGTGCCTGTGACGACGCACGTGGCCGAATCGCGGGAAGAAATGCAAATGTTTCGCGACGCAAATGGTTCTCTCTTCGATTTCTTGAAAAGCATCGGGCGCCAACTGGACGATTGCGGAAGTAGCACCCCATTTTCGTCCTTAACGCGGGGCCACGCGGTGGATGAGCGCTGGATCCTCGCGCATCTGAACGAACTTACAGAAGGCGATTTCGATCTGCTGACCCGCGCGAAGAAATTCCATATCGCACACTGCCCGCGCAGCCACGCTTTCTTCGGACATACGCCGTTCGAGTTGCGAAGATTACAGACGCTGGGTTTCAACATTTGCCTCGGAACCGACAGTCTCGCGAGCAACTCGAGTCTCAGTCTTTTTTCCGAAATGCGGGAATTACTGCGCAAAGAGCCGTGGATTTCGCCACGCGAGGTGTTGACGATGGCTACGGTAAACGGAGCGCATGCCATCGGCCGCGCTGATTCACTGGGGAGGATCAGCCCAGGTTTCTGCGCGGATTTGATCGCTATTCCTTCCGCGGAAACAGGAAGGAGCGTCTTCGATGCCATCGTCACATTCGAGGGAACGATCCCGTGGGTTATGGTGAACGGCGATACATTAAGCCTTCTTTAGGTGCTGGTGCCGATATGAGGTCTAGAAATTATAGGTTTGTAGCCCTTGACGCTCGTTCTCTCGTAGACTATCAACTCACGAGAGTCAGATGCCGGATATCCCACCAATCCAATCGACTATCGGTTCTCGTGTCCCGACGAGGCTGGGAACGAAACATCTGTCAATTCTGGTCATTGGCCTTGTCGTCCTTGTGGCCCTCATCAGAGCCAAACAAGAGGATATCCCAAAGATTGTTAAGATACTTGCAGATTCCAGCGTATTTTGCGCCGTTGGATGGACACTCGCAATTTTGTTCCTTTTAATTGCTGCTGCGTCAATTTGGATTTTGATTCGAATCTATGAAAGACAACTTGTTCGTGTTGCAAAGGAGCGAAACGAACTTCAATCTAAGCTATTGAGCCGATGAATATGACAGCCACCCTATTAATGATCTTTATAACGTGCTGTATAGTTAGCATCTTTTTCTGGCGCGTTATTCACCCAACTCTGCTTCGACTTGTGCGCTTTCGACTTTTTGCACGCCGTGACGAATTACGGAGATTGGCGATAGATGGAAAAGAAGATCATTTCTCATTTGCCTATCGAGAGGTTGAAGGATTTATGTGCAAGACGATCTTTGTGGTGCCTTCAATTAGTCTCGCATCGTTTCTTCTGTTCGTGTTCCGTAACCTCAAGACTGAACCGTCCTCGGAAATGAAGCGGGTTCGACAGGAGGCATCTGAAAGACTTATCTCTTTGCTCGATGAAAGCGCAAAGGATGCCGTTGTTATGATGACGCTCAATTCACCTATCCTTATGTTTTTGGGGGCAATCGTCGCTTTGTTGCTGTGGCTTTGCAGTGGATTTGGTTTGGTCTATCGGCGGGCAGAGCACTTCGTCAATGCGCTTCCTGTCGAACCTTATAGCGGGATTGCACCGCAACCTGCCTGAGTAACCGTGGCGCAAAGCGCCGTCGCACCCTATAATTTCATTCGTGGAAGATACGGACGCCAACCAAGACGCTCTGCGGCAGGTGGAAAAAGCCACCGGTTCCGAACCTGTTGGTGAAGATGAAGAATTGCTGGAATCCCCCGAATTGCAGCGCCAATGGCGCGAAGCAAAGGAACGCTTGGCCAAAGAGTCATCGCAGAATCCTCCCTGCTGATTTCATCCGGCTATAGCAGCCGCATGGTGTCCCCGAATTTGGGAGCGGCAAGCTCAAGCCGTTCCTTAAACTCATCCCAGTTCTTACAGCCCTTCATCAAGAAGATCAGATTCGAGATGTGCTGTTGCAGTTCAGGCACGCCAATGTCTTCGGTTAGATGCTGGTGAAATTTCCGAATCCGTGCGCCGGACGGCAGTCGCGGCACTAATTCTTTCAGCTTTTTCAGGACACCGGGAGCCAATCGCGAATAAACGACATCGTTAGTCCAATGCCCAACATACGATGGTTTCTTTGTTCCCTCGCTTGGCGGAAACGCGACATTTTTCAGACGGAATAGATGTTTGTAAAATTCGGTCGGGAAACGCCGGGTCCATTTCGCCCACTCATCTTTGACATACCGGTCGAGAATTTTTCGCAAAGCATCTCGTTCGCGTAGTTCCTGGTAACCAGTCGCCTCATCGACCAAGGCGTTGATTCCAACAATCGAGAAACCTTCGATCAGGATTCGACATTGCCGCGCAATGTGAGCTTGCTGCGGCTGAATTACTCCGGCACGCTCCGCGTCCATAACGGCAAAGCAGAGTTTGGCTAGGTACTCAGCCTCATAGCCGTGCGCCACACTCCCGTTTGCAGCAATGAATTTGAGAGGGGCACCGGTAACCTCTCTTAACTCATTGGAAATAAAGTCCTTAAGGCGTTGCTGATTTACGAAATGGGAGAGTCGG
Source organism: Spartobacteria bacterium (assembly GCA_003169695.1). GTDB lineage: Bacteria > Verrucomicrobiota > Verrucomicrobiia > Chthoniobacterales > UBA10450 > AV80. The sequence goes on from PNAS01000036.1 coordinate 5,971, forward strand.
TCACCGCCCCCCTTACTGCTCCCACCGCGAGCCATGCCCATCGCAGATACGATAGCGCGTTGGACTAGCACCCGCTTTTCGCCCTCTAGGACGTAACAAGGGATTTCGATACTTCCTATCTTGAGGGGCCGGTCAGGAGCACCGCAAATAACTCTCGGAAGCGACCATCTGGCGGTTGCCGCCTTGCTGGCAATCGCACTTAGCTCTTTCGAGGATAGCTTTTCCGCCCTCGCCTTTCCGCCCATTGATTGAATTGATTCGGGTTGCATGCAGAAACCATTAACAGAACTAATCCGTGCTAGCAAGAAGATTTTGCTTGACCTACATATGCTTGCTGTGAGAACCTCGATTCATGGCCAACAAAAGACTCTCGAAAGAACGGCAGGCTTTAGTCCTCAGGGCGCTTTGCGAAGGCACTCCGATCAACGCTGTGGCCAGAATCTTTGGCGTCGGTAAACACGCAGTGCTCCGAGTTATTCGCGAGACCGGAGAAGCGTTCGCCGATTATATGGACAAGAATCTTCGCGACCTTTCCTGTCTGCGAATTGAAATGGACGAACAGTGGCAATATGTCGGCTGTCATCAAGGCCGGATGCACGCGCGTGAGCAAGAGCGGGGCGACTTCTGGCTGTGGGCGGCAATCGACCCGGACACGAAACTTGTTCTCTCGCACCTTATCGGTAAGCGTGATTCCCAAACGGGCTGGCTGTTCGTGAAAGACGTGAGCGAACGTGTCCGTAAGCCCGTTCAAATCGCGACCGATCAACTCCCGGCGTATGAATGGAACATTCGGCAGCACTTTGGATATGAGGGATATTCGTACGGAACAGAGACAAAGATTTTCGGCGAGCCGATGCTGGCTGACGGCACGTTGGCGCGTCTTTCGCGAAACGAGGGTGTTCGCAAGATGCAGACAGCGGAGCGCAAGGCAGTAGTAGGCTCGCCGGACTTAGAAAGCCTGACTACATCGCACATCGAGCGGGCATTTTTGACCGTCCGGCAGGAATTGAAGCGGTATCAGCGCAAGGGTCTCGGCTTCAGCAAGGATTTGGAAACGCACAAGCTGGCCGTGGCCCTGCACCTTGGCGTTTACAATTTCGTCCGCAAACATTCGACGCTCAAGACAACGCCAGCAGTCGCGGCAGGGCTTGAGGAGAAGCCGTGGAGTTTAGAACGAGTCGTGGAAATGACGGAAGCCTACTGGCAACCGAAGTTGCTCATGCTGAAAAAGGAAAAGGCGTGGCAGCGTCGCTTGGCCGAAGATCAAATGTTCGCAGATGCCTTGGCTGAAAAACCATAATGCGAATCGGCACCAACACCCTTCTTTAGACTTTCTCGTTTTTGCTTTCCTTTTCTCAATTCTGAAATATTCTCCGCCCTGCGACTATGGCTAAGATCATCATTATAGACGATGAGCCCGCAATGGTGGAGGTCATTGTGACCCTCTGCCGGGAGAAAGGGCATCAGGTTTTCCCCTTCAATTCCGCCTCGAAAGCCGTCGAGCAGCTCGACGCGATCGCCCCTCAAGTAGTTATCGCGGACATCAAGATGGAGACAATGACGGGCTTCGACGTTCTTCGGCATATTCGCGAACACCATCGGCAGACCGCCGTCATCCTAATTACGGCCTACGCGTCGGTTGAAACTGCAGTCGAGGCGATGAAGATGGGCGCCTACGATTACGTCACCAAACCGTTCAAGATCGACGAACTGCAAATGACGGTGCAGCGGGCGCTCGATTACCAGGCGGCGCTGCGCGAGAACGTTTATCTCCGCAAGGAGCTGAAGAATCGCTATCGATTCGAAAATATCATCGGCACGAGCCGGAAAATGCAGCTCGTCTACAATCTGATCAACAAGGTCGCGGACACCGACAGCACCGTTTTGATTCAGGGCGAGAGCGGGACCGGGAAAGAACTCGTCGCGCGGGGGCTTCACTTCAACAGCAACCGGCAGCACCATCCGTTCGTCGCGATCAACTGTAGCGCGTTACCAGAAAACCTGCTCGAATCAGAATTGTTCGGCCACAAGAAGGGTGCTTTCACGGGTGCCGTCGCTGATAAGCGTGGACTCTTTGAAGAAGCGAATCTCGGGACAATTTTTCTCGATGAGGTCAACTCGATGGCGCCGCCGTTACAGACAAAACTTCTCCGTGTCCTTCAGGAACGCGAAGTCCGGCGCGTGGGCGACAACAAAAGCATTCCCGTGAATGTCCGCGTTGTCGGCGCAACCAACGAGGTCCTCCAAGGCAAAATGAAGGACGGCTCGTTCCGCGAGGATCTTTATTACCGGTTGGCGGTCATCCCGGTCGAAATCCCGCCGCTGCGGGAGCGGCTTGAAGATGTTCCGCTGCTCGTCAACCACTTTTTGCAAAAACAAGCGAGCGCAGCCGGCGGAGAGCCGAAGAAGATCGATCCGAAAGCCGTCGATATTCTCTGTCACTACGATTACCCCGGCAATGTGCGCGAACTCGAGAACGCGATCGAGCGCGCCTGTGCATTGTGCGATGAAGACATGATTTTGGCGACCGATCTGCCGCCGCAAATTGTGACCGCCGCGCAAGGCGAGAAAGCAGAGCAGGCGATCGCCGCGATGCCGGTCGGCCAAACACTCGACGAATTCATCCAGCAACAGGAGCGCGGATATATCGACGCCACTTTGAACCATTGCGGCGGTTCGCGCGAAAAGGCCGCGAGCATGCTCGGTATCAGCATGGCAACGCTTTATCGGAAAGTGGAACCGAAGAGCAAAAAGTAGCCGCTCTACTTGGTTTTCGGCGGGCTCAAGCGCTGGGTAAATTTCGGGCGTGGCAGCAGACGGTTTTTGTGAAAATATCGGGCGAAATGGATGTCGCATTCGAAACTTCGCGAGCTTTGAAAAAGCACTCAGGGTTCGCCTGGTTCTGTCTTTCTCTTGGCTGTCTGGTCGGGACCAGTGTGTCCGCCGCGGAGCAACCATCACTGAGCACGCGAGAGATGGAGCGCATCAACTGGATGGAGTTCCGCGAATGGGTTCCGGGAAAGATTAGCACAGTCCTCCTCCCGCTCGGGACGATCGAACCCCATGGAGTCACTGCGAATGGCGCCGACATTCTTGCTCCGGTCGCCATCGCCAAGGAAATCGCGCCACGGTTGAACGCGATGATTGCTCCGGTCATCCCCTATGGATTTACCGGTGTGATGGATGCCTACCCAGGAAGCTTTACAGTCCCGGAAGACGCTTATCGCGCCTACGTTCGTGCTGTCCTGGTCGGATTGGCGAAAAATAAATTCAAGAACATCATTCTCATTAACGGGCACGGTGGCGGCCAGACCGCGATTCTAACTGCACTGGCGCAGGACGTCGGCCGGGAGACGGGCACGCGAATGCTGGTGGTGAATTGGTGGTCATACTGCTCCGACGTAACCGTTGAAGTCTTCGGCGAAGATGGAGGTCATGCGGCCGAGAATGAGAACGCCTTCATCATGGCGATCGATCCGTCACTCGTTCATCCCGAGCGCTACAATAAGGACATGGTGACGGCGAATCCTTCGCCTGGAACGTGGAGCGCGTACCCGAACCCGTCGAGCATTACGCTTTACAAGGAAGGGCAGGGTTATCTGAAATTCGACCTTGCCAAGGCGAAAACCTACTTCGCAAAGGTTAATGAGAAATTGACGCGACTAATCCAGGAAACGATCCGCAAGTGGGACCTGGCCGGGCTTTGACTGAGCCGGCGGAGGAATCGAACGTTAACTGCGTTTCGTGTAAACTCTGATCTGGTCGGCCGCCTTTTCCAATTCGTCCAATTGTTCCAGCGTCGCTGCTTGTTTCTGCAGCGTTTCCTCATTCGCCGCTTTCATCTCCTGCAGCATTTTCAGCGCTGCTTGAATAGAACCGGAGTTCTCGGGCGCCGCAGGCGCTTGCGATGATGCGACCCCTGGCGTGGCGGCTTGGACGATCACTGGCATCGGCGACTGCGCAGGCAGCATGCAGGCGACTGCAAACGTAGCCAGAATCGACAAGACTGTGGAGCGCATATTATCTGCCTCCTCTGGTGGAGTAGATTCGCGCAACCCGAAGGTATTCCGCGATCGTGGCGAGCTTCGCATCAATCTTCGCTTGATTCTCCGCAATCGCGACCTGTTGGTTTTGCACTTCTTTGGCGACCGCGAGGATTTGCTGTTCTTGTTGCTGGCTTGCGCCCGGAGCCTCGGCCGCGGGAGCGGCCAGGAGCAGGGCCAGGGAGAAAAGGGCAATGAGAGCTGGAAGGCGTGTCATGGTGCAAAATCGGTTCACCTCTCTTGAGAGCAAGTCGTATTCCGTCCGCAATTGTGCCGGCGCGAGCGCGGTAGTATGCACTTCACAAATGATGCCCTCGCAGCCAGGGGAGCGGGCTTGGTCTGTGCTGCAACTACGGTATGGGCAAGATTCAAATATTCCAAGGCCGCGCGGCTGACCTCACCATGATGATCAACAATTGGGCGAAAACCAATCGAGTCGGAGCGATAAGATTCGTCACTCAGTCTCAGTCGCAAACGAGCACAGGAGTTCCTCTCGTGACGATTTCGATCTGGTATTAGTCCAGATTCTAATTGAGCCGGAACGGTGGCGAATCGCAGCTCGAATGTCCCAATTTTGGAATTTTCTTGCGCCCAGGATTGCATTTCACGAGGGCGCGCGGCGCGGAAATTGCTTGCTTTTAGGCCCTTCTAACGCGTAGCCTCGGGAGACTATGGCCGGTCCAGGGATGCACCAATCGCAAAACCTTTCGCTTCAGCAGGTTCTTGCGCCCCAGCTTCAGCAAAGCCTGCTCATCCTGCAGGCGCCCCTTCTCGAGCTCCGCAACCTGGTCCAGCAGGAAATGGAAACCAACCCCGTTCTGGAAGAACTCGCGACCGAGCCGAACGCAGACGGCTCCGAGGAACCGCCAACGCCGACGGCGGATGAGGAGTTCAAGGCCGAGTTCGATCAGCTGGCGAAATTGGACGACGAGTGGCGCGATTACATGGCGCAATCGGGCAGCTACAGCGCCCGTTCGCAAGACGATGAGGAAAAACGCCAGTTCTTCTTTGATTCCATCGCGACGCAAGAAACGCTTCAGCAACACCTTATGGGTCAGCTCAACCAGGCGCCGCTGGACGCGGATGATCGGAAAACGGCTGAGCTCATCATCGGCAACATCGACGACAACGGCTTCCTCCAGGTCACGCCAGAAGACATGTCACTCAATACCGGCATCGCGCAGGATGATTTCGAGACGATGCTTTTGCTCATTCAGAGCTTTTACCCGCCCGGCGTTGGCGCGCGCGACTTGCGTGAGTGCTTACTCATTCAACTGAAGCGCGCGGGGAAACAAGCCAGCCTCGAATACAAGATCATCCAGGACCACATGCAGGACCTGGGCAAACGGCGCTTTCCCGAGATCGCGCGCCGCATGGGCATCAGCGTCGAGCAAATTCAGAAATGCGCGAACAACATCGCCCAGCTTGACCCGCGTCCCGGGCAGATTTTCGCCGCCGCCCCACAGAATTACGTCCTGCCCGATGTCACCGTCGAGAAGATCGACGGCCAATACCAAGTCATCCTGAACGGCGAACAAATCCCACACCTGCGCATCAGCAACACGTACAAAGACATCATGTCGCAAGACGGTAACGGCAACGAAGTGAAGGATTACATCCGGGACAAAATCCGCAGCGGCAAGTTTCTGATCAAATCAATCCATCAGCGGCAACAGACGATTTCGAATATCGCGCACCAGATTGTCCTGCGGCAAAAAGAGTTCCTTGATCACGGCACCGCCCATCTGAAACCGATGACCATGGTGCAGATCGCCGACATCGTCGGAGTACATGAGACGACCGTGAGCCGCGCCATCTCCGGAAAATACATGTCCACGCCTCAGGGCGTCTTCGAGATGAAATATTTCTTCACGCCCGGCTATCAAACCTCCAGCGGCGAATCGATGAGCAACACCAGCGTCAAAGAAGCGATCATGGATCTGGTCAAGAACGAGGATTCCGCCTCGCCGCTGAGCGACAAGGAAATTGTCGAAATCCTGAGCGAACGCGGCATTCCGATTGCGCGCCGCACGGTCGCGAAATACCGCACCGAGCTAAATATCCTGCCGAGCAACATGCGGCGGAAGTACTAGGAGTTGCAGGGTTGAAGACTTAAATCCGCTTCAACCTTTCACAGCTTCCCATGAACTCCTCGCTCCGCTCGGCCGTCATTGCCGAATGGCGCGGATTTCCCGCGAACAAGACACGCCCCGATCGCTGGCAGGCGCCGGGAGATCTACTCCCGAAGCTCATGCAGCAGCTCGGGTTGAGCGAGCGGTTGCGCGAGACTGAAGTTATCGACGCCTGGAAAGCAATTGTCGGAGAGTTTATCGCCGCTCATTCGTGCCCGGTCAGTTTGCGCGCTGGAGTTCTTTCCGTGCGTGTGCTTCAACCCGCCTTGCACTATCAATTCGAGCAAATCTCCAAGGCCGAGATTCTGCGCAAACTGAAGCAACGTTTCGGCGCGAAGATCATCCGCGAAATCCGTTTCCGCGTCGGATAACTTCTTCGCTCTCGATCTTATGCTGATCCGACAAATCTTTATCTCGCCCGGGCACAACTATTTCGGCCATCACGGACGGGTACCGGATGACTACCCCCTGGTCGAAGTACCGCGGATCGATTGCGTCGCCGGCCATGGAATTCGCGGCGATCGCTTTTACGACTACCGCGAGAATTACAAGGGACAGATCACCTTCTTCTCTTCCGAAGTTTTCGATAAGCTAGTCCAAAATTTTGGCCTAACGAATAAGTCGCCCGGAGTGCTGCGACGAAACGTCATCGTCTCCGACATCGATCTGAATGAGTTGATTGGCGAAGAATTTGTAATCCAAGGCGTTCGCCTTCGGGGAACCGGTCATTGCAAGCCCTGTTACTGGTTGGATCAGGCATTTGCGCCGGGCACAGAGGATTTCCTCGCAGGGAATGGAGGATTGCGCGCGGAGATCCTGACCGACGGCGCAATCGCCGTGGGCGAGGCGCAACTCGTTCTCGCGGAACCGCGGCTGATATCGTGAGGTCTATGGCCCGGACTGCTCGGTCAGTCGCGCCTTGAACGTCAGCTCGGCAATGCCGGACTTATCCAGGTCTCCAAAACCGGACGCGACCATCCGGTCGTATTGCGTCTTGGTTTCGCGTGTGAGCGGAAGATCGAGTCCGTTGTCCTCCGCGAGTTGAAGCGCAATGCCGCTGTCTTTGGCCGCGTGCGCAGCCGAGAAGAAACACGCATGATCCCGATTCTGCATGTCTTCGCCATCCGTTTGGAGGACACGCGAGGCCGCGCCGGTTTGCGAAAACACTTCACGTAACATCGTGAGGTTGAGTCCGAGCGCCTCGCCCAGACCGAGCCCTTCCGCGAGTCCCGCGGTGTTGATATTCATCACCATGTTAACCACCGCTTTTACCTTCGCAGCCTCGCCAGACTTTCCGATGTAGCGAAGCGACGCGCTCAATTCCTTCAGGATCGGTTCGGCGCGCCGGAAGTTTTCTTCGCGGCCGCCGCACATCAAATAAAGCGAACCTTCGCGGGCCTGCGTGATGCTGGAAGCCATGCAAGCTTCCAGCGACGCCGCGCCGGCAGCTTCCGCCAATCGTTCGACTTCCACATGAATCCCCGGCGAAACGGTGGCGCAATTGATGAATAATTTTCCCTGCGCGCTAGCCAAGAGATTGTCCGCACCGGTGAAAATTTCCCGCATTGCCGCGTCATCCGTCACGATGGTAAAGACCACGTCGGCCCCAGCGCTCAAATCTCCGAGAGTCGGGCTGGCGGCGCACCCCAACTCCTGCGCCAGCGAAGTCGCTGCGGCGCGGTTCAAGTCGAAGACCGTGGTGACGTGGAAACCGCGATCTTTCAATCGGCGCGCCATGTTCGCCCCCATTCTGCCTACGCCAACCAAACCGATGTTCATCTTGTTTTCATTCTACCGACCCCTGGGTCGCAAAAAACGGGTTGTCCCGTTTCTCTTTTGCAACAGTGGTGAGCGGCCCATGCCCCGGACAAATGATGGTCTGGTCCGGCAGCGTCAAGATTTTCTCGCGATTGTTTCGCAGCGCATCGTCGTAGGAAACGTTTCCACCGCCCATCGAGCCAGCAAAAAGGGAGTCGCCCACGATCGCAATCGGCCGGGAAAGTCCGGTGATCACATAAGTCATCCCGCCCGGTGAATGACCCGAGGTCAGTCGCACCTCGATTTCAAGTGATCCAGCCCGAAAGCGTTTTCCTTCACCGATTGCTTCCGCTCCCTCTTCCGCTTCGAGTTCTGAGATGTAAACCGATGCACCCGTCGCTTTCCTCAGTCGACGCAAATCAGCCACGTGGTCCGGATGCGCGTGCGTGAGCAGAATCATTCTCACACTCAGATTCTCCTTCTCGATTCGCTGCAACATGTCGCTACAATCCGCGCCAGTATCGAACGTAACGGCTTCCCGACTGGCAGGATCCCAGACGAGATAGGCGTTCACCGTCACGTCGTGATAGGTCGTGTTGAATTGTGCGAGACCTTCGACTTCGCCAATCGATTCTGGATTCCATTTTCCAGCGGCCAGTTTGCGGAGGGCAGCGGCATCCAGTTTCAACACGGGAGCAACACGCTCGACGGCATTATCATCAAACTCTCCGTCGCGCAGCTTTCGTATCTTTTCCACCCTTACCCCGGACCTTTCCGCAAGCTGACTATCGGAGACGCCCAAACCACGCTGCGCTTTTCCTATGATGTCAGAAACGTTGTCTTCGAGTGGGATGGACATACGTCAATGAAGATCATCTCCGCGCGACGTCCAGAATAATGGGACACGACAGAGCGTGTCCCTCAAATTTCAGACGGGAGCGGTTGAGCCACTTCTAGCCGTCGCAGATCGCCGATGCATCGCAGCGCGATCTCTTCCACTCGTGACGCGAATTCCGAAACCGACCGTTCCATTCCAGTTTCTCTTTCAATTGAAGTCATCGTCACGTTTGCGATTCCGCAGGGTACGATCTGATCGAACGGCGCGAGATCGCCGCAAACATTCAGGGCGAACCCGTGCATCGTGATCCAGTGCCGCACGCCAACGCCGATCGAGGCGATTTTTCGATCTTCAATCCAAACACCCGTCAAACCTGGCCGTGTCCTGGCTGCGATTCCGACTTCGGCAAGTGCTGCCATCAGCAACGCTTCAATCCAACGCAGATAACGATGGAGATCCTGCCCGCATTGGCGCAGGTCGATGATCGGATAGCCGATCAGTTGTCCGGGCCCGTGATAGGTTGCCTGTCCCCCGCGATTAATCGGGAAGAGAGGATGCGGAAGGTGCGCAACGCCCCGGAGACTCGATTGGTCCGGCGTACGGCCAATCGTGTAAACCGACTCGTGCTCCAACAACAGCAGTTCGTCGCCTAACGAGTTGTTCCCTCGCTTTTCTGCAACGATCTTTTCCTGCATCGCCAGCGCGTCGCCGAAGCTCACGCGGCCCAACCAGCGCGATAACAACGGAGGATTGGCGTGCGGGGAACGCGACCCGTCCTTCATATGCGCGCGCCCGTCGGCACCCCGAGCCGGGCGGCTTCTTGCGAGCGCAGGTGCGTAAGTCCAATCGCAAGCGCATCCGCTGCATCGGCCGTGGGTGTTTCAGGCAGCCCCAGCAGCGCGCGAATCATGAATGCCACCTGGTTCTTGTCCGCGCTTCCTCGCCCAACCGTGGCCTGTTTGATTCGCGTCGGCGCGTATTCGAAGACCGGCAGACCCCGTTCCGCCGCCGCAAGAATGGCCGCGCCACGCGCGGCGCCCAGCAGGATCGCGGTCTTGTAACTCTGCACGTAAATCACCGATTCGAGCGCGCAGCAATCCGGCTCATGCATGTGAATCAACTCCGCGAGCCGATCACGAATCGCGACCAGACAGGAGGAGGAGCGGAGCACCGTCGCGTTATGAATGACGCCGAAATAGAGCGCGCGCGGCTTCCCGCCATTTGCATCGATCACTGCCACGCCGGTATGGCGCAGCGAAGCATCGATTGAGAGAACGCGCATCGAATCAATGCGCCATCCACCCAAGCACGAGAAAGACCACGCCGGCCAAGCCGAAGACCAGGCTGACAAACCAGAATCGACGCTTCTTCGTCAGCGCGGAAATCGCGGCAATCGCAATCGCGATTTGAAACATCGTGACGCTGCGGGCGAAGACTTCGTGCTTATGAAAATTGGCTTTCGCTGCGACCTGCTTGTGTTCCGCTTCGCGCTTGATCTCGGATTGTTCCTCCTGATACTTCGCCGCCTTTTCCCTGTCCGTCTCGGTCGCGGCTGCCGCCAGGGTCATCTTGGCCTCCAGCACGGACGCTTTAATGCTTTTCGCCTGGTAATAGAGCCATTGATCGGACGCCTCGATTTGATTCATCATCGCCTCATTAGCGTGACTGCCGGAAAGCAATCCGGCGATCGCCGCCAGCACAGCAAGTATCGCCGTGCTTAATGCCACCCACGAAATCCATGGGGCTCCGCCATGCTCGGCGTGGTGCTGAATTTCCTCGTTCAGGTTCTCGAGCGGAACTTCGGCTTCTTCCATTGCTCAAGCTTAGGTTCGGCCAGGAGCCGTTCAAGCCGGAACTGGCTCAGATGATCAGGTTCAGATCGCCAAACTCGTGCCAGAGATATCGCTGCTGAATCGCCCCGTTGTAAGCCGCGTGAATTTTTTCCGCTGGGACGAATGCGCTCAGCAAATCGAGATGACTCGCTTCCGGTTCGTGCAGGCCCGTGAGAAGCCCGTCGACGGTTTTCAGTTCATGTCTGCCAGCGATATGTAAACGGGTATAGGCGTGGGCCGGCTGCACGCGTCCGTCCGCTTCCGCGATCGACTCAAGGGCGCGCACCACCGTGGTTCCCCCCGCGATCACACGCCCACCCCGCGCACGCGTGGCGTTGATTTTCTCCGCGGCGGCTTCGCTCAAAAAATATTCCTCCTCTGAAGCGAGATGAGCGCGATCGAGTTCGTCATCCAGATAAGACGACAGACCAGTATGCAAAACGAGGTACGCAAAATCGATTCCACGACGGCGCAGTTCGAAGAGCGCCCTCCAGGTGAAGGCGCGCCCGGCTGACGGCATCTCAGCCGAGCCCGGTTCCTTCGCGTAAACGGTTTGGTAATAATCCAAATCCCACGGCGCGAGACGTATTCGTAGCGAACGGGCTGACCGATCCGATAAATCAAATCGATCAGTTCGGTGCCGGTTTTTGAGAAACGAATTTTCCACAGACGCGGAATCCGCGCATCACGGTCAAAGACTTCGCCGGTCAATTCCTGCGAGAACTCGAGCTGCATTCCAGCACGCAATCCGCAGCCGAAAGGATCCCCTGCTTTGCAAACGAGGAGCGCCAGCCAGGTATCGTCGGGCAGATGTTGCGCGAGGCGTACTTGCAGGCACGGTCCGTGCCCGCTACAACACGCCTCCAGCGACGCCGGCAACGTGCGGCTGGAATTGAAAACGAGCAGGTCCCCTTTGCGCAAAAATTCTGCGAGCTGCTCGAACTCCGCATGCTGGACGGCGCCGCTCCCCCGATCGATCACGAGCAGCCGCACTTTGTCGCGACCGAGACCACGGCGTTCCGGTGGCTCCTTTGCGCTCAGCTCTTCCGGCAGTATGAAACTGAAAGGCGCGCTCACAGCGACAAACTCGCACAAAGGTCACAACGGTCACCAAGGGATCGAGGAGGGAAATTTACTTATCTTCTTCGTGCCCGCTGTGCCTATCGTGCGAGACTTCCGCCTTCCAATTCTCCTGCGCTTGCAGGCGTTTGCCCGTGATCTTTTTCGACTCGTCGTTCGCGAGAAAAACGAAAACATCCGTCACCGTCGCCGGATCGCTCCACTCGCTCGGGTCTTCCTCGGGCTCGGCCGCGCGATGCATTGCCGTATTCATGTTCCCGGGGTCGACCCAGTTCACGCGCACACCCGTCTCTTCCAGTTCCGAGGCCCACGTCTGCGACATTCCTTCCACTCCAAATTTTGAAATGCCGTACGCGCCCCACCCCGGATAGCCGGTCGATCCGGCATCGCTCGTCACATTAATAATCGAACCGCCATTCTCGATCATCGCCGGCAACACGTTCTTGGTCAGCAGGAATGGTCCGATCAAATTCGTGTTCAGCACGTTTTGAAAATCCTCCAGCGGATAATCGAGAAGGTACGGCATCGGCGAGGGACCGATCGTCGAGGCGTTATTGACGAGCACGTCAAGCCGCCCGCCGAATGCATCGAGGGTCGTCGCGATCAATCGCTCGATGTCTTTCGCCTTGCTTACATCGGCTTCGATCGCGAGCACGTTTGTCTCCGGAGAATTCTTGCGCACTTCGTCGCGCACGCTCTGGATGGCATCGGCGTGTCGGGCGACGAGCGAAAGGCCTGTCGCGCCTTCGCGCGCGAAAATCAGCGCTAGTTCGCGCCCCAATCCCTGCGACGCCCCGGTAATAAGGATGTTTTTGCCGCGAAGTTTATTCATCGTGTCTTGGTTCCAAAGCTAACCTGCGCTCAAAAAAAACCAATGAGCCTGTCGAAAAACCTCTTTCATTCTTCCCCTGCTTCCTGGGGCCAAGTAGGCTTTGCGGACGCGTGCAAGACTCGTGCGACTGAACGTCTGTATGTCACCGCCTTAGGGCGTTACCTATGCTCGAATTCTTTTGGCCGCTAATCCGCCCGTTCGCCTGGCTCGCTCGATTGCTAAGAAAAATCGCTCGAACCCTCTTTGGCCAGCTTTCCTGGACGCCGCCTCATTGGCTGCAACGGGGCATCGTCCGAATCGTTCTCTTTCGCCGCGGGCACCCGTTCCTGGTCGCGGGCGGAGTCCTTCTGGTGCTGCTGCTCGCGAGCGGATCGCTCTGGACGTGGCGCTGGTATCAACGCCAGCCGAAGCCGCACAAAGTTTATGCGAATGTCGCGCCCATTCCCGTCACGCCGCTCGATAAGGAGCTTAAGTTTCCGCCACTTTCGGTCGAGTTCACCGAGCCCACCGCGCGGCTGGAAGATCTGAAGGATCTCGCGCTGCAACACGTGCGGCTCGATCCAGCGATGCCCGGCACCTGGAAGTGGATCAACGATCGCAAGCTTGCCTTTGCGCCCGCGCAGGACTGGCCCGCCGATCGCAAGTTCCGGATCATTTTCGATAAGAATCTTTTTCCACCGCAAGTCCGCATGGACAAGCTGGAGTACGAAGCTTCCACGCCACCATTCCGTGCGGAGATCAAGAGCGTCGTTTTTTCCGAAGACGCCAAGGAGCCGGGGGTTCAGCGTGTCATCGCCACCGTTGATCTGACGCACGCAGTCGAGCCGGGCGAGCTCGACAAACACGCCGTGCTCAACATGGTCGGCGGCACGAACGTCTTCGCGCCCAACGACCCGGCACCGCACTTCTCGATCGTCTACGGCCTGCACAATCGACAGGCCTTCCTGCGGAGCTCACCCATCGTGCTGCCCGCCAGCGAGGATTGGATGCGGGTGACGATCGACAAGGATCTCCACACCGCGTTGGGCGGCGCGGCAATGAAGGAAGCTGTCGAGCAAAAGACGCTGGTGCCCTCAAAGGAGACCGCCTTCAAGATCCAGTCGATCGACGGCAGCATCGTTCGCAACAAAGAGGGCGAGCCCGAGCAAATCCTCAACGTCGAAACCAGCGCAGATATCAGCACCGCGGAACTGGCGAAGGCGCTGCATATCTATCTCCTGCCAAAGCGTGAGCCGGAAAAAACTGAGGCGTCGAAGGATGAGGACTCCAGCACCGAAAACGCGAGTGAAGAAACGTCTTCCGAGTCTAACGATGAAAGCGCAGAGAAGGAGACTGCGAAGTCGGACGAGGAAGAAAGTGGCAGCGACGAGGACGGAGAAACAACTGAGGAGAAATCCGGCGAGACAAAATGGGCGAATGCCGAGGAAGTCACCGACGAAATCCTCGAGCAGGCAACCGTCGTTAAGTTCACGGCAATCCCGACGGAGAAGGAATATTCCCGCGACCATCATTTTAAATTCAAGCTCGAAGGCGACGGCCAGCTCTACGTGCGGATCGATAAAGGTTTGCGCGCCCGAAGCAGTTACGACCTCGCCGAGAATTTCACGAACGTCCTTTCGGCCCCCGAGCTGCCGCAGGAAGTGGACATCCAGGGTGATGGCGGTCTGCTCGCGCTCAGCGGCGAGCGCAAACTTTCGATCCGATCGCGCGGCGTGCCGCTAATCAAGTTTGAGATCGATCGGGTCCTTTCCAATCAGATCAACCACCTGGTCAGCCAGACCGAAGGTGAATTTCAGGCCCCGGAATTCAAGCACGGTTCCTTCGACCAGGACAATATCTCGCGGGTCGCGCGCGAGGACCAGACGATCAGTCTGCAAAACAAATGGAAGGCGAACTATTCCGCCTTCGATTTTTCCCAGTATCTGCAAAAGCCATCGGATGGGGGCAGCGAACGCGGTCTCTTCTTCGTGAAAGCCAGAGGCTGGGATCCGATCAAGAAGAAATACATTAAGTCGGCAACCACCAGTCGCTTTATTCTCGTCAGCGACCTGGGACTGCTGGTGAAGAAAAACGCCGATCACACCAGTGATGTTTTTGTCGCCTCGATCAAAACAGGCGAGCAAGTCGCCGGCGTGACCGTCGAGCTGCTGGGCCGAAACGGAATCGCGGGGCAAAGCGCGAAAACTTCCGCCGATGGACGCGTGACCTTTGCCTCGGTCGATAAGAACGAGCACGAAAAAAAGCCGGTCGTCTATGTCGCGCGCCTGGGAGATGACGTCAGTTTCATTCCCTATGCCCGCGATGATCGCATGCTGAATTTTTCGCGCTTCGACGTCGACGGCGTGACGACTGTCCTGGCGGAAGACCTGGATGCTTTCGTCTTTACCGACCGCGGCGTTTATCGCCCCGGCGATGAAATGCACATCGGCCTCGTCATCAAACAGCGGAACTGGCAGGGACGTCTCGCCGGTCT